>NZ_DAMDLR010000017.1:55870-56153 GCF_032084975.1 Aeromicrobium sp.
AACGGGCGGGACAGGCCGCCCAGCGCGATGCCGTTGAGGATCGCGCCCATCGCGTGCTCGCGGATGCCGAAGTGCACCAGGGTGCCGTCGGGGCCACCCGGCCACTCGTCGCCGGCGTAGGCGGAGGGCGTGAAGCTGCGCGCGCCCTTGATCGCGACGTTGTTGGTCTCGGCGAGGTCGGCCGAGCCGCCCCACAGCCACGGCAGCTCGGTGGCGACCGCGTTCAGGACCGCGCCGCTGGCGATGCGGGTCGCGACCTTCTGCGGCTCGGCGCGCAGGGCGG
>NZ_DAMDLR010000018.1:0-56073 GCF_032084975.1 Aeromicrobium sp.
CGCGCAGCGCGGCGCCCGAGCTGCCCAGCGGTGCCGACATCGGCGCGACGCGTACGGCGCCCGCCGGCCTCTCGCTGCTCGAGCTCGGTGCCCCGGTCCCCGTGGCGGACCTGGCTCCGGCGATCGAGGCGATCGAGGCGCGATCCGACGTGGAGTGGGTGGTCCCGAACACGCTGCGCTCGGTGGCGGCCGCGCCGCCCGTGGTGGTCGACGACCCGTACGCCACCGTGCAGGGCAACCTGTGGGACACCCGCGACACGATCGACGGGCTGCCGACGGCCGGCGGCTTCACGACGAAGGCGCCGTCCCTGTGGCGTGCGACGAAGGGCAGCGGCTCCGTCGTCGTCGCGGTGGTCGACACCGGCCTGGTGAGCCATCCGGACCTCGCCGGGCAGACCGTGCCCGGCCGCGACTTCGTCGAGGACGAGTGCACGGGCTTCCGCTCGGGCTGTGCCGGCACCTTCGTCAACGCCGGGGACGGTGACGGCTGGGACGCGAACCCGGCCGATCCGGGGGACTGGCTCGACGAGGACCTGCTCGTCGCATGCCATCCCGAGCTCGAAGGACTCCCCGGTCTCGAGGACTACACCTCGCCGAGCAGCTGGCACGGCACGCACGTCGCCGGGACGGTGGCCGCCAAGGCGGGCAACGGCATCGGCGTCGCGGGCGTGGCTCCCGGGGTGAAGGTCCAGCCCGTGCGCGTGCTCGGCCACTGCGGCGGCTGGGACTCCGACATCGCGGCCGGCATCCTGTGGGCAGCGGGGTACGACCTTGGTGAACCGGACGTTCCGGTCAACCGGACTCCTGCGCAGGTCATCAACCTCTCCCTGGGAGGCGAGTCCGATTACCCCGACGAGGTGGCGGACGCGTGCGAGTTCTACAGCGAGATGGGCTCCCTCGCGCGGGCCCAGGGTGCCACCGTGGTCGCGGCGGCGGGCAACGCGTCCGCGGAGTCGATCGCGCCGGTCGCGAGCAGTGTCCCGGCCTCGTGCGACGGGTACGTCAGCGTCACCGCGACGAGTGACAGCGGGCACCGCGCGTGGTACTCCGCCGCGGGCCCCGGTGCCGACGTCGCCGCCCCCGGCGGCGACCAGCTCGTCCCGACGCTGCGCCAGGACCGAGGGATCCTCTCGACGATCGACAGCGGTGAGACGGTTCCGGAAGGCCCCGCGTTCGGCTGGGCCCAGGGCACCAGCATGGCCGCCCCGGCCGTGTCCGCCGGTGCGGCGCTGCTGTACTCGCTGGGCATCACGAACCCGTCCGCCGTGGAGGCGGGCCTGAAGGCGGCCGTCCAGCCGTTCGCGTCCGCGAAGGGACCGGCGACCGTCGACCTGGGTGGGGACACCTTCACGACGGACGTGCTCGGGTGCACCACGACCGGCCGCACGGCCTGCGGTACGGGCATCCTCGACCTCTCGAAGGTCACGGCCCCGATGGGAGCGCCGGCGATCTCCGGCCCCCGGGCGCCCGGGGGAGTGTTGCGCGCGACCTCGAGGGGACTGACGAACAGGGGCGAGACGTCGGCCATCTCGTGGTGGCGTGGGACGACGCGCGTCGCCTCCGGCCCGTCCTACCGGGTGACCGGTGCCGACCTGGGCCGTACTCTCACGGCTCGCGAGACGGTCGTGTCCGGGAGCTTCTCGGGCGTGAGCCTCACTGCCTCGGTCGCCGTGCCGAAGGCGAAGGCCCCGGCAAGGGTGACGCTGGCGATGCCGTCGAGGATCAAGCGGACGAAGCGCGCGCGGTTGGCCGTCCGGGTGGCGGTGCCGCTGGTCGCGCCCACCGGAACGGTCCGGGTGTACGACGGCTCCAGGCGCCTCGCCGTCCGCACGATCCGTGCATCGCAGCGGGGGCGCGTCGTCTTCACGCTGCCCAAGCTCAGGAAGAAGGGCAAGCACCGCATCCAGGTCGTCTATTCCGGGAACGGCCTCATCACGCCGGCCCGGGCGAGCAAGGTCGTGCGCGTCCGCTGACGGTCAGGCGAATCGCTCGCCTCGGGCGATGCGCACCGGGCCGTTGGCCTCCGTGGCCACGACCGGCTCTCCGCGCTGCGTCACCACCACGGTGCCCGCCTGGGCGAGCGACGCGGCGATCCGCCGTACTTCAGGCATGAGGTCGCGCCACTGCTCGCCGCCGACGACGCGAGCTACGTCGCTGGGGCAGATGGTCGAGCCGTCACGCTTGCGCAGCAGGGAGCGGATCGTGGCCGTGGCGCGCGCCTCGAGCCCTTCGGGCTCCGGGTCCTCCCACCACGGCTGGCCTCGCTCGCCGAGCGCGACCTTGGCGTCGGCCACCCGGGCGCGCGCGTCAGGATCGGCCGACCTCACGGCACGCCGCGCGCTCATCAGCTCGTCGACGAGCTCCTGACGCAGGCCGTCCGGGATCCGCGGATCGGTGGCACGCCAGCGCCGCCCGTCGATCACGACGTGGCGGCCGTCGTCGGTCAGCCGGGGCTCGGACTTCTCGGGCATCGACATCGCTCCTCGGGCGGGATCACGACGCTACCCGAGCACCGCCGCACCCGCCCTGCGGTGCCGGTGGGCTAGCGAACGCCCATCGCGTCGGACAGCGGGAGCGACCAGGGCAGCCTGGCGTGGCGATCGTGCTCGGCGCGCAACGGCGCGAGGAGGGCCTCGGGCATCTCGACCGTGCGCCGCGTCGTCAGGTCGACGTGGAGCTCGAGGAACTCCAGCGTGTTGGCGATCGTGCCACGGGACCGATTCACGATGATCGTCAACCCGTGCAGCGCCTTGGCTCCCACACCGAGCAGGCGCAGGTGGACCGAGAGGTCGTCGCCCACGAGCGACTCGTCGTAGAAGCGGATGTGGTGCTCCACGCTGAAGACGCTGTGGCCGGTGCGCTCGCGGTAGTCGTCGTCGAAGCCCAGGTCGTGGAAGTGGCTGTCCGCGGCCTCCATGTGGAGTCGGTAGTAGTGTCCGACGTTCACATGGCCGTTGTCGTCCTCGAACTCGGGCGGCGCGACCACGGTCAGCGCTGAGCCCAAGGCGTCGAGGTCGGCGACGCCGGGGCGGGTGGAAGCATGCATGCGAGCCATCCAAGCAGACCTGAATCCAATTTCATATAACCACGCGATGATGCCTGTCCTGTCTTGAACTTGAGTCCACTTTCATGTAAGGATGATGTGAAGCAAGTCACGGATCGACGAACGTCGGAACACTCGAACGAAGGGCGCCCCATGGACATCACGGGCAAGGTCGCTGTGGTCACCGGCGCCGGCGGCGGCATCGGCGCGGCGCTGGCCGAGGCGCTCGTCGAGGCGGGCGCGCAGGTCGTGGTGGCCGACCTCCACGCCGACGGCGTCGACTCCGTCGCCGCGCGACTGAACTCCTCGACCCCCGGCTCGGCCGTGGCGGTCGCGGGCGACGTCTCGCGCACGGACCAGATCGAGCAGATCATCGCCGCCGCGCAGAGCGCCTTCGGGCCGGTCGACATCTACTTCGCGAACGCCGGTGTCGGCGGCGGTGTCGGCCTCGAGGCCTCCGAGGAGGACTGGGACCTCGCCCACCAGGTGAACGTCATGGCGCACGTGAGGGCGGCGAAGCTGCTCGTGCCCGGCTGGATCGAGCGCGGCGCCGGCTACTTCGTGTCCACCGCGTCGGCGGCCGGTCTGCTGACCCAGATCGGGTCGGCGACCTACTCGGTCTCCAAGCACGGGGCCGTGGCCTTCTCCGAATGGCTCTCCGTGACCTACGGGGACCGAGGCGTCGCCGTGAGCTGCCTGTGCCCCATGGGCGTCAACACGGCCATGCTCACCGGTGGCACGCCGATCACCAACGAGACGCAGCGTCGAGCGGCCCAGGCCGTGACCGACGCCGGCGGCGTGCTCGAGCCCCGCGAGGTCGCGGACATCGTGCTCGCCGCGATGAAGTCCGAGGAGTTCCTCATCCTGCCGCACCCGGAGGTCGCGACCTTCGCCTCACGCAAGGCCGGCGACCGTGATCGCTGGCTGGCCGGCATGCGCCGGTACCAAGCCTCGCTCGCCTGAGCGCCAGACAGACACCCACACCCAGCTAAGGAGCTGACATGCATTTCGAACTCTCCGACACCGCCAAGGAGTACCAGGAGAAGGTGCTCGCCTTCATGGACGAGCACGTCTACCCGGCCGAGGAGGTCTACCACCGCCAGATGGCCGAGTCGGGCAACCCGAACTTCCACCCGCCGGTGCTCGAGGAGCTCAAGGCCGAGGCCAAGAAGCGCGGCCTGTGGAACCTGTTCCACCCGCACAAGGACGAGGCCTGGGGTTCGCCCGGCCTCAGCAACCTCGACTACGCCCCGCTGGCCGAGATCATGGGGCGCAGCCCCCACCTGGCGCCCGAGGCGATGAACTGCAACGCGCCCGACACCGGCAACATGGAGGTGCTGCAGCTCTTCGGTACCGAGGAGCACCAGGAGAAGTACCTCAAGCCGCTGCTGGCCGGCGAGATCGCCTCGGCGTTCTGCATGACCGAGCCCGCCGTCGCCAGCTCCGACGCCACGAACGTCGAGCTCAGCATGACCGCCGACGGTGACGAGTACGTCCTGAACGGTCGCAAGTGGTTCGCCTCGAACGCGCTGCACGCGAACTGCAAGGTCCTCATCGTCATGGGCAAGACGAACTTCGAGGCCGAGACGCACCGCCAGCAGTCGATGATGGTCGTGCCGATCGATGCCCCCGGCATCACGATCGTCCGCGGCCTGCCGGTGTTCGGCTACCTGGACCGCGAGGGCCACGCCGAGATCCTCTTCGAGGACGTCCGCGTTCCCAAGACGGCGCTGCTGGCCGGCGAGGGCGACGGCTTCATGATCAGCCAGGCCCGCCTGGGCCCCGGCCGCATCCACCACGCCATGCGCTCGATCGGCATGGCCGAGCGTGCCCTCGACCTGATGATCGCCCGCGCCCAGAGCCGCACGACCTTCGGTCAGCCGGTCTCCACGCGCTCCAACATCCAGGACTGGATCGCCGAGGCGCGCATCGAGATCGAGGCCACCCGCCTGCTCGTGTTCAAGACCGCGTGGCTGATGGACACGGTCGGCAACCAGAAGGCGCGCATCGAGATCGCCGCGATCAAGATCAAGGCACCCGAGATGGCGCTCAAGATCATCGATCGCGCCATCCAGGTGCACGGTGGCGGCGGCGTCACGGACGACTTCCCGCTCGCCAGCTTCTACGCGCACCAGCGCACCCTGCGGATCGCGGACGGCCCCGACGAGGTGCACAAGCGCACCCTCGCGCGCGTCGAGCTGCGCCGCATGGAGTCCGAGACGGCCGCGCGCGCCTGAGTCCTGGTCGTGCGGGCGGCGTGCGCCCTTCCTCCCTCGCGCCCGCCCGCACGGCCGGTTCGCCCCACCGGCGGCAACGCCGTCCAGCACACACAGGAGACATGCTCATGTCGGTCGTACTCACCGAGAAGGTCCTCGATGGCCGGGCCCTGCTCATCACCCTGAACCGTCCCGAGGCACGCAATGCGGTCAACGGACAGGTCGCCCGTGAGATGGCGGCGGTCCTCGACGACCTCGATGCGGACCCGACGCTCGTCGTCGGCATCATCCGCGGCGAGGGCAAGGGCTTCAGTGCCGGCATGGACCTCAAGGCGTTCCTCGAGGGGGACGTCCCGGCAGTGGACGACCGCGGGTTCGGCGGCTTCGCCCAGCGCGGTCCGCGTACGCCGCTCATCGCGGCGATCGAGGGCTTCGCCGTCGCCGGCGGACTCGAGATGGCGCTCGCGTGCGACCTGATCGTGGCGGCCTCCGACGCCAAGCTGGGCCTGCCCGAGGTCAAGCGCTCGCTCATCGCCGCCGGTGGCGGACTGCTGCGACTCGCTCAGCGGATCCCGTACCACGTGGCGGCCGAGATCGGCCTGACCGGCGACCCGCTGTCCGTGGAGCGCCTGTACCAGGTCGGCCTGGTCAACCGCGTCGCCGAGCCCGGCCACGCGCTGGACGAGGCGCTGGCCCTGGCGGCGCAGCTGGTCGACAACGCACCGCTCGCCCTCGAAGGCACGAAGTACGTGCTGGAGAACGCCGGCGACTGGGGCATGGAGCAGGGCTGGGAGAAGCAGGAGCCCGTCATGCTGCGGGTCAGCAGCTCCGAGGACGCGCGCGAAGGGGCGACCGCCTTCGCCGAGCGCCGGCCTCCGGTATGGCGCGGTCGATGATGAGGTCGCTCACGCTCAAGGGCCTGAACCTGAGCCCGGATTCCCCTAGCATGGCGGGATGAGCATGACCTCGGACGTTTCCCCACGCCCGCGTCGATCGGCGGGCTTCGCCGAAGCCGCGAGCCCGCGAGAGCTGCCCACGACACCGCGGGGACTGCGGACGCGCGCCCGGCTGGTCGAGGCGGCACGCGTCGTCTTCGAGCGTGACGGCTTCCTCGACGCGCGGCTCGTGGACATCACGGGCGAGGCCGGCATCTCGGCGGGCTCGTTCTACACCTACTTCGACAGCAAGGAAGAGGTCTTCCTCGCGGTGCTGACCGAGGTCGAGCACGAGATGCTGCACCCCGACGTGCGCAACGTGCCCCAGGGTGACGACCCGATCGAGTCGATCCGTGCCTCGAACCGGGGCTACCTCGAGTCGTACGAGCGGTTCGCCCGCTTCATGGGCCTGCTCGAGCAGGTCGCCAGCATCGACGACGACTTCCGCGAGCGCCGGCGCAAGCGTGGCGAGGCCTTCGTGCAGCGCAACGCGCGCAGCATCCGTCAACTGCAGGAGAAGGGCATCGCGGGATCGGACGTCGACGCGTTCCTGGCGGCCAGCTTCCTGTCCGGCATGGTGGCGCGAGCAGCGTACGCACGCTTCGTGCTGGGCGAGACCTGGGACATCGACGCCATGGTCGAGACGCTGACCCAGCTGTGGGTCGACGCCCTGAAGATCTCGGTGCCGTCGAGCTGAACGCTCACCCTCGAGGCTCCCGGCGCATCGCGTCGGGGGCCTTCGTCATCGTGCGGGGACCCGGGCTTCGGCAGCGACCGCGGAGCGGTGGCGGGGGACCCCGACGAGGGTGATGACGACACTCAGCGCCATGGTCGCGGCGCCGATCGCGAACGCGATGACGAACACCGAGTCGTCGGGATGCCCGTCGCTCATCAGGTGGTTCGCGATGAGGGCCACCACGAGGGCGCTGCCCAGGGCGCTGCCCGCGGTGCGCGAGAGTGAGGCCATCGCGTTCGCCAGGGCCGTCTCCTCGGGCCGCACCACCGACACGACCACGGCCGGCACGGCCGCGAAGCCGATGCTGAACGCCGCGTTGGTGACGACTCCGCCGAGGATCACCTGCCAGGCCCGGTCGTGCAGGAGGAGCAGCTGCAGGTAGCCGGCCAGCCCCAGCAGGGATCCGGCGACGAGGGTGGCCCGGCCGCCGAACCGCCCGACCCACACTCCGCCGAGCGGCGAGGCGATGATCCCGATGCTCGCCGCCGGCAGCATGTACACCAGGCTCGTCTCGAGCACGGAGGCGGAGAATCCGTGGGCGTGCGTGTCAGGGACCTGGACCAGTGCGGTCAGGGACAGGAAGACCAGGAACATCCCGAACCCGATGAAGAGCCCGACCGCGTTGACCGAGGCCAGGGTGCGGTTCCGCAGCATGGCCGCCGGCACGAGCGGCTCGGGCACGCGGCCCTCGACGACGAGCCACAGCGAGAGCACCACGACAGCCGAGGCCAGGCAGCCGAGCGTGAGCGGGCTGCCCCAGCCCCACGAGTTGCCCTGGGTCATGGGCAGGAGCACCAGGACCAGGCCGATGCCGAGCAGGAGCCCGCCCCACCAGTCCACGCGTCCCGCACGCTGCGGGGTGTCCCTCGGGATGACGAACCAGCCCAGGGCGAACAGGACGAGCGCGATGGCCATGGTGAACCAGAAGATGTTGCGGTAGTCGCGGTCGCCGTGGGTGAGCAGTCCGGTCAGCACGAGGCCCGCGCCGGCTCCCACGCTGATCGCTCCGGTGAGGAAGGACATCCCCAACGGCAGGCGGCGTGCGGGCAGGTGCGCGCGCAGGATGCCGACCGACAGCGGGAACAGGCAGAACGACGCGCCCTGGACCGCCCGTGCCGCGAGCAGGATCCAGTAGTCGGACGTGACGGCGGCGACGAAGGACCCGATCGCGACGGCGGCCACGACGCCGAGCACGAGGGCACGGCGGCCGTGCAGGTCGCCGGACTTGCTCAGGACGGGGGTCAGCACGGCTGCCGCCAGCAGGTTGATCGTGACGACCCAGCCGACGGCGGCGGTCGAGACGTCCAGGTCGTCGCTCATCTTGGCCAGGACCGGGACGGCCATCGTCTGGAGCAGGGCGGTGACCGTGGACATCAGGGCCATGACGATGACCAGGGACGTGCCCGGCCCTCGTCGCGCGGCAGCATCACGGCGCGGGGATTTCCGGCCCATGGACGTCCTACCCACTTCCTGCGGAATCGGCCGCACTGTTGACAATCCGCCGACACAGCCGCCAGAGTTGAAACTGAAGTAAGATTCATATTACGGGCTCGTCGCCCCCAGCGCGACCATTCGGCCCACTCGATCTCGAACCCCAGGAGCGTCCCATGAGAGAGGCAGTGGTCGTCTCGACCGCCCGCACGCCGATCGGCAAGGCCTATCGCGGAGCCTTCAACGACACGCAGGCCCAGGAGCTGGCGGGTCACGCCGTGCGCGAGGCCGTGCGACGAGCCGGCATCGAGGGTGGCGAGGTCGAGGACGTCGTGTTCGGCGCGGCGATCCAGCAGGGCACCAGCGGCTTCAACGTCGGTCGCCAGGCTGCTCTGCGCGCCGGCCTGCCGACGTCCGTCTCGGGCATGTCCGTGGACCGCCAGTGCGCCTCGGGCCTGATGGCCATCGCGACGGCAGCGAAGCAGATCGTCCACGACGGCATGGACATCACGGTCGGCGGCGGCGTCGAGTCGATCTCGCTCGCGCAGAACGAGCACATGAACGGCCACCGGGCGAACGACCCGTGGCTCGAGGAGCACCGCCCCGACCTCTACATGCCGATGCTGCAGACCGCCGAGATCGTCGCGGAGCGCTACGGCGTCAGCCGTGACGCCCAGGACGAGTTCGCGCTGCTCTCCCAGCAGCGGACCGCCGCGGCGCAGGAGGCCGGCCGCTTCGACGACGAGATCGTGCCGTTCGAGTCGACCAAGCTCGTGCAGGACCGCGAGACCGGCGAGATCACGCGCGAGCGCGTCACGCTGACGAAGGACGAGGGCAACCGTCCCTCCACGAGCCGCGATTCGCTGTCCGGCCTCAAGCCGGTCCTGCCCGACGGCCAGGTCACGGCCCACACGAGCGTGACCGCCGGCAACGCCTCGCAGCTCTCGGACGGCGCCTCCGCGTCCGTGCTGATGGAGGCCAAGGTCGCCGAGCAGCGCGGTGCGAACGTGCTGGGCGTCTACCGCGGCATGGCCGTCGCGGGCTGCGACCCGGACGAGATGGGCATCGGACCAGTGTTCGCGATCCCGAAGCTGCTGAAGCAGCACGGGCTCACCGTCGACGACATCGGCCTGTGGGAGCTCAACGAGGCCTTCGCCTCGCAGGCGCTCTACTGCCGTGACCGGCTCAAGATCGATCCCGAGCGCTACAACGTCAACGGCGGCGCGATCTCGGTCGGCCACCCGTACGGCATGACCGGCGCTCGCCTCGTCGGCCACACGCTGATCGAGGGCAAGCGCCGCGGCGTCCAGTACGTCGTCGTGACCATGTGCATCGGCGGCGGCATGGGTGCCGCCGGACTGTTCGAAGTCGCCTGAGGAGGCCGACATGTTCATCAACAACACGAGCGTCGAGGACGACGTCCACGGCCAGGTCGAGGACGGGATCGGAACGATCACGCTGAACCGTCCCGACCGCCGCAACGCGCTGTCCGACGCGATGATCTCCGGGCTGGAGTCGCTGCTCGACACGATGCTGGACTCCGACGAGGTCGGGGTCATCGTGCTCACCGGCGCGGGGAAGGCGTTCTGCTCCGGCGGCGACGTCCAGGACTTCGACGCCAAGGGCGGCGAGGGCGGCGGTGCCACCGAGATCGACCAGGAGGCCGTCGAGGCGCAGCGCCAGGCGCAGCTGCGGACGGTCGCCAAGATCCACCGCAGCCGCAAGCCGGTCATCGCCGCCATTCCCGGCGCGGCGGCCGGCGCCGGACTGGGGTTGGCGCTCGCCGCCGACTTCCGGATCGGCAGCGAGCGCGCCGTGTTCGCGACGGCCTTCGTCGCGGTCGGCCTCTCGGGCGACTTCGGTGTCGCGTGGCTGCTGAACGACATCGTCGGTCCGGTGAAGGCGCGCGAGCTCATGCTGCTGAACCCGCGGGTGCGCGCCGAGGAGGCCCGCGAGCTGGGCCTGCTCAACGAGGTCGTCGCCGAGGACCAGCTCGAGGCTCGTGTCCGCGAGCTGGCCGGGCAGCTGGCCGCCGGGCCGGCCCTGGCATACGAGTACATGCTCGACAACCTCGACCGTGCACCTCGGGTCAGCCTCGAGGAGAGCATGGACGCCGAGGTCCCGCTGCACAAGAAGACCGGCCTGACCGAGGACCACATCGGTGCCGTGCGGGCCTTCGTCGAGAAGCGCCAGCCCGTCTTCGGACGCCACCGCACCCACGCAGGAGGAACCGCATGATCAACGTCACCGCAGCCGTCAGCGTCCGCGAGGACAAGACCACGGAGTTCGAGGACGCCGTCGCCGCGGCGCGCCCGGGCATGCTCGCCGATCCCGGCTGCCTGCGCTGGGACCTGCAGCGGGTCAGCCGCAGCACGACCGACTACGTCCTGCTCGAGGCGTATGCCGATGGGGAGGCCCTCAAGCGTCACGGCGCCGCCCCGGAGTTCGCGGCGTTCGGCGAGGCGCTCAAGGACCTGGTCGCCGCCCCGCCGGTCATCACGGTGCTCAAGCCCGTCGGCACGCAGTCCGCCTGACCGCCACCACACCCGGAGAATCCCATGGAATTCGCGTACGACAAGACCACGACCGACCTGATCGAGCGCTTGACGGCGTTCATGGACGAGTTCATCTATCCCGCGGAGGCGACGTTCTGGGAGCAGCTCGAGTCCGCTCCCGACGTCTGGTCGCCCCCGCCGGTGATCGAGGGGCTCAAGACCGAGGCCAAGAAGCGGGGGCTGTGGAACCTGTTCCACCCCGGCGCCGAGGGCGCGGGCCTGACGAACCTGCAGTACGCCCCGCTGTGCGAGATCATGGGCCGCAGCCTGCACCTCGCGCCCACGGCGACGAACTGCGCCGCGCCCGACACGGGCAACATGGAAGTGCTGAGCATGTTCGGCACGGACGAGCAGAAGAAGCAGTGGCTCGAGCCGCTGCTCGCCGGTGAGATCCGCTCGGCGTTCGCGATGACCGAGCCGGCCGTCGCCAGCTCGGACGCCACCAACATCGAGACGTCCATCGTCCGCGACGGTGACGAGTACGTGATCAACGGGCGCAAGTGGTTCATCTCGGGAGCGATGAACCCGAACGCCAAGATCATGATCGTCATGGGCAAGACCGACCCGAACGCGTCGCGTCACCGCCAGCAGTCGCAGATCCTCGTGCCCCGGGACACCCCGGGCATCGAGATCAAGCGCGGCATGCGCGTCTTCGGCTACGACGACCGTGACCACGGCGGTCACGCCGAGGTGATCTTCACCGACGTCCGCGTCCCGGCGAGCAACCTGATCGCCGGCGAGGGCGAGGGCTTCGCGATCGCCCAGGCGCGCCTCGGGCCCGGTCGCATCCACCACTGCATGCGGCTGATCGGCATCGCCGAGCGCAGCCTCGAGCTGATGATCGCGCGCGCCAACGAGCGCGTCGCCTTCGGCAAGCCGCTCAGCGAGCAGGGCGTGATCCGCGACTGGATCGCCGAGTCCCGCGTCAAGATCGAGCAGATCCGCCTGCTGACACTGAAGGCCGCGTGGCTGATGGACACCGTCGGCAACAAGGGCGCCCACACCGAGATCCAGGCGATCAAGATCGCCGCGCCCCGCACGGTCGAGTGGATCGTCGACAAGGCGATCCAGGTGCACGGCGGTGGCGGCCTGAGCCAGGACTTCCCGATCGCCGAGTGGTTCGCCCAGGTGCGGACGCTGCGCTTCGCCGACGGGCCGGACGAGGTGCACAAGAACGCGCTGGCACGCAACGAGCTGAAGAAGCTGACCGACCGTGGTTGACGTGCGTGAGGAGGTCGCCGCGCTCTTGGCGCGGTTCGACCTCGCCACCGTCGATCCCGTGGAGTTCCTCGGAGCCCGGTTCGACGCGGGCCTGGCCTGGGTGCACTTCCCGGTCGGCCGCGGTGGACTGGACCGTCCTCGGGACGAGCAGCAGGTCGTCGAGCAGCTGCTCGCCGAGGCGGGCGCCCCCGCTCCGGACGTCGGACTGAACAGCATCGGACTGGGCATGGCGGCGCCGACGCTCATCGCGTTCGGCACGCCCGAGCAGCAGGAGCGCTACCTGCGCCCGCTGTTCACGTGCGAGGAGGTCTGGTGCCAGCTCTTCAGCGAGCCGGGCGCCGGGTCGGACCTGGCCGGCGTCGCGACGAAGGCTGTGCTGGACGGCGACGTCTGGACGGTCAACGGCCAGAAGGTGTGGACGTCGGGTGCGCAGAACGCGCAGCGCGCCATCCTCGTGGCGCGCACCGACCCGACGGTCGTCAAGCACGCGGGCCTGTCGTACTTCGTGGTCGACATGAGCGACCCGGGTGTCGACGTGCGACCGCTGCGCCAGATCACCGGCGAGGCCGAGTTCAACGAGGTCTTCCTGAGCGACGTGCGCGTCCCCGACACCGACCGCATCGGTGAGGTGGGCCAGGGCTGGCGCGTCGCGACGACGACGCTGAACAACGAGCGCGTCGCGATCGGCAACGGTGCCGTCCGCGAGGCGGGCCAGCTCGGCATCATCACGAAGCGGTGGCGCGACGAGCCGTCGTTCCGCTCGCCCGTCGAGCACGACCGCCTCATGTCGTGGTGGGTCGAGACCGAGGTGACCCGCCTGGCCGGTGAGCGACTGCGCCAGCAGCTGGCCGTGGGCCAGCCCGGGCCCGAGAGCTCGGCCATGAAGCTGGCGTTCGCGTCGCAGGCGCAGAGGATCTCCGGCTTCGCGCTCGAGCTCGATCCGGACGAGGGCCTGCAGTACGACGACTGGACGATGGTCCGCCCCACGTCGGCCAACTTCCTCGGCCGCGGTCCGGGATTCCGGTACCTGCGCGCCAAGGGCAACTCGATCGAGGGCGGCACGTCCGAGATCATGCGCAACGTCGTGGCCGAGCGTGTCCTGGGCCTGCCCGCCGACCACCGCCCCGACAAGGGCGTCCCCTTCAACGAGGTGCCCCGATGAGCGACTTGCTTTACACGGACGTCGAGGAGTCGCTGCGCTCCAGTGTGCGAGGTGCACTGCAGCGCGTCGTGGAGCCCGGCGAGGTCGCCGATCTCTACGACTCGCCCAAGGACGAGGCGCCCGCCTGGTCCGTCCTGGCCGACCTCGGGCTGGCCGGACTCCTGATCCCCGAGGAGCACGATGGTGCCGGGGCGAGCGCCCGCGAGGTCGCTATCGTCCTCGAGGAGCTGGGTCGCACCGTCGCCCCGGCGCCGTTCCTGGAGTCGGCCGTCATCGCCACCAGCGTCCTGCTCGAGGCCGGTGACACGGACCTCCTGTCCGCGCTGGCGGCGGGGGAGAGGCGTGCCGTGCTCGTCCTGCCCTGGTCCGCGCGGGCCGGCGCCTGGACCGCGGCCGAGTCCGGTTCCATCGCGCCGGTCGCCGGTGCGATCGGCGCCGACGTGTTCCTCGTGCCGACGACCGTCGACGGCACGGTGCGTCTCGTCGCCCATGACTCGGCCGAGGTCGCCGAGGGTGACGCCGCCGCGGCCGCCGTCGACGCCGGACTGCGTGCCGGCGCCGCGCTGCTGGCCTCCGAGCAGCTGGGCCTGGCGCAGTGGTGCCTGACGACGACCGTCGAGTACGCGAAGACGCGGGTGCAGTTCGCCCGTCCGATCGGCTCGTTCCAGGCGATCAAGCACCGCCTGGCCGACCTGTACCTCGAGGTGGCGCAGGCCCAGGCCGCCGCGCGGTACGCGGCCGACACGCTCGCCCGGGACGACGCGGACGCACCGGTGGCGCAGGCCGTCGCCCAGGCGTACTGCTCCGAGGTCGCGGTGCACGCGGCCGAGGAGGCCCTTCAGCTGCACGGTGGCATCGGGATGACGTGGGAGCACCCCGTCCACCTGTACCTGAAGCGGGCCAAGTCGGACCAGCTGGCGCTCGGCACCCCCGCCGCGCACCGGTCGGACCTGGCGCACCTCGTCGATCTTCCGCAGCACTGACCACACCACAGAGAGTTGGGAAACATGGACACCACGAAACTGTTCAGCCTCGAGGGCCGTTCGGCGCTCATCACGGGCGGATCGCGCGGCATCGGCAAGATGATCGCCGAGGGCTTCCTCAAGCAGGGCGCCCGCGTGTACATCTCGGCGCGCAAGGCCGAGGCCTGTGACGAGACGGCGCAGGAGCTGTCGCAGTTCGGCACGTGCGTCTCGCTGCCCGCGGACGTCTCGACGATGGACGGGATCAACGACCTCGTCGCGCGCTACCGCGAGCACGAGTCCAGCCTGGACATCCTGGTGAACAACGCGGGAGCGGCTTGGGGAGCACCGTTCGACGAGTTCCCCGAGTCCGGCTGGGACAAGGTCATGGACCTCAACGTGAAGTCCCTGTTCTTCCTGACGCAGGCGCTCAAGTCCGACCTCGTGGCCGCCGCGGGCGACCACCTCGCGAAGGTCATCAACATCGCCTCGATCGACGGAATCTCGCTGAACCCGCAGGAGACGTACTCGTACCACGCGAGCAAGGCCGGGGTCATCCAGTTGACGCGCCGCATGGCGATCCGGCTCATCGAGGACGACATCGCCGTGAGCGGCATCGCCCCCGGCGCGTTCGCCTCGAACATGAACAAGGACGCGCGCGACCGTGGTGACGAGATCAAGGACTCGATCCCGGCCGGCCGCATCGGCGACCCCGAGGACATGGCGGCCGCGGCGATCTACCTCGCGGCGCGCTCGGGCGACTACGTCGTGGGTTCGACGATCACCGTCGACGGCGGCGTGACGCACGCCCGCTGAGCCACGCATGGGACCCGGCCCGCATCGACGATGCGGGCCGGGTCCTGCCATGTGCGGTCCCGGCGCGGTGACCGATCGAGCGGTGCCCCTGGACACGACGAGTGAGGAACACGTGATGGACGATCAGAAGAACGTGGTGGTCACCGGCGCGAGCGGGGGCATCGGGCGGGCGATCGCGTCGGTGCTCGGCGAGGCCGGCTGGCACGTCCTGCTCGCGAGCCGGAACGTGGACGGCCTCGAGGAGACGGCCCGCCAGATCCGAAGCGCGCAGGGAACCGCGGACGTCTTCGCGGTGGACGTGTCCGAGGAGGACTCTGTCGACCGGTTCGCGGCGGAGCTGCGGACGCGGGGCACCGAGGTCCACGCCCTGGTCAACAACAGCGGGATCGCCGGTCCGTCGAAGCCGCTGTGGGAGGTGGAGCCGTCGCAGTGGGACGAGACGATGGACGTGAACCTGCGCGGTGTCTACCTCTGCTGTCGCGCGTTCGTGCCGCAGATGGTCGCCCGGGGCGGCGGAGCCGTGGTCAACGTGGGCTCCGTGGCGGGGAAGAACCCCCTGGTCCACCGCAGCCCCTATGCGGCCAGCAAGGCGGGACTCATCGGGCTGACGAAGACGCTCGCCACCGATGCCGGGCCGTCGGGCGTCCGCGCGAACCTGGTGTCGCCCGGCGCGGTGGGCGGGGAACGCCTCGACTGGGTGGCGGCCGCCCGTGCGAAGGCGACCGGGCTCCCCGAGGCGGAGATCCGCGCCGCGGCGGCGCGGGACGCTGCGCTCAAGCGGTTCACCGAGGCGTCCGAGGTCGCGGAGGCCGTCCGCTTCCTGCTGTCCGACGAGTCCTCGGGGATCACGGGGATCGACCTCACCGTCGCTGCCGGCTACGTGATGAACTGACGCCGGCGCGGCGAAGGGCGTCGCTCAGCCGGCGACGTGCGAGCGGACCGACTCGATGGTGTCGGCCTCGGACGGACCCTTGTCGTCGCGGTAGCGCACGACGCGGGCGAAGCGCAGGGCCAGCCCGCCGGGGTAGCGCGTGGAGCGCTGGAGCCCGTCGAACGCGATCTCGACGACCTGCTCGGGGCGGACGTGCACCACGTGTCCGTCGCGGTGCGTCTCGAGCTCGAGGAAGCGCTCGGTCTGCCAGGCCAGCATCTGGTCGGTCATCCCCTTGAACGTCTTGCCGAGCATCACGAACCCGGTCGGCGATGACTCGTCGCGGGCTCCGAGGTGGATGTTGGACAGCCAGCCCCGGCGCCGGCCGGAGCCCCACTCGACGGCGAGGACCACCAGGTCGAGGGTGTGGACCGGCTTGACCTTGACCCAGGCGGCGCCGCGACGGCCCGCCGCGTAGGGCGCGGACAGGTCCTTGAGGACGACGCCCTCGTGACCGGTGGCGACCGTCTCGGCGGCGAACTCCTCAGCGGCCTGAGCGTCGGAGGTGACGAGCCGCCGGACGCGATGCGGCTCGGGCACGAGCTGGTCGAGGGCGGCAAGGCGCTCGTGGCCGGGTGCGTCGAGCAGGTCGCGCCCGTCGAGGTGGAGCAGGTCGAAGAAGTGCGGCGTGATGGCGACACCTGCGGCCTGCGCGGTGCGGCTGGCGGTGTCCTGGAAGGCCAGGGGCCGGCCGTCCTGGGCCAACGCGAGCGCCTCGCCGTCGAGCACGAAGCGGGTGGCCGGCAGCGACCGGGCGACCGCGACCACCTCGGGCAGCCGGGCGGTGATGTCGTCGAGGCTGCGGGTGACCACGAGGACGTCGTCGCCGTCGCGGTGGACCTGGATGCGGATCCCGTCGAGCTTCGCGTCGACGGCCACCTCGGTCCGGCCGTCGGGGGAGAGGCCGGCCATCGCGGTGGCCACGTCGGGCGCGCTCGAGGCCAGCATCGGCATGACCGGCCGGCCGACCTCGAGGCCGATCGCGGCCAGAGCCTGCTCTCCCTCGAACGCGGCGCTCGCCGCGGCGACCGTGCTGCCGGCGAGCATCGCGGCTCGTCGGACGGCGGCCACCGGCACCGCGGCAACCTAGGCGAGCGCCTCCTGGGTGACGGCGTCGAGCGCGCCCTGGCGGAGGTTGCCGGTGATGATCGCGCGCAGCCAGGCCTGTTCGGCGGCGGTGGCCCGTCCGAACAGCTCGGCGACGGCCTGCCTGCGGGCTGCCTGCGACCCGGCCCCGGACAGCCGTGACATCGCCGCGAACGCGTGGTCGACCTCGAGGACGCCCAGCGACGGCTCGTCCGCGGCCGGCACCGGTGCGCTGACGCCTCGCCAACCCAGGCCCGTTCGCCGTTGGCGCAGTGTCCCGCCGAGGTAGGACACGACGACCTCGAGCTCGTCGGGCCCGACGCGACGGAGCAGCTCGGCGAGCAGCCCGACCTTCGCCTTGCGCGAGCGCGTGGCCGCGACCTCGGCGGAGGTGGCGACGAGCTCGGCGAGCAGCATGCACCCATCCTGCCGCTCGTCACCGACAGTCGCCGGCCACGAGCGGGCAGGATGGGGCCATGAGGGCGGATCGGGTCAGGGAGCGCTTTGTCGGCCGGATCGCCGGAGTGGGCAGCACGAGCGGGGTCCGCGTCGTCGTCGGGCGCTGGGACGCATCGCCGTGGGGTGCCTTCGCGGACGTCATGATCGAGGACGCGGCTGGTCACCGCGTGCTGCTCGCTCCGTCCGAGCAGGTGCGCCGGTTCGTCACGGCGACCTACTCGTTCGACGAGCACGTCATCGAGCCGGTGGTGGTGACGGACACGCCCGACGGGTGGCAGGTCCGGGCGCCGTCGCTGTCCCTGCGACTGGTGGTGGGCGGTCGAACGCCACTGGGCGCGTTGCTCGGGCTCGTCCCCGAGCGTGTCGCGACCGCGCCCGCCTGGTGCGGCGCGATCGACCCGATCGCCCGTGTCGTGATGCGGGGCGTGCGGACGCGGGGGACGGCCGGCAACGACCGCCGCGAGTGGTACGGCGCCACGTCCGTCACCGCCGTGGAGGCGCTCGAGGGATCGTGGCGTGGGACCGACCTCGGTGCCCTCGCGCCGGTCGACCCGCCGTGCCGCTTCGGCTTCTCGAGCACGCCCACGAGGCCCTCGGTCACGAGCGTCGTGACCACCATCGAGCGGTCCGTCTAGCCCCGCCGGCGAGCGTCACACTCGGGTCAGGGCCTTGTCGCGCCGCTGGGCGACCGCGGACCCGGACTCGCGACGAGCCATCCGCTGCAGCAGCCGGGGTGCGAGGACCAGGCCGATCACGGACCACACGGACAGCACGGCGACCGCCTGCCAGACTCGCCACTCACCGCCCGGCTCGAGGGTCGCGGCCCAGTCCGGGAGCAGTGCCGCGCGCATCGCGGCGGCCAGCCAGTGCAGCGGGAACAGCTGGCCGATGATCTCGACCCAACGCGGCAGTCCGCCGGTGCTGAAGATCCCCGAGGCGTAGACGAGAGCACCGATGACGACCATGCCCCAGCCGCCCACCGACCTCGGGTTCTTGAAGATCGAGCCCAGCACGAAGCCGATCGGCGCGCAGGCGAGCAGTCCGAGGACGATCAGCGCGACGACGCCCAGGAACCCGACGATGCCGCGGTCCCAGAGCCCGTCGATGAGCGCCGTGGCGGCGATGAGGATGATCGCCGAGCCGAAGATGGTCTCGTACGTGACCCGGGCGGACTGGCCGACCACGTAGCCACGCATGCCCCGCGGGACGCTCTTCGCGCGCAGCAGGGTGCCGTCCTCGCGCTCGGTCACGACGACCGTGGCCAGCCCGTAGGCGGCGCCGAAGACCACCATCATCGCCAGCGCGTTGGGCACGATGAAGTGGGCCACGCTGATGTCGGCGTCCTCGATCATGTTGTCGCGGTTGAGGTACAGCACCACGGCGAGGATCCCGTTGAGGAGCACGTAGTACATGAGGTCCTCGGGTGCGCGCAGGCTGTTGCGGAACTCGATCCAGCCTCGGCGCAGGCCCGAGCGGACCGAGACGTCGACGATGCTCATGCGACCACCTCCTGCACCTCGTCGGACGCCTCGTGGCGGGCGACCATCGCGAGGTACGTGTCCTCCAGGGTGGACCGCCGCACCTCGAGTTCCGCGATCCCGTCGGGGTGCCGGGCGAGGAGCTCGCGCACGAACGCCGTGCCGTCCGTGGTGGTGTCGGCGTGGGCCCGGCCGTGATGGGTCCAGCGGACCTCGGTGGTCCCCGAGATCTGGTCCGCGAGCGATGCGGCGCTGCCGTCGGCCACGATCCGTCCGTGGTTGAGGATCAGGATCCGGTCGGCGAGCTTCTCGGCCTCGTTCAGGTCGTGGGTGGTCAGCAGGATCGTGGTGTCCTCGAGGTCACTGAGCCGGTGGACGAGCGCGTGGAAGTCCCGCCGCGCGACGGGGTCGAACCCCACGGTGGGCTCGTCGAGGAACAGCACCTCGGGCCGGCCGACGATTCCGATCGCGACGTCGAGCCGGCGACGCTGGCCGCCCGAGAGGGACTTGACCTTCGCTCCGGCCTGGGGCGTCAGTCCCACGCGGTCGAGGAGGTCGTCGGTGTCGTACGGACGCTTGCGCGCGGGCGTGGCGTAGGGCGCGTAGTAGGAGCCGAACTGCTCGAGCAGCTCGCGCACCTGCCAGCGGCCGTGGTCGCGCCAGGACTGCAGCACCACGCCCACGCGGGACCGCCAGGCCTCGTCCGCCGTGAGCGGAACCTCGCCCAGCACGCGCACGTCACCCGCCGACGGCTTGCGGAAGCCCTCGAGGATCTCGATCGTGGTGGTCTTGCCGGCGCCGTTGGGACCGAGGAGGGCGACGACCTCGCCGCGGCGGACCTCGAAGTCGAGGCCCTTCAGGACCTCCTTCTCGCCGTACGACATCCGCAGGTGGGAGGCGGAGACGACCGGCGTCTCCAAGGGTGAGGCGGGAGCCACGGACTCACACTTTCGGTCGGAGGTGTTCGTCCGAACCTAGTACGAGTGCCGCGCCAGCAACAAGGCAACGGACGATGCCCTGTGCCTCACCAGGTGTCGACGTACCGGTGCGACCCCTCGCCCTTCCAGTCGCCGAGCGTCGTCACGATCCAGCGGCGCGTGTCCGCCGGGTCGATGACCTCGTCGAGCTCGAGCTTCATCGCGCCGTTGATGGCCTTGCCCGCCTCGTAGTGCTGGGCGACGAGCTCCTCGTAGCGCTCGGCGCGCGCCTGCTCGTCCTCGATCGCCGCGAGCTCCTTGGAGAAGCCCAGACGCACCGCGCCCTCCAGGCCCATGCCGCCGATCTCTCCCGTCGGCCAGGCGAGCGTCGCAGTGGTCTCGGCGAAGCCGCCGGCCGCCATGGCCTGGGCGCCCAGGCCGTACGCCTTGCGCAGCACGATCGTCGTCAGTGGCACCTGCAGGTGCGAGGAGATGACGAAGAGCCGGCTGAAGTGGCGCACCGTCGCGGTCTGCTCGGACTCGGGCCCGACCATGAAGCCGGGGGTGTCGCACAGGGACACGACGGGCAGGCCGTGCGCGTCGCACAGCTGCAGGAAGCGCGCCATCTTGTCCGCGGCGTCGGCATCGATCGCACCGCCGAGGTGAACCGGGTTGTTGGCGACGAGGCCGTACGGGCGGCCCTCGATCCGCACCAGCGCCGTGATCGCGCCGACGCCGAACTCGCGCCGCAGCTCCAGGACGCTGTCGGTGTCGACGAGGGACTCGATCACCTCGCGGATGTCGTACACCTGCTTGCGGTTCTCGCCGATGACATGGCGCAGCACGCGCTGGTCGCCCGCCGTCCACTCCTCGCGCCGACCCTGGAAGTACGAGAGGTAGCGCTGCGCCACCGAGATCGCCTCGGCGTCGTCGCCCACCACGACATCGACCACGCCGTTGGGGGACTGGACCGACATCGGGCCGATCTGCTCGGGCGTGAACACGCCCAGTCCGCCGCCCTCGATCATGGCCGGACCGGCCATGCCGAGGTTGGCGTCCTCGGTCGCGATGATGACGTCGCAGCAGCCCAGCAGGGCCGCGTTGCCGGCGAAGCACCGGCCGGTGACGACGCCGACGGTCGGCACGACGCCGCTGAGCGAGCCCATCGTGGCGAAGGTGCGCACGTTGAGTCCGGCCGCCAGGAGGTCCGCGGTGTCCGTGTCGCCGGGACGTCCGCCGCCGCCTTCGGCGAACAGGACGACCGGCAGCCTGCGGTCGCGCGCCAGCTCGAGCAGCCGGTCCGTCTTCTTGTGGTTGAAGTAGCCCTGCGTGCCGGCCAGCACCGTGTAGTCGTAGGCCAGGACTGCGCACTGGTGAGCCGTCCCGTCCGCGGCGGAGCCGTTGATCGTGCCGAGACCCGTGACGATGCCGTCGGCGGGCGTGTTGGCCATCAGGTCCTCGAGGCTGCGACGCTGCCGCTGGGCCGCGACCGGGAGGGATCCGTACTCGGCGAAGGTGTCCTCGTCGACGAGCAGGTCGATCCACTCGCGGGCCGTCAGGTGGCCGCGGGCATGACGCTTCGCGACGGCCTCGGGCCGAGCCTCGTCCCGCGTGCGGGCGAGCCGCTCCTTGACCTCGGCGAGGTCGGGACGGATGTGGTCGAGGTCGACGGCCACGGTCTCCGCGTGCTCGTGGTCGACCGACTCGTCCGGCGTCACGACCGCGATGGGAGCCCCGGCGGCGACCTGGTCGCCGGCGGCGACGAGCACGTCGACGACGGTGCCCGCGAACCCGGCGGTGACGGGGTGCTCCATCTTCATCGACTCGAGCGTGGCCAGGGGGGTGCGCGGGCCGACGGTGTCGCCGGGCTTGATCGAGATTGCGATGACCGTGCCGTTCATGGCCGAGCGGACCTCGCCGGAGCCGTCGGTCGTACGGGCACTCGCGGCCCGCTCGGCGAGCAGGTCGTCGAGCCACGCCGTCGTGACCTCGCCGCGACGGACGGTGTCGTGGTCGAGGACCTCGCGCAGCAGGGGGATGTTCGTGTTGACGCCGTCGATGCGCAGTCCCGCCACGGCGGCGTCGGCCGCCGCGCAGGCGCTGGCGTGGTCACTCTCGGTCACGGTGATGACCTTGGCGAGCAGCGAGTCGAACGTGCCGTCCACGACGGTCCCGACGGCGATGCCGGTGTCGACGCGGACGCCCGCGGGCAGCGACAGCCCAGTGACGGTGCCGGTCGTGCCGACGACGGTCCCGTTGACGACCTCCTCGGCGTTGACGCGGGACTGGATGGCGACGACGCCCGGTCGCGGCGTGACGTCGCCGGGCACGCCGGCATCGGCCAGGGTGCGTCCGGCGGCGACGAGGAGCTGCGCCTGGACGAGGTCCGTCCCGGTGACCTCCTCGGTCACGGTGTGCTCCACCTGCAGGCGGGGGTTGACCTCGATGAACACCGCGTCCAGCAGGCCGCCGTCACGCAGCAGCTCGGCGTTGACGAGGAACTCGACCGTCGCGAGGCCGCGGTAGCCGAGCGGCGCGACGAGGTCCTTCGCCCAGCCCAGCAGGCGTGCGCGGTGCGTGTCGTCGAGCGACGGGCTGGGAGCGGTCTCGACGACCTTCTGGTGCCGGCGCTGCACGGAGCACTCGCGCTCACCGAAGGTCGCGACCGAGCTGCCGTCGCCCAGGACCTGGACCTCGATGTGCTTGGCGGCCGGCAGCAGGCGCTCGGCGTAGACCGCGGCGTGCCCGAAGGCGCGCTCGGCCTCGGAGCGGCAGCGCGCGTAGGCCTCGGCCAGGTCGGCCGGATCCGTCACGGGACGCATGCCGCGACCGCCACCGCCGGAGACGGCCTTGATCATGATGCCGCCGCGGTGCCGCTCGAGCAGCGCCGCGACCTCGGTCAACGAGGCATCGGGGCCGGTCGCGTCGAGCACGGGGACGCCCTGGGCGAGGGCGTGGCCGCGCGCCTGCGACTTGTCGCCGAAGAGCTCGAGCGACTCGGGTGCGGGGCCGACGAAGGTCAGTCCGGCCACGGCGCACGCGCGGGCTAGCTCGGGGCTCTCGCTCAGGAAGCCGTAGCCGGGGTGCACGAGGTCCGATCCGGAGCGAACGGCGGCGTCGACGATGGCCTCGACACCGAGGTAGCCGGCCACGCCTGCGCGGGGGAGCAGGATGCTGCCGGGCGCTGCGGCGCCGGCCTCCTCGGTCGTGTGGACGTGCTGGGGCGTCCAGCCGAGCGCCGTGACGGCGCGGTCGATCCGGGCGGCGATCTCGCCCCGGTTGGCGATCAGGACCTTCATGACTCTCCTGGCGTTGACATGGGTGTCAACGTCCATCCTCGCGACTGTTGACACCTGTGTCAATGGCGACGCTAGGCTGGGCGCCATGACACAGGGCTGGTCGGTCCGCGAGGACCACGATCGTGCGGACGCAGAGCGCCACGGCGAATTGGTGCTGGCGGCGCGCTCGGCGTTCGAGGAACTGGGCTACGGCGCCACGACGATCGCGGAGATCACGCGTCGCGCTGGCGTCAGCCGGGCCACCTTCTACGTGTACTTCGCCTCGAAGGAGCAGGTGTTCGCCGTCCTGGCCGAGCAGGTGCGCGACCGCTTCGTGCGGGCCCAGGACCTGGCGGGGATCGACCGCGACGACGTGTCGGCGGTGCTGCGGCGGACACTGGCGACCACGCTCGAGGCGACGGTCGAGAACCTGGCGTTGATGGCGGTGCTCAACCACCAGGCCGTGGGGGACGACGAGATCCGCGCGCTGTGGCTCGAGATCCAGCGCGAGGCCGTGCACCGGACGGCTCGGTACGTGGGCCAGCAGGCGCGCGCGGGTCACGTCGAGCCGGCCGCCGACCCCGAGGCGCTCGGCATGATGGGTGCCGGGATGAACGACCGCTACGCACCGCTCGTCGTCTCGGGGGTCACCACGACCGAGGACGCCGTCGAGGAGATGCACCGCATCTGGATGGCCTGCCTCGGCCGGTGAATCCACAGAGGGCCACGACCCTCTGGCGTGGTCATCGGACAAGCCGCCACGATGTGCGGATGCCCACCACCATGCACGCTCTCGGTGTTGTTCTCCTGGCGCTTCTGCCCGGCGCGCTCTACTCCTGGGCCTTCGAGCGGATCGTGGGTCGGTGGGGCTCGGGGGCCAGTGATCGCCTGTTCCGGTTCGTCGGCGGCTCGGCAGTCCTCCATGCGCTCTTCGCTCCCGCCACGTGGTGGCTGTGGTCGACTCACCTTCCGCTGGCTCGAGACGATCCGCCGTCCTGGTGGGCCTGGCCCGCCGTCCTTCTCTACGTCGCCGTCCCGCTGATGGCAGGAACGGCCGTCGGTTGGGGGACGCGGTCGCGCCGGCGTTGGGCGCTCGCGATCACCGGGCCGGACCCTGCCCCTCGAGCCTGGGACCATCTCTTCCAGGGCCCGCGGAACGGATGGATCAGACTGAGGCTGAAGTCCGGCACGTGGGTGGGCGGTGCCTATGCCAGCAGCGGGGAGCTCAAGTCGTACGTCTCCGGGTATCCCGAGCCGGAGGACCTGTTCCTTGCCGCTGCCGCTGAGCTCGACCCGGCCACCGGGGAGTTCGAATTGGGCGGCTCGGCTCGACCAATCCTCGGCCGTGGGCTGCTCGTGCGGTTCCAAGAGGTCGAGTACCTTGAGTTCATCGATGCCTGAGGGGGAGTGACCGTGATGAAGAAGAGCTCCGATTCCGCAGCACGGCGCATCGGCAGGAGCCGACCGAAGCGTGGAGGCTACGAGTCCTCCAAGGATGTCTCGGACCTGAGACCTCCGCCAGCAGGTCCGGCGCTCGGCGGCGCGGTTCGACCCTCGCCGCCCCGGTCCGCCTAGGGAGGTCCGCGGCCTCGGCCGGGTGATCAGGACGGACGCGAGGTGCCGAGCCGGTGGCTCAGCGGGACCGACCAGTCGAGCTCCACGTGCTCGGCGAGCAACGCGTCGATCCGCTCGGCGACCTCGGGTGCGATCGCGGTCGCGCGCCGGGTCGTGAGGTCCACGTAGGCCTCGACGAACTCCAGGGTGCTCGCGATCTCGCCGGTCGACCGGTTCACCAAGATCGTGACGGCGTGGATCGTCTTGGTGCCGCGCCCGAGGACCCGCAGGTGCGCCGAGACCTCGTGCCCCACGAGGATCTCGTGGTGGAACTGCACGTGGTGCGCCACGCTGAAGGAGCTCTGCCCGGTGCGTTCGAGGAAGGACTCGTCGACGCCCAGCTGGGTCGTGAACGACCCTTCGGCCGCATCCATGTGCAGGTCGTAGTGGCCGCGGACGTTCACGTGCCCGTTGAGGTCCTGATAGCGCTCCGGGACGGTGCGCGTCAGCAGAGGGGCGATGCGGTCGACCTCGGCCGGTGTCGGCAGGGCGCTCACGAGGGGACTCCGGCGTTGAGCGCCGCCGCGTCGTCGGCGAGCTCGTGCTTGCGCACCTTGCCGGTCGCCGTGAGTGGGAGCGAGCCGATGACCTTCACGAGCGGCACCTTGTAGGGCGCCATGTTGGCCTTGGCCCACGTCACCAGCTCGTCGGGCGTCAGGTCCGCCTCGGGGCGCGGGACCACGAACGCCACCGGGCGCTGGCCCGTCCTCTCGTCGTCGGTCGGCACGACGGCCACCGAGTCGACGGACGGGTGCTGCGCCAACAGCATCTCGACGTCGGCCGGGAAGACGCTCATGCCATTGACCTTGATCATCTCCTTGCGGCGACCGAGGTAGTGCAGGAAGCCCTGCTCGTCGATGCGGCCGTTGTCGCCGGTGTGGATCCACCCGTCGACCAGCTGCTCGCGGGTGGCCTCCTCGTTGCGCCAGTAGCCGTCGGTCACGGAGGGGCTGCGGACGATGATCTCGCCGACCTCTCCCAGCGGGACGGGGGTCTGCGTGCCGAGCTCGACGACGGCGACGTCGGTGCCAGGGACGGGGATGCCGCAGAAGACCGGCTCGGCGAGCAGGTCGAAGTCGTCCTGGGCGAAGCCGTAGGGGACGCAGTCGATGGTGTGCGTCTCGGTCATCCCGTAGGCGGACTCACGCAGCACGGAGCCGGGCACGACCTCGGCCCAGCGACGGCGGACCTCGGGGGTCATCTTGCGGATGAACGACACGGCCTGCGGGTCCTCGAGCGAGCTGAGGTCGCGCTGGGCCAGGTCCTGGGTCTCCATCAGCTCGAGGTAGTTCTCGACGGTGCCCGTCATCAGCGTCACCCGCTCGCGCTCGATCGTGTCGACGACCTCGGCGGCGTTCCAGCGCGCCATGAGGATGCTCGTGCCGCCCAGGACGAGGGGGATCAGGATGCCCAGGTCCTCGCCCGCGATCCAGAAGATCGGCAGGTAGCACAGCGACACGTAGCTGCCGTCGTCCGGCATCGCGGTCGCCGCGGCAGCGCTGACGACGGTGTAGAGCATGTGGCCCTGCGAGTGCTGGCAGCCCTTCGGCATGCCGGTGGTGCCGCCGGTGTAGTTCAGGGCCGCGAGCGACTCGAGGTCACCGTCGTCGCCGGCGTACGGCTCGGCGGACGTCGCGGAGTCCCAGCCGAGCTCGCCGGTCGAGTCCACGAGCAGGACCGGCAGGTCGGGGACGCGATCCGCGCAGGCCTCGAGGACCGGCGACAGGGCGCTGGTGGTCACGACGAGGACGGGCTCGCTGTCGAGCAGCTCGTACGCGAGCTCGGCCGGCTGGAACATCGGGTTCACCGGGACGTGGACGGCTCCCAGGCGCAGCACGGCCAGGAAGGCGATGACGAACTCGGTGGAGTTGCCCAGGTAGATCGCGACGCGGTCGCCCCGGCCCACTCCGTGCTGGGACATCCAGGTCGCCACGCGTCGGTGCGCGTCGTCCAGCTCGGCGTACGTGTAGCGCGTGTCGCCCATGGCGAGCGCGACATGGTCGGGGCGCTCGGCCGCCCAGTGCGAGACGTGGGCCGGGATCGTGATCCGGCCTGCCGGGTGGGAGACCTCGGCGGGGATGCCGGCGGGCCGGGCCGCGGCCTGCAGGCGGCGGACCTCGGTCAGGTACTCATCAAGACTCTGGTGGCTCGTCATGGGCCGGTCTGCCTCCGGGGGGTGCGGGCGGGCGGCCGCGCGCGGGAACGTGTGTCGGCCGTCTCATTGACGTTGGTGTCAACGAGTGAAGCCGACTTTGACGTTCGTGTCAACAGGCGGTTCCGTCGAGGGGCGCCCTGGGTCAACGGGACGGCTCCGAGGCGCCGACGAGCGACATCGCCAGGTCGGCATGCTGGAAGCCGATGGTCATCGGGGTGCGTGACGAGCCGTGGCGATACCAGCGCGAGACGTCGATGCAGATGGACAGGATCGTGATCCTGGCGAGGGCGGGATCGGCGATCCGGAAGACGCCGTCGTCGATGCCTGCCTGGAGGATCTCGTTCATGTGCGTGTCGATGCCGCGGCGCAGGGCCCACACGTCGTCGAACTCCGGCTCGTGGCGCAGGCGGATCTCGTACTCGAGCGATCGCGCCAACAGGTTCATGTCGGCCAGCCACGTGGTGAAGGACGCGACTCCCAGCCGGAGCCGGTTGAGGGGATCCGCGGCCTGACGGGCGGGGTCGTTGAACGAGCCGGTGGAGGCCCGGTGTCCCTCCAGTGCGATGCGGTGGAAGAGCTCCTGCTTCGACTCGAAGTGGATGTAGACGGCGGCCGGGCTCATGCCGGCGCGAGTGGCGATCTCGCGCGTCGACGCGCCGTGGTAGCCCAGGTCGGCGAACGCGAGGGTCGCGCCGCGCAGGATCCGTCGCGAGGCGCCCGTGGCGCGCTCGTCCCAGAACTCCTCGATCCGTCGCTCGGCGCGTTCGCGGTCGACGAGGAACGTGGGCGGGAGGGTCCGTCCGGCGTGGTCCGTGCTCTGGCTCATCCCCGTGTGCTCCGTCCGGCAGGCAGGCTCGACATCGTCGGCCGTCGTCCAGGGACAGCATAAGCGTATGCTTAGGTCCAGTCCAGACAATGGTGAGTTGCGAAAGGTCCTGTCATGTCCGATGTGCGAGCTGAGCTGACGGCTTCAGTGTTCAAGGTCGAGGTCGCCGTCGGCGACGCCGTGGAGGAGGGCCAGCCGCTGGTGATCCTCGAGTCCATGAAGATGGAGATCCCGGTCGTGGCGACGCGCGCCGGCACGGTGGAGGAACTGTTGGTTTCCGAGGGAGAAATGGTGGAGGAAGGCGCGGTCGTGGCGCGCCTGGGCGCCTGACGCCGAGCCGATCTTCCACACTGCCCGGGCCGCTGACGGCCCGGGCAGTGCTGTGTCCAAATAATGAAATTGAATTCAAGTTACAGTTGCGCGCTGTGACCGCGATCACCTAGGTTGGCGTGGTCATCGACCTAAGCGAACGCTTAGGTCAGGCCTGAGGGTGAGAGCGGCTCACCCCCGACGACGTGAGGGGCAGCAGTGAGCCACGTGTGGTCCGACGAGATCGACGAGATCTCCCGCCGACAGCGCTTCGCCGAGTTGCTCGGTGGCGAGGACAAGATCCGCCGCCAGCACGAGAACGGGCGCAGCACCGTCCGCGAGCGCATCACCGACCTGCTGGACTCGGGCTCCTTCGAGGAGATCGGCGCGCTGGCCGGCTTCGCGACCGTCACCGACGACGGGACGACCGTCGGCGTCATGCCCGCGAACTTCCTGTTCGGCCTGGGCGAGATCGACGGCCGCCGGGTCGCGCTCGGCGCGGACGACTTCACGATCCGCGGAGGCGCCGCGGACGCCTCGATCATGGCCAAGCAGGTCGACTCCGAGCGCCTGGCCGCCGCGCTGCGCGTGCCGCTCGTGCGGCTCGTCGAGGGCACGGGCGGCGGTGGCAGCGTCCGCATGATCGAGGACGCCGGCTACACCTACGTGCCCGCGAACCCGGGCTGGGACGCCATCGTGGAGAACCTGTCGGTCGTCCCCGTCGTGGCCGCGTGCATGGGTCCTGTCGCCGGGCTCGGTGCCGGCCGTGTCGCGATGAGCCACTTCAGCATCCTCATCGAGGAGGTCGCGCAGATGTTCGTCGCCGGCCCCCCGGTCGTGAAGCACGCGACGGGCGAGAGCCTCACCAAGGAGGAGCTCGGCGGCGCCGACATCCACCGTCGCAGTGGCGCGATCGACCGGATCGTCCCCGACGAGAAGGCTGCCCTGCAGGCCGTCCGCGACTTCCTGTCCTACCTGCCCTCGAGCGTCCACGGCCTGCCGCCGGTGACCGAGGCGGTCGAGCCCGCCACGACCTCCGACGCGCTCGCCGACGTCGTCCCGCGCAACCGTCGCCAGCCGTACCGGTTGCGCACGATCCTCGACGCGGTCTTCGACGCGGGCTCGAACTTCGAGTACGCCGGCTACGGCGCCTCGGTCTACACCGGCTTCGCTCGCCTGGACGGTCACCCCGTGGGCGTCGTCGCCACCGACCCGTACAAGGGCGCGACCATGACGCCGAACGGCGCCGACGCGCTGACGCGCCTCATCGACCTGTGCGAGACGTTCCACCTGCCGATCGTCAGCCTGACGGACCAGTCGGGGATGATGATCGGCCTGCAGGCCGAGAAGACGGCCGCCATCCGCCGCGGCGCGCGTGCCGTCGTCGCGGCCTATCAGGCCCGTGTGCCGATGGCCGAGATCATCGTCCGCCGCGTCTTCGGTGTCGGCGGCGCCGGCCAGATCAATCGCCATCGCTACAACCGCCAGTGGGCGTGGCCGTCGGGCGACTGGGGCTCGCTCCCCGTCGAGGGCGGCATCGAGGCGGCCTACCGCGCTGACCTCGAGGCGGCCGAGGACCCCGCGGCCATGTTGGCCGACATCCAGGCCCGGCTCGAGGTCGCGCGCTCGCCGTTCCGTACCGCCGAGCGCTACGGCGTCCAGGACATCATCGACCCGCGCCGCACGCGCGAGGTGCTGACGCGCTGGGTGCGCGACGCCTATCGCGTCATTCCCGAGCAGGTCGGCTCGCCCTCCTTCGGAACGAGGCCCTGACATGAGCCACCAGCCGACCGCTGCCGAGCTCGAGGCGCTCCTGGAGTTCGACTTCGCCACGGCCGTCGACGCGCTCGACCACCACGCGGCGCACTCCGCCGACCGTCAGGCGATCGTCTACGGCGAGACGGGGGAGACCCTCACGTACGCGCAGTTCGCCGAGATCACCGACCACGTCGCGGGCAACCTGGCGGACCAGGGCGTCCGCCCGGGCGACCGCGTGAGCATCCTGACGATGCAGCCGCTCGTGAGCACGGTCGTGATGTACGCGCTGTGGAAGGCCGGCGCCGTGTACGCCCCGGTGAACTTCCAGTACGCGGGCGACCTGCTGGCCTACCAGCTGAACGACACCGACCCGGCGGTCCTGTTCGTCGACCGCGCGATGCACGAGCGTGTCGCCGACCTCGGCGACCGGCTGCACTGCGCGCCTCGCGTCGTCGTCATCGACGGCCTGCGCGACGGTGAGCTCGGCGCCCTGCTCGAGAAGGCGACCCGTCCTGACGTCCGGGTCGAGTTCGACGACCCGGCGAACGTCATCTACACGTCGGGGACGACCGGTCCGTCCAAGGGCGTGCTGCAGTCGCACCGCTGGGTCAACCAGTACTGCTGGGTCGGCCGCAAGACGCTGACGACCGACGACGTCGTCTACAACGACCTGCCGATGTACCACGTGGGCGGCGCGCACTTCAACGTCGTGCGGGCCCTGTGGGTCGGCGCATCGGTGAGCCTGTGGGACCGGTTCAGCCCCAGCGACTTCTGGCGCCGCATCCGCGAGACCGGGTGCACGGCGGCCGTGCTGCTGGACGTCATGACGCCGTGGCTGCTCAACGCCGAGCCGGCCGACGACGATCGTCGCAACCCGCTGAACAAGGTCCACATGCAGCCGCTGCCGGCGAACCACCACGACTTCGCGGTGCGGTTCGGCATCGACTTCGTCACCTCGGGGTTCGGCCAGTCCGAGTCCGGCAACCCGCTGGTGACGCTGACCGAGCAGACCGAGCAGGGCGACGGCACGCCGGACGACCTGTACCGCGGGCTCTCCCACGCTGAGCTGCGCGAGGTCTTCGACCAGCACGGCCTGCTCGTCCACCGAGGGACCGACGCGATGCCGAAGGGCATCATGGGCAAGCCCACGCCGTTCCTCGAAGTGGCGATCCTCGACGACCGGGACCGCGTCTGCCCCGACGGCGTCGTGGGCCAGCTCGCGATGCGTCCCCGGCTGCCCTCCCTCATCCACGACGAGTACCTCGCCAAGCCCGAGGCCACCGTCAAGGCCTGGCGGAACCTGTGGTTCCACACCGGCGACGCGGCCCTGCGCGACGAGGACGGCGTCTTCACCTACGTCGACCGCATGGGCGACCGCATCCGGGTCCGTGGCGAGAACATCTCCGGGTTCCACATCGAGGAGATCCTCGTGAAGCACCCGTCGATCTCGCTGGCCGCCGTGATCGCCGTGCCCAGCGGCGAGGGGGACGAGGACGACGTCGTCGCCTTCGTCGAGCTCGCCGAGGGCCACACGTTCGACCGCGTCGCGATCGACCAGCACTGTCTCGACGCGATGCCCAAGTTCATGCGGCCGCGCGACGTGATCCCCGTGGGCCAGATCCCGCGGACCCCCACCAACAAGATCGAAAAGTACAAGCTGCGTCAGCAGTGGACGGAAGGACAGGCCTGATGAAGATCCGAACCCGAGGAGGTGCGGTCCTGGCTGCACTGCTCCTCTCCGTCGTCGCCGCCTGTGGCGGCGGTGGCAGCTCCGACGGCGCCGACCGCACGCTGCGCGTCGCCGCGGCGTCCGATGCGTCGTCGCTCGACCCGATCCGCGGCAACGCGGGCACGGACCACGTCCTGCTCTATCCGCTCTACGACACGCTCGTCTCGTACACGTCGGGTCTCGAGCCCGAGCCGGGCCTGGCCGAGTCGTGGGAGCAGAAGACCCCGACCGAGCTGACCCTGAAGCTGCGCGAGGGCCTGAAGTTCCACGACGGCGAGCCGGTGAACGCCGAGGCCGTGGTCTACAACATCGAGCGCGCCCAGGGCGAGGGCTCGAACATCCAGGCGGACCTCGCCTCGGTCGAGTCGGTCACCGCCGACGACGAGCTCACCGTGACGTTCAAGCTCAAGGACGCGGACGCGTCGCTGCTGCTGGTGCTCGCCGATCGCGCCGGCATGATGGTGTCGCCCAAGGCCGCCGAGGCCGCCGGTGGCGACCTCAGCGCCAAGCCCGTCGGAGCCGGCGGCTGGAAGTTCAAGGAGTGGAAGCGCGGCAACGTCCTCAAGGTGACGAAGTTCGCCGACTACTGGGACGACGAGGCCGAGCGCGTCGAGGCGATCGACTTCAACATCATCCCCGAGCCGAAGACCCGCGTGACCTCGCTGCGCTCCGGCCAGCAGGACGTCGCGATGGAGATCTCGCCGTCGGACAGCGACTCGCTGGAGAAGGCGGACAACGTCTCCCTCGACGCGTCCCCGCGCGTGAACCTGAACCAGGTCTACCTGAACAAGGCGAACCCCGAGCTCAGCGATCCGGACGTCCGCAAGGCACTGTCGCTGGCGATCGACCGTGAGGCGCTGCTCAAGAGCGGCTACTTCGAGCGTGGCGTCGTCGCCGACGGCATCGTGCCCGGTGGTGACTACTGGGCCGCGCCGCCGGCGTCGGTGAAGTCGGACTACGACCCCGACCAGGCGGAGAAGCTCCTCGCCGGCGCGGGCAAGGCCGACCTGACGTTCGACATGATCGCGAACGCCGACTCCGCGACGATCCGCGTGGCCGAGATCCTCAAGGAGCAGTGGGCCGCCGTCGGCGTCACCGTCAACATCCGCCCGCTCGAGATCGTCCAGGCGACGAACGACTACTTCAACGACCGCAAGGCTCCCGCCCTGCTGTCGCAGTGGACCGGTCGTCCCGACCCGGCCATGAGCTACCGGCTCATGTTCTCGGGCGAGGGCTACTTCAACACGTCGGACCAGGACACGCCCGGTCTTGAGAAGGCGCTGGCGAAGGCGGACGTCTCGACCGAGCCGAGCGAGCGCAAGCCGGGCCTGGACGAGGCCGCCGAGGCGGTCTTCGCGGACACGCCGTGGCTGCCGCTGGTGTTCGGCGACTCGCTCGTCGGTCTGGGCGACGACGTCAAGGGCTTCGAGGGCAACCTGCTCGGCAAGCCGAAGTTCATCGGGGTCAGCCTCGGCTGAGCCGAGGTCAACAGGAGGTGACGGTCATGCCATTGCTCACGGTCGAAGGACTGCAGGTCCACTTCGGTCACGACGACAGCCACGTGCAAGCCCTGTACGACGTCGATCTGACGATCGAACCGGGCGAGATCGTGGGGCTCGTCGGCGAGAGCGGAAGTGGCAAGACCGTCACCTCCCTGGCCCTGATGGGGCTGCTGGATCCGCGCAGCTCGCGGATCCAGGGGAAGGCGATCCTCGACGGCAAGCCGTTGTGGAACGACGATGGCGAGCGCAAGGGTGCTCGCAAGGACCTCCCGATGGCGATGGTGTTCCAGGAGCCGATGACGGCGCTGGATCCCGTGTTCACCGTCGGGTACCAGCTGATCGAGACGCTGCGGGTCCGGCGCGGCATGAGCAAGTCGCAGGCGCGCACGGAGTCGCTGTCGTTGCTCGACTCCGTCGGGATCTCGGACCCGAAGGCGCGCATGAAGGCCTACCCGCACGAGCTGTCGGGCGGTATGCGCCAGCGCGTCATGATCGCCATCGCGCTGGCGTGCGACCCGAAGCTGCTCATCGCGGACGAGCCGACCACGGCCGTCGACGTCACGATCCAGGCCCAGCTGCTCGACCTGATCAAGGGGCTGGCCAAGGAGCGCGGCATGGCCGTCCTGTTCGTGACGCACGATCTCGGCGTCGTGGCCGAGACCTGCGACCGGATGATCACGATGTACGCCGGGCGGATCGTCGAACGCGGACCGGTCGGCGAGGTGCTCGGCGACCCGGGCCACCCGTACACGGCTGGACTGCTGGCGGCCCTGCCGTCCCCCGAATCCCGGGGCGATCGCCTCGCGACGATCCCCGGCCGCGTCCCCGCGCCCGGCACGATCGTCGAGGGCTGCGTGTTCCGCCCCCGGTGCCCGTTCGCGCAGGACGAGTGCACCAAGCCCCAGGAGCTCCTGCCGCTCTCGCCGACGCGCGAGGTCCGCTGCATCCGCTCCCGTGAACTCGACTTCGAAGGAGTCGCCTCATGACCACCCCGTTGTTGTTCCTCGACGACGTCTCGGTGCGGTTCCCCCTCGGCGGCCGGCGCCACGTCACCGCCGTCGACGGTGTGAGCCTCGAGCTGCGCGAGGGCGAGACGCTCGGCCTCATCGGCGAGAGCGGCTCGGGCAAGTCCACCGTGGCCCGCGCCGCCATGGGCCTGGTGCCCATCAGCGGCGGCACGGTCCGCTGGCGCGGCGAGGACGTGTCGGGCTTCAACGCGAAGCAGCGCCGCTCCTTCTCCGAGTCCGTCCAGATGGTCTTCCAGGACCCGCACAGCGCACTCGATCCGCGCCGCACGATCCTGCAGAGCGTCCGCGAGCCCCTGGACGTCATGGGCCGGGGCGACAAGAAGGACCGCGAGCAGGTGGCCGTCAAGGCACTCGAGGACGTCGGCCTGCCGAGCCAGATGCTGACGCGGTACCCCCACCAGCTCAGCGGCGGCCAGAAGCAGCGCGCCAACATCGCGCGCGCCCTGGTCACCGATCCCAAGGTCCTGGTGTGCGACGAGTCCGTCGCGGCACTCGACGTCGCGCTGCAGGCCGAGATCCTCAACCTGCTGCAGGACCTCAAGGCCGAGTACGAGCTCACGATCCTGTTCATCAGCCACGACCTGTCCGTCGTGAGCTACATCGCGGACCGGATCAGCGTGATGTACCTGGGCAACATCGTCGAGAACGCCACGACCGAGTCGCTCGTGGAGACGAGCCTGCACCCGTACAGCGAGGCGCTGCTGTCCGCGCAGCCGCTCGTGCACGACTCGTCGGCCGACCGTCGCATCGTGCTGAACGGCGACATCCCCAGCCCGGTCTCGCCCCCGCCCGGGTGCCGGTTCAACACCCGGTGCCCGTACGCGCAGGAGCAGTGCCGCCAGGAGAAGCCGGCACTGTTGCCGGTCGTCCCGGGTCACTCGTCCGCCTGCCTGCGGGTCGACGAGCTCTACGGTGACCGCATCGTCAGGACGGTGGCGTGATGAGGATCCTGCGTGTGGTCGGGACCTGCCTGCTGTCGGCCGTCCCCACCCTCATCCTGGCGACCCTGATCGTCTTCATGCTGCAGCGGCTGATCCCCGGTGACCCGGCGGTGGCGATCGCCGGCGAGTACGCGACGCCCGAGAACCTCGAGCGGATCCGTGCCGACCTGGGCCTGGACCAGTCCCTCGTGATGCAGTACCTCACGTGGATCGGCAACGCCTTCACCGGTGACCTCGGGACCTCGTTCCAGACGGGGGAGCCGATCAGCGACCTGATCATGCAGCGCCTCCCCGTCACCTTGCTGCTGACCTTCATGGCACTGCTCGTGGCCATCGTCATCGGCCTGCCGGCCGGTGTCTGGGCCGCCCAGAAGGTCGACACCCCCTTCGACCGCTTCCTCACGACGGCGGCCACCGCCGGCATCGCCATTCCCAACTTCTGGTTGGGCATGATGCTCATCATCGTGTTCGCGCTGAACCTGGGCTGGTTCCCCGGACCCGGCGGCGTCAGCCTCCAGGCCGACCCCGCGGAGGCGCTGCGAGGACTCGTGCTCCCGGCCCTGGCCTTGGGCCTGGTCGGCGGTGCGGAGATCTGCCGCCAGGTGCGCAGCGCCATGGTGGAGAGCCTGTCGACCGACTACGTCCGGACGCACCGGGCCAAGGGCCTGTCGAACCGCAGCATCGTGTGGAAGCACGCGCTGAAGAACTCCAGCCTGCCGTTCGCGACGATCATCGGCCTGCAGGTGTCGCGACTCATCGGTGCCGCGGTCGTAGTCGAGGCCGTGTTCGGCCTGTCCGGACTCGGCTCGCTGGCCGTCGAGGCCACGAACCAGCGTGACTACGGCGTGATCCAGGCGGTCGTGTTCGTCGCCGCCGTGATCGTCCTGTTGACGAACCTGATCGTCGACGTCTCGTACCGCCTCCTGGACCCGAGGATCTCCTGATGACCGTTGACGCCACCAACCTCGCCGCCACGACCGCGACTCCCACCCGAGTGCGGCGCAAGGCCGGTCGCCTCTCGGTGACCGTCAGCTACGGGATCCTCGCGCTCGTGGCGATCGTCGTGGTTTTCGCCGGGTTCCTGTCGCCGTTCGACCCCAACAAGCAGGACCTCAACGCCATCTTGCTGCCGATCAGCGGCGAGCACTGGCTCGGGACCGACGACCTCGGTCGTGACGTGTTCAGCCGCATGCTGCACGGCACCCGGGTCTCCGTCCTGGCCGCGCTCCTGGCGGTCGCCCTCTCGGTCGTGATCGGGCTGCCGCTGGGCATCGCCGCGGGCTGGCTGGGCGGTGCCACCGACCTCGTCGTGATGCGCGTCGTCGACTCGGTCATGTCGTTCCCCGCGATCGTGCTGGCGATCGGCATCACCGCGACGATGGGGCCCGACATCACGACGGCGATGATCTCGGTCGGCATCGTCATGTCACCGGCGATCCTGAGGCTCGCCCGAGCCCAGACACTGGCGATCCGCTCCGAGACCTACATCGAGGCGGCCAAGTCGTTCGGCGCGCGCGGGCTGCGCCGGATGGTCCTGCCGCACGTCCTGCCGAACATCATCCAGCCGGTGCTCGTCCAGGTCGCGGTGCTGATGGGCTTCGCCCTGATCGCCGAGGCCAGCCTGAGCTTCCTGCAGCTGGGCGTCCAGCCGCCGACCGCCTCGTGGGGCGCCGTGCTCTCGCGGTCCTACACGTTCCTCGACCAGGCGCCCATGCAGATCTTCATCCCCGGCATCGCGATCGCCGCGACCGTGTTCGCGTTCAACATCATCGGCGACGAGATCCAGCGACTCCTCGACCCCAAGCGGAAGTGATCCCATGGCTGTCGTCTTCATCGCGAACCGCGGCGAGATCGCCGCGCGCGTCCTGCGGACCGTGCGCGAGCTCGGGCACACCGGAGCGGTCGCGTTCCCTCCGGTCGATGCCGACCTGCCGTACGTGCAGGACGCCGACGTCACGGTCGAGCTGTCGGGACCGCGCGACTTCGGTGACGTCGACACGATGGTCGCCGCCGCGCGGTCGGCCGGCGCGGAGCTGGTGCACCCGGGCTACGGCTTCCTGTCCGAGAACGCGTCGTTCGCCCGCGCGGTCGAGGCGGCCGGCATGGTGTTCGTCGGGCCGTCACCCGAGGTGATCGAGCTGATGGGTGACAAGGCCGGCGCGCGTGCCGCTGCCGTGCGAGCCGGCCTCGCGGTGGCCGCGGGGTCGGACGGCGCCGTGACCTCGGTCGAGGACGCCCGCGCCGCCGCCGAGCGGGCCGGGTACCCGGTGATGCTCAAGGCCGTCGCCGGCGGAGGTGGCATCGGCATGGCCGTCGTCCCCGACGCGGGCGATCTCGAGGGTGCCTTCACGTCCGTCACGAGCCGGGCCGCGTCGGTCTTCGGCGACAGTCGGGTCATCGTCGAGCGCTACATCGAGCGCTCACGCCACATCGAGGTCCAGGTCATGGGCCTGCCGGGCGGCCGCGCGATCGCCCTGTCCGAGCGCGACTGCTCGGTCCAGCGCCGTCACCAGAAGGTCGTCGAGGAGAGCCCCTCCCCGGCCCTCACGGCCGAGGCGAGGGCGACGCTCCTCGAGCGGGCCGCGGGGCTGTGCGAGTCCGTGGGCTACGTGGGAGCGGGCACGATCGAGTTCATCCACGACCTTGACTCGGGGGAGTCGTTCTTCCTCGAGATGAACACCCGGCTGCAGGTCGAGCACCCGGTGACCGAGGCGGTGCACGGGGTCGACCTCGTGGCGTGGCAGCTGGCGATCGCCGTCGGCGACGCGACCGTGCCGGATCACGGTGTCGAGCCCCGCGGACACGCGATCGAGCTGCGGCTCTACGCCGAGGACTCCGAGCGCTTCCTCCCGCGTCCCGGTGCCGTCACGGCGTGGCGGATGCCCGAGGGTCCCGGGGTCCGGGTCGACGCCGGCTACGCACCGGGCACCACGGTGACGCCGTTCTTCGACCCGCTCCTGGCGAAGGTCATCGTCACGGCGCCCACGCGCGACGAGGCGCTCGAGCTCGCCCGGGACGCGATCGGTGCGACGACCATCGAGGGGCCGGGCTCGAACCTCGACTTCCTCGCGCGCGTGCTCCGCGAGCCGGAGTTCGTCGAGGCGACGCACGACACGGGCATCGTCGGCCGGATGTCAGCCGTCCGGCAGTGAGTCAGGCGCCGGGGCGGCGGGCCGACAGCACCCGGAAGCCCTTGCTGCCGGCGACGCGCTCGGTCGGGAACCCCTGATCGGTCAGCCACCGCTGGAGTGAGTCGGCGCCGAGGTTCTTGCCGACGACGAGCCGCGCCTCGCCGCCGGGCCGCAGTCGGGGCAGCCAGGTCAGCAACAGCTCGTGAAGGGCCTCCTTGCCGATGCGGATCGGCGGGTTCGACCAGATCGCGTCGAACTCGAGGTCGGCGGGGACGTCCTCGGCCAGGACCGGGTGGACGTCGAGGCCCTCGGCGTTGCGGGCGGTGAGCTCGAGGGCGCGCTCGTTCACGTCGACCGCCCAGACCGTGCTGCCCTCGGCGGCCAACGAGCAGGCGATCGGCCCCCATCCGCAGCCCAGGTCGAGCACGACCGAGCCGGCCGGGGGAGGGATGCTCTGCGCGAGCAGGATCGCCGTGGCCTTGTCGAGGTGGTTTCCTGAGAAGACGCCGCTGGACGTCTCGTACTGCCGCGTCCGGTCCCAGACGGTCACCGTGAGGGTGCGGCGCTCGTCCTGCACGCTCGGCGCGGAGTCGAAGTAGTGGCTCATGCGCGCTCCTCGTGCTCGGCCAGCCAGGCCTTCAGCACGGTCGGCTTGGCCGTGACGAGCCACGCATCGGTCAGCATCTCGCGCAGCTCGACCGGATCGACCTCGCCAGGACGGACGAGCACGGCGTTCGAGTCGAACTTCCGGAAGTGCTCGATCGTGTAGTACGGGGTGTCCGGGTCCTCGACCAGGGCCTCGAGCTCGGACCGGTCGACCTTGAACGCCACGGAGCCGGGGGAGTCGTCCTGGTCTCGCCACCACGCCACCAGGCGCCCGCCGGTCTTGACGCCGGGCATGCCCCACGACGTGCTGGTGACGGTGTCGGGGAAACCCAACAGGAACGCCTCGATCTCATCCCACGTCATGACGTCACGGTACGCGCATCGCCGCGCTCGAGTCGCCCCAGGAACTCCGCCTGGGCGGCCACGATCACCTCGGCCGCGTCCGGGAGGCCGAACCACTCGACCCGGTCCAGCTCGGGGAACGCCTGCATCGTCCCTGACCCCTGCGGCCACTCGAGGTCGAACGTCCCCGGCACGACGATCGACGGGTCCAGGTCGGCCTCGACGGCCCAGACCCGGACGTCCTTCTTCGACTGCCGCACCTGGCCCAGGTCGATCCACGGGCCGTCCGGGACGGGGACGCCGAGCTCCTCGAGGAACTCGCGGCGTGCCGCGTCGGCGGGATCCTCGCCGGCCTCGACGACGCCCTTCGGGATCGACCACGCGCGCTCGTGGCGGCGAGCCCAGAACGGTCCGCCGAGGTGGCCCAGCAGGACCTCGCGACGACCGTCGGCGACGCGGTGCAGCAACAGCCCGGCGCTCAGCAGGCGGGCCATCACTCGTCCCGGCGGCGCCGCGCCTGCTCGACCCGAGCGGCCAGCTGGTCGTCGGCGGGGTAGACGACCTCCTCGAGCACCAGGCCGTGGGCCGGCATGACCTTGACCCGGGGGTCGCGGACCTGGGCGGAGAGGATCTCGGCGGCGAACTCGGGCTTCTCGCGTCGCTCGCCCACGGCCACGAGGCAGCCCATCAGGGAGCGGACCATCGAATGGCAGAAGGCATCGGCACGGACGGTGGTCGCGATGGTCTCGCCACCGCGGACCGTGCGCAGGGTGAGCAGGTCGCGGATCGTGGTGGCGCCCTCGCGCTGCTTGCAGAACGATGCGAAGTCGTGCTCGCCCAGCAGGTGCTGCGCGGCCTCGTTCATCAGGGCGACGTCGAGCGGCCGCGGCATCGCCGCCACCATGCGGCGCTGCATCGGGTCGGGTCCGGCGGGGTGGTCGGTCATCCGGTAGACGTAACGGCGCTCGATCGCGGCGAAGCGGGCGTCGAAGTGCTCGGGTGCCTCGGTGACCCGGATGATCCGGATGTCGTCCGGGACGAGCCGGCGCAGGCGCCGCTCCAGGACGCCGGGGTGGCTGTCGACGTCGACGTGGGTGACCTGCCCGCGCGCGTGGACGCCGGCGTCGGTGCGACCGGCGACCGTGACGCGCGGGGGCTCGGGCAGGCGCAGGATCGTGCCGAGCGCGGACTCCAGCTCCCCCTGCACGGTCCGCAGTCCCGGCTGGGTCGCCCAGCCCCTGAAGTCGGTTCCGTCGTAGGCCAGATCGATCCGCATGCGCACCACTCCACGGTATCGGCCGGTCCGTCGCGCTCGGGAGGCGGAAGCGTTCGATCGACCTACCGTGGAGGGATGAGGACTCGAGTCGCGCTCGTCGTGACGGCGGTGCTCGCCGCCGTGCTGGTACCGCTGCCCGCCGGGGGAGCGGCGCCGCCGGGACTCGGCCGGATCCTGCTCACGTCCACCGCCAACCCGGCGACGTCGCAGTTCGTGTCGTGGAGCCGGACGAAGCCTCGAGGTGGCCAACGCGTCGTCACCGTCGCGCCGGACGGGACCGTGCGGACCACCCCGGCGAAGCGGAAGCTGGGCACGACCGAGCGCACGGCCGGCAGCGGCCACGCCCGCTACGTCGCGAAGGTCACCGGGCTGAGGCCCTCCACGCGGTACCGCTACCGGATCGTCAGCGGACGCGACGCGACGCCGTGGCGCACCTTCCGGACGGCGGGGCGCGCCCGCGACACGTTCTCGTTCCTGCAGTTCGGTGACACCCAGGTCGACAACGCGGAGCTTCCCGCCCGCATCATCGACCGTGCCTCCCGGCGGCACCCCGGCGCGCGCCTCGTGCTGCAGGCGGGTGACGTCGTCAACCGGCCGTGGTCGGGCCGCGAGTGGGCCGACCTGCATCGCGCCGTCAACCCGTCGGGCCAGTACCGCAGCTGGATCTCCTCGATCGGCAACCACGAGCAGTGCGACGTCCCGAGTCCCTGCCGGTCGGGCGACGCCCGGGGCTTCCGGTCGTACTTCCACGGGCCCGACAACGGGTTCCGCGGCCAGCGCCGCACGTGGTACTTCACCGATCACGGTCCGGCGCGGATCATCGTGCTCGACTCGTTCGGCTCCGATCTCGCGCGCCAGCGCGACTTCCTCGTCAAGGCCCTGCGCAGCAACAGGCGCCCGTGGTCGATCGTGCTGATGCACCGCGGTCCCTTCGCCGCACGCGGTGATCGCGACAACGCGACGATGCGCCGCTGGTTCCTTGACCCGCTGGAGAAGCACGGCGCGGACCTCGTGCTCTCGGGACACGACCACTCCTACGCCCGGGCCCGCAAGGCCGGCATCACCTACCTGACCTCGGTCAGTGGCCCGAAGTACTACGACACGTCGGCGCGGGACTTCAGTCGCAACGGCGCGACGCGCCAGAGGTGGGCCGAGCGGACCTCCACCTACCAGGTGATCACGGTGGCACGCTCCGCCCTGCGGGTGCGGTCGTTCGTGGCGCACCGGGCCGGTGGCGCGGAACCCGACGCGAAGGTCGGCGACGTGCTGGACTCCTTCACGCTGCGGCGCTGAGGACGGCCAATGGGTACGGGAGTCAGGACCTCACGAACTTCAACGCCAGCTCCGAGTACTGCAGTCCGATCGAGGTCGCCGAGCGCTCACCGCCCTCGACGTACCAGCGGCACACGTCGATGCACACCGACATGAACAGCCGCCGGGTGCCTGGCAGGTCGGAGACCGAGAACTGACCGGCATCGACACCGGCGCCCAGGATCTCGTCGAGCAGCGACATCGTCGCGCGCCGCACGGCGACGACCTCCTCGAAGTGCTCGTCGGTCAGCACGTGCAGGTCGTTGTGCACCGGACGGGCGATGACGTTCCACTCCGCGTGCCACGTGGCGTAGGTGGCGACGAACAGCCGTAGGCGCTCGGCCGGATCGGTGCCCAGGCCGACGGCCTGCCGCAGCGCCTCCAGGGCGGCCGCATGGCTGTCCATGACGATGCGGAAGAACAGGTCCTCCTTGGAGGCGAAGTGGACGTACAGCGACCCGGCGCTCATCTGGGCGCGCTGGGCGATCATCCGGGTCGAGGCGCCGTGGTAGCCGAGCTCGTGGAAGGTCAGGCAGGCGCCCACCAGGATCTTGTGGCTCGCGCCCTCCGCCCGAGGGTGCCAGAAGGTCGCGACCCGCATCGCGTCATGAGTCGGATCGCCGGTCGTTCGTGTGGTCAATCGTCACTCCGTCTCGGTCGCGTCGCGTGGACCGCACGCGTGGAGGGAATGGTAGGCCCACGCTCGCGCGCCGACAAACGACTTCGGGCCGGCGCGGTCCGGGTCCGGAGGGCGTCAGTCCGGGTCCGTCCCGCGACCGGCCAGCTCCGCCCTGATCGGGGAGAGGACCTCGTCGTCGTGCTCGCCCAGGCGAGGGACGCGCAGGCGACCGGCGCCACCGGCGAGGCCCACCGGGGTGAAGGGGCCCGGGACGGCGACGCTGCGCCCGGCCGGGGAGGTCACCCGCACGACGCGCCCGTCGGCCCTCTCGTCGAGCCGTCTCACCGCCTCGTCGAGTGCCAGGACCGGACCGCAGGGGATCGACAGGGCCTGCAGCTGCTCGAGGATCGCATCTCGCTCGCGGTCACGACACCAGTCGGCGACATAGGCGTCGATGTCGTCTCGTACCTCGAGCACGGCGTCCTCGTACGAGACGGTCTCGGCCCAGTCGGGCCGCCCGATGACGTGGCAGAACCGCTCCCACGGCCCCGGTCCCACGGGAGCGAGGTGCACGAAGCCGTCCTGGGTGGCGTAGGTGTTCGAGGTGGCCTTCGGGACCCGGTTGCCGTCGCGCATGTGCGGCCGACCCGAGAGGGACTCGTCGACGTCATGGGCCAGGACGCCCATGTAGGTCGAGATCATGTCGATGTCGATGAACTGGGGCGCCGGCTCCCGCGCCGTGTCACGGACGCGCAACGCCATCAGGACCGACATGGTCGCGCGGTACGCCGCGAGGTGGTCCGCCACGAACGGGGCGATGAACGTGGGGTCGCCGTCCCTCGGCCCGGTCATGTGGGGGATGCCGCTCATGGCCTGGATGATGCCGTCGTACGCGAGCATCGCCCGGTCCGCTCCGGTGGTGCCGAAGCCCGTGATGCGCGCCATGATGATGGACGGGTTGACCGACGCGAGGACGTCGAAGTCCCAACCCAGCCTCTTTGGCACGTCGACGCTGTAGTTCGTCACCACGACGTCCGCCCCCTCGACCAGGCGCAGGAACGCTGCCAGGTCCGAGGGCTGCTTCAGGTCGAGGACGACGCTGCGCTTCCCACGGTTCTGGGCGGCGAAGTAGGTGCTGTCGCCGTCCACCGTCGGCAGTGCGTCACGGGCCAGCTCGCCGCCGGGAGGCTCGACCTTGATCACGTCGGCCCCGTGGTCGGCCAGGATCTGGCCCGTGTGCGGCCCGGCGATCGCGTGGGTCAGCTCCAGCACCCGGATGCCGCTGAGGGCACCGGGCGTGTCGCCGCTCATCGCAGCTCGCTCGATGCGGCCAGCTTCTCCAGGCCCACCTTCGAGACCTTGCCCGTCGGGGCCAGCGGCATCTCGTCGATGACCACGACGCGGGGGATCTTGTACGTCGCCATGTGGTCGCGGCACCACGCCAGCAGGTCCTCCGCGCCGACCCGGGACCTCGCGTCGGCGTCGAGCTGGATGTAGGCGACGGGGACCTGTCCCTTCTTCGGGTCCGCGACCCCGATGACGCCGCAGGCGGCGACGTGCGGGTGCCGGCTGAACAGGTGCTCCAGCTCGGACGGGAAGACGCTCATGCCGTTGACCTTGAGCATCTCCTTGGTGCGGCCCAGGTAGTGCAGGGCTCCGGTCTCGTCGATCGAGCCGATGTCGCCCGTGTGGAGCCACCCGTCACGCAGCGTCTCGGCCGTGGCCTCCGGTCGGTTGTGGTAGCCGCGCATCATGCTGGGGCAGCGCACGATGATCTGGCCCTCGCCGCCCGGCGGGACGAGCTCGCCGGTCTCGAAGTCCACGATCGCGACGTCGGTTCCGGGCATCGGGAGTCCCGTGAACCCGGGCCGACCGCGCAGGTCCGCATCGTCCTTCTGCAGCCCGAGGGTGAACGTGTCGAGGGTGTGGTCCTCCGTCATCCCGTAGGAGCTCTCGCGGATGATCCCCGGCGCGCCCGTCTCGCGCGCCCACCGCTCGCGGATCTCCACAGTCAGCTTCGTGACGAACGACATCGTCACGGGAGCCTCCATCGAGGCGAGCGAGTACTCCGAGCCCGCCGCGGTGTCCAGGAGCTCGAGGTAGCTGTCGACCGTTCCGGCCATCGCCGTCACCTGGTGCTCGTCGATCGATTCGAGGACCTCCTGGGCGTCCCAGCGGTAGTGCAGGACGCACGTGCCGCCGTTGACCAGTGCGACGAGGAACGCGTCCTCTCCCGCGATCCAGAAGATCGGGACGAAGACCAGGCTCACCGTGTCCGGGCCCCCGCCGAAGCCGAGCTGCCCACCGGTGAGTGCCGTGTAGAGCATGTCCGCCTGGGTGTGCTCGCATCCCTTGGGCATGCCCGTGGTGCCGCCCGTGTAGTTGAGCGCGGCCAGGGCATCGGGGTCGTCGGGATCGGCCGGGACGGGCAGGTCGTCCCGGTCCAGGAGCGACAGGAACCGCGTGGATCCGGCGGTCGGCGGCACGCCGGTGGCCATCCCGCGGGGGAGCGCCTCGCCGTCGGGCAGGAAGTCGGTGTTGGCCGAGGCGATGACCTCGGTGACCGCGGTCCCCTCGCTGCCGATGCCGAACTCCGCCGCGACCTCGTCGAGGATGAAGGCGAACGTCGCGCCGGAGTCGACCAGCTCGTAGTTGATCTCCTCACGGCGGAACATCGGGTTGACCGGGACGTGCACGCCACCGGCCTTGAGGATCCCGAAGAAGGCGATGATGAACTGGGGGCAGTTCGGCATCATCACGGCCGCGCGGTCGCCGGGAGCGAACCCTCGGTGGGCCAGGTGAGCGGCCACCCGGTCGCTGGCCCGGTCGAGCTCGGCGTACGTGACGCGGCGCCCGTGGTGGATGATCGCGGCATGCTCGGGGCGCTGGGCCGCCCACGACCGGAGGTAGCGGGTGACCGTCGTCTCCCCGAACGGGTGGTCGATCGTCGGTTCGCCGACCTCGGGCCATGCCTCCCGGCGCAGGTGCGCCAGATTCTCCAGGTAGCCGTCGATCTGCTGATGGAACTGCTCCGACATCCTCACGGACCACACGCCTCTCGTCGTGCCCCGCTCGCCAACGGCGACGCGGGGCGCACGTCTGTGCTCGGTACCGAGCTGAAACTGAAATACGTTTCAGTTGTCACCGTATGACGTGGGTCACGTCCGGTCAACCGTCGGGAAACGCTGAGCGATCGTTCAATCCGGTGGTCGGCTCGAGAGTCGGGTCCGTCTGGCCGGACTTGGATCTGGGTCTTGCCACGTGTGATCTACGTCTCTATCGTCGTCGGCACCGACGCTGAGCGGTCGCTCATCGTCGGTCCGGACACGGCGCTGGCGTGCGTCGCCGGGTCCAGCGTCGAGGTCGGCGCGAACCCCTGCGAAAGGAACCAAGGATGAAGACCAAGTCTCGGATCGGCATCAGCCTGGCGGCGGCCGTGCTCGTCGCGATCAGTGCCTGCGGTGGCGGTGGATCGGGCGAGGGCGGCGACAGCACGCTGAGGGTGGCCAGTCAGGCCGACCTCTCGTCGATGGACCCGATCCGCGGGAACTCCGGCAGTGACCACCAGATGCTCTACCCGCTCTACGACACGCTCGTGTCGTTCGACAAGGACCTGCAAGCCGAACCCGGGCTCGCGGAGTCGTGGGAGTTCGCGTCCCCGACGGAGTTGGTGCTGAAGCTGCGCGAGGGAGTGACCTTCCACGACGGGGAGCCGCTCGACGCCGAGGCCGTCAAGTACAACCTCGAGCGTGCGGCCGGCGAGGGATCGAACATCGCCGCCGACGTCGAGTCGATCGAGTCGGTGGAGGTCGTGGACGAGCTGACGGTGAAGCTCAACCTGACGCAGCCCAACTCGGCGATCGTCATGACGCTGGCCGACCGCGCGGGGATGATGGTCTCACCCAAGGCCGCCGAGGCTGCCGGGGGCGACCTCAGCACGAAGCCCGTGGGCACGGGCGGCTGGGAGTTCGTCGAGTGGAAGCGCGGCACCTCGATGACGTACGAGAAGTTCGACGACTACTGGGACAAGGACGTGGAGCGCGTCGACAAGGTCGTGATCCGCGTGATGCTCGAGCCGAAGACCCGCGCGACGTCGCTGCGCTCGGGCCAGCAGGACATCGCCTGGGACATCGTGCCCGCCGACGCGCAGTCCATCGACGACGAGGACTCCCTCGAGCTGCACCAGCAGCCGCGCATGTGGACCTGGATGATCTACACCAACCGGGCGTCCAAGGAGCTCGGCGACCCGCGGGTCCGCCGGGCGCTCAGCCTGGCGATGGACCGCGACCAGCTGCTCAAGAGTGCGTACTTCGACCTGGGCACCAAGCCGCGCGGGTTCCTGCCGGACGGCTACTGGGCCGAGCCGTCGGACGACGTGCAGCTCGAGCACGACGTCGACGAGGCGAAGAAGCTGATCGCCCAGGCAGGCGCCGAGGGCCTCACCTTCGACATGCTGCTCTACGCCGACGCCACGTCCACGCGCGTGGGCGAGATCCTGAAGGAGCAGTGGGCCGGCATCGGGGTGAACGTCAATCTCGTCCCACGCGAGGTGAACCAGGCGAACAGCGACTACTTCAACGACAAGAAGACGCCGGCGTTCTTCGCGGCGTGGACCGGCCGGCCGGATCCCGCGCTGACGTACCGCCTGATGTTCACGAAGGAGGCCTACTTCAACACGTCGGGCCAGTCGACGCCCGGCATCGACGCGGCACTCGACGAGGACGCGGTCGCCACGACGCCACAGGAGCGCAAGGCGGCGCTCGACAAGGCGTCGGAGGCGGTCTACGCGGACATGCCGATCATCCCGATCGTGTTCCAGCACTCCCTGACGGGACTGGGCGAGCGCGTGGAGGGATTCGAGAGCAACCTGCTCGGCAAGCCGAAGCTGCTGGGGGTCACGCTGAAGTGAGGTGACGTACAAGGCCGCCCCCGATCGTGACGATCGGGGGCGGCCTCTTGTCGTGGTCGCGGCTCAGCAGGCCGCGCCGGTCACTTCCAGCGCTCGCTGGCCGGCACGAACTGGAGCTGGCGCCCGCCGGTGTAGATCTGCTTGGGGCGAGCGATCTTCTGCTCGGGATCGTCGACCAGCTCGAGCCACTGGGCCAGCCAACCCGAGGTGCGCGGGATGGCGAACAGGACCGTGAACATCTCCGGCGGGAACTGCAGCGCCTCGTAGATCAGGCCGGAGTAGAAGTCGACGTTCGGGTAGAGCTTGCGCTGGACGAAGTACTCGTCCTCGAGCGCGATCTTCTCCAGCTCCTGGGCGACCTCGAGCAGCGGGTTGACCCCGGTGACCTCGAAGACGTCGTCGCAGGCCTTCTTGATGATCGTGGCCCGCGGGTCGTAGTTCTTGTAGACACGGTGGCCGAAGCCCATCAGGCGCTCTTCGCCGTTCTTGACGCCCTCGATGAAGGCCGGGACGTTCTCCTTCGTCTTGATGCGCTTGAGCATCTTCAGGACGGCCTCGTTGGCACCACCGTGCAGCGGACCGTAGAGCGCGGCGATGCCGGCGGTCACGGCCGAGTACGGGTCGACCTGGCTGGAGCCGACCGAGCGCACCGCGTTCGTCGAGGCGTTCTGCTCGTGGTCGGCGTGCAGGATGAACAGCACCTCGAGGGCCTTGGCCAGGCGCGGGTCCGGCTCGTACTTCGCCTCGCTCATCCGGAACAGCATCGAGAGGAAGTTCTCGGTGTAGGAGAGCTCGTTGTCGGGATAGATGTACGGCTTGCCCTGCGCGTGGCGGAAGGACCAGGCGCCGAGCGTCGGCATCTTCGCGATCATGCGCACGATCTGCTCGTGGCGGATCTGCGGGTCCTTGATGTTGCGGGCCTCGGGGTAGAACGTCGACAGCGCGCCCACGCTCGACAGCAGCATGCCCATGGGGTGCGCGTCGTAGCGGAAGCCCTGCAGCTGGCTCTTGAGGTTCTCGTGCACGAACGTGTGGAACGTGATCTCGTGCACCCACTGGTCGTGCTGCTCCTTCGTGGGCAGCTCGCCGTGGATGAGCAGGTAGGCCACCTCGAGGTAGGTGGACGACTCGGCCAGCTGCTCGATGGGGTAGCCCCGGTACTCGAGGATGCCCTTGTCGCCGTCGATGTAGGTGACGGCGCTGCGCGTGGAGGCGGTGTTGGTGAAGCCGGGGTCGTAGACGGCCAGGCCGGGGTCGTCCTCGGTCTTGCCGATCTTTCCGAGGTCCGAGGCGCGGATCGCGCCATCGGCGATCTCGACCTCGTACTCTTCGCCCGAGCGATTGTCGCGGATGGTCAGCGTCTGCTTGTCGGTCACGATTGGGTCTCCTGTGACGTCAGGGAGTAACGGTCGCGGGGGTGTGCGACCCACTCCAACCTAGTGCGACGGTCACTCCCGCGCGAGAGCAGGGTCACGTTCGCGAGACCCGTTTTGACCCACACGGGGACGTACGGGTATCTTTGACAGTCGTTGTGTTGCTGCGCGCTTTCTTGACTGCGCCAATGCGACGCACAGTCCCGATTTCACAGATTTCGATTTGCAGCGAGAAGGTCACGCCGTGCGTACGTACAGCCCGAAGCCTGCTGACATCACCCGTCAGTGGCACGTCATCGATGCCCAGGACGTCGTCCTGGGTCGACTCTCCGTCACCGCGGCGACCCTCCTGCGCGGCAAGCACAAGCCGACATACGCGCCTCACGTGGACGGTGGCGACTTCGTCATCATCGTCAACGCGGACAAGGTCGCGTTGTCGGGCAACAAGCGCACGGACAAGAACGTCTACCGCCACAGTGGTTACCCCGGTGGACTCAAGCAGATCGCCTACGGCGACCTGCTCGAGAAGGACGCCCGCAAGGCGATCGAGAAGTCGGTTCGCGGCATGCTGCCGAAGAACCGTCTCGGCCGTCAGCTCATCACGAAGCTGAAGGTCTACGCCGGCCCGGATCACCCGCACGCCGCCCAGAAGCCCCAGCCGTTCGAGATCACGCAGATCTCCCAGTAAGCGAAGAGCAGGTTCATCGTGGCTGAGACCACCACCGAAGACGTCGAGTACACCACCAACAACGAGGGTGTCGCCTACACGTCGGAGTCCTCCGGCGCCTCCGCGACCGGCGAGATCACCTCGATCATCGCCCCCGGGTCGGCCACCGGCCGTCGTAAGGAGGCCATCGCCCGCGTTCGCATCGTGCCGGGCACCGGCGTCTGGACCGTCAACGGCAAGCCGCTCGAGGAATACCTGCCGAACAAGCTCCACCAGCAGATCGCCAAGGAGGCCTTCGCGGCCACCGGTCTGGTCGACTCCTTCGACGTGATCGCTCGCGTCACCGGTGGCGGCATGACCGGGCAGGCCGGCGCGCTGCGTCTCGGCGTGGCCCGTGCGCTCAACGCGATCGACGTCGAGGCCAACCGTCCGACCTTGAAGAAGGCCGGACTGCTGACTCGCGACGCTCGCATCAAGGAGCGCAAGAAGGCCGGTCTCAAGAAGGCCCGCAAGGCTCCGCAGTACAGCAAGCGCTGATCTCACCCATCGCATGGGTCGGATCTTCGGTACCGACGGCGTTCGTGGCCTGGCCAACCGGGACCTGACCGCCGAGCTGGCTGTCGACATCTCCGTCGCCGCCGCCCACGTGCTGGGCGAGGCCGGAGCCTTCGCCGACCAGCGACCCACTGCAGTCGTCGCCCGCGACACCCGCGCTTCGGGGGAGTTCCTCGAAGCCGCGGTGGTCGCGGGTTTGGCGTCTGCCGGGGTCGACGTGCACCGCCTGGGTGTCGTCCCGACCCCCGGCGCTGCCTACCTGACGGCGTTCCTCGAGGCCGACATGGGCGTCATGATCTCGGCCAGCCACAACCCGATGCCCGACAACGGCATCAAGTTCCTGGCGCGCGGGGGCGTGAAGCTCGATGACGCGATCGAGGACGCCATCGAACAGCGCCTCGAGGAGCCGTGGGACCGCCCGACGGGCTCCGACGTGGGTCGCGTCGGCGACAGCCACGCGGGCCTGGGTGCCTACGTCCGCCACCTGCTCGACACGCTGCCGATCCGGCTCGACGGACTGACGGTCGTCCTGGACTGTGCCAACGGCGCCGCCCATGAAGCGGCCCCCGACGTGTTCGAGCGCGCGGGCGCGAACGTGATCTCGATCCACGCCGATCCCGACGGCCTCAACATCAACGAGCAGTGCGGCTCCACGCACCTCGACGACCTGAGCCGCGTCGTCGTCGAGCGCGGTGCCGACGTCGGGTTCGCCTTCGACGGGGACGCCGACCGTTGCCTGGCGGTCGACCAGTTCGGCGAGGTCGTCGACGGCGACCAGATCCTCGCCATCCTCGCCCTGCGCGGACAGCGCGAGGGCACGTTGGTCGACGACACGGTCGTGGCCACGGTCATGAGCAACGTGGGCTTCACTCGCGCCATGGAAGCCGCCGGCATCACGGTCCTGCGCACCGCCGTCGGCGACCGCTACGTGCTCGAGGCGATGCGCGAGAAGGGGTACACGCTCGGCGGCGAGCAGTCCGGCCACGTCATCATGAGCCGTCACGCCACCACCGGCGACGGCACGCTCACGGCCCTGCAGATCGCGGCCGAGCTGGCCGAGTCGGGCCGCTCCATGTCCGATCTGGCCTCCGTGATGCAGCGCCTGCCGCAGGTGCTGGTCAACGTCGGTGGCGTCGATCGTGCCGGCGTGGCGACCAACCAGACCCTCACGTCCGAGGTCGCGGCCGCCGAGGCCAAGCTCGGCGACGCCGGTCGCGTGCTGCTGCGCCCGTCCGGCACCGAGCCGCTCGTGCGCGTGATGGTCGAGGCGCCCACCGCCGAGATCGCGCAGGAGATCGCCGACCACCTGGCCGGCGTCGTCCGCGCCCAGCTCGCGATCTGAGCGCCGAGCTGCACCTTCGGCCGGCGACCCGCCGTCCGCACCGGGTCGAACGTGGAACTCGGCGTTTCGCCTGGGCTGGTCCGGTGACAGACTGCCCCCATGAGCGTCACGATCGAGGTCCTCGACCCGACTGACCACGGAGCCTTCATGGAGTTCCACGACGTCTATCTGCGGTCGAACGACCAGGAGTACGACCAGCCGTGGTCCGCTGATGAACTGCAGGTGCTGCTCATCGGGGACGAGTACGTGCGCAACGACGCGCTCCTGCTGCGCGAGGGCGAGGTGGCCGTCGCCGTGGCCCTGGCGGAGCTGCCGGAGCGCGACAACGTCGACTCGGCGTTCGGCGAGGTCTGGGTCCCGCCCGAGCTGCGGCGACGCGGCTACGCCAGCGCGCTGATCGAGCGTCTCGAGCTCCGCGTGCGCGAGGACGGGCGGAGCAAGGTCCTCACCGAGACCCTGCGCGGCATCGACGAGCCGACCGGGTCAGGGCGGGAGTTCATGCTCGCTCACGGCTACCGGCCCGACACCACGATCGTCCAGCGTGAGCTGTCCCTGCCGGCCGAGGTCCCGCCGGCCGAGCCGCGGGACGGGTACGAGCTCGTCGCGTGGCGCGGACTGCCTCCGGCGAACTGGCTCGATCAGTACGCCAGGCTCCGCGCACTGCTCAACCAGGAGGCGCCCTCGGGTGAGACCCAGCTCGAGAACGAGTACTGGGACGCCGATCGGCTCGTGCACGAGGTCGACCAGTGGAAGCGCATGGGCCGCACCGCGCAGATCGTCGTCGCGGTCGCCCCGGACGGCACGCTCGCCGGGCACACCCAGCTGCTGTTCTCGGCCACCTCGACCGAGGTCTACCAGTGGGACACGCTCGTCCTGCCCGAGCACCGCGGCCACGGGCTGGGACTCGCCCTCAAGCGCCACGCGATGCACGCGGCCGCCGACCTGCTGGAGGGGCGCAGCCGCATCGTGACGTGGAACGACGCGCAGAACGACCACATGATCGCCGTCAACGAGGACCTCGGCTACCGCGCCACGGCCTGGGCCGACCAGTGGGTCAAGGACCTGGACTGACACCGGCGGTGCGAGGGGAGCGGTGACTCAGCGTCCGTTCGCGGGGAGAAACGGACGCTGAGTCACCGCTCCGCAGCGAGCCACCGGGACGGCGGTCAGTGTGCGTCCGTTCCTGAGTGGAAACGGACGCTGAGTCACCGTTGCCGGGTGACCACCGTCAGAGCTTGCGCAGGCGGACCCACTGGACCGAGTGGTCCGAGGACTTGCGCAGCACGAGGTCGGCGCGGCCGCGGGTCGTGGCGACGTTCTCACGCAGGTTGGGCCAGTTGATGGTGTCCCACAGCTCCTCGGCGCGGGTGACGGCCTCGGAGTCGGTCAGCGTGCTGTACCGGTGGAAGTACGAGGCGGGGTCGGCGAACGCGGTCTCGCGCAGGCGCAGGAAGCGGCTGATGTACCAGCGCCGGATGTCGCGGCTGTTGGCGTCGACGTAGATCGAGAAGTCGAAGAAGTCGCTGATGGCCAGGCCGGGGGAGCCGTCCCCGCGCGACCGCGCAGGCGCCAGGACGTTGAGGCCCTCGACGATGAGGATGTCGGGCCGCTTCATCGAGATCGTCTGGTCCGTGCGGTCGTACGTCAGGTGGTCGTAGACCGGTGCCTCGATGACCTCGGCGCCGCTCTTGGCCTGCATGATGAAGCGCAGCAGCCCCTTGCGGTCGTAGGACTCGGGGAATCCCTTGCGATGCATGATGCCGCGCCGCTCGAGCTCGGCGTTCGGCAGCAGGAACCCGTCGGTCGTGACGAGCGCGACGCTCGCGTGGTCGTCGTGCTCGGCGAGCAGGTCGCGCAGCAGGCGGGCGGTCGTGGACTTGCCGACGGCGACCGAGCCGGCCAGGCCGATGATGAACGGCACACGGTCAGGTTGGGGATCGCCCAGGAAGCGCTCGGTGGCGCGGTAGAGGGCCTCGGAGAGGCGGACGCGCAGGCTGATCAGCTGCGTGAGGGGCAGGTAGACCTGCTGGACCTCCGCGAGATCGAGCTCCTCGCCCAGGCCCCGGACCCGCTCGATCTCCTCGTTCGACATCGGCTGGGTCGCGTCGCGCGCCAGCTCGGCCCAGGCGGCGCGTTCCAGCTCGACGTACGGCGACAAGTCGCGTGACATACGCACCATTGTCACCAGCGCGTCACGCCACCGTGCAGTCGGTACCCTGAAGCCTATGTGCGGAATCGTCGGATACGTGGGCCATCGTCAGGCGCTGGACGTGGTGATGGGCGGTCTACGACGCCTCGAATACCGGGGCTATGACTCCACCGGAGTCGGCCTCGTCGACGGCGATCGCATCGCGTGGGCCAAGAAGTCCGGCAAGCTCGCCAACCTCGACGCCGTGCTGGCCGACTCGAGCCTGCCCGAGTCCACCACCGGCATCGGGCACACGCGCTGGGCCACGCACGGGGGACCCACGGACGCCAACGCGCATCCCCACCTGGCCCCCGACGAGCGGATCGCCGTGGTGCACAACGGCATCATCGAGAACTTCATGGTGCTGCGCGCCGAGCTCGAGGACGCCGGCTACGAGTTCTCGTCCGAGACCGACACCGAGGTCGTCGCCCACCTCCTGCACCGCGAGCTGCAGACCCAGGACGACCTGTCCGAGGCCGTGCGCGCCGTGTGCCGCCGGCTCGAGGGCGCGTTCACGCTCGTGTTCGCCGACGCCCACCATCCCGACACCGTCGTGGGTGCGCGCCGCAACTCCCCGCTCGTCGTCGGCCGCGGCCAGGGCGAGAACTTCCTCGGCTCGGACGTCGCCGCCTTCATCGACTACACCTCCGAGGCCATCGAGCTCGGGCAGGACCAGGTCGTCACGATCACCGCCGACTCGATCGACGTCACCGACTTCGACGGCAACCCGGCCGAGACGACCGAGTACAGCGTCGACTGGGACGTCACCGCCGCCGAGAAGGGCGGCTACCCCTGGTTCATGACCAAGGAGATCGACGAGCAGCCCAAGGCCGTCGCCGACACCCTCCTGGGCAAGACGAACCTCGAAGGGCGGCTGCAACTCGACGAGATGCGGCTCTCGGACGACGAGCTGCGCGAGATCGACAAGATCATCATCATCGCGTGCGGCACCGCCTCGTACGCCGGACTCGTCGCCAAGTACGCGATCGAGCACTGGACCCGCATCCCGTGCGAGGTCGAGCTGGCGTCGGAGTTCCGCTACCGCGACCCGATCATCGACCGCTCGACGCTCGTCGTGGCGATCAGCCAGTCCGGCGAGACGATGGACACCCTGATGGCCATCCGGTACGCGCGCCAGCAGCGCGCTCGGGTGCTGTCGATCTGCAACACCAACGGCTCGACGATCCCGCGCGAGTCCGACGCCGTCATCTATACGCACGCCGGCCCCGAGGTCGCGGTCGCGTCGACGAAGGGCTTCCTCGCGCAGGTCGTGGCCTGCTACCTGCTGGGCCTGTACCTGGCACAGGTCAAGGGCACCAAGTACGGCGACGAGATCGGCCAGATCCTCGACGAGCTGCACAAGATCCCCGAGGGTGTCCAGCGGATGCTCGACGAGGGCGACCAGGTGCGCAAGCTCGCCGCCGATCTGATGGACCGCAAGTCGTTCCTGTTCCTGGGTCGCCACGTCGGCTACCCGGTCGCGCTCGAAGGCGCGCTCAAGCTCAAGGAGCTCGCGTACATCCACGCCGAGGGCTTCGCCGCCGGTGAGCTCAAGCACGGGCCCATCGCGCTCGTCGAGCAGGGCCTGCCGATGTTCGTGGTCGTGCCTCCGCGCGCCCGCGACCAGCTGCAGGAGAAGATCGTCAGCAACATCCAGGAGGTCCGCGCCCGCGGCGCCTACACGATCGTGCTGGTCGAGGACGGCGACGACTCGGTCCTGCCGTTCGCCGACGAGGTGATCCGCCTGCCCAAGGTGCCGACCTTGCTGCAGCCGCTCGTGGCCACGGTGCCGCTGCAGATCTTCGCGTGCGAGCTGGCCGAGCTGCTCGGCCACGACGTCGACCAGCCGCGCAACCTGGCCAAGTCCGTCACGGTCGAGTGACCCGATGCTGACCGCCCACAGCGTCGCGCAGGTGCGTGCGGCCGAGGAGGTCGCCGCAGCGTCGACGGGGTGGGACGGCCTCATGCAGCGCGCCGCGTCGGCGCTCGCCGGCCGGTTGCTCGAGCTGCTGCCGGCCGAGCACGCGGTCGCTGTCCTGGTCGGCCCCGGCAACAACGGCGGCGACGCGCTGTTCGCCGCTGCCCGGCTGTGTGCCGACGGTCGCCGCGTGAGCCTGTGCCTGCTGGACGAGGGCGCGGTCCACGCCGAGGGACTCGCCGCCGCGAGATCCGCCGGTGCCGACGTGGTGGACGCACCTCGCGGGCACCGGTACGTGGTCGATGCGGTCTTCGGGATCGGCGCCCGCGCCGGGTTGTCGGGCCGAGCCGCCGCCTGGGCGGACTGGATCGAGTCCGACCGGCCGTTCGTCGTGGCCGACCACACCGTCACCTTCGCGACGTACAAGCACGGCCTGCTGCTGGGTCCCGCCGCCGACCTGGCCGGCGAGGTCTCGGTGGTCGACATCGGCATGGATCTGTCGGCCGAGCCGGGGATCGAGGCGCTCGAGCCGGCCGACGGCGCGCTGTTCCGCGATGCCGTCGTCCCGGGTCGTGGCGCGCACAAGTACACGCGCGGCGTCCTGGGCATCCGGGCCGGCTCACCGCAGTATGCCGGTGCCGCGCACCTGTGCGTCGCGGGAGCGCAGGGCGGACCGACGGGCATGATCCGGTTCGTCGGAGCGCAGGAGCTGGGGCGGCGGGTCGTCGACCGCGCCCCCGAGGTCGTG
>NZ_DAMDLR010000019.1:0-53886 GCF_032084975.1 Aeromicrobium sp.
ACTCATCGCCGCCCTGGCCGTGTCCCGTCGCCGCCGTCCCGGGCGCGAGCCCGACGAGTCGGCGCGCGAGACCGAGGCCGATCTGCGCCTGGCCGCCGATCCCGAGCGCGCACGGGGACTCGAGGCCGTCCTGCGCCAGCTGTCCTTCGCCTGCGCCCATGCCGGTGTCGAGGTGCCGTCCGCCTACGCGGCCGTCGTCGGCCACGACACCGTCGAGCTGCACCTGGCCCCGGCCGTGCCCGAGGCGGTCGCGGGCTGGGAGGCCGTCGACGACGGCGCGATCTGGCGCTTCACCGAGGACCCGGCCACGATCGAGTCGCCCGACGCCGAGCCGGCCTACCCCTCGCTCGTGAGCCTGGGCGTCGATGGCAACGGTCGCGACGTGCTGGTCGACCTCGCGTCGTCCGGAGGCCTGATCACGATCGGTGGCGACCTGCACGTCAGCAGCGAGATCGTCACGTCGCTGGCCCTGCAGGCCGCCGTCAGCCCGTGGTCGCGCTCCGTGCGCGTCCTGGCGACGGGGCTGCCGCCGGCGGTGTCCGAGGTCGCCGAGCGGATCACGCTCGTCCCGGACGTCGAGTCCGCTGCGTCCGAGGTGGAGTCCGGGCGCGACTCCGACGTCCTGACGGGCCGCCAGAGTGACGACGAGGTCACGGTGCTGGCAGTCGGATCCACCATCCCGGGCTTCGCGATGCAGCGCCTGGCCACGGTGGCCACCAGCCGTCCCGGCACGGCCGCGATCGCCATCGGCGAGCACGAGGCCGCCCGCTGGCGCCTGCACGTCGACGAGAACGGCACGCTGCACGTGCCCCAGCTGGGACTGGCCGTCACTGCCAACCGCATCGGTGCGCACCATGCCGAGGCCGTCGCTGCGCTGTTCGCCTCGGCCGGCATGTCCACCCGCACGGGTGACGACGCGGACCGGGTGGCCATCGCGCTGCCGCGCCGCGACGCCGACGATGCCGCGTGGCTCACCGCCACCGCCCGCGTGGGCGTGCTCGGTCCCGTCACGGTCGAGGGTCCGGGTGAGCCCGATGAGCGTCGCGCTTCGGTCCTGACCGAGATCGTGGCCTTCCTGGCCATGCATCCCGAGGGTGTCCACCCGACGGTCCTCGCCGGAGCCGTCTGGCCGCTCGGCGTCACGCCCGAGGTCCGCGACGCCAACATCGACCGCGCTCGTGCGTGGCTGGGCTCGGACCGCGAGGGTGGCCACCGCCTGCGCGAGAGCCTCGACGGGCGCCTGTCCTTGGGCCCGGACGTCGTCTGCGACTGGGACGCGTTCCGCCAGCTGGTGATCGCCAGCCGCCGGGCCGAGTTCCCGCGCGACGAGATCGACCTGCTGCGACGAGCCCTCAAGCTGGTCCGTGGCCCGGCCTTCGAGGACACGCCTCGCGGCCGGTACGCGTGGGTCGCCACCCTCGACCTGCCGCGCTTGGTCGGTGAGCTGGTGGTCGACGCTGCCATGCGCCTCGCGTCCCTGCAGCAGGACGGCCGCGACCCCGCCGGTGCCGCGGCAGCCGCGGGTGCGGTGCTGCGGATCTATCCGACGCACGACGAGGCGTGGCGCATCGTGATCCGCTCCCGGCACGCGAGCGGCGGCGCCGGCGGCGTCGCGGCCGCGGTCGAGCAGCTCGAGACCGCGCTGGCCGGCGAGCCGATGGACCCGACCACGGCCACGCTCATCGACGAGCTCTGGCCGCAGGCGGGATCACAGATCTCGTAGGCGACCACGCCGCCGGCGGGCACGATCATCGGGTTCATGCGGGGATGAGTTCTCGTTGGCGGGGTCGGTAGCGGTGGTTGTGTTGCCAGGTGCCGCGGATCTGGAACTCGGGGTGCCGGTCGGTGAAGCGGATCGGGATGTCGGTTTGGTGGACGTGTCGGTGGTGGTGTGCGCAGAGCAGGACGCCGTCGTCGATGGTGGTGTGTCCGCCGTCGGACCATCGGGTGGCGTGGTGTGATTCGCACCAGCCTGGTGGTCGATCGCAACCGGGGTAGGCACAGCCCTGGTCTCGTTGGCCGAGCGCGATGCGTTGCTTCTGGGTGTGGAACCGCTTGGTCCGTCCGACGTCCAACGGGACTGAGCTTCCGTCGAGGACAGCGGGCAGGATGCCGGCGCCGCAGGCGATCATGCGGAGTTCGCCGGCGCTGATGCTGGTGCCGAACTCGGTGACCCCAGCGCGGTCGGTCTCGCCCCGCAGGGCCTTCTCGTCGATCGTGACGACCAGTGCCGCGTTGACGCCGCCATGGTTGCCGAACGACTCGCTCGGCAGGTGCCGGACGATCTCCGCGAACGCCTCGCCCGCCTTCTCAGCCGGCGTCATGTCACAGCGATCCTCGACCGGAGACAGCTCGACACCGGTCTTGTCTGCAACCGCCATCGCGCGCTTGCGGGGGCTGGTCTTCGACTCGATCACCGCACGCAGCATGTCCGCAGTCAGCGCGTCGGTTCTGCCACCGAACTTGACCAGCCCGGTGCTCTCGTCGGGACGTCCGATCCAGAACTCCGACAGCTGTCGTTGCGCGTGTTCCTCACGTTGGAGGCGCTTGTTCTCGATGTCATCCGCGCGCTTGATGTCGAGCGTCTCGATCGCGCGCTTGGCCTTGCGGGTCAGCTGATCGGCCGTCATCTCCTGAGCGGCTTCCACCAACTCGAACTCGACCTGGTCACGCTGCGCGGCCGTCAGATCCGCCGGCAACTCGTCCAGCGCGCCGGTGACGATCGCGGCCTTCGCCGTCGACATCCCCGGCTTCGCGAGCGCCTTCTTCACCTGCGGCGCGGTCTCAATCCGCGTGGCGAGCTTGATCTGCTTGGTCGCCTCACGCCGCGTGATCCCCGACCCGTTCGCGACCAACGCCGTCATGTCGACCGCGCCGGTGCCCTGATGGGCCTTCTTCTGCTCGGCGACCGCGAACAACGCCATCTTCAACGCCGCCGCCTCACGCTCCAGCGACTGCACCGCAGCCGCCTCAGCCGCCACCTGATCCGGGGTCAAGGACTCGAGGTCACGGGCACGCGCAGACGCCAGGAACCGCTGCCCCGACCTGAGCCCACCGATGACGTCCACGAATCCCCCGATTCACTCGAACTGATGTTCCCATCGTATTGGGTGAGACTGCGAAGCACAATAAGAAGTCCACATCGTGATCACGGGCACCGCTGGTCGAGCGCGAGCAGTCCGGTCAACGCAGGCTCACTTGACGCAGCCACCGGAGCCGCCGACGGCGGCCCGGCCGGCCTTCTCGCTGATCTGGGCGCCCATGTTGAACTCTTCCTTGGCGAACCGGACGCTGACCTCGCCGTCCTCGGGATCCACGGGGTCGCGCTTGACCGTCCAACCCTCGGCGGCGAAGTGGTCGGCCACCTCGCCAGTCAGCCGGGCGACCGACGTGTCATCGGTCGTGACGTGCACCGTGTACGTCGGGTTGAGGCCGCTGTCCTCCTGCCCGGGGACACAGTCGCCGATCTCGTCCTGCACCACCTGTGGGGCCGTGCCGACGCGGGCCGCGAGGTCGTCGATGTGCGCGCGAGTCTGCGCGGCCCGTGCCTCGGCGCGTTCTTGCTGTTCCATGCCGTCCTCTTCCTTGCCGCAACCTGACAGGAGCGCCCCGCAGATCGCCAGGGCGACGAGCGTGGGTCTCATGGGATGTCGATCCTCTCGCCGTCGTCGTTCCAGCCGTCCTGGTACGTGACGGTGCCACGGCCGGTGTAGACATGTTCGTAGTGGGGCGACCGGTACGTCTGCACCTCGCCACCGTTGAACACCTCGACCATGTTCCTCCAGGCGTCGCTGTTCTTCTCGAAGACCTGCGTGTGGGAGTCGATTCCGGTGTTGGGCTCGCCGTCGACGCGGTTGCCGGTGTGGAGCCGGGTCGTGCCGTCGAAGGTGTCGGGATCCGCGCCGTGCCCGATGTTGTCGCCGACCTGCACACCTTGGCTGAGCGAGATCGGGTCGTCCGGCGCGGTCATCGAGTAGCGCCTGACCGCCGACTGGGACGACGGCAGGTCGTCGCGGTCATGGACGTCGTGCCCCATGCCGGCTGATTCGATGTGCAGGACGCGGTCGGCGACCAGCCCGTGCAACTCCGATCGGCCGACGACCGCTCCGCCGTACGAATGCCCGGCGACCGTGACCCTCGGCGGGTTGGTGCCGCCGGCGCGCTGGTTCTCCAGCTGCAGGTCGCGCGAGAAGTCGGCCAGGCCCGGGCCGAGGTCCCTGGCGTAGTTCGCGAACGGTGCGTCCGTGGCCACGCTGTCGGGCAGGTCGCCGCCCATCCACGAGATCATCGCCAGGTCACCGCTGGCGCGCTGTGCCACGAACTCGCGTGAACGCAGCGCGACGCCCCTCTCGAAGTTCGACAACCTGGTCCCGGTGCCCGGGACGAGGACGCCGACGTTCCTGGTGTGCTGGTCGATCGTGCCGTGCAACTCGGCGATCGCTCCGTCGCCGGCCGGGTCGAAGTGGATGATCGTGCGGTTGCCCTCGAGGATCGATTCGTAGAGCTCGATGCGCTTCTCGAGGTCCTTGATCGGCCCCTCGAGGTCGTCGTTGTTGCGTCCCAGGAAGTCCCAGTCGTCCTGGTTCCGCGCGTGCTGGTCGCGCTGGTCGGCCAGTGTGCGGCGCTCCCTCGCCAGGGCCGCGACCACGTTGACCGTGTTGGCGTCCGCGCGATTCTCGAACGGGACGCCCGACAGGTTGCCGACGATCGAGGGGTACGTCATCGCGAGGATGGCGGCGTCGGCGGGGGAGAGGTTCGCGAAGAGGTCACGCCCCGCCAGCCGCCGCTGCTCGTAGGCCTCGGCCACGCCGTCGACCGACGTGACGAACGAGCCCGTGAGCGAGCGAAGGGTGCCGGCCGGGCCCTCGCCGAGCGGCAGCGTGTCCTGCAGCGCCTCGGCGACCTTCGGGTGGTCGATGATGAACTGCCGCAGCTCCTCGGGCGTCATCACCGAGCCGGGCGGGGAATCGTGGCCCACCGAGCCCAGCGTCAGCAGCAGGTCGGCGAGCTCCTCGCCCGCGAGCCCGGTGGCCTCCACGAACCCGGGACCGAAGCGCTGGTCGCCGACCTCGCGGACCATCGCGGCGCGGTCCCAGGTGTCGCCGGGAACGGTGACCGTCGCGTGTCCGTCGCCGTCGGCGTCCAGGAGCATCGCCACCGCGGTCAGGTCGGCGAGCAGAGGCAGCTGCTCGCGCAGCCACTCGGCCTTGGCGCCCAGGGCGCTGAGGCTCGGCAGGGAGATGGGGGAGGCCGAGGTGGCCTGGGGGACACCGGCCGTGACGGCTTCGAAGAGACGCTTGACCTCGGCTCGTGCCCTCGACAGCTGGGCGTGGTTCAACTCGACCCGCACGCGTCCCCCTCACGTTGCCCGTCAATGTAGGGCGCGTGCACCGGCGCTGCAACTGCGAGTCACGAACGGCCCGGCGGCGGGTTCTGGGTTGCCCATTACGCTGGAGGTGATGTCCACGACCCCCGCTCGCGTCTACCTCGACCACGCGGCCACGACCACGATGTGGCCCGAGGCCATCCAGGTCATGCACGAGGAGATGCTCCGCACGGGCAACCCCTCCAGCCTGCACGAGTCCGGTCGACGTGCCCGCCGGGTCGTGGAGGAGTCGCGTGAGCTGATCGCCGAGCGGCTCGGCGCCCGGCCCAGCGAGGTCGTCTTCTGCTCGGGCGGCACCGAGGCCAACAACCTCGCGATCAAGGGTCTGTACTGGGCCCGCCGTTCAGCCGATTCACACCGTGACCGGGTGGTCTTCAGCTCGATCGAGCACCACGCCCTGCTCGACCCCGTGACCTGGCTGGCCGCTCATGAGGGCGCCCGGATCGACGTCACGCCCGTCGACCGCCAGGGCCGCATCCGTCTCGACGCGCTGCGCGCCACCATCGAGGCCGCCCCCGACGACGTCACCGCCATCACGACGATGTGGGCCAACAACGAGATGGGCACGATCCAGCCCGTCCGCGAGGTCGTCGAGATCGCGCACGAGCACGGCATCCCGGTGCACTCGGACGCCGTCCAGGCGGCCGGCTACCTGCCACTGGACTTCGCGGCGGTGGACCTCGACGCGATGACGGTCACGGCACACAAGCTGGGCGGCCCCGTGGGCGTGGGCGCCCTCGTGATCCGTCGTGAGCTCGAGGCCACGCCGCTGCTGCACGGTGGGGGACAGGAGCGCGACCTGCGCTCGGGCACCGTCAGCGTCGCGATGATCGCGGGGTTCGCGACCGCGCTCGACGTCACCGTCCAGCGCCAGGCCGAGGCCGTCGGGCGGATCGAGCGCCTGCGCGCCCGCCTCGTGGAAGGCGTCACGCGCCTCGTCCCCGACGCCGTCGTCAACGGCGATCCCGCCTCGGGGCCCGAGCACCGACTGCCGAACATCGCGCACGTGACCTTCCCGGGTTGCGAGGGCGACGCGCTGCTCATGCTGCTGGACGCGCAGGGCGTCGAGGTCTCGACGGGCTCGGCCTGCCAGGCCGGCGTTCCCCAGCCCAGCCACGTCCTGCTCGCGATGGGCTTCGACGACGCGGCCGCCCGCGGGTCGCTGCGGTTCAGCCTCGGCCACACCTCGACCGAGGCCGACATCGACCGCCTGCTCGAGGTGCTGCCCGCCGTCCACGAGCGCGCTCGCGCCGCGGGCCTCGTCCGGAGCCGGACGGCATGAGGCTCATCGCCGCGATGTCCGGCGGCGTCGACTCGGCCGTCGCCGCGGCGAGGGCGGTCGACGCGGGCCACGACGTCACCGGGGTCCACCTCGCGCTCAGCCGCAACCCGCGCTCGTACCGGTCCGGCGCGCGTGGCTGCTGCTCGATCGAGGACGCGGGCGACGCGCGTCGCGCCGCCGACGTGATCGGCATCCCGTTCTTCGTGTGGGACATGAGCGACGAGTTCGCCGACGAGGTCGTCGAGGACTTCATCGCCGAGTACACCGCCGGCCGCACGCCCAACCCGTGCCTGCGCTGCAATGAGAAGATCAAGTTCGCGGCCGTCCTCGAGCGTGCTGTCGCGCTGGGGTTCGACGGTGTCGTCACGGGCCACTACGCGCGTCTCGTCATCCGCGACGGTGAGGCCGGCGAGGTCGTCGAGCTGCACCGCGCCGTCGACCACGGCAAGGACCAGTCCTACGTGCTGGGCGTGCTGACCCAGGACCAGTTGCGACGCTCGGTCTTCCCGCTCGGCGACGACCCCAAGTCGCTCGTGCGCGAGGAGGCGGCTCGTCGCGACCTGCAGGTCGCCAACAAGCCCGACAGCCACGACATCTGCTTCATCGCCGACGGCGACAACGCGGGCTGGCTCGCGGACAAGCTGGGCCCCCAGCCCGGGCCGATCGTCGACGAGTCCGGCGCGTCCGTCGGCAGCCACGACGGCGCCTACGCCTTCACGATCGGCCAGCGCAAGGGTCTGCGGCTGGGCGTCCCGGCGCCGGACGGCAAGCCGCGCTTCGTCCTCGACATCGAGCCCGTCTCGGGAACGGTCACCGTCGGCCCGCGCGAGCACCTGGCCATCGACGCGATCGAGGGGATCCGTCCGCTGTGGTGCGACGAGCCGCCCGTCGGCGAGCTCGAGTGCACGGTCCAGCTGCGCGCCCATGGTGACGAGCACCGCGCGACGGTCCTGGTCGACGGGGACGTGGTTCGCGTCCGGCTGCTGGACCCCGCGACCGGCATCGCGCCCGGTCAGGCCTGCGTGATCTACGAGGGCACCCGCGTCGTCGGGTCCGCCACGATCGCCCGCACCTCGCGGGTGGAATCAACGGTCGCTCCCGCTCGTTGACCCGGGCGTGCGGGTAGAGCGTCCGGAGGTCGTCGACAGCGTCGTGATCGGCGCCGGTCAGGCGGGTCTGTCGTCGTCCTTCCACCTGACGCGGTTGGGCGTCGACCACCTGGTCCTGGACGCCAACCGCCGTCCCGGCGGCGCGTGGCAGCACCGCTGGGACGCGCTGACGATGAATGACGTCCACCGCGTCGCCGACCTGCCCGGCCAGGCGGTGCCCGACGCCGTCGGTCCCGAACGCGCGAACGCCTTCGTGCCGGACTACTTCGCGGACTACGAGGATCGCCACGACCTGCCGGTCGTGCGTGACGCCGAGGTGCGCGCCGTCCGAGACGAGGACGGGCTCCTGCGTATCGAGGTGGCCGATGGCCGCACCTGGCTCGCCCGCACGATCATCAACGCCACCGGCACCTGGCGCCGGCCCTTCGTGCCGCACTACCCGGGCCAGGACGTCTTCGCGGGACGGCAGCTGCACACCGTCGACTACCCGGGCCCCGAGGCTTTCCGGGGCCAGCGTGTCCTGGTGGTCGGCGGCGGTGCCTCGGCGGTGCAGTTCCTCGGCGCCCTGCGACCGGTCACGGACACACTGTGGGTCACCCGGCGCGAGCCCGTCTGGCGCACCGATGGGTTCGGCGAGGTCGAGGGGCGCGAGGCGGTCGCGCAGGTCGAGGAGCGGGTCAGGCGCGGACTGCCGCCGCGCAGCGTCGTCAGCGTCACGGGGCTGATGCTGCGCCCCCAGGAGCAGGAGGCCGCCCGGCTCGGCGCCTACGAGCGTCGCCCGATGTTCGAGCGGATCGAGTCGGACGGCGTGCGCTGGGCCGACGGCTCGTTCGAGCCCATCGACGTCATCATCTGGGCCACGGGCTTCCGTCCCGACGTCGACCACCTGGCACCGCTGCGACTGCGGTCGCCGCACGGCGGGATCCAGCTGGGCGCCACTGCCTCGTCCGCCACGACGTCCGTCGTCGACCCACGCGTGCAGTTGGTCGGGTACGGGCCGTCGGCCTCGACGATCGGCGCCAATCGGGCCGGGCGGGTCGCCGCACGCGCCGTCCAGCGCCGGCTGCACGAGAACGCGGCCGCCGCAACCTGAGTGAAGGCTCAACGAAGTGCCTCCTTACACTTGAGCCCGTGCTCGGACCCCGGAAGACGCGATTCTCCGTCGTCGCAGCGCTGTCGGTGATGCTGGTCTCGGCCGCGTGCGGCGGCTCGGACGACTCGTCCGACGACCGTCCGCTGGTCGCCGAGGCCGCCGGCGCCGACCAGGCCTCCGCCGAGGTGGAGGACCGCTGGAGCACCTACTGGCAGGCGCGGATCGACTCGGAGAACACGGGCGAGCTGGATCGCGGGACGTTCGCCCGGACCGCCACCGGGAAGGCACTGGAGACGCAGACGCGACGGTTGCGCAACTACGGACGCCACGGACTCGTGCGCGTCGGCGCGCCGGAGTTCCGCGACGTCGAGGTCCGTCGGATGGACGGCTCCGCGATGGTTCTGGCCTGCGTCAACGCCGATGAGTGGACGGCGCGCGTCGACGGTGAGCCGTGGTCGGCGCAGAAGTACGGATGGGAGCTGACGGGAAGCGTCATGAAGCAGGTCGAGGGAGCGTGGCTCGTGGTCGACGAGATGGCGACCAGGGACATCGCCGACATGGGCAAGACGTGCTGAGACTGCTCCCGGCCACGCTGGTCACGGTCATCACGTTCCTGCTCCTGGCCGCCGCGGCCCACGCCGCGCACGGGGACCGACCCGGCGCCGGGTCCGCCGCCGACTACGAGTTCCTGGGCGGTACCGGCGCCGAGACCATCGCCCTCGCCGCCCCGCATCGCACCGACCAGGAGTGCGACCTGCACGCTCCCTACGACGACTCCTGCGTGGGCGCGAGCGCCTGCTGGGTCAACGACCCGGCCGCGGTCCAGGACCCCAGGCGGCTCGCCGGCGTCCCGCGGCCGCGACGCGGCGACCACGTGGCGTTCAGGTCGTGCGTGACGGCGTCCGGGGACCAGTGGTCGCGCTGGTACTGGAGCTCGGGCCGCGGGTCCGCCACCGATTGATCACGGCAGCGTGCGCTCGAGCACGAGGTCGTCCTCGGTGCGCCCGCCCACCACGAAGCGGCGCTCGCCCACGACGGCGAACCCGTGCTTGGCATAGAAGCGCTGGGCTCTCTCGTTGCGCCCGTTGACGCCGAGCCACACGCTCGCCGCGCCGCGCGAAGCCGCCCGGTCGAGGACGGCCTCCATCAGTCGCGAGGAGACCCCCGTGCCGTGGGCGCGCGGGTCGGCGTAGCACTTGCTCAGTTCCACGGTTGGGCGCGAGCGGACGAGGTCCGCGATCACGAGGTCGTACGGCTCCCCGTCGAACGTGAGGGTGTAGCCCGCGAGACCGACGCCGTCGTCGACGACCAGGACCTCCGCGTCGTCGTTCGCGAGGTGGGCCCTGAACCGGCCGGCCGAGAGATGCTCGGCGACGAAGGCGGCCATGTCCGCCTCGGGCATGTCCGGCGGGCAGGCGAGGGGAAACGTCAGGGCGGCGAGCTCGACGAGCGCGTCCACGTCGGTCTCGGTCGCGGTACGGACGGTCACCGGATGATTCTCACAGGCGGGCGTGGGGGACAATCGGCGGCATGCGCGCAACGGGAATCGGCTCGATGCCGGGCGAGGACCTCTCCGCCATCGCGCGATTCGTGATCGACACGTTCGGCGACGCGGGCATCGTCTTCGTCCCCGAGCTGCCGGATCGTGGTGCGCCGTCGGCGATGATCGGCCGGACCGCGGGACTGCTGCCGCTGCCGATCGACCTGCAGCCCGCCGGGTGGCGGCTGGCGCCGGGAGAGGGGATGGACCAGCGGCGCGCACGCTCCGCGCTCCGGACGGACCTCGACATCCTCGAGGAGCTGCTCGCCGGTCAGGACGTACGCGTCAAGCAGCAGGTCACCGGCCCGCTCACCCTGGCCGCGACCATCGAGCGACCCCGTGGCGACAAGGTGCTGTCGGACCACGGCGCCCGGCGCGAGCTGTCCGAGGCGCTCGCCGAGGCCCTCGTCGAGCACGTGGCCGAGCTGCGCCGCTGCTTCGCCGGCGAGGTCGTGGTCCAGGTGGACGAGCCCGCCATCACCGCCGTCCTCGGTGGCCGCGTCCCGACCGCCAGCGGCTTCGGCCGGCACCGCAGTGTCGACGTGCCGTTGGCCGACGCGTTGCTGAGGCCTGTCGTCGACGCCATCACCTCCGCCGGCGCGACCCCGGTCGTCCACAGCTGCGCGCCCGACGTGCCGGTGGCGCTGCTGGCCGGAGTGGGCTTCGCCGCGATCGCGTTCGACGTCACCCTGGCCCAGCCCGGCGACGCGTGGGCCGAGGCCTTCGAGCGCGGCACGGACCTGTGGTTCGGCGGGGCGGACGCCGCGCGCGTCGAGGACTTCATGGGCCGCCTCGGCTTCGCGCCGGAGTCGTTCTCGGCACGTGGAGCGGTCACGCCCGCGTGCGGACTGGCCGGACGCACGCCGGCCGAGTCGCGTCACGCGCTCGAGTCGGCCGCGAAGGCCGCCGCCTCGCTGACGTAAGCCTGCTCACTCCGCCTTGCGCAGCAGCTTGAGCGTCTCGCGCTCGATGGCGTGACGCCGCTCGAACGCGTCGATGACGTCCTCGAACGACTGCCGCGGGATCACGGTGCCGGACTCGTAGAGGCTGACCAGCCGCGGGTCCACGTACGAGCTGCGCACGACGGTGGGCGTGTTGCCCAGGGCGAGCGCGACCTCGGTCATGGTGGCGCGCACCGCCCGGGCACGGGACGCTTTCGTGTCACCCGGCTCGTCCGAGAGGGCCAGCAGCTCGGCGGCCAGCACGGTGGCCGCCCAGGTGCGCAGGTCCTTCGCGCTGATCTCGAGCCCGGTCTGCTGCTGCAGGAAGGCGTTCACGTCCGACGAGGCCAGCGGCGCGATCGAGGAGCGTCCCGCTCGGTACTCCAGCAGGCGCGGTCCTCCGTTGCGGCGCCGGCGCATCCGGTTCAGCGCCTCGACGACCTCCATGTCGTCGAGGTCGACGCGGTGCTCGACCCCCGACTTGCCCACGAACGAGAACACGAGGATGTCGCCCTTGGCGCGGACGTGCCGGCGCTCGAGGGTCGTGAGGCCGAAGCTGCCCTGCTTGGCGTAGACGTCGTTGCCGACCCGGAAGGAACCCGAGTCGAGCATGCGGACCGCGACCGCCGCGGCGTGCTCGAGCGTGCCCCGGCGGTCGTTGATGTGCTCGGCCACGAGGGCACGCAGCTTCGGCAGCTCCGCGGCGATCTCGCTCACCCGGTCGAACTTCTGCAGGTTGCGCTGGTGCACCCAGTCCGGGTGGTACAGGTACTGCGTCCGCCCGGCCTCGTCGACGCCCGTCGCCTGCAGGTGCCCGTTGGGCCACGGGCAGATCCACACGTCCTGCCACGCCGGCGGGATGACGAGTCCCTCGATGCGCTCGCGGTCCTCGCCGGTGATGACGCGACCGTCCTCGTCGAGGTACGTCCAGCCGCGCCCGGCACGCCTCCGGGTCCATCCCCGGGTGCGGGTCGTCACGCGGCGCAGTCTCATGATCGGCAACCCTAAGCAGATCGACGGTGGCGGCAACTCGACCGCCCGATGCGTCGTCATGACCCTGTCGGTGAGCGGCACTAGGCTCGGCGCCATGGCGGAAGAACGCGATCGGGGACTGCCCCAGGACGAGCCCGGCCCCGAGGCGGCACGCGACGAGGCGACCCATCTGGTCGAGCAGATCGAGCAGGCTCGCGACGCGTACTACGGGCGCGACACGTCGCTCGTCGACGACGCCACGTACGACGCCTGGATGCACCGGCTCGAGGAGCTCGAGCGGCTCCACCCCGAGCTGCAGGGCCAGGACTCGCCCACCCTCAACGTGGGTGCCGCCACCGGCACCACGGCGCTGCCGCCGATCCAGCACGCCGAGCGGATGCTCAGCCTCGACAACGTGTTCTCGCCCGAGGACCTGCGCGACTGGTGCGCCAAGACCACGCGGGCCGCGGGACGCAAGGTCCGCTGGCTGACCGAGGCCAAGATCGACGGCCTCGCGATCAACCTGCGGTACGAGGACGGCGTCCTCGTCACGGCCGCCACGCGCGGTGACGGTCGGGTCGGCGAGGACGTCACGGTCAACGCGCTCAAGGTCGCCGGCATCCCCGAGCGGCTCGCGGGCGAGGGCCACCCGCCCCTGGTCGAGGTGCGCGGCGAGGTCTTCATCGGCATCGCCGAGTTCGAGCGCCTCAACGCCTTCCAGGCACAGCTGCGCGAGCGTGCCGTGGCCGAGGCCACCGGTCGCGGCGTCACCGAGGAGCGCGCGACGGCCAGCGCGGCGCGGCGCTTCCCGGCCTTCGCCAACCCCCGCAACGCCGCCAGTGGTGGACTGCGCCAGCAGCTCGACAAGAAGTCGGGCCTCGAGCTCGAGGCCGGGCACGAGCGCATCGCGGTCCTCAACCTCTACGTCCACGGCATCGGTGCGTGGGAGCGCCCGCCGGTGGCTGCGCAGAGCGAGGTCTACCAGCTGCTGCAGGAGTGGGGCCTGCCCACCAGCCCCAACACGCGCGTGTTCGACGAGGTCGACGACGTCCTCGAGCGTGTCGCCCAGCTGGGCGGCCAGCGTCACTCCCTCCAGCACGAGATCGACGGCCTCGTCGTCAAGGTCGACGAGCTGGCCCTGCACCCCGAGCTGGGCGAGACCAGTCGCGCGCCGCGCTGGGCGATCGCCTACAAGTACCCGCCCGAGGAGGTCCAGACGACGCTGCTCGACATCGTCGTCTCCGTCGGCCGCACGGGCCGGGCCACCCCGTACGCGCAGATGGAGCCGGTTCGCGTGGCCGGCAGCGTCGTGCGCCAGGCGACCCTGCACAACCAGGACGTCGTCAAGGCCAAGGGCGTGCTGATCGGCGACACCGTCGTCCTGCGCAAGGCCGGCGACGTGATCCCCGAGGTGCTGGGTCCCGTGGTCGAGCGCCGCGACGGCAGCGAGCGGGCGTTCGTCATGCCCGAGGGCTGCCCCGAGTGCGGTACGCCCTTGCGCGCCATGAAGGAGGGCGACAAGGACCTGCGCTGTCCCAACGCGCGCACGTGCCCGGCCCAGGTGCGCGGCCGCGTCGAGCACGTCGGCTCGCGCGGCGCCCTCGACATCGAGGCGCTCGGCGAGGTCACGGCTGCGGCCCTCACCCAGGGCAAGGGTGCCCCGCTGGACTCCGAGGCCGGCCTGTTCGACCTCACCGTCGACCAGCTCGTGCCGATCGAGGTGGTCGTCCGCGATGCCGAGACGGGCGAGGAGAAGCTCGACGAGAAGTCGGGCCTGGCGGTGGTCCGCACTCCGTTCCGAGTGAAGACGGGCGACCCGTCCAAGCAGGCGCAGGTGCTGCTCGACGAGCTCGAGAAGGCCAAGACCAAGGACTTCTGGCGCCAGCTCGTCTCCCTCAACATCCGTCACGTCGGCCCGGTCGCCGCCCGAGCTCTGGCGCAGTACTTCGGCTCGATCGACGCCATCCGCGCCGCCACCCGCGACGAGCTCGCGGCGGTCGAGGGCGTGGGCGGGATCATCGCCGACTCCGTCATCGACTGGTTCGAGGTCGACTGGCACCGCGACATCGTCGACCAGTGGCAGGCGGCCGGTGTCCGGTTCGCGATCCCCGACCACCCCGGCCCGGGGGCCGCGGCGCTGGGTGGGGGAGTGCTCGACGGCCTGACGATCGTCGTCACCGGCGGACTCGAGGACTTCACCCGCGACTCGGTGAAGGAGGCGATCATCGCCGCGGGCGGCAAGGCGGCCGGATCGGTCAGCAAGAAGACCGACTACGTCGTCGTCGGCGAGAACGCCGGCTCGAAGGCGGACAAGGCCGAGGAGCTCGGCGTCCCGATCCTCGACGAGGCTGGGTTCAAGAAGCTGCTCGCGGAAGGTCCCCAGTCGTCCTGACGTATATGCTCGGGGTGTTGTCGACTGCGGTTCGGGGAGGAACGTGCTGATGCGCTGGCGATGGATCGTGGGTCTGGTGGCCGTCATGATGTTGTGGGCGGCAGCGCCGGTCCAGGCGAACGACTGGGATCTCACCCCCAACCCCGAGGTCCCCGGAGTGGACCTGGGCGGCGAGGAGGAGATCCCCGGCGGGCCCGGATCCGGACCCGGCCCCGGCGACCCCAGCGGCCCCCCGGCCGACCCGAACGTGCAGTACCGATGGGTCCTGCATCCGTCCCCGTGTGCGGCACCGCGGGTCTGGTACCACCAGGAGCGCCGTGACCGCACGGGCGGCGCGTGGGGCGAGTGGGAATCGACCGGGCAGACCACCGGCTGCATCGAGCCGGAGGAAGCGCCCGAGGAGGAGCTGCCCGAGATCACGCCCGAGATGATCCGCGACCAGGCCCGCGCCCTGGCGCCCGTGCCGGTCGTCTCGATCGAGCCGGCCACCCGGACGTTCGTCAACATCCCGACGAACTTCTCCGCGCCCGGCGGCGGGGCCACGCGCACGGTCGAGATCCTCGGCCGCTCGGTCACCATCACGTTCACCGAGACCTCGACCACCTGGAACTTCGGCGACGGCAGCACGGGCACCGGCAACGGTGTCGCCGGCGCGTCCGTCGGCCAGGCCGACGCGGTCGAGCACCTGTACCGACGGGGCGGCTCGGTCTCGGTCACGGCGGCGCGCTCGTTCGCCGTGTCGGCGCAGGTTCCCGGTGCCGGCACGATCACGCTCGATGAGCCGATCGTCGCCACGAGCGCTCCGTACGCCCTGGCCGTGGGCGAGATCCAGTCCCTCGTGACGGGCACCCGATGAGGCGGTTGGCCGCCTCCCTCGTCCTCGCGCTGGTGGCACTGGCGGGCTGTGGCGGGCAGGACGACGACGCGGGCCTGCCCGAGTTCTCCGCCACGCCCGAGGCGTCGGCGAGCGCCCAGTGGGACCAGAAGGCCAAGCCGGAGCGTCCCGAGGACGTCAAGACCGAGGAGGGCCTGCGCGCGTACATCGACTACCTGGCCCTGGTGACCCCCTACACGCTGGCGACCCACGACTCGGCCGTCCTCGCGAACCTGGGTGATCCGACGACCTGCGTGCCGTGCGCCCGCGCGGGTGAGATCGGCGAGTCCTACGGCAACGAGATCGTCCTGTACGAGCAGCGGCCGTCGGTGCGCGACGTGGCTGCCACGAAGGATCCGGCCGGTGACAAGTGGGTCGTCAAGGCCCAGATCGACCTTCCGGCGTCCCAGCGCGTCGACAAGACCAGTGGCGAGGCGCAGTCCAAGTCACCGGCCGAGAGCGTCGCGGTCACCTACGACGTCATGTGGGCCAGCGGACGCTGGGAACTGATCAACTACGCGTCGCAGTCCTGAGTGCCGGCGCTCGGGCGCCGCTCACTAGGATGGCGACCATGTCGTCACCCGAGATCTCCCGCGACGACGTCGCCCATCTGGCGAGCCTCGCGCGGATCGACCTGTCCGACTCAGAACTCGACCGGCTGGGCGCCGAGCTGCCCGCCATCGTCGAGTACGTCCAGGTGGTCCAGGAGGCGGCCGGCGACGACGTCCCCGCCATGAGTCACCCCGTCCCGGTCACGAACGTGTTCCGGCCCGACGAGGCCACCCCGAGCCTGACGCCCGACGCGGCGCTGGCCGGTGCCCCCGCCAGCGAGGAGCAGCGCTTCCTCGTGCCGAAGATCCTGGGAGAAGAATGAGCGACCAGACCCGTTCGACCGCAGCCGACATCGCCGCGGCGCTGGCCGACGGCTCCACCACGTCGGTCGAGGTCACGCAGCAGCACCTCGACCGGATCGCGGCCGTCGACGGCCGCATCCACGCCTACCTTCACGTGGACGCCGAAGGCGCTCTCGCCACGGCGGCCGACGTCGACCGGCGCCGTGACGCGGGTGAGTCTCTGCACGCGCTCGCCGGCGTCCCGATCGCGGTCAAGGACGTCCTGACGACCACGGGCATGCCCACGACCTGCGGCTCGAGGATGCTCGAGGGCTGGGTGCCGCCGTACGACTCCACCGTCGTGTCGAGGCTCAAGGCCGCCGGTATGCCGATCCTGGGCAAGACCAACATGGACGAGTTCGCGATGGGCTCCTCCACCGAGCACTCGGCGTACGGCCCCACCCGCAACCCGTGGGACACCGACCGCATCCCGGGCGGCTCGGGCGGCGGCTCCGCCGCGGCGGTCGCGGCGTTCGAGGCCCCGCTCGCGGTCGGCACCGACACGGGCGGCTCGATCCGCCAGCCCGGCGCCGTCACCGGCACCGTCGGCGTCAAGCCCACCTACGGTGGCGTCTCGCGCTACGGCCTCGTCGCGATGGCCAGCAGCCTCGACCAGGCCGGTCCCGTCACCCGCACCGTCCTCGACGCGGCCCTGCTGCACGAGGTCATGGCCGGTCACGACCCCCGTGACTCCACCAGCCTCGACATGCCGGTCCCGCCGGTGGTCGAGGCCGCTCGCCGCGGCGACGTCGCTGGCCTGCGCGTCGGCGTCGTGACCGAACTCGGCGGCGAGGGCTTCCAGCCCGGTGTCCGCCAGCGCTTCGAGGAGTCGATCGAGATGCTGGCGAAGGCCGGCGCCGAGATCGTCGAGGTCTCGTGCCCCAGCTTCGCCCACGGCCTGGCGGCCTACTACCTCGTGATGCCGAGCGAGGCCAGCAGCAACCTGGCCAAGTTCGACGCGATGCGTTACGGCCTGCGGGTCATGCCCGACGGCATCGCCGACCCGAGCGCCGAGCAGGTCATGGCCGCCTCGCGCGACGCGGGCTTCGGCGACGAGGTCAAGCGCCGCATCATCCTGGGCACCTACGCGCTGTCCAGCGGGTACTACGACGCCTACTACGGCTCGGCGCAGAAGGTCCGCACGCTCATCGCGCGCGACTTCGAGGCCGCCTTCGAGAAGGTCGACGTCCTGGCGTCGCCCACGTCTCCCACCGTCGCGTGGCCGCTGGGCGAGAAGCTCGACGACCCGCTGGCCATGTACGCGCAGGACATCGCCACCATCCCGGCGAACCTGGCGGGCGTCCCCGGCATCTCGCTGCCGATCGGCCTCTCGGACGGCCTGCCGGTGGGCCTGCAGTTCCTGGCTCCGGCCATGGCCGATGACCGCCTGTACAACGCCGCCGCCGCCGTCGAGCGTCTCGTCGCCGACCGCGACGGTAGTCCCTTCGCCGCCCAGGCACCCGAGTTGGAGGTCGCCCGATGAGCACCACCGCCACGAAGCTCGTCCCGTTCGACGAGGCGCTCAGCCGGTACCAGCCGGTCATGGGCCTGGAGATCCACGTCGAGCTCAACAGCACGACGAAGATGTTCTGCGGCTGCTCGACCACTTTCGGCGCCGAGCCGAACACGCAGATCTGTCCCGTGTGCCTGGGCCTGCCCGGCGCGCTGCCGGTGGTCAACGCCAAGGCCGTCGAGTCCGCGATCCGCATGGGCCTCGCGCTCAACTGCCAGATCGCCGAGTGGTGCCGATTCGCGCGGAAGAACTACTTCTACCCGGACATGCCGAAGAACTTCCAGACGTCGCAGTACGACGAGCCGATCGCGTTCGACGGCTTCATCGACGTTGACGTGGAGGGCGAGACGTACCGGATCGAGATCGAGCGCGCGCACATGGAGGAGGACACGGGCAAGTCGCTGCACGTCGGCGGCAGCACGGGTCGCATCCACGGAGCCGAGCACTCGCTGCTCGACTACAACCGCGCCGGCATCCCGCTGATCGAGATCGTCACCCGCACGATCGAGGTCCCGGGTGACAAGGCGCCCCTGGTGGCGCGTGCGTTCGTCAACCAGATCCGTGACCTGATGGTCGCGCTGGGCGTCTCGGACGCCCGCATGGACCAGGGCTCGATGCGCGCCGACGTCAACCTGTCGCTCAAGCCGCTCGGCTCTGACCAGCTGGGCACGCGCACGGAGACGAAGAACGTCAACTCGTTCCGCTCGGTCGAGCGCGCGGTCCGCTACGAGATCGGTCGCCACGCGGCGATCCTCGACGGCGGCGGCTCGATCCTGCAGGAGACGCGTCACTTCCACGAGGCCGACGGCAGCACGTCCGCCGGTCGCCCGAAGTCCGACGCCGACGACTACCGCTACTTCCCCGAGCCCGACCTCGCGCCGGTCGCGCCGTCGCGCGAGTGGGTCGAGGAGTTGCGCGGCACGCTGCCCGAGCCGCCGTCCGAGCGTCGCAAGCGACTGCAGTCCGAGTGGGGCTTCAGCGACCTCGACATGCGCGACACCGTCGGCGCGGGTGCTCTCGACCTCGTGGTCGAGACGATCGCCGCCGGCGCCTCGCCGCAGGCCGCCAAGAAGTGGTGGCTGGGCGAGTTGGCCCGCACCGCCAACGAGCGGGGCACCGACCTGCAGGCACTCGCGATCACGCCCACCCAGGTGGCGCAGATCCAGGGCCTCATCGATGCCAAGCGGATCAACGACAAGCTGGCCCGCCAGGTCTTCGAGGGGGTGCTGGCCGGCGAGGGTGAGCCCGAGGCGGTCGTCGCCGCCCGCGGGCTCGAGGTCGTGTCCGACGACGGTGCCCTCGGCGACGCGGTCGACCGCGCCATCGCGAACGATCCCGACGCGGCGCAGAAGATCCGCGACGGCAAGCAGGCGGCGGCAGGTGCGCTCATCGGCTTCGTGATGAAGGAGATGCGTGGCCAGGCTGACGCGGGACGTGTGCGCGAACTGATCCTCGAGAAGTTGTCCTGAGCCTCAGCCCACCAGACGTCCGGGGTCGATGAGGTCGACCTCGACCAGCATCGGCGGGCACGGCAGGTAGCGCTCGATGTGGCGCAGAGGCGTGTCGAGGTAGCGGTCGTCGAGGTGACCGTGTGACTTCATGTTGTGGTGCTTGCGGCAGAGGCACCGGAGATTCCGCCCCGACGTCTCGCCACCTGAGTCGTAGTCGATCGCATGGTCCTGGTCGGTCTCGTGAACCGGGGCTCGACATCCGGCGACGCGGCAGCTTCCGTCCCGCCATCGGAGTGCCTGTCTGAGCGACTCGGGTGGTCGATAGCTCAGGACCGTGGTGTCGAGCACTTCGCCCATGGGGTCGAGGACGAGTCGTCGCAGGATGCTGTGCTCGGACTGGGCCAGCTCGCGGACCCAGTCGCTGCCGACCGGTTCGCCGTCCAGCGTGAGGCCGGGGCCGTCGGTGAGTCCGATCAGGTCGGTCGCGGCGATGCTGATGGCGATCTCGGCGCGGATGTCCGTCCGGGTGCCCTCGGAGCACGTGAGCCAGTGTGTGAGCAGGTCGGCCATCTTCTGGTCGCGGGTGCGGCGGTCCGTCTCGTCGGTCTCGGGATCGACCCTGGGCAGTGCCCTGGCCGCCTTGCGCAGGCGGTCGCCGACGGCGATGGCCACGCCGGTGGGCAGCAGTGCATTCAGCCAGCTGGTGCCATCGGCGAGGTGGGTGATGGTCACGCGTCGTTCGTCGACCGCCTTCGCGGCCTCGATCTTCGTGGCCTCCGGCTCGAGTTTGGCCCGCAACCGTCGAAGCCAGGCGCGCAGCTCGGCGATCGTGTGCGTCGCGGCGTACTCGGGACCGGAGTGCTCGAGCCGTGCCCAGGCATCGCGGGTCTGGAGTCGTTCGGCAGTGTCGGCGATCGCACTCACGCGAGCGGCATCGAGGTCGCCCGCGCGGAAGGCGGCCCACACCGAGGGAGTGCGCTCGCGGACCGTCCGCGACTGGAAGATGATCGCCCAGACCGCGCGCTCGGTGATGTGCAGCGCCTGCGCCAGCTCGAGCACGACCTCGCGGCGCGCGAGCTCCTTGGACAGCACGATGTCGTCGGTTCGGTCGATCTCGGCAGTGCGGCGGTCGTGGTGGGACACGACGACGGTCCACTGCTCGTACTCCGCGATGGCGCGACGCCGACGCACGACTTCGCACGCCCCCGCGATCCCCGAACTCATGAAACCAACGTAGTGTGCCCCACTGACAAGCCTCACGGGCCGCAGCGAGTACTCCGTCAGCCAGCGAGATAGGCCCAGGTTCCTGTGGACCAGACGTCCTCAGCGGCCAGCTTCCCGGTCCCGTCGATGCCGTGCCCATCGGCGCCTCCGACGGTGGGCCGACGAGCCACGCGACAGAACTCATCGGCGACGAAACGTCGTGGACGGGAGGCCGCCGAGTGATACTGGACTCGAGTCCGAGGAGTCCTGTGAGCACACGAACCCTGCGACATTCCTTCCTCGCGATAACGTGCGTCCTCACGGTCGCGGTCGCGGGATGCGGGCTTGCCGGCGAGTCCGGAACGGCGAACGACTGCTACCTCCAGGTGCGTTCCGGTGGCATCGTCTACACGCAGGTCGCCATGGACACCGACCACCGGGCCAAGGAGTTCGCGAGCGCGGAGATGGCTGACTGTGATGACGTAGGCGTCGATGCCCGAGGGTCGGTCTTCCCGGAGGATCCGCGATGGGTCGACACCTGGCAGTTCGCCGAATACCCGACCGATGAGGTCCTGGGCGTCCGCCTTGGCCAGGACACGATGAGCGTCTTCGTCGCCGACTCCGTCTCGCCCGAGGATCGCGACCGACTTGCCGAGAAGCTCCGGACGGCTGGCTGACCTACGACCCCGGAGTCCTTCGGGAGGCGAGACCGTGGCCATGATGTGAGGCTCGATGCATGACCACCAACGACCAGCTCGAGACCGTCACCAAGATCATGCGCGACGCCAGGATCGCCGTCCTGACCTACGTGTCGAAGGAGGGCTTGCTCGTGTCCACGCCGATGGGCGTGCAGGATTTCGAGCATCCCGGGACCACGTGGTTCCTCACGGAGGCGAGCAGCGAGAAGGCGCAGGCGCTCCAGGCGGACCCGCGGGTGAACGTGGCCTACTCGAGCGACGCCGGCTGGGTCTCACTCAGCGGCACTGCTCACGTCGAGCGCAATCAGGGCAAGGTCAAGGACCTGTGGGACGCCTCGTCGGGCGCGTTCATGTCCGGCGGACCGGAGGACCCCGACAACATCGCCCTGCGCATCGACGCGACCTCCGCCGAGTACTGGGAGTCGCCGGGCAAGATCAGCGCGGCGGTCCAGCTGGTGAAGGGCCTCGTGACCGACAAGCAGCCCGACCTCGGCGAGAACGACACGATCGGTCTCTAGGCGGTCATGCACAGGCCCGGAGACGTCCGGGCTGAGGACCGCGAGGACCCAGAATCACCGAGCCGACGGACTCGATCATCCGGGTCACCGCGACCTGCATCCGCGGGAGCGACCTCGGGCCCTACCGGGGCTCGTCGTGAGGAGCATCGACATGGACCTGCAGGACTTTCTCGACCACGTGAACAGTGGTGCGTTGATCGAGGGCGGATCGCAGCAGCACGCATTCATGCACGGCGCCGCCCAGGAAGCCTTCCGCATCACGGAAGCTGAACGCCGGTGACCGCTCACCCGACGAGGTCCGAGCCTTGCTGTCCGAGCTGACCGGGAAGGAGATCGACGAGTCCGTTGCGGTCTTCCCGCCGTTCCACAGTGAGTTCGGCAAGAACCTCACCTTGGGCAAGGATGTCTTCATCAACTCGGCTGCCGGTTCCAGGACACGGGTGGCATCACCATCGGCGACGGCACGCTCATCGGTCACGGCACCACGCTGACCACGCTCAACCACGCGGTCGATCCCGACCGACGCGCGGACATGCTGCCGGCGCCGATCGTCATCGGCGCGAAGGTCTGGCTCGGTGCCTCCGTGACGGTCGTTCCGGGTGTCACCATCGGGGACGGGGCCATCGTCGGAGCCGGCTCGGTGGTCACGAAGGACGTGCCCGCCAACGGCATCGTCGCCGGTGTGCCCGCGCGACTCATCCGTGAGACGGGCTACGAGTCACGGTGAACCGGCAGCCCCGCCTTCGTCCCGCCCTACCTGCGGCGGGACCGTTTGGCCCTGATCGAGCCTCGTGAGGTCAGTACGCTGGACGGGGTGACGACAACTCCCGTGACGGCGCCGCTGTCGAACCGATTCGCCACGGTGCTCCCTGAGTTGGCCGTGCCGTGGCGAGCCGAGCAGACGCCGGACCCGAAGGTGCTGGCGCTCAACGACCTGCTGGCCGCCGATCTCGGCCTGGACGCAGACGTACTGCGCACCCCTGACGGTGTCGGACTCCTGACCGGAACCTCGGTGCCGCCGGATGCCACGCCGGTCGCCCAGGCCTACGCCGGTCACCAGTTCGGCGGCTACTCGGCGCGACTCGGGGATGGCCGCGCGCTCCTGATGGGCGAGCTGGTCGACCGTGAGGGGCGGCTCCGCGATCTGCACCTGAAGGGCTCCGGGCGCACACCGTTCTCCCGTGGCGCCGACGGGTTCGCGGCCGTCGGCCCCATGCTGCGCGAGTACGTCATCAGTGAGGCGATGCATGCCCTCGGCGTGCCCACGACGCGCTCGCTGGCGGTGGTCGCCACCGGACGCGACGTGCGTCGCGAGACGATCCTGCCCGGCGCCGTGCTGGCCCGGGTGGCGAGCAGCCACCTTCGCGTCGGCACGTTCCAGTACGCCGCGTCGACCGGCGATGTGGAGTTGCTACGACGCCTGGCTGACCACGCGATCGAGCGTCATCACCCGGCAGCCGCGTCTGCGGACAACCCTTACCGGGCGCTGTTCGAGGCCGTGGTCGAGGCGCAGGCCGATCTCATCGCACGGTGGATGCTCGTCGGGTTCGTCCACGGTGTGATGAACACCGACAACATGACGATCTCCGGCGAGACGATCGACTACGGGCCATGCGCGTTCATCGAGGCGTACGACCCGGGCGCGGTCTTCAGCTCGATCGACGTCGGCGGCCGCTACGCCTACGGCAACCAGGCGGCGGTCGCCCAGTGGAACCTCGCGCGGTTCGCGGAGGCGCTCCTCCCGTTGTTCGCGCAGGACCAGGACACCGCGGTCGAGCTCGCGATGGAGTCGCTCGGCACGTTCGCCTCGAGATACGCGGTCACCCATTCGGCGGGTCTTCGAGCCAAGCTCGGCCTTCCCATCGGCCTGGAGGACTCGATCGCGGCGAAGCTGGGGGAGGAGCTGCTCGATCTCCTGCACAGCAACCACGTCGACTGGACCAGCGGCTTCCGCGCGCTGGGGTCGGCGGCCCGCGGTGATGCCGAGCCCTTCCGTGGACTGTTCGTCGACCTGAAAGCCATCGACGAGTGGCTGTCGCGCTGGCAGTCGGTGGGGCCGGACCCGACCGCGATGGACCGCGCCAATCCCGTCCACATCCCGCGCAACCATCTGGTGGAGGAGGCGCTCGACGCCGCGACGGCCGGCGACCTCGCGCCCTTCGAGCAGTTGTTGGAGATCGTCCAGCGCCCGTTCGAGGAGCGTCCGGGCCTCGAGAGGTATGCCGCACCAGCGCCGGAGGACTTCGGGCGGTACACGACCTACTGCGGCACCTGAGGACTCCACGTCGCCACCGTCTCACTCCAGCGGACCGGTCACCTTGAGGGGTTGTGTGACATCGGACGTGATGGGTCAATGGCCGCATGGACGTCGAGTGGGCGGCAGCGGGCCTGGCCTTCTCGGCCGCCATCTTCGGCGCCGCCCTGGCGGCTGGGGTCTCTCTCCTGCAGCAACGACGCGACGCGGCCACCGAACGTCAGCGTCGTGAGGACGAAGCGGAGCGGCGGCGTCAGGAGCGTGCCGAGTCGCGACGGCTGGCCGAGGCGTCCTCACGCGACGAGTCAAAGATCGCGGCACGCATCGTCCGCGTCGACGTCGAGCAGGCGCGAGCACGGATGAGCATGGCCGTGCGGAACGGTCACTACTGGTCGAGTGCCTACACGCTGCCGCAGGACTCCTGGCTCCAGTACCGCGAGAAGATCGCCCGGCACCTCACAGCCGAGGAGTGGGCTGTCGTGAGTCGCTTCTTTCGATCAGTCGCCAGCTTCGATGCCGGGGCCAGCGTCGCCCGGTCGCGCGATCCCAGCCGTTCGCCGGCCGAGCTGAGCGAGCGGATGAGCAAGGCGATGGAACGCGCGGTGGTCCGCGCGGACGAAGCCTTCGCGGTGCTGGCGAGGTTCACCGCAGACGACCCGACGCCCGACGCGGAAGAGCTCGCCACCGACGCGGACGATCCCGACATGTGACAGAACCCAGTGCTGGGACGTCTCGGCGAGGCGGGGACACGTCCACGTCCTAGAGTCGAACCGTGGACGAGAAGCGCACGGTCGACCTGATCCTCGAGGGCGGGGGAGTCAAGGGCATCGCGCTGGTCGGCGCCGCGACAGCGCTCGTCGAGAACGGCTACGCGTTCGCCCGGATCGGCGGATCCTCCGCCGGGGCGATGGTCGGCGCGATCATGGCCGCGATGCAGCACGCGAACGAGCCGTTCAGCCGGGTCGACGACATCATGCGCACGATCGACTACGAGGCGTTCCTGGATCGCCGGCCCGGCAGCAGGGCGCTGAACTGGTGGCCGCGTGCCGCCGACGCGTGGGGCGTGCTGTTCCACCTGGGGGCGCACCCGGGCCGCTATATGGAGCAGTGGGTCCGCGGCGTGCTGGCCGACCTGGGCGTGCGGACGTTCGGTGACCTGGCGTTCCCCGATCCGGGCAGCTCGCTGCCGCCGGGGGAGTCCTACCGGCTCGTCGTCACCGCCAGCGATTTGTCCCGCCAGCGGGCGATGTTCCTACCGTGGGACCTGCGCGCCCACGACGTGGATCCCGACGAGTTCTCGGTGGCGCGCGCCGTCCGAGCGTCGGCCGGCATCCCGTTCCTGTTCGAGCCGAAGCGGATGACGTCCCCGTTCGGCACGCTCACGCTCGTCGACGGCTCCCTGCTGCGCAGTTACCCGATCGAGATCTTCGACCGCACGGACGGCCGGCCCAGTCGCTGGCCCACGCTCGGGGTGCGGCTGAGCTCGCCCGCCGGCCAGCGGGCCAAGGCCAAGCCCGTGACCTCGCCGATCGACCTGCTGACGAACCTGATCAAGACCACCGTCGACTCGACGCAGGTCCGGCACGTGAGCGACCCGACCTCGATCGATCGCAGCATCTTCGCCAAGCCGAGGGGAGTGCGCTGGACCGACTTCGACCTGACCCCCGAGCAGCGCACGAGCCTGTTCGAGGCCGGGCACGACGCAGCCACTCGGTGGGTGCAGAAGCACCCGGCCGGTCCCGCCATGTCGGACCTGCGTGCAGTGTGAAGCGGAAAACTTCACTTCGGCTGAATAAAGGCATAGACTTCATTTCATGGAAATGAAGCCCTCGGCTGAACCGATCGAGAGCGTGGCCGTCATCGGCGACCTCGTGGCCTCGCGTGACGTTCCCTCGCGTGCCGCCGCCCAGGAGGCGCTCATCTCAGCCCTGGCGCTCGCGGCCGAGATCGCTCCGTCCCGGCAGGCGCCTGCGCCCACGATCGGCGACGAGTTCCAGTCGACCCACGAGACGGTCGCCGACGCCCTGCTGGCGGCGCTCGTGGTCCGGCTCGCCCTTCCCGAGACGATGGACGCCCGCGTCGGCATCGGCCGCGGCGCGATCGAAGTCGTCGGTCGGTCCGAGTACGGTCTCACGCAGGACGGCCCGGCCTGGTGGAACGCGCGCGAAGCGATCGGTGAGGTCGAGCGTCGCGTCGCACGCCAGACCGGCCTGCGCACGTGGGTGCACGAAGGGGGAACGGTGAACGCGTACGTGATGGCTCGTGACCATGTCGTCAGTGGCTTCGACGGCCGCCAGCGACGGCTCGTACTGGGTCTGCTGCAGGGTCGCACCCAGCGCCAGCTCGCCGAGAGCGAGGGCATCTCGGCGTCGGCCGTGTCGCAGTCGCTGCGCCGCAGTGGGGCCCTCGCCGTCATCGACGGCCTGGAGGTGGTGCGCTGATGGCTCTGCTCGCCCTGGTCCTGCTCGCGATCTGCCTCGCCGAGTACCTGCGCCACGTCGACACCGTCTGGATCGTCGCCCTCGAAGCCATCGCGATGATCGCGATCGTCGTCCTGGTCGCCCACGGCCTCGGCTACGGGCCCGGCGCCGGCTGGCTGCCCGCGGTCGTCGGCCTGTGGTGGGCCAGCGCGCGCACCCTCTCGTCGTGGCGCGTGCCCGGGATGATCGCGTCCGGCATCGCCGGCGTGCTCGCTCTCGTCGCCTCGCCGTTCATCGACCGCGACCGCCCGCCGATGCTCGACTGGTTCGAGGGCCTCGGGATCCCCGGCCTGCTCGGCGTCGGCCTCGACGAGTTCGTCCTGGCCCTGGTCACCGCCATCGCGCTGATCGGTCCGGCCAACGCCGTCGTGCGCGAGGTGCTCGACCACGTCGGACGCGGCCTGCTGGGGGAGGAGCGCCGGCTCAAGGGCGGTCGCGTCATCGGCCCCCTCGAGCGAGTCATGGTGTTCGCGTTCGCCGTCGGCGGCAACTACGGGGGAGTGGCGGCGATCCTGGCCGCCAAGGGCATCCTGCGGTTCCCCGAGATCTCCAAGGACGAGGGCGACGGCTCGCGCGCCGAGTACGTCCTGGTCGGCAGCTTCGTCAGCTGGTTCATGGCGCTGGCGCTCGTCCCGCTGTTCTGACCGGGCGGCGGAGCGACACCCGGCCGGTCGTACGATGCGTTCATGGCCGAGACCCCCGAGACCCCCGACATCGACATCAAGCCGCGCAGTCGCGACGTCACCGACGGTCTGGAGAAGACCGCCGCCCGCGGCATGCTCCGCGCGGTGGGCATGGGGGACGACGACTGGGTGAAGCCCCAGATCGGCGTCGCGTCCAGCTGGAACGAGATCACCCCCTGCAACCTCTCGCTCGACCGCCTCGCGAAGGCCGTCAAGGAGGGCGTGCACACCGGTGGCGGCTACCCGCTCGAGTTCGGCACCATCAGCGTCTCCGACGGCATCAGCATGGGCCACGAGGGCATGCACTTCTCGCTCGTCAGCCGTGAGGTCATCGCGGACTCGGTCGAGGTCGTCATGTCGGCCGAGCGCCTTGACGGCTCGGTCCTGCTGGCCGGCTGCGACAAGTCCCTTCCCGGCATGCTCATGGCTGCCGCGCGCCTCGACCTGTCCAGCGTCTTCCTCTACGCCGGCTCGACCCTGCCGGGCAACGTCGACGGCAAGGACGTCACGATCATCGACGCCTTCGAGGCCGTCGGCGCCTGCATGAAGGGTCTGATCACCCGCGACGAGGTCGACCGCATCGAGCGCGCGATCTGCCCCGGCGAGGGCGCCTGCGGCGGCATGTACACCGCCAACACCATGGCCTCGGCCGCCGAGGCGCTCGGCATGAGCCTGCCCGGCTCGGCCGCGCCGCCGGCTCCCGACCGCCGCCGCGACGAGTACGCCCGCAAGTCCGGCGAGGCCGTCGTCGAGCTGCTGCGCAAGGGCATCACCGCCCGCGACATCATGACGCTCGAGGCCTTCGAGAACGCGATCACCGTGGTCATGGCGCTCGGCGGCTCGACCAACGCCGTCCTGCACCTGCTGGCGATCGCCCGCGAGGCCGGTGTCCCGCTGACCCTCGACGACTTCAGCCGCGTCGGCGACAAGGTCCCGCACCTGGGCGACCTCAAGCCCTTCGGTCGCTACGTCATGAACGATGTCGACAAGGTCGGCGGCATCCCCGTGATCATGAAGGCGCTGCTCGACGCGGGCCTCATGCACGGCGACGTCATGACGGTGACCGGCAAGACGATGGCCGAGAACCTCGCGCACATCGACCTGGGCCTGGACGGCGACGTCATCCGCCCGCTCGACCAGCCGATCCACCAGACCGGCGGCCTCACGATCCTGCACGGCTCGCTGGCTCCCGAGGGCGCGGTCGTCAAGAGCGCCGGCTTCGACGAGTCGGTGTTCCGCGGCACCGCCCGCGTGTTCGACGGCGAGCGCGCCGCGATGGACGCGCTGGAGGACGGCACCGTCGTCGCCGGAGACGTGGTCGTCATCCGCTACGAGGGCCCCAAGGGTGGACCCGGCATGCGCGAGATGCTGGCCATCACCGGTGCCATCAAGGGCGCCGGCCTGGGCAAGGACGTCCTGCTGCTGACCGACGGGCGCTTCTCCGGCGGCACGACCGGCCTGTGCGTCGGCCACGTCGCCCCCGAGGCCGTCGACGGCGGACCGATCGCCTTCGTCCGCGACGGCGACCCGATCACGCTCGACGTGGCGAACAAGACGCTCGACGTCGAGATCGACGAGGCGGATCTCGAGCAGCGCAAGGTCGGCTGGGAGCCCAACCCGCCGAAGTACACCTCCGGTGTGCTCGCGAAGTACCGCAAGCTGGTCAGCTCGGCCGCGCACGGAGCGGTCACCGGCTGACGCGTCCCGCCCGCGGGACCGAGATCTGTAGAGCCGCGTACCTTCTGGAGCCCAGAAAGGTACGCGGCTCTACACATCTCGCCCACCGGGCGGGCCGCCCGGTCAGCCAGTGAGCCCGGTGCGCTTGAGCTCGCGCCACACGATCGGCGCCATGGTGCGCACGAACGTGTCGGTGAGGTGGTTCGAGTCGGCGTAGACGGTGACGCCGCCGATGACGGCGGGGCACTTCCTCTCGTCGCACAGGACGTCGTGCAGGTCGATCCCGTGCGTGCGCTCACCCGCCTCGGCGGCGGCGAGGAACGGGTCGGGCTCGACGAGCGTCGCGGCCCGGTCGAGCGCACAGTCGGACTGCCGCTCCTGCGTCGTCTGCTCGAGGCACGCGTTGACCTCGTTGCGCTCCTGCAACGGGACGTCCGAGAGGGCGACGACCGGGACGCCGCGGTCGGTCGCCGAGGACCACGCCTCCAGCAGTCCGTCGGTGCGCTCCTGCGCGTCGCCGGGGATCCGGTCGGCCCGCGCCGTCGTGATGACGAGGTCGTAGCGGTCGGCGTCGTCGGCCATGATCGTGGCCATCTGCTGCTTGAAGTCGACGCATTCGTCGACGTACCTCACGCGCCACGGTTCGGCCGTGGTCCACACGCAGCCGCTCTGGAAGTAGCCGTCCCACGCGACCTTGCCCTCGTCGGCCCACTCGCGCAGCACCGAGCTCATCATGCGGGCGTGCGAGTCACCGACGATGGCGACCTTGAGGGTGTCGGGGTCGGTCCAGTCGCCCCCGGTGCACGGCTTGATCGGCTCGCCGACGGGACGCTGTGAGCACCAGCCCTCGGGCGGACGGTCACCGTTGGCGGACCTCGGCTCGGGGATCTGCAGCCGGTCCAGCTCGGGGTTCTCGCACGGCTTCTCGGGATCGTGCGAGGCTGCGCCGAAGCACTTCGGAGCCTCGCTGGCGATCGTCTCGGCGATCTGCTGGTCGCGCTCCAGTGCTTGCTCGCTGGAGCTGATCGCCATCAGGGAGGGAACGATCACGGCCGCCATCGCAGCGACCGTGAGCCCGTACGTCAGCCGCGGCCGGCGTCGCCTCAGGAACGTGGAGGTGCGCACCGGGTCCTCGATGAGCCGGGTGGACAGCCCGGACAGCACGAAGGTCAGGACCAGGATCCCCACCAGCGCGTACGGCCCGTTCTCGCGACCGCGCACGAACGGCATCAGCACGATGAGAGGCCAGTGCCACAGGTACAGGGCGTAGGAGACGTCGCCGGTCCACTGCACGGATCGCCGGCGCAGCAGCGGCATGGGGGAGAGGACCGAACCCGGCGAGCCCGCCGCGATGAACAGCACGACGGCCAGGACGAGCGCCACGATCGGCAGTCCCGGGACGGGGGTGGCGTGGTCGAAGAACAGTCCCGCGCCGACCATGAAGGCGAGCGCGCCCCAGGAGACGACCGAGCGCGCCACGTCCGACAGGCGGTTGAGGACGCCGGGGGCGAAGGCCAACAGGGCTCCCGCGCCGAACTCCCACGCGCGGGTCGTGGTCGCGAAGTACGCCTGGGGGACGCCCTGCGCCACGAGATACAGGCTGTGCACGAGACTCGCGGCGACGACCACGCCGAGCACCGCGGCGATCATGTGGCGGCGATCGCGACCCAGCCGGACCGCGAGCCACAGGCCCAGCGCCACCAGCAGCGGCCAGAAGACGTAGAACTGCTCCTCCACCGACAAGGTCCAGTAGTGCTGGACGGGCGACGCGATGTTCTCCTGGGCGAGGTAGTCCACCGAGTCGCCGGCCAGCAGCCAGTTCTCGACGTACGCCGCCGAGGCGATCATCTCGCGGTAGAACTGCGACCAGTACTGCTGCGGAACCCACAGCCACGTCGCCACGCCGGACACCGCGATCACCGAGAGCGCGGCGGGCAGCAGGCGTCGCGCGCGCCGGGCCCAGAACTGCGCGAACGAGATGCGTCCGTCGCGGTCGATCTCGCGCAACAGGTGGCTGGTGATCAGGAAGCCCGAGATGACGAAGAAGATGTCCACGCCGACATAGCCGCCGGGCACGCGCCCCGGCCACAGGTGGTAGACCACGACGAGCAGCGCCGCGAGCGCGCGCAGCCCCTGGATCTCGAGGCGATGGTCGCGGGAGGGGACGACGGCGCCGGGCGCAGCGGTGGCGAGGCGCGTGGTCACTGGCCGATTCTCCCATGCGGGCCAACCTCGTCTCGGCTCCGGTCGTTAGGATTCCGGGGTGCCGAACTTCACCGACGACGAACTCGCGACCGCCCTCAAGGTCCTGGGTGAGGCCCAGCACCTCGGCGACGAGGACGAGGCGTACGTGGCGCTGCGGCGGGCGTGCGGGAAGTTCTACAAGGACGTCAAGAAGCAGCGCCGCAAGGCCAAGCGCGACGCCGTCAACGAGGCCGACCAGCAGGTCGTGGCCCTGACCGCCACCGGCTCGCCGCGCCGCATCGACGACGAGACGGCCGGGATCACGCTGGTCTCCAGCACGAAGGGCGCCTCGGCGGGGGTCCTGTCCGTCGCGCGCGCCTGCTACATCTGCAAGACCAAGTACACCGTCGTCGACGCGTTCTACCACCAGCTGTGCCCCGAGTGCGCCGCGATGAGCCACGCCAAGCGCGACGCCCGCACCGACCTCACGGGCAAGCGCGCCCTGCTCACGGGCGGCCGCGCCAAGATCGGCATGTACATCGCGCTGCGCCTGCTGCGCGACGGCGCCCACCTCACGATCACCACCCGCTTCCCGCGCGACGCGGTCCGCCGCTTCAGCGCCCAGCCCGACAGCGACCAGTGGCTCGACCGGCTCAAGGTCGTCGGCATCGACCTGCGCGACCCGGCCCAGGTGATCGGACTCGCGGACAACGTCGCCGCCGCGGGCCCGCTCGACATCCTGGTCAACAACGCCGCCCAGACCGTCAAGCGCCAGCCCGGCGCCTACCAGGCGATCGCGGATGCCGAGGCCCAGCCGCTGCCCGAGGGCTTCACTCCCGAGCTGGTCACGTTCGGCCACACCAGCGACGCCCACCCCGCGGCTCTCGTCGGCTCCGTCGCCTCGCACCCGGCGCTCGCCGGTGACGCCGTCACGGCCGAGGAGCTCACGTCCATCGCGCTCGAGGCCGGGTCCGCCGACCTCGAGCGGATCGACGCCGGGGGACTGCTGCCCGACCTCGTCGACACCAACAGCTGGGTCCAGCACGTCGGGCAGGTCGATGCGCTCGAGCTGCTCGAGGTCCAGCTGTGCAACAGCGTCGCGCCGTTCATCCTGGTCAGCCGCCTGCGACCCGCCATGGCCGCGTCGCCCGCGCGCCGCAAGTACGTCGTCAACGTCTCGGCGATGGAGGGCCAGTTCTCGCGCGGGTACAAGGGCCCCGGCCACCCGCACACGAACATGGCCAAGGCCGCGCTCAACATGCTCACCCGCACCAGCGCCCGCGAGATGCTCGAGAGCGACGGCATCCTGATGACCGCCGTCGACACCGGCTGGATCACCGATGAGCGCCCCCACGTCACGAAGAAGCGTCTCGCCGAGGAGGGCTTCAAGGCCCCGCTCGACCTCGTCGACGGCGCGGCCCGCGTCTACGACCCGATCGTCCAGGGCGAGGCCGGCGTCGACCTGCACGGCGTCTTCCTCAAGGACTACGAACCGTTCCCTTGGTGAGCATGGACCTTGCGCACGTGGTGACCGAGCGGCTGGACCTGCGCGCGGCGTCCCTCGACGACCTGCGCGAGGTCCATGCGGTGAACGCCGATCCGCGACTGTGGACGCATTGGCCCGAGGGCGTGTCCACGGACGAGCAGCGCACCGTCGACGACCTCACGCAGTACGTGCAGGAGTGGGCTCGGGACGGGCTCGGCTACTGGGCCGTCCGACGGCGTGCGGACGGCGGCTTCGTCGGCATCGGCGGCGTGCGGCTGCGGCCGGGCGGACTGTGGAACCTCTACTACCGGGTCGCGGCCGAGCACCACGGGCACGGCTACGCGACCGAGATCGCGCGAGCGGCCATCGCGGCGGCCGCCGAGGTCCGGCCCGAGGCGCCCGTGGTGGCCTACCTGCTCGACCACAACTCGGCGTCCCGGCGGACGGCCGAGCGGTGTGGGCTGAGCGAGGTCTGGCGCGGACCCGACCGTCTCGTCCCCGGCGGCACGAGGGTCGTGATGGCGGACCGTCCCCTCGCGGCCGAGCAGCTCCTGGCAGCGACCTGACGAACCATCCCGTCCGCATCGTGGACACGGAATCTCACAACTTGACCACATCGCACCGGCGAAGCACACTGGTCACATGCACCGACTGCTTCTCGTACTTCGCTGACGCGCCGGCTCGCGCCGCGCGTCAAACCCTCGTCGCCTCAGGGCCGGGGGTTTTTTCATGCGATGAATCCACGACGAGAGGCAGGGAATACGATGGGGAACCGAGCACCGGCCATGACGGCGAGGCCGGCCTACGAGACGGGTACGGAGATGACCGAGACGGCACCAGAGCCGATGACCGGGGCCCAGAGCCTCGTCCGATCACTGGAACAGGCCGGGGTGGAAGTCATCTTCGGCATCCCCGGCGGAGCGATCCTGCCGGCGTACGACCCGCTGTTCGACTCCTCGATCCGCCACGTGCTGGTCCGCCACGAGCAGGGAGCCGGCCACGCGGCGCAGGGCTACGCGATGGTCACCGGCAAGGTCGGCGTCTGCATGGCCACCTCCGGTCCCGGCGCCACCAACCTCGTCACCGCGATCGCCGACGCCTATCTCGACTCGGTGCCGATCGTCGCGGTGACCGGCCAGGTCGCCAGCACCGTCATCGGCTCGGACGCCTTCCAGGAGGCGGACATCCGCGGCATCACGATGCCGATCACCAAGCACAGCTTCCTGGTCACCGACCCCGAGGAGATCCCGCGCGTCGTGGCCGAGGCGTTCCACATCGCCATCACCGGCCGCCCGGGTCCCGTCCTGGTCGACGTGGCCAAGGACGCCCTCCAGGCGATGACCACGTTCCAGTGGCCGCACGAGCTGGCGCTGCCGGGCTACCGCCCCACCACGCGTCCGCACAACAAGCAGGTCCGCGAGGCCGCCCGCCTGATCGCCGAGGCCGAGCGCCCGGTGCTGTACGTCGGTGGCGGCGTCATCAAGGCCGATGCGGCCGCCGAGCTCAAGATCCTCGCCGAGCTCACCCAGATCCCCGTCGTGACCACGCTGATGGCGCGCGGCGCGTTCCCCGACTCGCACGAGCTGCACCTGGGCATGCCCGGCATGCACGGCTCGGTCGCGGCGGTCGCGGGCCTGCAGAAGTCCGACCTGCTCATCACCCTGGGCGCGCGCTTCGACGACCGCGTCACGGGCGACCTGCCCACGTTCGCACCCGGGGCGAAGGTCATCCACGCCGACATCGACCCGGCCGAGATCAGCAAGAACCGCACGGCCGACGTGCCGATCGTGGGCGACGCCCGCGAGGTCATCGCCGACCTGGTCCGCGCGCTGCAGAAGCAGTCCGACGAGGACCAGCTCACCGGCGAGTACGGCGAATGGCGCCAGTACATCCTGGGCGTCAAGGCGAAGTTCCCGGTCGCCTACGACAAGCCGGCCGAGGGCCTCGCGCCCCAGACGGTGATCGAGCGCATCAACGCGGCCGCCGGGCCGGAGGCCGTCTACACGTCGGGCGTGGGCCAGCACCAGATGTGGGCCGCGCACTTCGTCCAGTACGAGCGCCCGCGCCAGTGGCTCAACTCCGGTGGCGCCGGCACGATGGGCTACGGCGTCCCCGCCGCCATGGGTGCCAAGGTCGGCCAGCCCGACCGGGTCGTGTGGGCCATCGACGGCGACGGCTGCTTCCAGATGACCAACCAGGAGCTGGCCACCTGCGCGATCGAGGGCATCCCGATCAAGGTCGCGGTCATCAACAACTCGTCCCTGGGCATGGTGCGCCAGTGGCAGACCCTGTTCTACGAGGGCCGCTACTCCAACACCGACCTCAACACGGGTCCCGAGTCCATCGGCGCGCGCCGCATTCCCGACTTCGTCAAGCTCGCCGAGGCCTACGGCTGCGTCGGCCTGCGCTGCGAGAGCGAGGACGAGCTGGACGACGTCATCGCCAAGGCCATGAGCATCAACGACGTCCCGGTCGTCATCGACTTCGTCGTCGAGCGCGACGCGATGGTCTGGCCGATGGTCGCCGCCGGCACCAGCAACGACGACATCAAGATCGCCCGCGATCTGGCTCCCGAGTGGGAAGACGAGGACCTCTGATGCCCCAACACACCCTGAGCGTCCTGGTCGAGAACACGCCGGGCGTCCTGGCCCGTGTCTCGAGCCTGTTCATGCGCCGCGGCTTCAACATCGACTCGCTGGCCGTCGGTCCCACCGAGATCCCCGAGATCTCGCGCATGACGATCGTCGTCAACGTCGAGGAGCTCCCGCTGGAGCAGGTCACCAAGCAGCTCAACAAGCTGGTGAACGTGCTCAAGATCGTCGAGCTCGACTCGGGCAGCGCCGTCGAGCGCGAGCTCATGCTGATCAAGGTCCGCACCGACCAGCACTCGCGTGGCCAGGTCCTCGAGACCGTCCAGCTGTTCCGCGCGAAGGTCGTCGACGTCGCGCAGGACTCGGTCACGATCGAGGCCACCGGCGATGCCGGCAAGCTCACTGCGATGCTCAACGTGCTCGAGCCCTTCGGCATCCGCGAGATCGCGCAGTCCGGGCGCGTCGCGATCGGTCGCGGCTCGCGGTCGATCACCGACCGCACGATGCGTTCCGTGCCCGGCACGGCAGCGGGCTGATCCACCGACTCCCAACCCTGCGCGGGCGCACGCACTGCGCCCTCCACCCCAACCAAGGAGAACCGATAACCGTGGCTGAACTGTTCTATGACGACGACGCCGACCTGGCACTGATCCAGGGCAAGAACGTGGCCGTGATCGGCTACGGCAGCCAGGGTCACGCCCACGCGCTCAACCTGCGGGACTCCGGCGTCGACGTCCGCGTCGGCCTGGCGGAGGGAAGCAAGAGCAAGGCCAAGGCCGAGGCCGAGGGCCTGCGCGTCCTGTCCGTCGCCGAGGCGGTCGAGGAGTCCGACGTCATCGTCATCCTCGCGCCCGACCAGGTCCAGCGTCACATCTACGCCGAGTCGATCGAGCCGAACCTGACGACCGGTGACACCCTCGTGTTCGGTCACGGCTTCAACATCCGCTTCGGCTACATCAAGCCGGCCGAGGGCATCGACGTGATCATGGTCGCGCCCAAGGCGCCCGGCCACACGGTGCGCCGCGAGTTCGTCGCGGGTCGCGGCATCCCGGACATCATCGGAGTCGAGCAGGACGCCTCCGGTCAGGCGTGGCAGCTTGCCCTCTCGTACGCCAAGGGCATCGGCGGCACGCGTGCCGGCGTGATCAAGACGACGTTCACCGAGGAGACCGAGACCGACCTGTTCGGCGAGCAGGCCGTCCTGTGCGGTGGCGTCTCCCACCTCGTCCAGGCCGGTTTCGAGGTGCTGACCGAGGCTGGCTACCAGCCCGAGATCGCCTACTTCGAGGTGCTGCACGAGCTGAAGCTCATCGTCGACCTCATGTTCGAGGGCGGCATCGCGAAGCAGCGCTGGAGCGTCTCGGACACGGCCGAGTACGGCGACTACGTCTCGGGCCCGCGCGTCATCGACGCCGGCGTGAAGCAGCGCATGCAGGAGGTCCTGTCGGACATCCAGTCCGGTGCCTTCGCCGAGCGCTTCATCTCCGACCAGGACAACGGTGGCAAGGAGTTCCTCGAGCTGCGCGAGAAGGAGGCCGGTCACCCGATCGAGGCCACCGGCAAGACGCTGCGCGCCCACTTCTCGTGGAAGCAGGCCGACGACGACTACACCGAGGGCACTGCCGCTCGCTGACGCGGCGCATCCTCACGCCGAGCGCGGCGTCCCCGTCGACCTCCGGGTCGACGTGGGGCGCCGCGCTCAGTGCTTGCGGGGCCGCCCGACGGCGGACCGTGCGGGAGCGGGGCGGGGGAGCAGCACGACCGGCACGGGACTGTGGTTGACGATGCGCGTCGCGGTCGAGCCGACGAAGACGCGCGCCACCGGCCCGTGCTGGCTCGACCCCACGGCGAGGAGGTCGCCCGCTCGCCAGCCGTAGGACTCCAGCGCCAGCGACCAGCGCTCGCCCGTGCTGACCTGCACGGTGCTGACGGTCGTGCCGGGTGCCAGCTCGCGGATCCGGCCGGCCAAGCGCAGCTGGTGGTCGCGGACCATGTCGGACCAGGCCCGCGCGATCTCGAGGCTGGCGAACGTGGCGAAGGCGCTGCGCGAGCCGCTGCGCACCGCGAACGTGACGATCTCGACCGGGACGCCCAGCCAACCCGCCAGGTCGGCGACAGGCTTGGCGAGGGCCTCGTCGGACACCGTCGGGTCGACGGCGACGACGAGCCGCTCGATCCCGCCTGGATGCGCCACGTAGCCGCGCGGAGCGATGGCGACGGGCGTCTCGGCGCTGTGTGCCAGCCGGTCGTTGGTGCTGCCGAAGGCGATCCGTCCCAGCGCTCCGTGGGTCGCCGAGCCGGTGACGAGCAACCGTGCCCCGGCCTCGCGCGTCTCCTCGAGCAGCGACTGCGGGACCGACCGGGCCGTTCGGGCTCGCGTCGTCACGTCGTGCTCGCCGAGGTGGTCGCGTGCTCCGGCCAGCGCCTCGGTGGCCTGCGCACGCACCTGGCGGTGCCAGTCGTCGTCGACACCGGCGTGGTCGTGCAGGGTTCCCCAGCTGTCCTGGACCACGCTGACCAGGACGATCTGCTCGCCGGTCGTGCGCGCGATGTCGGCGGCCAGGTCCAGCGGTGCGGTGCTGCGGGTGTCGCTGCCGAACCCGACGACGATGCTCACGCCGCCTCCTTCCTCGCGGCCTTGTTCAGGTGCGAATGCCGGTAGCCGTAGGCGAAGTACACGATGAAGCCCAGCACCAGCCACACGATGAAGCGCAGCCACGTGTCGACCTTGAGGCTCGCCATCAGGCCGACGCACGCGAAGACCGTGACGATCGGCAGGAACGGGACCCACGGGGTGCGGAAGGGACGGTTCATGTCCGGCTGGGTCCTGCGCAGCACGATGACGGCGATCGCGACCACGACGAAGGCGAACAGGGTGCCGATGCTGACCATCTCGGCCAGGACCGAGATCGGGATGAACCCGGCGAGCAACGCGACGGCGACGACCGTCAGGCCGGTCATCAGCACGGGCGTGCCCCACGTGGGGTGGATGCGGCGGAACGCGTCGGGCAACAAGCCGTCCCGGGCGAGTGCGAAGCCGATGCGCGGCATCGCCACGAGGTCGACCAGGATGACCGAGGTCAGGCCCGCGACGGCCGCGATGCCGATGAGGATGCCCGCCCACTCCAGCCCGACCTGGTCGAACACGTCCGCCACGGCGTCGCCCCTCGACAGCTCCGAGTAGTGCACCATGCCGGTGATCACGAGGCACACGCCGACGTAGAGCGCGGTGCAGACGCCGAGCGTGCCCAGCAGTCCGAGGGGCATGTCCCGCTCGGGCTTGCGTGTCTCCTCGCCCAGGTTGGCGACGGCCTCGAACCCGGAGTAGGCGAAGAACACGACGGCGGCTGCGACGAAGATGCCCGTGATGCCGAACGTCGCCGGTTCGATCCCGGTCACGAACTGCCACAGCGGAGCGTGCAGCCCACCTTCGGAGCCGGCGCCCTCCGGCGGCCTCGAGTCCGGGATGAACGGCACCAGGTTGCCGGTCTTGACGTAGAAGGCGCCGACCGCGATGACGAAGACGCACACCACCACCTTGACGACGACGAGTCCGTTGGTGACCCAGGCGGACTCGCGGATACCGCGCATCGCGACCAGGCCCAGCACCAGCACGATGGCGATGGCGCCGACGTTCACGACGGAGCCGTCCTCGGCGAACCACTTCTCCGGCAGGTCGAAGACACCGGCCAGGTAGCCCGACCACCCTCGGGCGACCACGGCGGAGCCGAGGGCGAACTCGAGGATCAGGTCCCACGCGATGATCCACGCGAAGATCTCGCCGATCGTCGTGTAGCTGTACGTGTACGAGCTGCCGGCGGTGGGCACGGCGGACGCGAGCTCGGCGTAGCACAGGGCCGCGAGCAGGGCGACGGCTCCGGCGATGAGGAACGAGATCGTCACGCTCGGACCGGCGTTGTCACGCGCCTGCAGGCCCGTCAGCGTGAAGATGCCGGTGCCGATGACGATGCCGATCCCGAAGCCCACAAGATCCAGTGCCGACAGGTGCTGCCTGAGCTTGCCGTGCCCCGACGCCTCCTCGGTGTCGTCGTTCTGGTGGATGACGTCGTCCACGTTCTTCTTGCGCAGCAGGTCCATGACGCTCCTCGACCGTCCGGCGGCCGGGACCCCGGTCGGGCGGCCTGTACAGGACTTTGAGGCGTCGCTGGACTCACCGCAACACGAGCACCGCGAGGGTGACGGACGCCATTCAGGCGATCAGGTCGACCGTGTCCGGGTCGCGGGGAGCGGAGGCCTGTCCGGCACCGACCCGGTGCCACGCCCGGGCGAGGCGCGAGACGGCGTCCTCGAGGCGGGGGAGCGGCAGCACGAAGGGCAGTCGCAGGTGGCGCTCGCCCAGTGCGGGGTGCGTCGGGAAGAATCGTGGGCCGGGGGTGAGCGTCAGTCCCTCGTCCTCGGCCGCGAGGGTCAGGGCCGAGCTGACGGGGTCGGGCAGGGTGGCCCAGACGGACAGTCCTCCGTCCGGACGGTTCAGGCGCCAGTCCGGCAGCTGCCGGCCGACCGCGTCGATGAGCGCATCCCGCCGCAGGCGCAGCTCGGCGGCTCGTCCCGCGGGCATGATCTCGCCGTCCTCGAGGGCCGTCGCGACGACGAGCTGGTCGAGGGCGGCCGTGCCCAGGTCGCGGACCATGCGCTCCTGCACGAGCTTGGGCACGAGCGACCGCGGCGCCCGGATCCAGCCGATCCGCAGGCCACCCCACAGCGACTTCGCGGCCGAGCCCACGATGATGGCACGTGCATCGTGCACGGCGTAGGGCTCGGGCATCGGCACGCCGCTCACGTTCAGGTCGCGCAGTGTCTCGTCCACGATGGTGGTGACCCCCGCGGACGTGAGCATCCCCGCGATCGTGCGGCGGTCGTCCGACGACATCAGCGCGCCGGTCGGGTTGTGGAAGTCGGCCACCAGTAGAGCGGTCTGGACGGCTGGCGCGATCCGCGCCGCGTCGTCGAGGGACCACGGCGTCGGCCCGACGGGGAGCGGCACCAGACGCGCTCCGGCGCGGCCGAGCATGTCGAACGCGTGCGGGTAGCCGCATCCCTCGACCATCACCCGGTCGCCCGGCCGCACGAGCACCGAGATCAGCAGCGAGAGGGCGCTCTGGGCGCCCGTGGTGACGACGATCTGCTCCGGATCGGTCGGGAGTCCCTGCGAGGTGAAGCGCCGGGCCAGTCGCTCGCGCAGGACGGGCAGTCCGTCCGGCAGGTAGCCGTCGGTCGCCAGGACGGCCGGCAGGCTGCGCATGGCCTGCTCCACGAGCGACGTGAACCCGTCGGGCGCCTCGGTCGCGGCCGCGGTGAGTGCGACCCCGTCCGGTCGCGAGGGTCGCCCCAGCATGCTGGTCGAGCCTGCCGCGCCCAGGGGGACCTCGATGACCGTTCCCGACCCGTGGCGGGTGCGGGCGAGACCCGTCGACCGCAGCGCCTCGTAGGCGCGGGTGGTGGTCGTGCGGCTGAGGCCGGTGGCGTCGGCCAGGGCCCGCTCGCTGGGCAGTCGGGTGCCGGTGGGGATCCGGCCGTCCATCACCGCGGTGCGGATCCGGTCGGAAAGGCGCTGGTAGGCGGGCCCGGCGCCGGCGTCCCACGCATCGATGATCGAGGCCAGTCGACGCGCTGACAGGGGAGAGGGACGCTCCATGGGGGCCACTGTGGCACGACTGGCTATGGAAACCAAGTCCACTTGAGCGCATGCTGGCATCATGTTCTGGTGGATCCTTCTCGCCGCCCTCGCCGTCTGGGGCATGATCGCCACGGTGCGGGCCGTCCGCGTCGACGGCCTGCGACGCGTGCCGAACGCCCCCATCGTCCGCCAGCAGGGTCGCGGATGACGCGCCGGCTCGTCCAGCTCTTCGTCGGGCTGTGGCTCTACGGCGCCACGATGGCGATGCTGGTCCGCTCCGGACTGGGCCTGGACCCCTGGGACGTCTTCCACGAGGGTCTCGCGCTCCACGTCCCGCTGACCTTCGGCCAGGTGGTCATCGCGGTCGGCGCGGCCGTGCTGCTGCTGTGGATCCCCCTGCGTCAGCGTCCGGGCTTCGGGACGATCGCCAACGTCATCGTCATCGGCCTGGCCGCGGACGCCACGCTCGACGTGCTTCCCGACGCCGGACACCTGGCCGTCGCGGTGCTGCTGCTGGTCGGCGGCATCGTCGGCAACGGCGTCGCGGGTGCGATGTACGTCGGGGCGGGGCTGGGGCCCGGTCCTCGCGACGGGTTGTGGACCGGGATCGTCGCCCGCACCGGCGCCAGCGTGCGCCTCGTGCGCACGGCGCTCGAGGTCACGGTCGTGGTGGCCGGGTTCGCGCTCGGCGGCACGGTCGGCCTCGGGACCGTGCTCTACGCCCTGATGATCGGGCCGATCGTGCAGTTCTCCCTGCCGTGGTTCGAGGTCAGGCCGCGAGCGACCGCCGAGTCGGTCGCCCGCTGATTCCGGTCGCTCAGGGCGCCAGTCGGCGCAGCGACCAGCCGAGCATGATCCACAACAGGCCCATGCCCATCGCGAACAGTGCGACGCCGTAGGCGACGACCGACGTGAACAGCGACGCGCGCAGGAACGACGCGTTCATGGCCACCTCGCGCAACGGGTCGTCCTGCTCGAGCTCGGCGTAGGTCTTGCCGCCGGTGGCCTCCAGCGCATGCTTGTCGATCACCTGGGCCTGGGCGTACGCGTCCAAGGGTCCGTTGACCTTCTTGCCGGCGAACATGTCGGCGTCGTCGGAGACGGTGATGTTCTGGGCGGTGAGCTGGTCGGTGACGACGTACCAGGTCGCGGCGCCGGCGACGACGAGCACGATGCCGGCGATGATCGACAGGAGCCCGACGGTGCGGACTCCCTTGGGTGAGTGGGTGACGCTCGGATCGGACATGACAGCTTCCTTCCGTCGACACGGGATTGATCCCCGTGATCCGACAGTAGGTGAGGAAGTGGGTCGATCGCCGGGCCGACGATCAGCGCCGCGTGGCGATGATCAGGCTGGCGTCCGGGTCGATCAGCATCTCGACCGCGACGAAGCGCTCGTCGGTGAGCCACTGCTCGCGGATCGAGTCGACCTGGCCGTCGACGATGGGCGGCCAGAACTGCGAGGGGCTGAAGTCGTCGAGCACCGCGATGCCGCCCGGTTCGAGGAGGTCGGCCAGCACGTCGATGCTGGCCATCACGTCGCGGACGTCCACGAACAGCAGCGAGAACGGCGCGTACTGCTCGAGCACGGTCCAGTCGCCGCACGTCACCTCGACGTTCTCGGCGTCGTGGAAGATCTCCTGCACGTCCTTGGTCAGGCCCGGATCGAGCTCGGCGGTGACGATGTGCGCGCCCTTGGGGGCACCGCTGGAGAGCCAGGCCGAGCCGACACCGCAACCGGTGCCCAGCTCGGCGAGCGTGCCGGTGCGCGACGCGGCGAGGGTGGCCAGGAGGCGGCCGGTCTCGCTGCGGGTCGACGTGATGAACCCGCGGCGCCGGGACAGGTCCAGCGCGCGGGCGACCAGTTCGGGAACCTCGGCCGGTGCGCTCATCACGCCAGTGTTTCACGACGGGTGCCCGGGGGTCGCGTGGCTCATGGGATGAGACGTGTGGCGCGGGTGCCCGCAGATGGACCCGGGCCTCGTGTACGCTCACGTCCATGCGGAAGCAGCTCGTAATCATCGCTTGCCGCGGCAGGACCTCCTAGGGCCACACCTGCCGCGGAGTTTCGGCGTTGGCTCGACGACTCTGCAGCAGATGTTCTGGACCAGGACCTGGTTCTCCTCCTCTGAATCGCTGATCGACTCACCCGTCGCAGCGCGTGGCCCCGCAGTGTCGCCGGACCCGTCGGATCCCGCACACCCCTTTCACCGCCACCCAGAGGAGCACTCATGTACGAACCGACTCTCACCATCGAATGGGGACCGGCGCACCTGCGCGAGGACCACGACGAGCTGGACGTCGTTCCCGAGGACAACTGACCAGAGTGCGAGACCCGAGTTTCAGCATCTGAGATGACCAGTTCTAGGATGGACGCATGACCAGCTCTTACTCGCTCGCGGTCGTTGCCGGTGACGGCATCGGCCCCGAGGTCACCGACCAGGCCCTGAAGGTTCTCGACGTCGTCGCCGCCGACGCGGGGTTGACGTTCGAACGGACGGCCTACGACCTGGGGGCGCGCCGCTGGCACGCCACCGGCGAGACGCTGCCCGACTCGGTCCTCGAGGAGATCCGTGGGCACGACGCGATCCTGCTCGGTGCCGTCGGCGACCCGTCGGTGCCGTCAGGAGTGCTCGAGCGCGGACTGCTGCTGCGCCTGCGCTTCGAGCTGGACCACTACGTCAACCTGCGTCCGAGCAAGCTGTTCGCCGGCGTTCCGACGCCGCTGGCCGACCCCGGTGAGATCGACTTCGTGGTCGTGCGTGAGGGCACCGAGGGCCCGTACGTCGGCAACGGCGGCGCGATCCGCGTGGGCACGCCCCAGGAGGTCGCCACCGAGGTCAGCCTCAACACCGCGTTCGGTGTCGAGCGGGTCGTCCGCGACGCGTTCGCCCGCGCCCAGGCGCGTCCGCGCCGCAAGCTGACGCTCGTGCACAAGAACAACGTGCTCGTCCACGCCGGACACCTGTGGAGCCGCACGGTCGATGCCGTCGCCGCCGAGTTCCCCGAGGTCACGGTCGACTACCTGCACGTCGACGCCGCGACGATCTTCCTCGCGACCGATCCGGGCCGTTTCGACGTCATCGTCACCGACAACCTGTTCGGCGACATCCTGACCGACCTGGCCGCCGCCATCACCGGCGGCATCGGCCTGGCCGCCAGCGGCAACGTCAACCCCGATCGCACGGCGCCGAGCATGTTCGAGCCCGTGCACGGGTCGGCTCCTGACATCGCGGGCCAGTCCAAGGCGGACCCGACCGCGGCTATCCTCTCGGCGGGGCTGCTGCTCGAGCACCTCGGCCACGCCGCAGAGGCGGCGCGCATCACCGAGGCCGTCGAGGCCGACATCGCCGCGCGGGCGGGTCAGCCGCGCTCGACGCAGGAGGTGGGGGAGGCCATCGCGACGCGCGTGGCCGGGGCGGTACCGGTCGTCTGACGACCACCACCCCCACGGCCGAAAGGACTATCGTGTCCGCCATGACCACCCCCGCGTTCACCCCGCGCACCGAGCGCAATCCGAACGCGCGCAGTGCTGACGACCGGGCGGGGATCCTTGTCGATCCCGGCTTCGGCAATCACTTCACCGACCACATGTTCCTCACCGAGTGGACCCCGGAGGCCGGCTGGCACAACGCACGTGTCGTGCCGTACGGGCCGCTGTCCCTCGATCCGGCGACGGCGGTGCTGCACTACGCGCAGGAGATCTTCGAGGGCCTCAAGGCCTACGCCCACGCCGACGGCTCGGTGTGGCTGTTCCGCCCCGAGGCCAACGCCGCGCGCCTGCAGCGCTCGGCCCATCGCCTGGCCCTGCCCGAGCTGCCCGTCGAGTGGTTCCTCGGCTCGGTCCGCGCGCTCATCGAGGCAGACCGCGACTGGGTCCCCACGGGCGAGGAGCGCAGCCTGTACCTGCGCCCCTTCATGTTCGCCTCCGAGGTCTTCCTGGGGGTGCGGCCCAGCCAGCACGTCACGTATTCGGTCATCGCGTCGCCCGCGGGCGCGTACTTCGCCGAGGGCGTGAAGCCGGTCGACATCTGGCTCTCGTCGGAGTTCAGCCGCGCCGGCACCGGTGGCACCGGTGCCGCCAAGTGCGGCGGCAACTACGCCGCCAGCCTGCTGCCGCAGCAGGAGGCGTTCGCCCACGGCTGTGCGCAGGTCGCGTTCCTGGACTCGGTCGAGCACCGCTGGATCGAGGAGCTCGGCGGGATGAATCTGTACTTCGTGCACGCCGACGGCTCGATCGTCACGCCCGAGCTGACCGGGTCGATCCTCGAGGGGATCACGCGGGACTCGATCCTCACGCTCGCTCGCGACCTCGGTCACGACGTCATCGAGCGCAGGGTGTCCATCGACGAATGGCGCGAGGGTGTCGCGAACGGCACCATCACCGAGGTCTTCGCGTGTGGCACCGCCGCGGTCGTGACGCCGGTCGGCAAGCTCAAGTGGGACGGTGGCGAGGTGGACAGCGCCGCAGACGGCGAGTCCGGCAAGGTCACCACGGACATCCGCGCGGCGCTCGTCGACATCCAGTACGGCCGCGCCGACGACCGTCACGGCTGGATGACGAAGGCCGTCTGACCGGGGTCCTCCTTCACTGCGCCGACGCCGTCGGACCGTGGCTCGTCCACAGGTCCGGCGGCGTTCGTGCGTCCGTCCACAGGGGCCCGCCGGGGCCTTCTCGCGGGCAGTCACAGCCGCGAGGCTCGGGGCATGACCTACGCGCGCAACCAAGCCATCGGCGACTACGGCGAACGCCTGGCCGCCGACCACCTCCGGTCGCTGGGGATGGCGATCCTGGCTCGCAACTGGACCTGCCGGTTCGGCGAGATCGACATCGTGGCGCGCGACGGGGACACGCTCGTCGTGTGCGAGGTCAAGACCCGCACCAGCGCGACGCACGGGACGGCGCTCGAGGCGGTCTCGGGGCTCAAGGTGCAGCGACTCCGGCGCGCACTGGCCGCGTGGCTCGAGGTCAACGAGGTGTCGCCGGCCGGTGTGCGGATCGACGTCGTGACGGTTTTCGTCCCTCGTACGGGCGGTCCCCGCGTCGAGCGCATCGCCGGAGTGGCGTGATGGCGGCCGTCCACTCGATCGCCCTGGACGGCCTGGCCGGGCGTCCGGTCGAGGTCGAGGTCGACATCGCGTCCGGCCTGTCGGCGACCGTCGTCGTCGGCCTGGCGGACACGACCGTGAGCGAGGCGCGCAACCGGGTGCGGTCGGCCGTGGTGAACTCCGGCACCTCGTGGCCGGACACCCGCGTGACGATCAGCCTGGCACCCTCCAGCCTGCCCAAGAGCGGCTCGCACTACGACCTCGCGATGGGGCTGGGGGTCTTCGCCGCGAAGGCCGTGGTCCCTGCCGACCTCCTGGCGAAGTCGGTGTTCCTCGGCGAGCTCGCCCTCGACGGGCGGTTGCGCGCCGTGCGCGGGGTGCTGCCTGCCACGCTCGCGGCGTCCGAGGCCGGCTTCGAGCGGGTCTTCGTGCCCGAGTCCAACGTCGCCGAGGCCGCGCTCGTCCCCGCCGTCGACGTGGTGGGCGTGCGCTCGCTGCGCCAGGTCGTCGCGATGCTGCGCGGCGAGGAGGAGCCCGACGACCCTCCGGTGCCGCCGTTGAACGAGGGCGCGGACAGCGGGTGGACGGCACTGGGGCCGTCGGACCTGGACCTGGCCGACGTGGTGGGCCAGGAGGACGCCAGCCTCGCCACGCTCATCGCGGCCAGCGGCGGGCACCACCTGCTGCTGACCGGCCCACCGGGCGTGGGAAAGACGATGCTGGCCCAACGCCTGCCGGCGCTCCTGCCCGACCTCGATCCGCAGGACTCCCTCGAGGTCAGCGCCCTGCACTCGCTCGCGGGCGTGCTGCCCTCCGACCTGCCGATGCTCGTCCGGCCGCCGTTCCTCGAACCGCACCACACCGCGAGTGCGGTCGCGGTCGTCGGCGGCGGCAGCCGGATCGTCCGGCCGGGAGCGATGTCGCTGGCCCACCACGGCGTCCTCTTCCTCGACGAGGCGCCCGAGTTCGCGATCAACGTGCTCGAGGCGTTGCGCCAGCCGCTCGAGAGCGGCCAGGTCGTCGTCTCGCGAGCCATGCAGACCGCGACGTTCCCGGCTCGGTTCCAGCTGGTCCTCGCCACCAACCCGTGCCCGTGCGGGCACTCCGGCTCGGTCATGCAGCGGTGTGAGTGCTCGGCGCCGATGCGTCGCCGCTACGCCGACCGGCTGTCCGGGCCGATCCGTGATCGCATCGACATCCACCGCACCCTCGTCGAGCCATCGCGGCGCGACGTGGCCGAGGGACTCGAGTCGCGGCCGTCGATGACGGACCTGGTGGCGAGGGTCGCTGGTGCCCGCGCCCGCCAGCGGGCTCGTCTCGCGGGCACGCCCTGGCGGGTCAATGCCTCGGTGCCGGGGGTCGAGCTGCGCAAGGCGTGGCCCGCGCACGAGGCCGGGACCCGCCTGCTCGAGCGTCAGGTCCGCGGACACAAGATCACGCCACGGTCCGCCGACCGCGTGCTGCGCCTGGCGTGGAGCGTGGCCGACCTGTGCGAGCGCGACCGCCCGACGATCGACGACGTCCAGACCGCCCTCGACCTGCGTCGCGGCAGTCCCATCGGTGGCGACGTGGTCCGGCTGCTGGAGGCGGGGTGATGACCCGGCGCGCCAGGGCGCTCCTGGCACTGTCCCTCGTCGCCGAGGCGGGCGACCCGCGTCTCGTCACGTGGCGTGAGCGGTGCGATCCGCAGGAGCTGTGGCGCGCGGTCGTCCGCGGTGGCGCCGAGGTGCCCGACCGTTGGCACGCCTGCGCGGCGGACGCCGAGCGCAGCATCGACGCGTTGGTGCGACGGGCCGAGTCCGTGGGCGCTCGCTGGATCGTGCCGGGGACGCCGGCGTGGCCCGTGGCGCTCGACGACCTCGACCATCTCGACGGGGTGGGCCAGATGGCTGGATCGCCGCTCGGGTTGTGGGTGCGTGGGGGAGGGGACCTCACGACGATCGCCGCCGCGCCCGTCGCCGTGGTCGGGGCTCGGACCAACACGACGTATGGGGCCGAGTGCGCGAGTGACATCGCCGCCGACTGCGCCGACCAGGGTCACGCCGTCGTCAGCGGCGCGGCGTTCGGCATCGATGCCTGCGCCCACCGCGGTGCGCTGATGGGTGGCGGACCCACTGTGGCGGTGATGGCGTGCGGGGTCGACGTCGACTACCCCAAGCCGCACGCGGCCCTGCTGCGCCGGATCGCCGAGGAAGGGCTGGTGATCAGTGAGTTCCCCCCGGGCTCCGAGCCGCAGAAGCACCGCTTCCTCGTGCGCAATCGGATCATCGCCGCGCTCAGCGTGGGGGTCGTCGTGGTCGAGGCGGCCGAGCGCAGCGGATCGCTCAACACCCTGAACTGGGCCGACCAGCTCGGTCGCACGACGATGGTCGTTCCCGGTCCGGTCACGTCGCAGGCGTCCGGCGGCACGCATCGGGCCGTGCGCGACGGCAAGGCGGTGCTGGTGACCTGCGGACGAGACGTCCTCGCGGACACGTTCGGGTTCGTCGATGATGACGCCCCTCCAGTCGGGCCGGCCGCCCGGCGGGTCTGGGTCCGGCTCGGCGCGGACCCCGAGCCGGTCGAGCGGATCGCCGCGGTCCTGCGCCTCGGGACGGTCGCGGTCCATCGTGCTCTGCGCGAGCTCGAGCGCCACGGCGTCGTGGTCCAGGAGGAGTCCCGGTGGCGCCGGCGGACCCCGGCTGCCGCTGGGCAGGACGAGGTAGGTTGACCGCGTGAGCGACGTGACGGGCGAGGTGTTCGAGTACTGGGAGACCAAGTACGGCACGCGTGACGGTGTCTGGTCGGGACGCGTGAACGCGGCGCTGGCCGAGGTCGCCGAAGGACTCGAGGCGGGCACGGCGCTCGACCTGGGGTCCGGCGAGGGCGGGGACGCCCTCTGGCTCGCCGAGCGTGGATGGACGGTGACCGGCGTCGACGTCTCGCCGACCGCACTGGCGCGGGCCGAGGTCGCGGCGGACCGCGCGGGCCTGACCGGGCGGGTCACCTGGGTGGCGGCCGACCTCGACACGTGGACGTCCGACGAGCAGTTCGACCTCGTCACGGCCTCGTTCCTGCACTCGCCCGTGGCGCTCGACCGCGAGCGGATCCTGCGCGCGGCGGCCGAACGGGTCACCCAGGGCGGGCACCTGCTGGTCGTCGCCCATGCGGAGCCGCCGCCGTGGACGCACGACCACGAGGACGACCGGCGCCGGACGATGGAGTTCCCCAAGCCCGAGGACGATCTGGCGTCGCTCGCGCTGCCCGAGGAAGGGTGGCAGGTCGAGACCTGCGAGCTGCGCGACCGTCAGGCCTTCGCACCCGACGGGTCCGAGGTCGTCCTGCGCGACGGGCTGCTGCTCGTGCGCCGCGTCGCCTGACGGCTCAGGTGTGCAACGGGCGCTCCGGATACGTCGGGTGACCCAGCTGCTCGAGGGCGTGGTCGACGATCCCGGCCAGGACCTCCAAGCCCTCGCGCACGGCCCCGGTGGATCCCGCGAGGTTCACCAGCAGCGTCTGCCCGCTGACGCCGGCGACACCCCGGGACAGGGCGGCGTGCGGAGTCGACGAGAGTCCCTTGGCCCGGATCGCCTCCGCGATGCCGGGGGCGGGCCGGTCGATCAGGGCGGAGGTCTGCTCGGGAGTGTGGTCGTCCTCGGTGAACCCCGTGCCCCCGGTCGTGATGACCAGCGCGCAGCCGCCGTCGACCAGGCGGCGCAGGATCACGCCGACCTCGGGACCGTCGCTCACCACGTGCGGTCCTGAGACGTCGAAGCCGTGGTCTCGGCCCCACTCGGCGATCCGCGGTCCGGTCAGGTCCTCACGGCGACCCTGGGCCGCGCGGGTCGACGAGACGACGACCCCGAGCCGACGTGGTGCTGCCGGCTCAGTCATCGCGACTCCAGTCGTGGGTGCCGCCGGACTTCGCCTCGACGCGGACGGCGTCGATGACGGCGGTGGCGTCGACCGCCTTCACCATGTCGAACAGGGTCAGGGCCGCCACGCTCACGGCCGTCAGCGCCTCCATCTCCACCCCGGTCGGCGCGGTGGTCGAGACGGTGGCCTCGATGGCGACCGCGTCCTCGAGCGCGCGGAAGTCCACCGTGATCGAGCTCAGTGGCAGGGGATGGCACAGCGGGACCAAAGTCGGGGTCTGCTTCGCCGCGAGGATGCCCGCGATCCGGGCCGTTGCGAGCGCCTCGCCCTTGGGCAGGTCGCCGGACATGATCCGCTCGACGACGTCGGCCCGCGTGCGCAGTCGCCCCGAGGCGGTCGCACGCCGGCGCGTCGGCGACTTCGCCGTCACGTCGACCATGTGGGCGCTCCCGTCCGAGCGGTAGTGCGAGAGGTCCTGGTCACCGGTCTGGCCGGTCATGCGATCGTCCACCACTCCACGCTATCGCCGGGGGAGAGCGCGGTGACCTGTTCGGGGATGAACACCAGCAGCTCGGCCCGGGCGTAGGACGCGACCAGGTGCGATCCAGCCTCGCCGACGAGACGGATCCGCCCTGCGTCGTCGAACCGCCCGCGGCGCACCTGCAGGCGACCCGCGGGAGACTCGAGCGGCTCGGCCAGCGCTGCGGTGCCCGCCGGACGCGACGGGATCCGACCGGCGGCCCGGGCGAGCGGCCGCCTCAGGAAGAGCTCGAAGGACACCATGACGCTGACCGGGTTGCCGGGCAGGCACACGACCGGGACCTCGCGTCCTTCGCTGTGCACGCAGGCCAGGCCCTGCGGTCCACCGGGTTGGACGTCGACGTGGTCGAACCAGGCGCCGGGCGTCCCGGAGAGAACCTGGCGGACGACCTCGCGGGTGCCGGCACTGACCCCTCCCGTCGTGATGACGACGTCGTGCTCCGCAGCCAGCGCGGAGAGCTCCCGGCGGAGCGCCTCCGGATCGTCGGCCACGACATGGCCCGTGGCCGGCAGGCCCAGTTCGAGAGCGTGCGCCAGCAGGGCTTGCGAGTTCGAGTCGGGGACGTCGCCGGTGACCAGCTCGGTGCCGGTGCCCACGATCGCGACTCGCAGCGGGGCCACCACGTCCACGGTCTCGACACCCGCCGCGAACAGTGCGCCGACGGCCGCGGCGTTCAGGGGTGCCCCGGCATCGAGCAGGGGCTCGCCCGCGCGGATGTCGGAGCCGAGCTCGCGGATGAAGGTCCCCGGCGGGACCGGCTGACGGAACTCGATCGACTCGCCCCCGTCGACCGGCCCGAAGCCCCCTGGTCGCGTTCGCTCGACGGGAACCACGGCATCGGCGCCGTCCGGAATCGGAGCGCCGGTCATGATCGGCGCCACCGTGCCTGGTCGCAGCGGCGGCGGAGTGCCACCGCCCGCGACGATGTGCGCCACCGTGGGAAGCGCGACCGGGTCGGCGCCTGCGGTCACGAGATCGGCCGAGTGGACCGCGAACCCGTCCATCTGGCTGTTGTCGAATCCGGGAATGTCACGGCTCGACAGCGCTGGACGGGCCAGTCTCCCCGAGAGGCCCGGTGCCACGGACCGGGGGACGGACGCATCCGCCGCACGCCGTTCGTGGGCGCGGTGGATCGCCGCGGCGACCGCTTCGGCATGCTCGTTGACGGATCTGCCCATCAGCCCTCCTGTTTGGTGACGCAGGTGCGTCGATACCATGCTGTTCATGGCGCAAGTGCGAATCTCTGACGCGGCCGACTTCCTCGGTGTCAGTACCGACACCGTACGACGCCTCGTCGCGTCGGGACGGCTCGCCGCGGGACCCGACGCGTCGGGTCGTACCGCGGTCGACGGTCGAAGCCTGGCCGAGTACGTGCGGATCGAGGGTCGGTCGGTCGCCGACCCGACCGGCGTGTCGCGGTCCGCCCGCAACCGGTTCGTCGGGATCGTGACCGAGGTGACCAGCGACCGCGTCATGTCCCAGGTCGAGATGCAGGCCGGGCCGCACCGGATCGTCTCCCTGATCAGCACGGAGTCGGTCCGCGAGCTCGGCCTCGAGCCGGGAGTCGTGGCCGTCGCGGTCGTGAAGGCCACGAACGTCGTGCTCGAGACGCCCGGGACGGACTCGTGAGGCGCTCCCTGGGGGCCGCGTCCCTGGCGTTGGCCCTCGCACTGGCTGGATGCTCGTCCGGGAGCGATGAGGACGGTCGCCGGCTCACCGTCTTCGCGGCCGCCTCGCTCACGAGCACGTTCACCGACCTCGCCGAGCAGTTCGAGCAGCAGCACGAAGGAGTCGAGGTCACGCTGTCGTTCGGCGGCTCGTCCGACCTGGCCGCCCAGATCCTCGAGGGGGCGCCGGCCGACGTGTTCGCGGCCGCTGACGAACGGACGATGGGCACCGTCACCGAGGCCGACGCGGCGCAGGGTGACCCGGTCGTGTTCGCCACGAACACGCTGCAGATCGTCACCCCGCCGGGAAACCCGGCGCGGGTCGAGTCGCTCGCCGACCTGGCTGATCCCGACGTGAAGGTCGTCCTCTGCGCGCCCCAGGTGCCGTGCGGGTCCGCGACGACGATCCTGCTGGGCGAGGCCGGCGTCGAGGTCTCACCGAGGAGCGAGGAGCAGTCGGTCGCCGACGTGCTGGGCAAGGTCGCCAGCGGCGAGGCCGACGCGGGCCTCGTCTACGTGACGGATGTGGAGGGAGCGGGGGACGCGGTCACGGGCGTGGAGGTCCCCGATGCCTCGACGGTCGTCAACCGCTACCCGATCGTGGCGCTGCGCGACGCCGAGCAGTCCGCACTGGCCGGCGAGTTCATCGACTTCGTGAAGGGCAGCGCCGGACGCGAGGCGCTGGCGGCTGCAGGATTCGGGACCCCATGAGCACACGCGCGGACGTGCCGCGGTGGGTCGCGATCCCGGCCGTCGTCGGCCTCGGTCTCGTTGCGCTGCCGATCCTCGGCCTGGTCGCGCGGGTCGACTGGACCGACTTCGTCTCGCTGGTGACGACCGACGCGTCGCGTGCGGCCCTGTGGCTGAGCCTGCGCACGGCGGCCGCCAGCACGGTGCTGTGCCTCGTGCTGGGGGTGCCGCTCGCGCTGGTGCTGGCGCGGTCCCGCGCGCGGTGGGCCTCGGCGGTGCGCGCGGTGGTCCTCGTGCCGCTGGTCCTGCCGCCCGTCGTGGGCGGTATCGCCCTGCTGGCGACGTTCGGGCGTCGCGGCCTGCTCGGTGAGCACCTCGAGGCCGTCGGCGTCGAGATCGCCTTCACGACCATCGCGGTCGTGCTGGCGCAGAGCTTCGTGTCCCTGCCGTTCCTCGTGATCAGCCTCGAGGGTTCGCTGCGCGCCGCCGACGCGGGATACGCGGACGTGGCCGCGACCCTGGGGGCCGCCCCGGGGCGCGTGCTGCGTCGGGTCACCCTGCCGATGGTCGGACCGGGACTCGTGGCGGGGACGGTGCTGTGCTTCGCCCGTGCGCTGGGCGAGTTCGGGGCGACGGTGACGTTCGCCGGGAGCCTGCAGGGTGTCACCCGTGCGCTGCCGACCGAGATCTACCTGCAGCGCGAGGTCGACCCGGATGTCGCGGTGGCGCTCGCCTTCCTGCTGATCGCCGTCGCGGTCGTCGTGATCGCGCTGGTCCACCGGCCGGGGAGGTCGCCGTGGTGACGCTCAGCGCCCGGGTCGTCGACCCCGGCCGCGGTGTCGACGTGTCCGTCGACCTCGCCGCGGGGGAGGTGCTGGCGGTGCTCGGTCCCAACGGGGCGGGCAAGTCCACCCTGCTGGGCGCGATCGCCGGTCTGCTGCGGCCGGCGCGGACCGAGGTGCGGGTGGGTGAGCGCGTGCTTTCCGGGGAGCGGACGTGGGTCCCGCCGCACCGGCGGTCGGTCGCCCTGCTCGCCCAGGAGCCGCGGCTGTTCCCGCACCTGAGCGTCCTTGACAACGTCGCCTTCGGCCCACGCAGCCTCGGGCTCGCGGACGCGGACCGCGTGGCGGTTGACTGGCTGCACCGCGTCGGAATGGGCGACTTGGCTGATCGGCGACCGCGGTCGCTCTCGGGCGGCCAGGCGCAGCGCGTGGCGATCGCCCGGG
>NZ_DAMDLR010000020.1:0-53014 GCF_032084975.1 Aeromicrobium sp.
GGGATCGCGCACGCGGTCACACTGCTCGCCTACGGTCCCGACGTCGCACTGATCCTCATCACCGGCGGCGTCGTGTCCCGGAACCCCGCGCTGCGCGCAGCAGTCGCCGCCCGGCTCGAGCACGACGACCGCCCCCTCGTCGCCCGTGCCGTCCCGGTCGCGGACCGCGTGCGCTGGCTGCCCGAGGACGTCGCCGTCGGCACCCGCGGTGCGGCGCTGCTCGTCTCGGAAGGAGTGACCGACTGATGGAGGTCGTCGTCACCACGTCCCCCGGCGAGGTCGCCGCGGACGCGATCGCCCAGCACGTCCGCCCGGGCGCCGTGCTCGGCCTCGCGACCGGCTCCTCCCCCCTGCCGGTCTACGACTCGCTGCTGCGCTGGCGCGACGCCGGGCTGCTGTCGTTCGCAGGGGTGCGCGCGTTCACGCTCGACGAGTACCTCGGCCTGCCCCGCTCGCATCCGCAGAGCTATCACTCGGTGATCCGCCGCGACTTCACCGACCGTGCCGGCATCGAGGTCGACGGACCGGACGGCGAGGCGGCGGACGTCCCCGCCGAGGCCGCTCGCTACGAGGCGGCCATCGCGGCCGCCGGCGGGATCGACGTGCAGCTGCTCGGGATCGGCACCGACGGCCACATCGGCTTCAACGAGCCGAGCTCGTCGCTCGCCTCGCGCACCCGGACCAAGACGCTGACGCCCCAGACCCGCGCGGACAACGCCCGGTTCTTCGGCTCGATCGACAAGGTGCCGATCCACGTGCTGACGCAGGGACTCGGCACCATCCTCGAGGCCCGCCACGTCGTGCTCGTCGCCGGCGGATCCGCCAAGGCAGCGGCCGTGGCCGCCGCGGTCGAGGGCCCGGTGAGCGCGTCCTGCCCCGCCTCCGTGCTGCAACTGCACCCGCACGTGACGTGCGTCGTGGATCCGGACGCGGCGGCCGACCTGAGGCTGACCGACTACTACCGCTTCACCATGGCTCACAAGCCGGACGGGCAGCAGTGGTGACCATGACCGCAGTGACCATGACCCCAGTGAACGGAGCACCACCGTGGCATCGGTGACCATCGACAAGGCGACCCGGACCTTCGACGGCCAGGAGCGCCCGACCGTGGACGCGATCGACCTCGCGATCGAGGACGGCGAGTTCCTCGTGCTGGTCGGGCCCTCGGGCTGCGGCAAGTCCACGACGCTGCGGATGCTGGCGGGACTGGAGGACGTGGACTCCGGTCGCGTCCTGATCGCCGACCGCGACGTGACGCGCCTGGCGCCCAAGGACAGGGACATCGCGATGGTGTTCCAGAACTACGCGCTCTACCCACACATGACCGTGGCCGAGAACATGGGCTTCGCGCTCAAGGTCGCGCGAGTCCCCAAGGCCGAGATCCGCACCCGGGTCGAGGAGGCCGCCGCGATCCTGGATCTCGTGCCCTACCTGGACCGCAAGCCCAAGGCGCTCTCCGGCGGTCAGCGGCAGCGGGTCGCGATGGGGCGCGCGATCGTCCGGTCGCCGAAGGTGTTCCTGATGGACGAGCCGCTGTCGAACCTCGACGCGAAGCTGCGCGTCCAGACCCGCACCCAGATCGCGGCGCTGCAACGCCGGCTCGGGACGACGACCGTCTACGTCACCCACGACCAGGTCGAGGCCATGACCATGGGTGACCGCGTCGCCGTGATGGACGCCGGAGTGCTGCAGCAGGTCGCCACCCCTCGCGAGATCTACGACCACCCCGCCAACGTGTTCGTGGCGGGCTTCCTGGGCTCTCCCGCGATGAACCTGCTGGACCTTCCCGTCGTCGACGGCGGGGTACGGCTCGGCGACGCCGTGATCCCGCTCGAGCGGTCCGTGCTCGACCTGGCGGGTCCGGTCGTCACGCTCGGGGTCCGTCCCGAGAACCTCGGCATCGCCGAGCACGGGATGCCGATCACCGTCTCGGTCGTCGAGGAGACCGGAGCGGACGCGTACCTGTACGGGCACACCGAGAACCTGACCGAGAACCTCGTCGCCCGCACCGACTGGCGCCGTCCTCCCGAGAAGGGCAGCCGAATTCACCTGGCACCGCTGGACCCGGCGGACGTCCACGTCTTCGACCCCACGACCGGCAACCGACTCTGATTTGACAATCGTTGTCAACCGTCTTGAGAATGGTTGTCATGAAGCTGCTCGCCGGCGCCGCATGCGCCGCCCTCCTCGCCGGAACCCTCGTCGCCTGTGCCGGGGACGGCGGTGACGAGGGAGGAACCCAGGTCGTCGCCTCGTTCTATCCCGCACAGTTCCTCGCGGAGCGCATCGGCGGGGACGACGTCTCGGTGAAGACGCTGACCTCCCCCGGCGCCGAGGCCCACGACCTCGAGCTCACCGCCAAGCAGGTCGTGGACGTCAACGAGGCCGATGTCGTCGTGTACCTGTCCAACTTCCAGGAGGCCGTCGACCACGCGGTCGAGGATGCCGACCGTGATGCCGGCTCCACCGTCGACATGGCCGAGGGAGCTGTCGAGGTGGAGGGTGGCCACGACCACGACCACGACCACGGCGACGAGGGCCACGACCACGAGGGTCACGACCACGACCACGGCGGCGTCGACCCGCACGTGTGGCTGAACCCGGCCAACATGGTGACGGCCGCCGCCGGCGTGCGCGACGCGCTCGTCGAGGCCGATCCCGACGGCGCCTCCACGTACGAGGCGAACGCCGACGAGCTGATCGCCGAGCTCGAGGACCTCGACGCCGACTTCACGAGCGGCCTCGCCTCGTGCGAGCAGACCGAGTTCGTCACGTCGCACGCCGCGTTCGGGCACCTCGCCGCGGCCTACGGCCTGACGCAGGTCCCGATCAGCGGCATCGACCCGCAGTCCGAGCCCAGCACCGCCGCCCTGGCCGAGATCACCGAGCAGGTCAAGGAGCACGGCATCACCACCATCTTCACCGAGCGACTGGCGTCCTCGGCCCTGGCCGAGACGGTGGCACGCGAGACCGGCGCGACCACGGCCGTGCTCGATCCGCTCGAGGGCCTGTCGGACGAGACGACCGGGGAGGACTACGTTTCCCTCATGCGACAGAACCTCGACGCGCTGACGAAGGCGAACGGCTGCTCGTGACGTCCACCCCCATCACGCCCGTCATCGACGCTCACGGCGTCACGGTCGACCTCGGCGGCACTCCGGTGCTTCGCGGGGTCGACCTGCGTGTGCTGCCCGGTGAGTTCGTGACGATCCTGGGCGCGAACGGCTCGGGCAAGTCCACGCTGGTGCGCGCCCTGGTGGGCCTGCTGCCGCATCGCGGCTCGATCGAGCTGTTCGGCACGCCGCTCGGGCGCTTCACCGACCATCAGCGGATCGGGTACATGGCGCAGCGGCCGGAGGTGTTCTCGGGCGTCCCCGCCACGGTCACCGAGGTCGTGGTGAGCGGTGCGCTCTCGCGCCGGCCCCGCTTCGGCTGGCCGACCCGCGCCGACCGCGCCGCCGCCGCGGACCTGATCGAACGCGTCGGGCTGGCCAGGCTCGCCAAGCGACCGATCACCCACCTGTCAGGCGGCCAGCAGCAGCGCGCGCACATCGCGCGGGCCCTGGTGGCCGATCCCGAGCTCGTCGTGATGGACGAGCCGATGGCCGGCATCGACGCGCACAGCGCCGAGGTCTTCGCGGGCCTGCTGGGCGAGCTCGACCAGCGCGGGACCGCGATCGTCATGGTGGCCCACGAGCTGGGCCCGATGGCGCCGCTGGTGGACCGCGCGGTCCACCTCGACAGTGGGCTGGTCGAGTACGAGGGTCCTGCCCAGGGTCCGGGCACCCATGACCACGCGCACGATCACGCGCACAGCAGCGAGCCTGCCGTGACCCGGCCGGTGCCCTCCGAGGGCCCGCTCCCGGGAGGCAGCGCATGAGCATCCTGTCCTACGAGTTCATGCAGTACGCGCTGGTCGCCGCGGTCATCACCGGCCTGTCGGCACCGGCCGTCGGCACCTTCGTGGTGCAGCGGCGGCTGGCCCTGCTGGGCGACGGGCTGGGTCACGTGGCGCTCACCGGCGTCGCGCTGGGCCTGCTGACGAACGTCGCCCCGCTCGCCACGGCCGTCGTCGTCGCGGTCGGTGGCGCGATCCTGCTCGAGGTCCTGCGCAGCGTCGGTCGCACCAGCGGCGATCTCGCCCTGGCGATGCTGTTCTACGGCGGGCTCGCCGGCGGCGTCATGCTGACCAACCTCGCGGGCGAGAACGCCGCGACGCTCAATCAGTACCTGTTCGGCTCCATCATCACGATGAGCGGCGTCGACCTGGCTGTCGTGGTCGTGCTGGGCCTCGTGGTGATCGCGACGACGATCGCCCTGCGGCCGCAGCTGTTCGCGCTCTGCCAGGACGAGTCCCAGGCCCGGGTCATGGGCATCCCCGTGCGGCTGTACGGGATGCTGATCGCCGTGCTCGCGGCGGTGACGATCACGGTCGCGATGCGCACGGTCGGCCTGCTGCTGGTCTCGGCGCTCATGGTGGTGCCGGTCGCGGCGGCCCAGCAGCTGACGCGCAGCTTCCGCTCCACCCACCTCGCAGCGATGGGCATCGGCCTGTTCTCGGCCGTCTCGGGCCTGCTGGCGAGCGTCCAGATCGACACCCAGCCGGGGCCCACGATCGTCGTGATCGCCCTCGGCGTGTTCATCGTGGCGGCGTTGGCGCACGGGCTGACGCACGTCCGTTCCCGACAGGAGGCACCTCGTGGTTGAGGCACCCCGCAACACCCGCCAGCGGCGCGCCGTCGCCGACCTCATGGAGGACCTCGACGGGTTCCGGTCCGCGCAGCAGATCCACGCGCTGCTCGAGGACCGCGACCAGAACGTGGGCCTGTCCACGGTGTACCGGACGCTGCAGGCGCTGGCCGACGCCGACGAGGTCGACGCGCTGCGCGCCGACGACGGCGAGACGCTCTACCGGCGCTGCAGCCGCGGCCACCATCACCACCTGGTGTGCCGGGCGTGTGGGCGCACGGTCGAGGTCGAGGGCCCGACCGTCGAGCGCTGGGCCGATCGCGTCGCCGAGGAGAACGGCTTCGCGGACATCGCGCACACGCTCGAGATCTTCGGCACCTGTGGGTCATGCAGGTCCTGAGCCGAGCCGAGTGGAAGCCGCTGGCGGACGCGCATCGCGAGCGGGCCCGCCAGTACACGCAGCCGCACGTCGAACGTCGTGAGCGGGGCGAGAAGCACCCCGTCGCGGACTTCCTGTTCGAGTACTACAACCTCTCCCCCGGCGCGCTCGAGCGCTGGCACCCGGGGCTCGGTGCCGGGCTCGCCGATGCTCCGGAGTACGCGGCGCTGGGCGCGTACGTCGAGGTCGACGGGGTTTCCTCCGTCGATGAGGCTCGGTTGGAGAAGCGGCTGAACGGACTGCGCTGGACGCGTGAGCTGCTCTCGCGGACGGCTTCGCGACCGGCGCGGACCGGCTGCTTCGGCCTGCACGAGTGGGCGATGGTCTACCGCGACGCGGACGACCGCCGGCACCCCGCTCCCCTACGCCTGGGCGCCGAGGGCACGGACCAGGTCGTCGAGTCACACAAGCTGGCGTGCACCCACGTCGATGCGTTCCGGTTCTTCACCGACCCTGCGCGCCCCTTGAACATCGAGGAGCTCGGCCGCGAGCACCAGCTCGACCGTGAGCAGCCGGGCTGTCTGCACGCGACGATGGACCTGTACCGGATCGCGTTCCGGCTGCTGCCGTTCATCGAGGCCACGATCGTCCTCGACACCTTCGAGCTGGCGCTCGCCGTGCGCGAGGTCGACATGATGGCCTCGCCGTACGACCTGAGCGACCTGGGCTACGAGCCGATCCCCATCGAGACTGCCGACGGCAAGGCTGAATACGTCCGCCGCCAGCGCGGCTTCACCGAAGCCGCCACTCCCCTGCGGGCTCGGCTCCTCGAGTCGATCGAGAGTCTGCTCGCAGTTCCCGCTTCCAACTAGGCAGTGCGCTGGTCGAGTGCCGGCGAGCGAAGCGAGACGGTGTATCGAGACCAGATGACCGACGTGACGCGAACTCCGCAGGATCCGCGACTCCCTCCACAAGGAAGCGGTCACCAACGGCAGGGAGGCCGAGTGACCGCAGGGTGCGCTGACTAAAGTCGACCCGTGACGATCACCGCCCGCACGGGAGCCGAGCTCACGGCCCGCGAGGTCTACGAGATATGGCGCATCCGCGACGTCGTGTTCGCCGTCGAGCAGCAGTGCGACGAGCCTGACGTCGACGGCGTCGACATGCGCGAGGACTGCACCCACCTCTGGATCGCAGACGAGTCCGGAGTCATCCAGTCCTACCTTCGCACCTACGTCGCCGATGGAGACCGCAAGATCGGTCGCGTCGCGACGCTCAAGGAGGCCCGCGGCCGGGGCCTCTCGGGCCAACTGCTGCGCGACGTCATCGCCCGCTGGGGCGTTCAGGAGCTGAAGCTCGGCGCCCAGGCCTACCTCGAGAACTGGTACGGATCCTTCGGCTTCGTCACCACCGGCCCGCACTACATCGAGGCCGGCATCGACCACGTCCCCATGACTCGTAAGCCCTCTGCGTAGGCCGGGCCCTGCGGCATTCCGCCCACAGAGACGTGTCTCGAGCAGTCACTGAGCCGCGCGCCCTAGATAGCCGCTGTCGAGCGAGAGGAGCCAATCGAGCGCGCCTCGCTTCGCTCATGATGCGGGTCCATGCACGGACATCCGCCCCTCTGTTCACGCCCCGAAGAGTCGCCGCTTCTTTTTCGGCGGCGGCGCGTTCAGCAACCTGAGATCGACAAGCCTTTGGGTGACTGACTGCGGGAGCGCCTTACGGTGTCCTTCGGGTGCGGCGTTCAACTTCTGGCGCAGCGTTTGTGTATGTCCGTGTCCTGCTCCACCGGCCCACAGCACAAGTTCGGCTGCGGTGCGGAAGTCGCCGACCGTGTTCTTGCCAATGAGGTCCGAAGCGAGCGCGCTCACGGCCTTCCTTACGTTCCCGTCGACATCCGCAGCCGCCTTCGCGGCCGTCAGCTGACCCGCCAACGCCGAGCGGTCGGGCTCGCGCGTGGCGACGCCGATATCTTCGGCGACCTTCTCCACGGCCTCTACGCCCAGACCGCCCGAACCGGCAACACGGAGCGCTCCATCGGAGGCGTCAGAGCGACGGAGTGCCAGCCACAGGGCGGTGCGCTCTTCAGTGTTAAGCGCGGTGGAGTACCGAAGCATGGCGGCCGAAGTGAACTGTGCCGCAGGCAAGACGGCGCAGGCGTCCTCTGAGCTCGGCTCGAGGGAGAGCCATGCGTCGGTCAGCGCTGTCGTTCGCTGGTCGAGGGCGAGATCGGTAAACGCCGATGCCGCTGGAGCGGGCCCCCCGAAGGCACTTCGGATAGCGAGTCGAAGTCCGAGCACTGCGGGCTTTTCGGCTTCGCTGGGCTCGTACTCGTCAACCGTCTCCGAGAGGGCCTCAGCGGCGCCCTTCGGGAGCTGACCTGCGAGGTTCCGCCATCCCGACGTCGCGAACGGGGTGAGGCTGATTTCGTGGAGCATGTCGCCGAGATCGGTTACGAATGCGTGGAAGAGTGGCGAGTCGTCCCCGGTGGCGAGCTTGGCGGACATAGCAAGTAGCGCCTCCTTGCGGTCCCACAGGAGTTGCCCCGCGGTGTCGTCGGCGCTCGCGTCGTCCCAGCCGATGTCCTGTAGTGCCGACGCAACGCTGGCGGCAATGCTCTCATCGGACGCCGCGCCCCACCCGGCGACCGTAACAGTCAGGTTCGGAAGCGTACGTAGCCTCGAGTCGGCCGCCGTTGCGAAGGCACCTACTAGGTCGTGGAGAAGTTGTTCAGCGACGTCGGCGACGTCGGAATCCCATTGGGTCGAGTCGTCCAGCGCCGGGCCCGCGTCTCCGTCGCCGACGTCGGCAGGGTTGGGCAAGACCGCGGCCCAAGAGTCCCTGTGCTGGCCGCTGCAGCGCTTCATACCCAGGAGCGCGTGCCTGGCGCGACGCGTTGGAGAGGACATCGTGCCGACCAGGCTGTCAATGTTCTCGACGACCCAACCGCGCAGTTGGTCGTTCGCGGCCTCCGACTGGGCGGTCGCGATGACTGCCGAGAGCAGCGGCTCGTGGTCGGTCCGACTTCGGACGACGTCGACGAGCTCGGCGAGGAGCGAGACGCCGTCTCCGGTCGGCTTGGGATCTGCCGCGACGGCGGCCTGCGAGGCTCTTGCGGAAGTCGTGGCGGCACCGTTGTCTTCGTTGTCCTCCGTCAGCTCGAGGTGGTTCAGCACTTCCAGGACTCGATCGGAGACGCTGCTCCACAATTCGACGGCGCTGTCGACGGGGGCGTCTCGCAGCGCGCGAAGAAGGGGTTGCTGGTGCTCCCCAAACGAGTCGGCGAGCATCGCGACGAGAAGGAGTCGGCCATCGTCATCGAGGTGAGGCAGGAGCACGGTAAGAGCGGCGAGGAGCTTCTCGGATGGTCCGCGCCTCGCAGCGCTCCCCAGGGTCTCGTGGACGACGTCGTGCGCGCCGGACCACGACGAGACGAGCAGTGCACCCGGCAGCGACAGGTCGGACAGGGTGCCGGATGTCACGGCGGCGATGAGCGAAGGCGCGACCTGCTGCGCGACTGCGGCTCGGTCCTCCGGGTCGAGGCGTTCGATGAGCCTGCAGGCGGCCTCGAAGGCGAACTTCTGACCCGGGCCTGTCTCGTTGTCGGCTTCTGTGACCAGGAGCGGGATCGCGACCGTGAGGGTGGACGACGACTCGTCATCGAACGCCGCCACAACGGAGTCCGGGGCAGTGTCGGTGGCGAAGTCGATGGCATCGCCAAGTTTCGGGTCGGCTAGTGCCTCGCGACCCCCGGCAGCTTGGAGGTAAAGCAGGTCCGGTCGAGGGTCGCGGATTCCGGCCGCGGCAACCTTCGCGAGGTAGTTGGCCAAGTGGCGGCGCAGCGTCTCCCCGGCAACCTCGAGGTCCCGGGCGCCGGTGGTCGTACCGTCGTCGGAGAGCAAACGGCCGGCAGCTGTGTTCGCTGGGTCGTCCTCGTCAACTGCTCCTATGGTGGCCGCCTTGGTCGGTTCCGTAGTTGCGCTGGCGCGATAGCGTGCGACCACGTCGGAGAGTTCCCCGGTGGGTGTCTCGTCGCCCCGGAGGTAGACCAAGAGCCGGGGCGCTCGATGCAGCTCGTCGGCAACGTTTGGGAACTCGGTCTGGAGTACGGTCAGGACTGCGACTTCGTGGGCTCGGTCGAGCCAGTCGAGGCCGCGCGAGTGGGCGATTCGCGCGTTGGTCGCGAAGTTGTTCAGCAGGACTTTCACGCGGCGGGGGCTGCGAACGTGGACGGGAACGAGAGCGAAGACAGTTCGGTCGAACGTGTCCTTGCCGTCGGCGCGCAGTTCCTCCCAGATGCCGCCTTGATCATCGACCAGGTCATGAGCGAACTTGGTCAGCGCTCTCGACCGCAGCGGCGGCAGCGCGAGTTGGTGCTGGAAGATCTTGTCGAGGAACGCCCCCGGGGTCGCGTAGTACGGCTCATCTTCCCTAACCGGTTTCGCCTGGGGCACCTGGCGCAGAGCGCGTTCGATGACCTCACGGTCTGCCGCCACGATGAACGCGCAGTTTTCCTCGTCGAGAAACGTCTTGAGGTCGATGAGGGTCGCGACGACATCCTTTGGATCACATCTATCGAGTTCGTCGATGAAGACCACTAGACGCTCGTGCTTGCCCCGAAGCGCGGACTTGACGAGGTCCTTGAACCGCTTGGCGAACTGATCGGAGCCCTCCGGTGCGGCGGTGGTGTTGGTGATGACCGCCCCTTCGAAGGCCTTTGGGCCGACCAGCGACGCCACAAGCGCCAGTCCGAAGACCGTGCCTGCCTGCGGCAGGAGCAGTTTGGATGTGACTTTGAAGTTGCCGTCGGTGAACGCCCACGCGATGCCCGCCTGGACGAGGACCCACAAGGCGGCTAGGGCGGCTGCGAGACCGATGCCGACGAGGAGGGAGAGCCAGTTCTTCCGCACCCACCCGAGGGTGTCCATCTTGGTGTCGACCTGGTCACTCTCCAGACCGTTGGAAAACTCGGGCTTGTCCTCGAGGTCCAGCTCGTGCGCAAGGCTGTTGATGAAGTTACGCTTCAACTCGCGGCCGCCGTACTTCCAAGCGTCGTAGCGGGCGATGCGAACCTTCTTAGGCGCGATGCGTGCCAGGTGCTTGTCAATCATTGAGTACACGCTGGATTTGCCAGAACCCCAGGGTCCGAAAAGGGCGATGTTGACCGGGGCGTCGGCGGACCAGGCAATCTCGGCGACGCCGCGGGCGATGGCGTCGTGCTCGAGGAGGTCCGGTGCGTCGGACGGAAGCCGGTTGTCCGGGATGAGGTCGCCAGGACGCACAATCTCCAACGCCTGCGGCGGCGGCAACTTCCCCAACACGTTCGGCTCCTCAGCGGTGGTTGTCTCGGTAGAACCCTAGGTGGCGACACCGACATCACATGACGTTTTGCTTTGGCGCGTCGTGCGAGTGCGCATTTACCGCCATCATCTTGAGTGCGACCGTGCCAGTTCCGGCAGGTCATCCCAAACTCGCCGCTGGTCCGTGCCATCTTTCACTGGCTCCTCGGCTCTCATTTCGGGAAGTGGCCATGAGCGCCGATGAGCTGGCCGACGCCTGCGGCGAGCCGCTGAACGACGGTCTCGCCCCACCCGAGCTCTGTACGTACGCGTGCGCCGTGACTCCTTCGACCCGATGCGAAGCACTGTCTTGAGGTGGCTCCTCCCGCAGCCTTCGACGGCGGCGTCGGGCGCATTGTGCAAGATGGAGTTGTTACGTGGCTGAGTTCCATCCCAAGCACATCAAGCCCGGGGTGCTTACTCAGCAGTCGTCGAGAGCCCGTCCCCTCCGCATCCCCGGGCCGGTCGATTACAGCGCTCCGGCCGATCCTTAGGCATCTGGAACCGAACGCCGTTTCGCTCAACGGCTCACGGCGCCCTGGATACGAGAGAGCGGCCAGGTCGGATCAACCAGGTTGAGCGTCGTCGTCGGCCAGTCCGACGATTCGCACTGTCGGTCGTACTCTGCTTGGAACGCAGGATGATCCTCCTCGGGCGCGAGTACCGCGACGGTCTCTTGAGGCAGGAACGACACACTCCCAACTCTTCTCCACTCACGTTCCCATGAGAAGTCCTTGCCCACGCCCGCCGTTTCGATGAATGGGAGGATCTTCGCGATTTGAGAGTCGCGGAATCGGACATCCTTCAGCTCGCCGTTGCCGTCCCAAGCCCGGGCTTTTCCGTTCGAGGCGATCTGCGCAAGTTCGTTTAGCGGCGTCGTAAGCCACGATTGCCCGGGCACTGTGTTCAGGTACCAGACGGGGTTGAATCCGTATCCACGTGCCCAGTCCTTGGTGAACACCAATCCGTACGGTGCGAACCGCCATGAACGGCCAGGGATCTCCGAGCAGAACATTGACCAGTGGGCCATAGGGGCTTCGGACATGCACACCACAGAGAGCTGATCTAGCACTTCCTGCGGCGCCGCTTTCTCCTCTAGGAGAGCCTTTCCGATCCCGTGCACCCGACTTGCTTTGAGAACTTGGCCATTCAGTATCTTCAGCAGAACCTCGCGAGCAGAAGTCCCGTCGGCTTGACCTCGGGTGAAGTGCACGAAGAAGGTACTCAGGTCAGATCGACCTGCAAGTAGGTCTTTCACGTCCGGCATGTGCTGATGCTAGTGAGTAGCGCTCCTCTGTCGCAGACCCATGAGCGAAGTCGAGAGGTGCGTCATCCCGCCACTCATGGCAATAAGGCCCTGCGCCTAACGCCTAGGCCGGCTCCAGCGCACCGAACGGGAACTTGATAAGCCTCAGTCGCCGGCCGGCATGCCCGATCGGTCCTTCGGTTCCCTCCAACCATCAGGAACCGAGTCTGCCGCGATACCGGCGTTAGGCGACGGAAGGTGACGCTCTTCGATGTTCACCACGTATCGGTTCCACCCGACGCCAGCTTGAAATCGAGCGAGCCAGACCTTCGTCGATCCTTGACGATCATCCGGATCTCGCCAAGCTCGGCCGCGGAACCACACGTCAGAGATGCCCTCAGGTAGTTCCAGGTCCTCGACCTTTTCCCCCGGCGCATCGTCGTAGGTGTCGGAGAGTCGATAGAAGTAGTGATTCACGTCGTGACCCCGTCCGAAAAGAAACAGGTGTCTTTCATCTGCGGGTTGCGCCAAGAGCTTGTCCACGTTTCCCTTAGCCCAGTTCGTCTCAAGCATCTCGTTACACACTTGCGCGAGCTCGCCGAGACGTGTCGGGACGGATCCGCTTTCACTTTGAGTACGCCCCTCGCGCTTCGCTGCCGCCCACTCCTTCATCAGGTCCTCCGCTGGGGGCGAGGTGATTTCGACGATCCCTCGACGGCGCTGGCCATCGGGGTAGAGCCAGATGCCATCCGGCATCTTGTTGCCGCCGCCGGCATCCGCCAGCCGGATATCGACCCCAAGGACCTCCTCCATAGCGAGGAAGGCGATCTCCTCTTCCCGCTTTGCCTGCGCGCCCACTGCGTTGCTCATGACCGGAGGCTACCCGGCCGGCGCAGGCTTCGTTGTGCCTTCCCGCAGGTGGGCTGGTAATTCGCCCGAATGAACCAACGACCTGATGGTGGCGCCATTCCGCCGCGTCGAGGTCGTCCGGACTGCCGATGAGCAGGCACAGCTCCGTTCGAAGTCGAGTGAGAGATCAGGCTGGCTCCTCAGTCTCCGATTTCTCAAGTTAGGAGAAGGGGCTTTCGAAACGACGACCGCCGGCGGCCGTCGTTGCCCTTCCGACGATACGTCCGCATCCGCCGCCGATGGCTGCGTCCTACCGCCGCGATTGACGTGCTGCTGCCACATGGGTCCCAATTGCAGCGCAGGCCTTTCCCAATTTCACCGCTCAGACGTTTCCGAGCGGCTTCTCAGCGACCCTCGCTCCCAACCTGGCCGAGCAGTGCCTCGAGAAGGTTGTTCACACGACGATCAAGCCCCACGTTGTGGCCGCAATGCTCACATTCGTCGAGACTCGCAGGAACGGAAAGGTTGCACTGCTTGCAAATGTCCAAGACTGCTTGGCTTGACCTCCGCGTCCTGCTGCCCTCTCTCGCATCGACAGCACGTGACTTTGACAGTTCGATCCGTACGTCCCCAGCCACGTCCGCATTGTTCGGCCATGCCCATATGAATGTGGCATGCAGGAGGAGTCCGTTGATTGGCATGTCTCGAAACGAACTCCGATTGGGGCCGCCATGCCCTGCGACGTATCCGCCCGATGGGGGCACGTAGAACTCGGTTACGCCTGTCTCGTCAATCCAGGTTCGCGCGATCGCTCGGTCTGCTGCAGACCACTGCGGAAAGTACTCGAGAGCTTCTTTGCGCGTGAGAATCAGCGCATCGATGGGGATGGATGCCACACGCGATTATCCCAAGTGGGAACCCTGGTTCACAGGTACTGCATGCGGCGAGCCGAACGCAGATTCACGCGTTCTTTCACCGCGAGTGACGGTCGAGTCTCAGATGAGAACCGCCGCATAGGCAACACCAAAGGCGATCGCCAACGCGGCAGTTCGTACTTCGCTGGTCGTCCTCGAGGCCATGGGGTACCGAGCGTCGAGCCATCGGACGAACCCCGAGAAGCCCAGCAGGAGGACGAACAGCACGCCGACATGCACGACAAAGTCCACGCTGCCAGTGTGACGGACGACTTAAGTCAGCGAAGCGAAACTCGGCCAGCCCGCCATCTAGACGGAGGCTGGCGGGACACCGTCCGTCCGTTCGCGCTTTTGGCATCGTGATTTCCGCCGCGAGCGGTCGCCAGCGTCGCCTCGCGAGTGCTGCCGAGGCCTGTCAGGCTCGAGACATGTTGGTTGAGGCCAGCGGGCCCGCGCATCCGGACGCGGTCTGGCGATTGTTCGCAGATCCCTCGCAGTGGTCGTCCTGGGCGCCACAGATCCGACACGTGGAGCCCACCCGAACCAGCCTGCAACCGGGCGACGTCGGCCGCGTGCACGGGCCGGGACCGCTCGCCGTCGACTATGAGGTCACCGAGGTCGACGCTGGTCTCCGGACCTGGTCATGGGAACTGCTCATCCGGCGGAGGCGCATCCGGATGCACCACTGCGTGCTCCCGACCGCGGACGGCGGCAGCCGTGCGCTCATGCAATTGAACGGTCCGCTCGCCCTCCCGGCTCAGGCTTACCGTCCCGTGGCAGGTGCAGCACTCCGTCGACTCGTCGCCATGGCTTCGGACGCGCCGGACGCCGACGAGGCGATGGTCGAGCCGGATCGGCCCACCGGGCTCGTCCGCGAGTTCGACTTCGCCTTCTCCCCCGCGTACGCCAAGGCTGCCCGCCCGTTCGGCATCAGCGCCGCCACGACGTCGGTCGAGGTCGGCCCCCGCTGGCTGTACGTCCGCTACGGACCGTGGAAGCTGCTGACCCCGCGCACCAACGTCATCGCCGCTCACGTCACGGGCGACTTCAAGTTCGTCAAGACTGCCGGTCCGCCCCACCTGTCGTTGAGCGACCGCGGCGTGTCGATGACCAGCAACGGCGACAGGGCACTGTGCCTGGAGTTCGCTCGACCGGTGATCGCGATCGACACCACGGGCAGCATCCGACATCCCGGCGCGACGCTCTCCGTCTCCGACCCCGAAGGCTTGGCGGCGGCGCTGGACCTCGATCACTGATCGCGGCCACCAGACAATCCAGACGCCTCAGTTCGCACGGCCCCCTCGATCAGGCGCCGAACTCCCCCTGCAGCGCCGCCAGGATCTCGGGTGCCGCCTCGAAGAACTGGTCCTGTCCGTCGTCGCCGATCTGCAGCAGCGCGAGGTCGGTGAAGCCGGCATCGGCGAACGGGCGCACTGCCTCGACCAGCGCGTCGATGTCGTTGCCACAGGCGATCTGATCGGCAACGTCCTCGGGGCGGACGAACTGGGTGGCCGCGTCGAACGCCGACGGGCCGGGAAGCTCGGCGTTGACCTTCCATCCACCGGCGAACCAGCGGAACTGCTCGTGAGCGCGGGCGACGGACTTGTCCCGGTCGGCGTCCCACGAGATCGGCAGCTGACCGACCTTGCGTGCCGGCGTGTTCGTCTGGACAGCCTCGTCGAAGGACTTGACGGCGTCACCGTTCGGCTCAACCGCAATCATGAAGTCGGCCCACGGGGCAGCGACCTCGATCGACTGCGGACCACTGACCGCGACACCGATCGGCACCCGCTGCTCCGGCAGGTCCCAGAGCTTCGCGGAGTCGACCCGGTAGTGATCGCCGACGAAGTTGACGTACCCGCCGTCGAGGAGCTCGCTGATGATCTGCAGCGCCTCGGTGAACCGCTCGTGACGGACGTTGACGGGGTCCCAGCCCTCACCGATCACGTGCTCGTTGAGGTTCTCCCCCGCGCCCAGGCCGAGCGAGAAGCGCCCCTCGCTCAGCACACCGAGGGTCGCGGCCTGCTGCGCCACCACCGTCGGGTGATAGCGCCCGATCGGGCACGTCACGTACGTCATCAGCTCCAGCGTCTGCGTCGCGTTGGCGACCGCGCCCAACGTCACCCACGCGTTCGGGCTGTGCCCCTGCTCGTCCAGCCACGGGTTGAAGTGGTCGCTCATGACGGCGAAGGGGAAGCCCGCCTGCTCGGCGGCCTGGGCGTACTTCACCAGGCTCGACGGCGGGGACTGCTCACACATGAGTGTGCATCCGATGGAGAGGCTCATGGTGCTCCGGTACCCGTGACGGCACGGTTCATTCCCGGTCGTCAGTGTCAGGTCACGTCAGCGCGGAGGTGGCCAGCGCGTGCACCAGCGACTTCCCGTCCTGCTCCACCTCGGACTCGCAGACGGTGAGGTTGTCGCCGCGCTTGCGCACCGTGGCAGTGACCGTGAGCGGGCCAGGCTTGCCGGGGCGGAGGTAGGTGACCGTGAGCTGACTGGTGGCAGGCGTCTCGTCCTCCACGACGCTGAGGATGGCTGCGCCCATCGTCGTGTCGACCAGGGTGGCCAGCAGTCCGCCGTGGATGGTGCCGGCCTCGTTGAGGTGCCGCTCGTCGGCATCCAACGTGAGCGTCGCTCGTCCGTCGGTTGCCTCGGGCGAAGAAGCGCCGATCGTCGCGAGGAAGCTGTGTTCGGTGTCAGTCACGAGGTCTTTGTACCCCTCGCCGCCACAACGATGCGTTCGCCATACTCAGCGCATGAGCAGTGACCGGGCCGACAGCCTGCGAGGCCTGTACCAGTCGTTCAATGACCGAGACCTCGACGCTGTCCTCGCGGCCATGGCACCCGACGTCGACTGGCCCAACGGCTGGGAGGGCGGCCGGTTGCTCGGGCGAGACGAGGTCCGCGAGTACTGGGAGCGCCAGTGGCGCGAGATCCGCCCGGCGATGATCGTCCGGAGCATCGTGGATCGCCCCGACGGAACAGTCGAGGCACGCGTCCGCCTCGTCGTTCGCGACCCGGCCGGGACCGTCCTGGAGCGCTCCGAAGTCAGCCACGTCTACGAGTTCGACGGGCCTCACGTCCGACGCATGACGCTCGGATAGTCGTGCGGCCGGCTCGGCAGCGTCGCGGCCGGTGAGGCGACCTCGTCCGGCAGACTGCAGGGGTGTCCGACCCGCTGCGCAGGCTGCTCGCCGCACCGCCCGACCTCCCGGTCACCGCGGGCCTGGCGGCTCTCGACGAGGCGCTTCGCACCCGCGGCGTCGCGGTGGTCCACGCACCGCCGGGCACCGGCAAGACGACCTTGGTCCCACCCGCGGTCGCCAACCTCGTCCCCGGGCGGGTCGTCGTCACTCAACCCAGTCGCATCGCGGCTCGCGCGGCAGCTCGTCGACTGGCGCACCTGCTGGGTGAGCAGGTCGGCGAGACGGTCGGCTACTCCGTCCGCGGAGACCGCCGCACCAGTCGCCGCACGCGGATCGAGGTCGTCACGACCGGACTGCTGCTCCGACGGATCCAGCACGACCCCGAACTGGCGGGCGTCGGCGCGGTCGTGCTCGACGAGGTGCACGAGCGCCACCTCGACGCCGACCTGACGCTCGCCCTGCTCATCGACATCCGAGCCAACCTGCGCGAGGACCTGTCCCTGGTGGCGATGTCGGCCACGATCGAGGCCGAGCGAACGGCCGCGCTCATCGGTGGCGACGAGGCGGCCCCGGTGATCAGCGTGCCCGGAGCGCTGCACCCCGTCCAAGCCGTCTGGTGTCCGCTGCCACCGGGAGCGCGCCGCACCGACGACCGCGGGATCACCCCGGCGTTCCACGACCACGTCGCCGCGACCGTCCATCGCGCGCTCGCCGAGCACGAGGGCGACGTCCTGGTCTTCGTGCCCGGTATCGCGGAGGTCGACGCGACCATCCGGCGCCTGACCGGCGTGGACGCGGACGTGCACGCGCTGCACGGACGCCTGCCCGGCACCGAACAGGACCGTGCGCTCAGCGAGGGCCCTCGTCGCCGCGTGATCGTCTCCACCGCGGTCGCCGAGTCGTCGCTGACGGTGCCGGGCGTGCGCGTCGTCGTGGACGCCGGGTTCTCGCGCGAGCCCCGCACCGATCACCGCCGCGGGCTGGCTTCCCTCGTCACCGTCGCCGTGAGCCGAGCCGCCGCCGAGCAGCGAGCAGGCCGGGCCGGCCGTCTGGGACCGGGCGCCGTGCTGCGTTGCTGGTCCGAGGCGGAGCACGCCCACCTCGACGCCCACCCCGAGCCCGAGATCGCCACCGCCGACCTGACGGCCTTCACCCTCGAGGTCGCCTGCTGGGGCAGCCAAGACGTCCGCGACCTGGCGCTGCTCGACCAGCCCCCGGCGCACGCCATGTCCGCCGCCAGGCAGGTGCTCCTGGAGCTGGAGGCGATCACCGAGGACGGCACGGCAACCCCACGGGGCCGTGTTTTCGCGGGCGTGCCGGTCGACCCGAGACTGGCGCGAGCCCTGATCGACGGCGCCGGCCTGGTCGGGACCAAGCGCGCCGCCGAGGTGGTCGCGATGCTCAGCGAGGACATCCGCGCTCCCGGCGGAGACCTGGTGGCTGCGCTCCGTTCCCTGCGCGGTGGCCAGCGGGCCGGCTCGTGGCGCACCCAGGTCAAGCGGCTGGAGTCCATCGTGAAGGAGCAGTCCGAGCCGCAGCGCACGCATGACGCTCGAACGTTGACCGACGACGTGGCGGTCGGGCTGGTCGTGGCGTTGGCACACCCCGACCGGATCGCGCGCAAGCGCTCCGGTTCCTCGAGCTACCTGATGACGTCGGGGACGGGCGCGGCTCTCGATCCCCGCGACCCGGGCCCCTTGACCGGCCTCGAGTGGCTCGCCATCGGCGATGCGGATCGGCGGTCCGGGGCACGCGAAGCCCGCATCCGGGCGGCGGCCCCGCTCACCGAGGACCTCGCCCTGGAGGCCGCGGGCTCACTGTGGACCGAGGTGGACGAGGTCAGCTGGACGGCAGGGCGCGTGCTGGCTCGCCGGCGCACCCTGCTGGGCGCGATCGAGCTCAGCTCCGTCCCGCTCAGCGACCCGCCGGCGGAGGCCGTCACCGCGGCCATCCGCGACGCCGTGGAGACCGAGGGGATCAGCCTGTTCACCTGGTCGGAGTCGGCCACGGCACTGCGTGCTCGGCTCGACTTCCTGCACCGGGCGCTCGGTGACCCCTGGCCCGACGTGAGCGACGCGGCACTGACGCAGAACCTGCAGTCGTGGCTCGGACCGCAGCTGGCGCGGGTCCGCTCGGCCCAGCACCTCCGGCGCATCGACATCGGAGCCGCGCTGCGGGCACTGTTGCCGTGGCCCGAGGCGGGCCGGCTCGACGAGCTCGCTCCCGAGCGGGTCGAGGTCCCCAGCGGCTCGATCGTGCGGATCGACTACTCGCAGGAGCAACCGGTGCTCGCCGTCCGGCTGCAGGAGGTCTTCGGGTGGTCCGACGTGCCGGTCCTCGCCGGTGGCAGGGTCCCGCTCCTGCTGCACCTGCTCTCTCCCGCTCGGCGCCCCGCAGCGGTCACGGCCGATCTCGAGTCCTTCTGGGACAACGGCTACCCGGGCGTGCGCGCCGACCTGCGCGGGCGCTACCCCAAGCACGCCTGGCCCGACGATCCCCGCAGCGCGCCGGCGACGCGCCGGATCAACACGCCCCGCACGCGACGCTGACCGGCGTGTTGCTCCTACGCATTCCAAAAAGGTCGAGGATTCCAGTCACCTGGTGACTGGAATCCTCGACGTTGGCCCACCCAGGCGTCGATCGACAACAGCGCCCGTACTCTGACCGAGACATGACCAAGCGAACCAACCGTGACGCGCAGCTCCAGTTCATCGTGGTGGCGCGGACGGAACCCGGGCCCTATCCACACCCGGTCGAGGTGGCCGTCCATCCGAACGGCGCCAACTCGCGCATGTCGTTCTCGGTCGGACCCCACGCCGCGAACGCGGGCGGACAGGTTGCGTTGTCGCGCGTCCTCGACGAACAGCAGACCGGCCTCAACCCGATGTTCGACCTCGAGTTCGACGCCGGCGACCTGCACTGGCTCGTGCCCCACCTGGTCCGGCTCCAAGCCGGCGAGGACGTGACCGAGGAGATCGTGCAGGCCTACGCGGACAAGCACGGTCGAGCTCCCGGCTGGATGGAACAGGCACGCTTCGGCGAGTGACTCAGAGGGGCGCGGAGTCCTTGAACTGCGCGAGCTGCAGGAGGTTGCCGCACCCGTCCTCGAACACGGCGATGATCACCGGGCCCACGTCGGTCGGCGGCTGGCTGAAGGTGACGCCCGCGCCGACGAGTCGGTCGTGCTCGCGCTGCACGTCGTCGACGCCGAGCACGCAGAACGGGATCCCGTCCTCGAGCAGGGCATCGGTGAAGGTCGCTGCGGCCGGATGCGCCTTGGGCTCGAGCGACACCTCCGTGGCATCCGCGCTGTCTCCGAGGCGGACCGTCAACCACCGGTGCTCCCCGAGGGGCACGTCCGCGGTCACCTCGAACCCGAGCGTGGACGTGTAGAAGTCGCGTGCCTTCTGCTGGTCGTCGACGAAGATGCTGACCGTCTGCAGTTTCATTGCCGTTCCTCTCGTGGTGGCCACCGCTCGATGATCTGGGCGAGCGGAGCCGTGTTGATCGTGTGGAGCTTGTAGCGGCCTCGCCGTTGGGTCCGCACCAGGTCCGCCGACTCCAGGACGTCGAGGTGCTGCGAGACCGCCTGCCGGCTCGGTGTGAGGTCGTGGTTCATCGCCAGTCGCGAGCACAACTCGAACAGGGTCTGCTCGTCCCGCTGGATGAGCTCGTCGAGGAGCGCACGCCGGGTGGCGTCCCCGATGGCCTTGAAGACGTCACCCACACCGTCATGTTAGGCAAGTGATCACTTGCCTGTCAACGCCGGGGCTATGGACTCGCCCCCGGCCGTGAGTCATCCTGACGATGTCGAGCGCCGCCGATCCCGTGGCGTGTGACAGGGAAGCTGGCTGACGACATGGACCGCTCACCCGAGGCATCGGAAGCACTCGCCCGCGCTCACGAACACGCCCTGCGCTGGCTCGCCTCCCTGCCCGACCGCGCCGTCCCTCCGAAGGCCCCGGTGGCCCAGGTCGCCGAAGCCCTCGGCACCGAGCTCCCCGACGGCCCGACCGATCCGGTCGAGGTCATCGACCTGCTGGCCGAGGCCGCGGAGCCGGGACTGACGGCGATGCCGTCGGGTCGGTTCTTCGGGTTCGTGATCGGAGGCACCCACCCCGCCGCGTTGGCGGCGGACTGGCTGACATCGGCGTGGGACCAGAACGCCGGGATGCGCACGGTGACTCCCGCGACCACCGCGCTCGACGACATCGCCGAGGGATGGGTCCTGGAGCTACTCGGCCTGCCCGCGGACGGCGCAGTCGGGTTCGTGACCGGCGGCACCACGGCCAACTTCACCTGCCTGGCCGCCGGCCGCGACGCCGTGCTCACCCGGGTCGGCTGGGATGTCGCCACCCGCGGACTGGCCGGCTCGCCGGGGATCCGCGTGCTGGCCGGGGCCGAGACCCACGGCTCGGTCGACCTGGCCCTGCGCTACCTCGGACTGGGCGCGCCCGAGCTCGTCCCGGTGGACACTCAGGGACGGATCGACCCCGCGGCACTGCGAGAAGCTCTCGAGTCGGGGGACGACCGGCCGGCGATCGTGGTGCTCCAGGCCGGCAACATCCACTCGGGTGCGTTCGACCCGTTCGCCGAGGCGATCGCCGCCGCCCACGACCACGGCGCCTGGGTGCACATCGACGGCGCGTTCGGGCTGTTCGCGGGTGCCTCCCCCGCCTTCCGGCACCTCGTCGACGGCTACGAGTCGGCCGACTCGTGGGCGACGGACGCCCACAAGACGCTCAACGTGCCCTACGACTGCGGGCTGGCGATCGTGCGTGACCCGGCAGCCCTGCGGGCGGCGATGTCGATGCAGGGCGCCTACCTCATCCAGGACGCGGCCGGCGACCCCTTCGAGAAGGTCCCCGAGCTGTCCCGCCGCGCCCGCGCCGTCGCGGTCTGGGCCGTGCTGCGGTCGCTGGGCCGCACCGGGGTCGCCGAGCTGGCGGAGCGGCTGGCCCGCCACGCGCGAGCGTTCGCCGACGGCATCGACGGCATCGACGGCGCCGAGGTGCTCAACGACGTGGTCTTCACCCAGGTCTGCGCCTCGTTCGGCGACGACGACCGCACGCGCGACGTCGTCCGCAGGATGCTGCAGGACGGCACCGCCTGGACCACCGGCTCGGTGTGGCACGACCGGGCCGTCCTGCGCATCTCGGTCAGCAACTGGTCGACCACCGAGACCGACGTCGAGCGCACTCTCGAGGCGCTGCGCGCAGCCGTCGTCAGTTGATGATCTCGGCGCGTCCGTCCGCGTGGAGCTCCGCCAGCCGGTCGCGCCAGTCCTGCAGCCCCTCCGGGCTCAGTCGAGGCCAGTCATCCACCTCGCCGACGACCCGGATCGGCTCGGTGCTGCGGTAGGAGCGCGTCGGGTTGCCCGGGAACTTCTTGTCCGTCACGTTCGGATCGTCCTCGAAGCTGCCGGTCGGCTCGACGAGGTAGACGCGCGGGTCGGCATCGCCGGGCGCCAGCTCGGCCGCGAGGCCCGCTCCGTTGATCGTCGCCGTGAAGTACACGTGGTTCATGACGATCTCGGGTCGATAGTTCGACCGGAAGCCCGCCGTGAGCAGGTCGCCGACCCGCAGGTCGGCCTTGGTGCCGTGGTAGAATGGCCCGTCGTCCAGTGGATTTTCCATTCGCGACAGCCTAGATCCCGAGGGCACTCATGGGCGAGAGTTGCCCCATGACTGCGAACCCCACCGGGATCCGAGAGACCCGCCAGGGACGCGACAGCGTCGTGTTCACCCGCACCTTCCGTGCCCCGATCGAGGACGTCTGGGCGGCGGTCACCGAGAGCGGCCGGCTCGAGCGCTGGATCGGCACGTGGACCGGGGACCCGTCCACGGGCACGGTCGTGTTCCGCATGAACGCCGAGGGCGATGACGTCCAGGACGAGGCGTTCACCATCCACCGGTGCGAGCCTCCGCGCGTCCTCGCGGTCTCCTCCCCCGCCGCAGCCGACGAGGCGCCCTTCGACGTGCTGCTGGAGCTGAGCGAGGACGCGGGCACCACCACGTTGACGTTCAGTCAGGTCATGACGGACCCCGAGGTCGCCGCCGGTGTCGGTCCGGGCTGGGACTACTACCTCGACCGGCTCGTCGCCGCGGAGACCGGGGCAGACGTCGCCGCGATCGACTTCGACGACTACCACCCGTCGCAGAGCGACCACTACCGTGCGCTGTTCACCTGAGCGCGTTTCGGCTCAGACGCTGAGCACCGGCTCGAAGTGCTCGACCGTGGGGAACGGCTCGTAGAAGTGGTGCAGGAGCCGTCGCCACTGCTGGTACTGCTCTGAGCCCCGGAAGCCCTCGGAGTGGTCCTCCAAGGTCTCCCACTGCACGAGCAGCAGGTAGGTGCCGGGCCGCTCGATGCACCGGGACAGCGTCAGGCCGAGGAATCCGGGCATGGCGGAGATGATCTGCTTCGCCTCGTCGAACGCCTCGACGAACCGCGCCTCGGTTCCGGGCTTCACGGGAAGGAGCGCGTGCTCGAGGATCATGCCCGCAGCCTACGGACCGCCGAGGGGCCTCAGTCGATCAGCCGGTCGAGCAGATCGAACGAGTCGTACGGCTGGTCGATGTCGCCGAAGTGGCCGTCGTCGCGGACGATCAGGGTGCCACCGAGTCGTTCGTGCATCGCCCGGCCCTGCCGTGCGTCGCAGCCGTACGGGTCCTCGCGGGAGTTGATGAAGTACAGGTCGCGGACGTGCTCCCGGATGGCCGCCCAGTCGTAGGAGTCCTGCAGCACGGGCTCGTACCCGGCGTTCGGCGCCGTGCAGTAGCCGGCGACGAGGAGTGCCTGGTCCACCCGCGTGTCGATGTGCTCGAGGATCGACAGCAGGAGCGCGGCCCCGCCCGAGTGGCCGACCAGCACGGTGTCCGCGTCGAAGGTGTGCTGGGCCAGCACCTTCGGCAGGAAACTGGCGATGGGCTCGACATTCAGGTCCCGGTGGTGCGGTGCCTCGACGGCGTACCCGCGCTCCACCAGCCGCTTGCGCAACCACGGCAGCCACACGACGTCCGGGTTCGCCCCGGTGCCGTGGAAGATGATCGCCTTGCGGGTCATCAATCGTCCTCTCGTCGTGCTGACTGCTGCTCCGTCGCGCGCTGTCGGCGTCCCTGACTATCCTCCACCCATGCCCGACCAGGCCTTGGAACTCAGCTTCGACCCTGCCTCCGCATCCTCCGTGGAGGCGCAGTGGGAGGCGCTGAAGGCCGCCGGTCTCCCGTCGCAGGCCGACCACCGGTCGATGACCAATGCACCGCACGTGACGCTGGTGGCGGCCGTCGAGGTCGCCCCCGAGGTCGTGTCGGCGGCCCGCGTGGCGATCGCGCCCCTGCTGCCCGCCCGGATCGAGGTGCGGGGGCTGGTCCTGTTCGGCCAGGGTCCCCGCGTGACCATCGCCCACCTGGTCGAGCCAGACCGGATGCTGGCGGCCGCCGTCGAGCGGATCCGCGCGATGGTCCCGGCCCTGCGCCACCCGGTCTGGACCCCGCACGTCACCGTGGCGCGACGCGTCCCGCGACGCCTGCTCCCGCAGGCCCTCGAGGTCCTGCACGCCACCGAGACTCCGCAGGAGCTGGGCTGCGACCGCCTCCGCTGGTGGGACCCCGCGCAGGACCTCATCGAGGACGTCGCGACCGTCAGGTGACGGCGATCGGCTCCGGTACCGCGTCGGTGACGCGAGGCTCGGGGCGCCGCACCCACACCCGGTCCCCCAGCAGCACCAGCACGGCGGGGAGCACGACGAGCCGGATCACCGTGGCGTCGATCAGGATGGCGGCCGAGAGCCCCACCCCCAGCATCTTCATCTCCATCATCGAGAGCGTGGCGAAGATCGCGAAGACGGAGACCATGACGGCAGCGGCACTGGTGATGACGCCGGCGGTGTCCGCGATCCCGCGGTGCACGGCCTCGCGAGCCGGCAGGCCCGCGTCGACGAGCTCGCGGATCCGGCTCAGGACGAACACGTGGTAGTCCATGGAGAGCCCGACCAGGACGACGAAGACGAAGATCGGGATCCAGTCGATCACGAACCCCGGGCTGGTGAAGTCGAGCAGCCCCTCGCCGACTCCGTGCTGGAAGACGACGGCCAGCAGTCCGAAGGCCACAGCGACGGACGCCAGGTTGAGCACCGTCGAGACCAGCCCGAGCAGGACGCTGCGGAAGGCGAGCACCATCATCACCATCGTCGACAGCAGGACGAACCCGAGCAGGATGGGCAGCCGCTGGTCCTGCTTGTTGCCGTAGTCGAGCGAGGCGGCCGCGCCGCCGCCGACCGCCCACGCGCTGTCGTCGCCGAGGTCGCCGAGAGCTGCCGGAGCGAGGCTCCCGCGCAGCCGCTCGATCGCCTGGGTCGCGCGGTCGTCGGCCTCCTCGTACGGCAGGGCCAGGTCGATGACCGACGTGTCGCCGTCCTGCGAGGTGCGCACCTCGGCTCCGTCCGCGACGAAGTCGTCGGTGCGCTCAGCGTCCGAGGCGAGCCTCTCGAGGGCCGCACGTGCCGCGGCGGGCTCCGCACCGGTCACGACGACCTGGGCGGAGGTCCCCTCCGCCGGGAAGGCGCGGGTGATGTCGCGCAACGTCTGCACGGCGGGGATGTCGGCGGGCAGCGTCTCGATGCTGGCCTGGTGCGTCTTCATCGTGACGGCCGGCACCGCGAGGGCGATGATGCCGATCGAGGACACCGCGAGCGCGGCGACGGGATGCCGGACCACCGGGCCGATGAGGCGCCCACTGATCGTGCCGGTGCCCACTCGACGGTTGAGCCGCCACAACAGCGGGATGCGGGGCCGGTCCACCCAGCGACCGAGCTTGACCAGCAGGGCGGGAAGCACCGTGATCGAGCCCAGCACCGCGACCGCCACCACGATGATCGAGCCCGCGGCGAGTGAGTTGAAGGTGACGTCGGTGAGGACGAACAGGCCGGCCAGCGCGGTGATGACGGCCGCGCCGGACACGAGGATCGCGTGGCCCGAGGTCTCGGCCGCGATCGCCACCGCGTCGAGTGTCGTCCGGCCCTCGGCCCGCTCCCGGCGCTCGCGTTTAAGGTAGAAGAGCGAGTAGTCGACTCCCACGGCCATGCCGATCAGCACGATCATGCTGAGCACCGTCGGCTCGGCCGGGACCAGCCAGGAGACGGCGGCGCTGATGCCGACCGTCGCGGCGACGCTCGTGGCCGCCAGCAGGACCGGCAGCCCCGCGGCGATGACCGCCCCGAAGGCGATCAGCATGAGGACCAGCGTGATCGGGAGGCTGATGAACTCCGCGGAGTGCAGGTCCTCCCCCACGCGCTCGTCGATGGCGTCCCCGATCGTCACGTCACCCGCCTGAGCGACGACGAGGTCCGGGTGCGATGCCTGGACCGCGGCTGTCTCGTCCAGGAGCGGACCGATGTCGACCTCCTCGGACGTGAGCTCGACCGACACCAGCAGGGCTTCTCCATCCGCACTCGGCACGGGTCCCTCGACCGCCGCGACGCCGGGAGCGGCCCGCATCCGGTCGGTCACGTCTCGCGCGGCGGCCTGCGCCTCACCTTGGTCGAGCTGGCCCGCTCGGCTGCGGATCAGGACGCTCTCGTACGGGGACGGCGCCAGCCCGGAGGCCTCGACCCACTGGTCCGCCCGGCCGGACTCGCCCACGCGATAGTCCGCGTCCTCGGTCTCGTTCGTGGGGATGGTGGCGGCGAGGCCGACGGCGATCGCGACGAACGTCAGCCAGGCGCCGATGGCGCGCCAGGGATGGGTGGCGCTCCAGCGCGCGGCACGGGCGGGCAGGGCACTCAGGCCTGTGGACATGACGACTCCTGTGGGGCGGGACGGTGATGGATCCAGCCTCGCGACGCGCGCCCTCACCGTCAGGGGTGGAGCGTCCCGTCCGGTGGTGGTGCCTGCACCACTGCGCCGGACCCGCGGGTTCGGGCAGACTGACGCCGTGAGCCGGCTCGAGGGTGACCCCATCCACGACGGCGAGGGACCTGCCGGTCGCTGGGCCGTCACCGGGTACGCGGCCCTGCACGGGTTGCTGTTCGTCCCCGTCCTGCTCGTCCTCGTGCTGGTCCTGGTCGGATCGATCCTGACGGTCGTGTGGGTCGGCATCCTGCTGTTGGTCGGCCTCCTGCCCGTGGTCCGGACCCTGACCGGCGTGCACCGGAACCTGGCCGGGCGCATCCTCGGGACTCACGTGCCCGCGCCCTACCTCCCGTCCACCGGCGCCCCCTTCGCCGACCTGCGCATCGCCCTGGGCGACTCCATGACGTGGCGCGACCTGCTCTGGCTGCTCTGGGGCGCGACGCTGGGCTTCGTGGCCTCGCTGCTGGCGGTGTTGCTCCTCCTCGGGGTGGTGACCCTGCCCGTGTGGTGGTTCGGCGTCGTCCCCCTCATGCGAGGGCGCGCGACCGTGGACCGGGCGATCCTCACCATCGGCCGCACCGAGCGGCTCGAGCAGCGGGTGCAGGCCCTCGCGAGGTCACGCGCCATGGTCGTCGACCACTCCGCCAACGAGCTGCGCCGGATCGAGCGGGACCTGCACGACGGGCCGCAGGCGCGCCTGGCCTCCGTCTCGCTCAGCCTCGGCCTGGCCGACGACCTCTTCGACACCGATCCCGAGGTCGCCCGCCGACTCGTCGGCGAGGCACGCAGCGCATCGTCCACCGCGATCGGGGAACTGCGCGACATCGTGCGGGGCATCCACCCGCCCGTGCTCGCCGACCGAGGCCTCGCCGGAGCCGTCTCGGCCCTCGCGCTCGACATGGCCGTCCCGGTCGACCTCGACCTCGACCTGCCGGACCGGCTGCCGGCACCGATCGAGTCGGCGGTCTACTTCGCGGTGGCCGAGTGCCTGGCCAACACCGCCAAGCACGCCGCGGCCCCGCGGTCGTGGATCAGCCTGCGTCACGACGGCGTTCTCCTGCGCGGTCTCGTCGGCGACGACGGACGCGGAGGCGCTCACCCCGACGAGGGCACCGGGCTGCGTGGCGTCGTCGCCCGGCTCGCCGCCTTCGACGGCATCGTGTCGATCTCGAGCCCGGTCGGCGGGCCCACAGTCGTGAGTTGGGAGGTCCCGTGCGCATCGTCCTCGCCGAGGATCACGCTCTCCTGAGGGCTGGTCTCACCCAGCTGCTCGAGATCAAGGGCTTCGAGGTGATCGCCGCGGTCGACAGCTTCAGTGCGCTGGAGCGGGCCCTCGACGACCCCTCGGCGCAGGCTGCCGTCGTCGACGTCCGGATGCCGCCCACGTTCACCGACGAGGGACTTCGCGCCGCGATCGCCGCGCGCGAGCGGCGCCCCGGCTTCCCCGTCCTGGTGCTGTCGCAGTACGTCGAGCAGCTGTACGCCCGCGAGCTCCTCGCGAGCGGCGAGGGCGCCGTGGGCTACCTGCTCAAGGACCGCGTCTCGGACGTCGCCGAGTTCGTCGACGCACTGCACCGTGTCGTCGACGGCGGCACCGTCCTCGACCCGTCCGTGGTCGCGGCCGTCCTCGATCGCCGGCGCGACACCCCCGTCGACCGACTCACCGAGCGCGAGCGCCAGGTGCTGGCCCTGATGGCCGAAGGCCGGGCCAACGCCGGCATCGCGCGGGCGCTGGTAGTCACCGAGAAGGCCGTCGCGAAGCACATCAACAGCATCTTCACGAAGCTCGACCTGCCCGTCGACACCGACGACCACCGCCGGGTCCGGGCCGTGCTCGAATGGCTGCGCTTCTGACTGACCTGCGGGGCTACCGTGGAGAGGTGGAGTTCGTCGAGACCGCTGGTCTCACCATCGCCTACCACCGTGTCGGCGAGGGGCCTGCCCTGCTCTTCGTCCACGGGGCGGCGGAGGACGGCCGGGTCTGGGCGCCGCAGTTTGCCGGTCTGTCCGACGAGTTCACCGTGATCGCTTGGGACGAGCCTGGAGCCGGACAGTCCTCGGACCTACCCGGCCACGTCGACTTGGCGGACTTCGCCGACGGCCTCGCCGCGGTGATCGGAGCCCTCGACCTCGGCCCGGTCCATCTCGCTGGGCTGTCGTGGGGTGGCACCGTCATGCTCGAGCTCTACCGCCGGCATCCGTCGCTCGTCGCCACCTTGATCTTCATCGACAGCTACGCCGGCTGGAGGGGATCGTTGCCCGTCGAGGAGGTGGACGCGCGGGTGGCCGGCACGCGAAGGATGCTCGCGGACGGGGAGCCGTTCGACCCCACCCTCCCGGGCCTCTTCGCCCACGGTCCGCCCGCGCGATTCGTCTCCCTGCTCGCGGAGATCGCGAGCAGCGTCCGGCCTTCCACGCTCGGCATCGAGCTGGGAATCATGGCCGAGGCCGACCTCAGCAACGTGCTGCCCCGGATCACCGTCCCGACCCTGCTGGTCTGGGGCCGCGAGGACGCACGCTCACCGCTGTTCGTCGCGCGTCAGTTCCACGAGGCGATCGCGGACTCGTCGCTCGTCGTGATCGACGATGCCGGGCACATGAGTCACCTGGAGCGACCCGAGCAGGTGAACGCGGCGATCCGGGAGTTCTGCCGTGCCCATGCGGCTCAGACCCGCGTGACCATCCGCTCGGACTCCTCCCACAGGCGCCGTCCCAGCTCGCCGTCGTGAGCCTCCCGGGCGGACTTCGCGGGCTTCTTCCGCTCGTAGTACTGGCCGCGCTGCCAGTCCGTGCCGGGCGTCGACGTCGCCAGCCAGACGAGCTGCTTCGCACCCCGCTCGGGCGACAGCGTGAGGAGGTTGCTCACCACCGGCGTGTGGTACAGGAAGTTCAGCGGGTCCTTCGTCCCGTGCGCGAAGTTGGAGCCGACCAGGCCCGGATGGAACGCGGCTGCCGAGATCCCCTCGCCGGCGAAGCGGCGGTCCAGCTCACGGGTGAACAGGATGTTCTCCAGCTTGGCGTTGCCGTACGCGACCTGTCCTCCGTCGTGCTTCGTGTTCTGCAGGTCGTCGATGTCGAACCTGCTGAACAGCCTCGCGGCGACCGAGGCGGTCTGGATCACGGTCGCCCGGCTCTCGATCAGCTTCGGCAGGAGCAGCTGTGTGAGCAGGAATCCGGCCAGGTGATTGACCTGGAAGGTCTTCTCGAACCCGTCGACGGTCAGGTTCCGGCTGTCCATCAGGGCGCCGGCGTTGTTCGCCAGCACGTCGATGCGCGGGTAGGCCTCGTCCAGCTCCTGCGCGAGGCGGCGCACCTGAGACAGCTCGGCGTAGTCGGCGAGGTGGAACGGCGCTCCCAGCTCCTGGGCGACGGCGCGCGTCTTCTGCGCGTTCCGGCCCACGACCACGACGCGGGCGCCTCGGGCACTGAGCTCTCGCGCGGCCGCCGCACCGATGCCGTCACTGGCACCCGTGATGACGATCGTCTTCTGGTCCATGCGTGTTCCTCCCGTCGTCCGCGGCTCGACGCGCGGTCACGGAGGACGTACCCGGATCTGCAGGATCGACGCCGGGTCAGGGCCTCAGCGCGTCGCTGAGTGCTGCGAGCGTGTCCTCGACGACGCGGTAGAAAGCCCAGCGGCCGCGCTGCTCGCGGACGACGAGCCCGGCGTCGACCAGCTGCTTCATGTGGTGCGAGACGGTCGGTTGCGAGAGCCCGACCGGCTCGGTGAGGTCGCAGATGCAGGCCTCGCGCTCGGGCTGGGCTGCGATCATCGACAGCAGGCGGACCCGGGTCGGGTCACCCAGCGCCTTGAACATCCGTGCCAGCCGCTCGGCCTCGTCGGCCGCGAGCTCACCGCCGGTGACGGTCGAGCAGCACTCGGTCGTGTCGATCACCGGGAGAGAGGTGCGCGTGGACATGCGATCAGTCTGCCAGACGTATTGACAATCGTCGATAGATAGATGACTCTCGATGCATTGAGATCCGTCGATCAATCCGAGGAGCACGCCATGACCACCACCGAGACGTCGGACACGAACGACCAGCTCATCGAGGAGGTCCGCCATCGCTACGCCCAGGCTGCCAACGCGGTGACCCGAGGCACCACCAACGTCGAGCTGAACGATGAGCTCCAGGTCGTGGACCAGGGGTGCGGGTCGTCGGACTGCTGCGGCGGTGGCGCGACCGTGGACGAGTCCTTCGGCGCGGCGCTGTACGACAGCGACGACCAGGCATCGCTGCCTGCCGAGGCGATCGCCGCCAGCCTCGGCTGCGGCAACCCGACCGCAGTGGCCGACCTGCGTGCCGGCGAGAAGGTCCTCGACCTCGGCTCCGGCGGCGGCATCGACGTGCTGCTGTCCGCGCGACGCGTCGGCGAGACCGGCTTCGCCTACGGGGTCGACATGACCGACGAGATGCTCGAGCTGGCGCGCGCCAACGCCGCCAAGGCCGGTGCCACCAACGTGGAGTTCCTCAAGGGCACGATCGAGGACGTCCCGCTGCCCGACGCCTCCGTCGACGTCGTGATCTCCAACTGCGTCATCAATCTCTCGGTCGACAAGCCCAAGGTGCTGGCCGAGATGTTCCGCGTCCTCTCCCCCGGCGGCCGCATCGGGATCTCCGACGTCGTCGCCGAGGACCACCTGACGGCCGACGACCGCGCGGACCGCGGTTCGTACGTCGGCTGCATCGCCGGTGCCCTCTCGCGCACGGAGTACCTCGAGGGCCTCGCCGGGGCGGGGTTCGTCGACGCCGAGGTCGAGTTCACGCACGAGGCCGCGCCCGGCATGCACGGTGCCATCGTCCGCGCCACGAAGCCGACCGCGTGACGGCGACCGCGGACGGTCACGTCGCCCAGCGACTGTCCACCCTCGACCGGTTCCTGCCCGTCTGGATCGGCGTCGCGATGCTCGTGGGCCTGCTGGCCGGCCGGTGGGTCCCGGGCATCGCGGAGGCGCTCGACGCGATCACGATCGGCTCGGTCTCCGTGCCGATCGCGCTCGGCCTGCTCGTGATGATGTACCCCGTGCTGGCGAAGGTCCGGTACGACGAGGTCGGGCACGTCGCCCGCGACCGCCGGATGATGGTGCTCTCGCTGGTGCTCAACTGGCTCATCGGCCCGGCCCTGATGTTCGCGCTGGCCTGGATCTTCCTGCCCGACCTGCCGGAGTACCGCACCGGTCTCATCATCGTCGGCCTCGCCCGCTGCATCGCGATGGTCATCATCTGGAACGACCTCGCCTGCGGCGATCGCGAGGCGGCCGCCGTGCTGGTCGCGGTCAACTCCGTCTTCCAGGTCGGCGCCTTCGCGGTCCTCGGCTGGTTCTACCTCGACGTCCTGCCCGGCTGGCTCGGCCTGTCCACGACGGGGCTCGACGTGTCCCCCTGGGAGATCGCCCAGAGCGTCATCATCTTCCTGGGCATCCCGCTGGCCGCCGGCTACCTGACCCGCCGCATCGGCGAGGCCCGCCGCGGCCGCGACTGGTACGAGGACCGCTTCCTGCCGCGGCTGGGACCCTGGGCCCTGTACGGGCTGCTCTTCACGATCGTCCTGCTCTTCGCGTTGCAGGGCGAGACGATCACCAACGAGCCGTGGGACGTGGCGCGCATCGCCGTGCCGCTGGTCGTCTACTTCGCCGTGATGTGGGCAGGCTCCCTGCTGCTCGCCCGGAAGGTCGGGCTGGGCTACGCCCGTGCCACGACCGTCGCGTTCACCGCGGCGGGCAACAACTTCGAGCTCGCCATCGCCGTCGCCATCGCCGTCTTCGGCGTGACCAGCGGACAGGCCCTCGCGGGTGTCGTCGGCCCGCTCATCGAGGTGCCCATTCTCGTCGGACTCGTCTACGTGAGCCTGTGGGCCCGCCGCTACTTCCCCGACACCGCAGAAGGAGTCCGCCCATGACCGCAGAGACCAATGAGCGTGTTCCGCAGGTGATCTTCGCCTGCGTCCGCAACGGTGGCCGCTCCGTCGCCGCCCGGCTGCTCACCGAGCACTACGCCGAGGGTCGCGTCGTCGCGCTGTCGGCCGGCACGCAGCCCGGCGAGCACATCCATGCCGAGGTCGCTGCCGTGCTGGAGCAGCTCGGACTCGACACCTCCCGGGAACGACCGAAGCACCTCACCACCGAGATGATCGCCGCCAGCGACCTGGCCATCACGCTGGGCTGCGGCGAGGAGTGCCCCTACGTGCCGGGGGTCCGGTACCGGGACTGGCCGGTCGACGACCCGGGCGGCCAGGACGAGCCCGAGGTGCGACGCATCATCGCCGACCTCGACCAGCGCGTCCGCGACCTGCTGCACGAGCTCGCTCCCGACCTTGAGTTGAGGCCGAGCGTCCTGGCCGGCTGAGTCCGCCCGGCCCCGGCCCATGGCGCTCGAGGGCATGGCGTGCGTAGCGTGCACCCATGCCCATCAAGCTCGAGAACGTCGCCATCGCGGTCCGTGACCTCGACGCGACCATCGCCTTCTTCACCGATCTCGGACTGGAGGTCCTGGGTCGCGACACCGTCAGCGGCGAGTGGACCGACACCGCCGTCGGCCTCGACGGCAACCACGCCAGGATCGCGATGCTCCAGACGCCCGACGGCCATGGACGCCTCGAGCTGTTCGAGTACATCCACCCCGACGCGATCGAGACCGAGCCGACGCAGCCGAACGAGATCGGGATGCACCGTGTCGCCTTCTCGGTCGACGACCTCGACGCGGCGCTCGAGATCGCCGCGCGCCACGGCTGCCATCCCCTGCGCGGCGTGGGCACCTACGAGGACATCTACAGGCTGACGTACGTCCGCGGCCCGAGCGGCATCATCGTCATGCTCGCGCAGGACCTGCGCAACGGCTGAGCGACGAGCGTCATGCCCCGATGCGCCGCAGCGCCCGCTTCGCGTACCGCTTGGCCTTCTTGTTCTTGACGATCTCGTAGTAGCCGTCCTTGGCCTTCTTCGCCGGGCAGACGTTGACGACCGAGTCGTCCCAGCTCGAGTCCCAGTACGGGTCATCGAGTTGCCAGTCCTCCATGCCGTCGTCGCCGTAGTCGTCGAAGAAGCCGAAGGTGCAGTACCCGGTCTTCTCCGGATAGAGATCGTCGAACGTGTCCTCGAGGTCGTCGTAGTCGTCGCGTGTGATGACGTAGAACTTGGTGCCGGCCTTCTTCGGGTGCTTCACCTTGACCACCCGCGTGTTGAGCCCGAGCGCCGACCTCTTGCGGACGACCTTCTTGATCTTCAGCGTCTTCTGGACCTTCTTCATCGTTCCCGACGGACTGGCCTGTGCGGCGGGCGGATGGCCGACCAGGCCCAGCGTCATGACGGCCGCGACGAGGGTGACGAGGATCTTGCGCACTGCTGCTCCGATGTCCGAGACGAGCCTCCGCTCATTCATGCGCGGGGCGTCGCGAGTCTAGCGACGCGCTGGCCTGGCTGTCCGTCATTCCAGCCGATTCCGGGCTCTCTCATCAGCCGGGACCTATGTCGGTGGGGCCCACTACGTTGGTTTCATGACCTCGGAGCTCACAGCCCGCGCGCTCGATGCGGCTCGCCGCGCCCGCGCGCTGGCCGAGTTCGAGGAGTGGAAGCTCATCGCCGCGCACCACCGCCGGCGGGTCGCCGAGATCGACCGTTCCGATCAGATCGTCCTGGGCAAGGAATTGGCTCGTCGCGAGGTCACCCTCGAGATCGCCCAGGCACTCCACGTCACCGAGCATCGCGTCTGGGCGATCGTGTCCGAGGCCGAGATCCTGCGCGAGCGCACCCCCGCCGTCTGGGCGGCTTTCCGCACCGGCGACCTCGACGCCGCCCGCGCCACGGCCATCGCCGACACGGCCGAGCGTCTCGTCCAGCCCGAGAGCTGGAAGAAGCTTGAAGGGGCCGCGGTCGCGTACGCGGTCACCCACACCGTCAACGAGCTGAGGTGCTGGCTACGTCGCTTCCGTGCGCGGACCGAGCCCGAGCAGACCGCGATCGAGACGGCCCAGGCGGTCGAGAAGCGGCACGTGTCCGTCACCCACAACGGCGACGGCACCAGCTGGCTCAACGCGCTGCTGCCCACCGGGGTGGCCATCGCCGCGGGCGAGCGCCTCCGCCGGGCCGCGAAGGACCTGCCCGCCATCGACCCCGAGAGCGGCGAGAAGGACCGCCGCACCCGCGACCAGAAGCAGGCCGACCTGCTCGCGCACTGGCTCACGTCCTGCACCGGCACCGCCACCGACATCCGCGCCGAGATCGCCATCAGCATCGCGGCCACCGACCTGATCGGCCTCACCGAAGGGCCGGGAGTGACCCGCGCCGGCGAGCCGCTCGACCAGGCGTGGGTCCGCGAACTCGCCGCCGGTGAGCACACGATCTTCCGAAGGCTGGTGCTCGACCCACTCGGCCGAGTCCTCGACACGAAGATCATCGGCTACCGGCCCACCGAGGCACTACGCAGAGCACTCCACTGGAGGGACGGCACCTGCAGGGTCATGGGCTGCCTCGCCCCCGTGCGCGAAACCGACCTCGACCATGCGATCGACTACGACTCAGGCGGAGAGACGTCGGCCCGGAATCTCAGATGCCTGTGCCGCAAGCACCACAACATGAAGTCCCACGGTCACCTCGGCGACCGCTATCTCGGCGAGCCCGCGACCTACGGGGCCTCCACCCCGTGAGACCGCAGGCCGTACGTCAGCGCGTCCACGAGGGCCTCGAACGACGCCTCGATCATGTTCGGTCCGACGCCGACGGTCACCCACGAGCTCTTGCCGTCGGTGGTCTCGATCAGCACGCGCGTCACGGCGTCCGTGCCGTGCCCCTGGTCGAGGATGCGCACGCGGAAGTCGATCAGGTGGAACTGCGCGACGTCCGGGTAGATCCTCTCGATCGCCTCACGCAGGGCATGGTCGAGCGCGTTGACCGGCCCGTTGCCCTCTCCCACCACCGCGGTGCGACGCCCACCGGCGACGACCTTCACGATCGCCTCGGCACCGTCGTCCCGGGCGGAGCCGGCGATGACGCGCCACGACTCGACGTCGAAGTACTCGGGACGCCTGCCGGTCACGGCCTCGGTCAGCAGCAGCTCGAACGACGCGTCGGCCGCCTCGAACGTGTAGCCCTCCTGCTCCATCCGCTTCACACGCTCGGTGATCGTCGTCAGCAGCTCGTTGTCGCCCGAGAGGTCGAAGCCCAGCTCGCGACCCTTCAGCTCGATCGTCGCGCGGCCCGCCATCTCCGAGACCAGCAGGCGCATGTCGTTGCCGACCAGCGCGGGGTCCATGTGCTGGTAGAGGTCGGGATCGACCCGGATCGCACTGGCGTGCAGGCCCGCCTTGTGGGCGAACGCCGAGACGCCCGTGTACGGCTGGCGCGCGACCGGCGGATAGTTGGTGATCTCGCTGATCGCGTGCGAGATGCGGGTGGCATCGCCCAGCGCACCGTCGGGCATGACGTCCATGCCCAGCTTGAACTCGAGGTTCGCGACGCTCGTGACCAGGTCGGCGTTGCCCGTCCGCTCGCCGTAGCCGTTGATGCAGCCCTGCAGGTGCGTCGCTCCGGCACGGACGGCCTCGATGGAGTTCGCCACGGCGCAACCCGTGTCGTTGTGCGCATGGATGCCCAGCCGGGCGCCCGTCGAGGCCAGCACGTCGGCCACGATCTCGCCCACCTGGTGCGGCAGCATGCCGCCGTTCGTGTCGCACAGGACCGCGACCTCGGCGCCGGCCTCGGTCGCGACCCGCACGACCTCCAGCGCGTAGTCGCGGTTGTCGAGGTACCCGTTGAAGAAGTGCTCGCAGTCCAGGAAGACGCGCTGGCCCTCGGCGCGCAGGTGGCTGACGGTGTCGCGCACCATCGCCAGGTTCTCGTCCAGCGTCGTGCGCAGGGCCTTCAGCACGTGCTGGTCGTGGCTCTTGGCCACGACGGTCGCCACCGAGGCGCCCGAGTCGCGCAGGGCGGCCACCAGGGCGTCGTCCGCGGCGACCGAGCCGGCACGGCGCGTCGAGCCGAAGGCCGCCAGCGTCGCGTGCCTGAGGTCCAGCTCCTTGGCCGCGAGCGCGAAGAACTCGGTGTCCTTCGGGTTCGAGCCGGGCCAACCGCCCTCGATGTAGCCGACGCCGAGCTCGTCCAGGTGCTGGGCGATCGCCAGCTTGTCCTGCACCGAGAGGTTGAGCCCCTCCTGCTGGGCGCCGTCGCGCATCGTCGTGTCGTAGACGTGGAAGTCCGTGGGTTCGTGCTTCCCGAAGCTCGTGCTCATGATCGTCCTGTGTGTGTCGTGCCCGTGGTCATTCATGAAAAAAGCCCCCCGGGTACGGGAGGCGGCGCGTCTGACGAATGGTCCAGACGCGCTGTCAAATGATGATCACGAAGGTGGTCATGCTCACAGGGTACACCGCCCCTCGGGCGCCCTCACACGCCTCCGGACCGGTCGGCGGGCTTGGGTCCGAGGTGGGCCAGCGTCTCGGGGCGCAGGATGCGCTCCAGCTCGTCCGGGGGCAGCAGACCGCGCTCCAGCACGATCTCGGCGACGCCGCGGCCCGTCAGCAGCGCCTCCTGGGCCAGCTCGGTCGCGATCTGGTAGCCGACGTACGGGTTGAGTGCGGTGACCAGGCCGATGGAGTTCGCCACCTCGGCCGCGAGGCGCTCGCTGTTGGCCGTGATGCCCTTGACGCAGTACTCCGTCAGCGACTCGATCGAGGTCCGCAGCCGGTACAGCCCCGCGGACAGCGAGTAGCAGATGACCGGCTCGAACGCGTTCAGCTGCAGCTGCCCCGCCTCGGCCGCCATGGACACCGTCACGTCGTGCCCGATGATCTGGAACGCCACCTGGTTCACGACCTCGGGGATCACCGGGTTCACCTTGCCCGGCATGATGCTCGACCCCGCCTGGCGCGGGGGCAGGTTGATCTCGCCCAGGCCGGCGCGCGGGCCCGACGACAGCAGCCGCAGGTCGTTGCAGATCTTCGACAGCTTCACCGCGACCCGCTTCAGCACGCCCGACATCTGCACGAACGAGCCGCAGTCCTGCGTCGCCTCGATCAGGTCGATGGCCGTGCGCAGCGGCAGCCCGGTGATGCGCGACAGGTGCTCGCGTGCCAGCGGCACGTACCCGTTTGGGGCGTTCAGCTGGGTGCCGATCGCCGTCGCCCCGAGGTTGATCTCGTGCAGCAACAGGACGGCCTCTCGCAGCCTCGCACGGTCCTCGGCGATCATCAGCGCGTAGGTGTTGAACTCCTGGCCCAGCGTCATCGGGACGGCGTCCTGCAGCTGCGTGCGGCCCATCTTCAGGACGCTGTGGAACTCGACGGCCTTCTCGGCGAAGGCCTCCTCGAGCTTCTCCATCGCCGCGCCCAGGTCGTGCGTCGCGTTGATCACCGCGATCTTCACCGCGGTCGGGTAGACGTCGTTCGTCGACTGGCTGAGGTTGACGTGCTCGTTCGGGTGCAGGAACTCGTACTCGCCCAGCTCGTGGCCGAGGATCTCCAGCGCGCGGTTCGCGATGACCTCGTTGGCGTTCATGTTGGTCGAGGTCCCGGCACCGCCCTGGATCACGTCGACCACGAACTGGTCGTGCAGCTTGCCCGCGCGGATCTCGCGGCACGCCTTGATGATCGCGGCGTGCCGCACGTCGTCGAGCAGCCCGAGGTCGTGGTTGGCATCGGCCGCCGCCTCCTTCACCGCGGCCAGCGCCTCGGGCAGGTACGGGCTGATCGCGATGGGAACACCGGTGATCGGGAAGTTCTCCAACGCTCGCAGCGTGTGCACGCCCCAGTAGACGTCGGCAGGCACCTCGCGGTCGCCGAGGAGGTCGTGCTCGATCCGGACGGACGTCTTTCCCGAGGTCATGGGCCCCATGTAACCACTCGCGGGGCCCAACTGCCGGTCAGCGCAGCTCTGCTCCGAGTGTCGCGGCCGCGGACACGATCTGCTCACGGGCCGCCTTGATCTCGGCGTCCTTGAGCGTGTGGTCCTGGGCCCGCAGGCGCACCTTGAAGGCCAGGGACTTGCGACCCTCGCCGACCTGGTCGCCCGTGTAGACGTCGAACAGGCGCGCCGACTCGAGCAGGTCGCTGGCCGCCTCGATGACGGACTGCAGGTCGCCCGCGGCCAGCCCCTCGTCCACGATGAACGCGAAATCCTCCTTCGCGACCGGGAAGGCCGAGAAGTCGGGCTTCGGCCCGATCGCGGGCGCGGCCGCGATGAGGGCGTCGAGGTCCAGCTCGCCGGCGGCCACCCGACCGGGCAGACCGTAGGCCTCCGCGACCTTGGGGTGCAGCTCGCCGACGTGTCCCACGACCTGCTCCCCCACGCGCAGCTGGGCGCAGCGGCCGGGGTGGAAGGGCGCGATCGCGTCAGCGAAGACCTCGAGGTCCACGTGCAGGGTCTCGGCGACCCGACGCGCGATCCCCAACGCATCCGTCCACGCGACGGGGCGGCCGGCACCGGTCCATCCCGAGCGCGCCCGCTCGCCCACCAGGACGAAGCCGACGTGGCGCGGCTGGTCGGGCAGGGCCGCGTCCAGCGCGGCCAGCTCGTCGGCGGTCGGACGACGGTCGACCCCGAGGATAGGAGCCGTCGGATTGCCCGGCTTCGGTGCGAAGACCCGGCCGATCTCGTTGATCTGGACCGAGTCGTGCCCGCGGCCCACGTTGAGCGAGGCGGCGCGCAGCAGCCCGACGAGCAGCGTCGGCGTCAGGGCCGGCTCCTCGGCGGACAGCGGGTTGGCCAGCCGGACGAGGTTGCGGCGCTCGTCGTCCTGCGGCAGGCCGAGCTTGTCGAGGTCGGCGGTACCGACGAACGGCAGGGTCGTGACCTCGACGAGGCCCGCTCCGGCCAGCACGTGGCCGATACGGCGGCGCAGCTCCTGCTCGCGGGTGAGCCCGCGGCCACCCGTGGGCGTCGGCAGCACCGAGGGCACGTTCTCGTAGCCCGCGGACCGCAGCGCCTCCTCCACGAAGTCGTACGGGTCGTTGAGGTCGAAGCGCCACGACGGCGGCGTCACGGTGAACGTGCCGTCCACGAGGTCGACCGTGCAGCCGTTGCGCTCGTAGGTCTCTCGCGCCTGCTCCGCCGAGATCTCGACACCGCTGATGCGGGCCGGGAGGTCGGCCGGGAACGACACGGGCGTCCGCTGGGGAGCCGTGCCCACGACGGTGGCGCCGGGTGCCAGCGTGCCGCCGGCCAGCTCGACGAGCAGCTCGGCGACGCGGGCGGCCGCGCGCAGCGGCAGCTCGGGATCGACGCCGCGCTCGAAGCGCTTGGCCGCCTCGGTGGGCAGCTTGTGGCGCTTCTGCGAGCGGAAGATCGTGACCGGGTCGAAGTGCGCGGCCTCGATCACGACGTCGGTGCTTGAGCCGTCGATCTCGACGCGGTCCCCGCCCATGACGCCCGCGATGCCGATCGGGCCCGCGTCGTCGGTGATCAGCAGGTCCGCGGCGTTCAGCGTTCGGGTGACGTCGTCGAGCGTGACGATCTGCTCGCCCTCGGTCGCCCGGCGCACGACGATATCGCCGCTCAGCTTGGCGCGGTCGTAGCAGTGGTTCGGCTGGCCCAGCTCGAGCATCACGTAGTTGCTGATGTCGACCGTGAGCGAGATCGGGCGCATGCCGGCGTCCGTGATGCGCTTCGCCATCCACGCCGGCGTGGTGGCGGCGGGGTCGATCCCCGTCACGACCAGCGTCGCGAACACGGGGCAGCCCTCGGGATCGTCCACCCGCACGGGGTACGCGGAGTCATCGGTCGCCGGGACCTCACGGTCGGCCGGGTCCCGGAACGGGACGCCGAACGCCAGCGCGGCGTCACGCGCGACACCGCGCAGGCTCAGGGCGTAGGCGCGGTCGGGGTTGACCTCGAGATCGAGCGTCTGGTCGCCCAGGCCCAGCACCGCGACCGCGTCGTCGCCGGGCTGCGCACCCGTCGCCGGGTCCAGCACGAGGATGCCGCTGGCGGTGGTCTCGTCGTCGGGCATGCCGAGCTCGCTCGTCGAGCAGATCATGCCGTCCGAGACGTGCCCGTAGGTCTTGCGCGAGCCGATCTCGAAGTTCAGTGCGGGCAGGAACGTGCCCGGCAGCGAGACGACCACGAGGTCGCCGACGCGGAAGTTGTGCGCGCCGCAGACGATGCCGCGCGAGGGCACGTCCTCACCCGGGGCATCCGGCACGGACGGATCGTTCTGGGCACCGACGTCGACGCGGCACCAGTTGATCGTCTTGCCGTTCTTCTGCTCCTCCGGCGAGATCGCCAGGACGCGGCCGACCGTCAGCGGGCCGGTGATGCCGCCACCGATGATCTCCTCGAGCTTGAGGTCGTACATCGTGAGGCGCTCGGCCAGCTGCTCGGTGGTGACGCCGTCCGGCAACTCGACGAGCGACCGCAGCCATTCGATGGGAACACGCATGTCAGAGACCAACTCCGAAGGGCTCGGTGAAACGGACGTCGCCGTCCCACAGGTCGCGCAGGTCCGCGATGTCGTAACGGCTGGTGATCGTGCGGTCCAGGCCCATGCCGAACGCGAAGCCGGAGTACTCGTCCGGGTCCACGCCGCACGCCACCAGGACGCGCGGGTTGACGACGCCGCAGCCACCCCACTCGACCCAGCCCTCGCCGCCGCACGTGCGGCACGAGGCGACCTCGGCCGGGTCGTTGTGGCAGACGTAGCAGAGCAGGTCGACCTCGGCGCTCGGCTCGGTGAACGGGAAGTACGACGGACGGAAGCGTGTCGTGATCTCGGTGCCGTAGATGGCCCGCGCGAAGTGGTCGAGCGTGCCCTTGAGGTGCGCCATCGACAGGCCCTTGTCGATCGCCAGGCCCTCGACCTGGTGGAAGACGGGCATGTGCGTCGCGTCGGCCTCGTCGGTGCGGTAGACGCGTCCGGGGCAGACGATGTAGATCGGCGGCTCGTTGGTGAGCATGGTGCGCGCCTGGACGGGCGAGGTGTGCGTGCGCAGCACCATCGCGGCCGACTCGGGGTCGAGCCAGAACGTGTCCTGCATCGTGCGCGCGGGGTGGTCCGGGCCCAGGTTCAGGGCATCGAAGTTGAGCCACTCCGCCTCGACCTCGGGGCCCTCGGCGACCTCCCAGCCCATCGCGACGAAGATGTCGGCGACGTGCTCCTGGATCGTGGTGATCGGATGGCGGGCACCCAGGGGCTCGACCTCGGTCGGCAGCGTGACGTCGACGGCCTCGGCGGCGAGGCGGTGCTCGAACTCCACGGCCTCGACCTCGGCCGTCCGGGCGGCGAGGGCCTGGTTGACCGCGCCACGGGCCTGGCCCACGCGCTGGCCGGCGTCCTTGCGGGCGGCCGGCGGCAGCGCGCCGATCTCGCGGTTGGCCAGCGCCAGCGGGGAGCGATCACCCGCGTGGTCGATGCGGACCTGCTTGATCGCATCGAGGGAATCGGCGGCGGCGATGGCCTCGAGGGCCTCGTCGCGCATGCGGGCGACCTCGTCGGCACGCAAGGGCGTGACCTCGACCGGGTCGTAGTCGGAATTGGGCGCAGACACGCCTTGAAGTCTATCGGCGCGTCAGGAGGTCATCGTGTCCGGCTCGTTGACCGGCAGCCACACGCCGATCGACGCTCCCCCGCCCTCGGCGTCGTCGATCGTGATCGTGCCGCCGTGCTGGTCGACGACCCCCCGGACGATGAACATGCCTAGGCCGCTGCCCGCCCCGGGACCCGACCGCCAGAAGCGGCTGAAGATCCGCATCCGCGACTCGGGCGCGATGCCCGGGCCGTTGTCGATGACGCGCACGGAGACGCCGGCCGCGCCGTCACGATCCTCGGGACCCACGACGATCTCGCGCAGGCCCTCGCCGTGACGCATGGCGTTCTCGAGCAGGTTGGTGAACACCTGCGTGATCCGGTCGGCGTCGCCCCACACGATCGGGACCTCGGCCGTGACCCGCGGCAACGGCGGCTCGTCGGCGGTCGAGAAGACCGAGGCGAGCACGCGCTCGGTGAGCTCATCGAGCCGCACGGGCTCGGTCCGCAGCGACAACCGCCCTGCGTCGATCCGCGCCGCGTCGAGCAGCTCGGTGATGAGCCGGCTCAGGCGGTCGGCGTCGGCGTCGATGGTCTGCAGCATGAAGACGCGCTGGTCCTCGGTGAACGCGTCCCACCGGCTCAGCAGCGTGGCACTGAAGCCTTTGATGCCCGTGAGCGGCGAGCGCAGCTCGTGCGCGACGGTGGCGACCATGTCGGACTTCTCGCGGTCGCGCTGCAGGCGCACGCGAGCGTTGCGGATGCTCACGATGACCTTCATGACCTTGCCGGCCGGCTGGTCGCGCACGAGCGATGCGGTGATCAGGTACTCACTGCCGCGCGGGGAGTACCACGAGGACTCGCTGATGCGGGTGCGGATGTTGAGTCCGTCGTACGGGTGCACGCAGTCGAACCAGCTGTTGCCGCCGAGGTCGTCGAACGGCAGCGTGTCGTTGAGGTGCATGCCGAGCAGCTCGTCGCCCTCGGCGCGAGCCCAGTACTTGATCCAGCGGTTGACGTACGTCACGCGCCCGTCGGCATCCGCCACGACGATGCCGTCGGGAAAGTGGTCGAAGGGCACGAGCCCGAGCCTAGCCCTGCTCGCGGGCCGACGTGTAGAGACAGACCGCCGCCGCCGTCGCGAGGTTGAGGCTCTCGGCGCGGCCCAGGATCGGCACGTGCACGGCTCGGTCCGCCGCGGCGACCAGGGAGTCGGGCAGGCCGTGCGCCTCGTTGCCCATGAGCCAGGCGGTGGGTGCGACGAGGTCGAGGTCGTCGTCGAACAGCCCGGTCTCACCGGCGCCGTCGGCGGCCAGCACCTGCATCCCGCGCGACTGCAGCTCGGCGATGACGGACTCGACGTCGTCCTCGACCGCGATCGGCAGGTGGAACAGCGAGCCGGCCGTGGCCCGCACGACCTTGGGGTTCAGGGGATCGACGCTCTCGCCGGCGACCACGACGGCGGCGGCACCGGCGGCGTCCGCACAGCGGATGACGGCGCCGAGATTGCCGGGATCGCGGATCTCGGCGCACACCACGACGAGGCGGGCGTCGGCCGGCACGTCGGTCAGGGTGCCGAGCACCGAGTGGCACCGCGCGACGAGGCCCTGCGGGGTCACCGAGTCGGCGATCGCCTCGACGACGTCGTCGGTGACGACGTGCCAGGTCTCGGCCTGCGCCTCGAGCTCGGGGTACCGCTCCGTCGCCTCGACGGTGGCGAAGACCTCGATGACGACGTCGCGCTCGGCAAGCGCCTCACGGACCGCCTGGGGTCCCTCGGCGACGAACTCGCCGGTCTTGACCCGGAACGCACGCGTGGCGAGCCGCCGCACGATCTTGACACGTCCGGAACGGACGGTGAGATCGCCGGGGCTCGCCACGAGTGGGGTTGAGCTGGTGCTCAGACGGCCTGGTCGGCCTTGGGCGCGTTGACGTCCTCGGGGAGGTTCGCCTTGGCGAGGTCCACGAGAGCGGTGAACGCGGCCGGGTCGTTGACGGCGAGATCGGCGAGGATCTTGCGGTCGACCTCGACCTCGGCGGCCTTGAGGCCCTGGATGAAGCGGTTGTACGTCATGCCCTGCGCGCGGACCGCAGCGTTGATGCGCTGGATCCAGAGGCGACGGAAGTCGCCCTTCTTGGTCTTGCGGTCGTTGTAGCTGTAGACCAGCGAGTGGGTGACCTGCTCCTTGGCCTTGCGGTACAGGCGCGAGCGCTGGCCACGGTAGCCGGAGGCGCGCTCGAGGATCTCGCGGCGCTTCTTCTGGGCGTTCACTGAACGCTTGACGCGTGCCACAGTCTTACTCCTTCAAGTTCTTCAAAAAACGGGGGGTGGGGCGCTCAGAGACCGAGCAGCTTCTTGACCTGCTTGGTGTCGGCCTTCGACACCTCGGTCGTGCCGTCGAGACGGCGCTTCCGGGTCGAGGACTTGACCTCGAGCAGGTGGCGGCGGTTGGTCTGCTCGCGGCGGAGCTTGCCCTTGCCGGTGATCTTGATGCGCTTCTTCATCCCCGAGTGGGGCTTGAACTTCGGCACGGTTATGCCTCCATGTCTGGGTCGAGGTTCTCGGAGCGACGGCGCGGCTTCTTCGCTGTCGCGGTCTTGTGGTGTTCTTCGCGATGCGCCTTCTCGGCCTCGGCCTCGGCTTCGCGCTCAGCCTCGCGGGCGGCGGTGGTCACGGCCTTCTCGGCCTTGACCTCGGCCTGCGCCTCGGACTTCTTCTTGTGAGGAGCGAGCACCATCGTCATGTTGCGACCGTCCTGGCGGGCGTTCGACTCGATGAAGCCGAGATCCTCGACATCGGCGGCCAGCTTCTGCAGCAGGCGGTACCCCAGCTCGGGGCGGTGCTGCTCGCGGCCGCGGAACATGATCGTGATCTTGACCTTGTCGCCCGCCTTCAGGAAGCGCACGACGTGACCCTTCTTGGTGTCGTAGTCGTGGCCGTCGATCTTCGGGCGGAGCTTCATCTCCTTGATGATCGTGTTCGTCTGGTTGCGTCGAGATTCGCGGGCCTTCTGGGCAGCCTCGTACTTGAACTTGCCGAAGTCCATGAGACGGCAGACGGGCGGGCGTGCCTGAGGAGCGACCTCGACGAGATCGAGGTCGGCCTCGGCGGCCAGACGCAGGGCATCTTCGATGCGAACGATGCCGACCTGTTCACCGCTGGGTCCGACGAGTCGGACCTCCGGGACGCGAATGCGCTCGTTGACGCGCAGATCTGTGCTGATGGATCCTCCTGAGATCGGTGGTGGAGGACACGAAAAAGGTGGCCTCCGTCGAAGCGAAAGCCACCCGTGCACACATCGCGACGCCGACGGCATCGCGTGCCGGGAACGAGTCCCAGCAGGTGACCCCCGGATCCAAGAACCCGGCAGGTGGGAGTGACCTCCACTTCGATCAACCATGCTAACAGCCAGATCCTTCCCGAGGGAAATCGGGGCGCCGGTACGCTGGCGCGCATGCAAAGTGAGCTCTTCGCCCAGGCCAACCTTGAGAAGCAGACCACCGAGCGGTTCGTCGTGCAGAATCCCCAGATGCTGCGGGTGTCCCTCGGCTCCGACGTGCTCGCGGTCAAGGGCGCGATGGTCGCCTACCAAGGTGCGGTGACCTTCAACCACGAGAGCGCCGGCTCCATGGGACGCCTGCTGAAGAAGGCCGTCAGCGGAGACGACGTGCCGCTCATGCGCGTCGCGGGCCAGGGCGAGGTGTTCTTCGCCGACACGGCCGGGTTCGTGTTCCTGGTCCACCTCGACGGCGACTCGCTCAGCGTCAGCGGTCACAACCTGCTCGCCTTCGACGCGTCCCTGAACTGGGACATCAAGCGGCTCAAGGGCGCGAACATGATGGCCGGCGGCCTGTTCAACATGGAGCTCTCGGGCACCGGCACGGTCGCGCTCCACGCCGTGGGACAGCCGGTCGTGCTCGACTGCTCGCAGCAGCCCACCCACGTCGACGTCAACGCTGCCGTCGCGTGGTCGTCGGCGCTCCAGCCCCAGGTCGTGAACTCGATGAACATGAAGTCGATGCTGCGCGGCGGATCGGGCGAGGCGTTCCAGTACCGGTACCACGGCCAGGGTTTCGTCGTCGTGCAGCCGAGCGAGTGGGACAGCGGCGTCAGCGGCTCGTCCGGCGGGTCCTCCGGCGGCGGGGGCATCCTCGGCGACCTGTTCAACTAACCCGCCCACTTGTAACTATCAGTTGCGGAGAGGCCGGCGGTGGGGACAGCGGCGGTCCGGTGTACACCAACGTTTCAGGCGGCGTGCAGGCGCGTGGAGTGATCCTCGGTGGCTTCAATGCCACAGCTATCGCGTGCGGTTCAAAGAACCCGGACGTCAACACGACGTGCTTCCGGGACATCGCCTATGCTCCGATCAGCGTCGTCCTCAACTCTTGGGGTTACTCGCTGGAGTTGGGATAGGCATGATCGAGCCACGCAAGGATCGCCGCTCAAGAGCATGGCTGCTCGTCACCGCTTCCGTCGCAACAGCCGTCGTGGCGGCCATCAGTGCAGCCCACGCGGCGGACCGGCCTCCGCGGCCCCCCGATCACTCGGTCGAACTCACCACCAGCCCACCCACCACCGCCGAGGCATCCGCCTCCGCCTCCGCCGAGGCGCTCTCTTCGGTCGCCGATCAGGTCGCAGCCTTGAGCGATGAGGACTTCGCTGGGCTCGTCACCGACGAGGCACAGGGACGCATCGCCTCCTACTGGGTCAACGACGCGCCGCAGGCTGTGCACGACCTGGCCGCGGCGACACCACACGGGGTCCGCCTCGACGTCCTGACCGGCGCCTCCTACAGCCGCTCGGACCTGAAAGCGGCCGGGGACCGCATCATGCGCGATCCGATCTGGCGCGCCATCGACCTGTCCTCGGTCGCTGTGAATCCCGATGGGTCCGGCCTCAAAGTGAATCTGGTCGGCGCCCTGCCTTCGGCGAGTCAGCGTGCCGCGGTCGCCGATGCGGCTCGAATGCCCGCCTCAGCACTGGAGTTCCGTCCCGATGAGGGCTCCATCGTCCAGTTGCCGGCCAAGATCGTCGCTCCGGACTGACTCCTTTGGTCAATCGGGACGAAATTCGACCGTAACCTACACCGCGCAGACTGACCGCATGATGTGGCGAGTGCGGACGACGTTGGAGGACCGGCCCGGGATCCTGGCCGAGATCGCCCTGGCGTGCGGCAAGGCGGGGCTCAACATCGAGAGCATGCAGGTGTTCCCCGGCGACCCGGCGGTCGTCGACGAGTTCGTCGTCACCGCGCCGGACGGGTTCACCGACCTCCAACTGGCCGAGGTGTTCGACGACGCCGGCGGCACCGGTGTCGCCGTCACCCGCACCGACCCGCGCGAGGTCGTCGACGAGCCGACGAAGTGGCTCGACGGCGTGCACGAGGTGCTCGAAGGATGCCGCGACGTCGACGAGGTGCTGCGCGAGCTGTTGAGCACCACTCCCCCGGACGTCGCGGACTACTCGGGTCACGACGTGCTCGACCTGCAGCGTCGCAACGGCTCCAGCCTGCGGATCAGCCGGGCCGTCCCGTTCACACCCGTCGAGAAGGCTCGCGCCCAGGCACTGCTGTCGCTCGTGAGCGACGCCGGCGCAGACGTGCCGCCCGTGCAGCCCGCGGCGCTGCACCCGCTCCCCCTCGTCCGCCGGGCCACGCTGGCCGACATCGACTCCGTGGCGGCACTGCACCAGCGCTGCAGCGCCGAGACGCTCTACCACCGCTACCAGGTGCCGCTGCGCATGCCGATGACGACGCGGCTGGTCAGGCGCCTCGTGATGCCCGAGTCCGGCGTCGCCGTCGTGGTGCAGTCCGGCCTCGACGTCGTCGGCCACGGCGTCATCGAGCGAGACGACGGCAACTGGTACTTCCACGTGCTGGTGGAGGACGCGTGGCAGGGTCGTGGCGTCGGGTCGCTGCTGGTGCGCCAGGGCGCGGGGCGCGCCAAGGCCCTCGGCGCAGAGCGGCTGACGTTCGTCACGGCCGGCTCCAACGACAAGCTGCTGCGAACGGTCGGCAGCGCCGGTTTCGCCGCCCGCGTGGAGCGCCACGACGGCAACATCCACATCACCGTGCCGCTGGCGACGATGGCACCGATCGAGGACTGAGTCAGGCCGGCTCGACCCAGGCGGTGCCGCCGGGGGTGCGCACCAGGACGTGCTCGGCCGCCACGTGCTCGAGGTCGTCGGTCTCGACCACGTGGAACGTGGCCTGCCCGACGTCCAGCAACAGCGCCGTCGCGCCGTCGGCGATCGCCGCGCGAGCGGCGTCGCGGCCGTACACGGGCACGGGACGCGACGTGGGGTTCCAGCGGCTCATCGTCTCGACCGAGCTGAACGCCAGCAGTGCCGTGCGCCCGTCGGCACCGGTCATCAGGACCGCCGCCATGTCGGAGTTCTTGTCGCTGCCGTCGGTCGCGCGCTCGCCCAGCACCGCCACCACGGGCACGAACACGCGCGCCGAGCCGATCGTCGCCAGCATCGTGGCATCGTCGGACAGGTCGAGCTTCGGGTCCGGCAGCCCGTCGTCGTCGGGGAACGCGGGCTCGGCCAGCGAGCGGCCCTCGCCGTGCGTCATCGCAGGTGCCCCACGAGCCAGCCCACGGCGCTGCGGGCCGAGTCGCCCTCGCTGCCCTGGATGGCGAACAGGATGAAGCGCCGCTCGTCACGCGTGACCATGGTCGGCCACGGGGCGCCGGGGCGCATCGAGATCATCGCGACCTCGTCCCACCCGAACCGGCGGCGGCGGAAGGCGTTGACGATCACGATCCCGTCCTCGTCGGCGGTGACCTTGCTCAGGCTGCAGGCCAGCGCGAGCACCGCCACGACGCCGATGAGCGCCCACAGCGTCGCCGCCTGCGCCGTCGAGAACCGGTAGTCCTGCGGCAACCGCGCGCCGATCGCCACGATCAGCACGACGAGGACGACGACCACGGCCCACATCACGGCGATGACGCCGGTGGGACGGAACGTGCGGCTGGTCGAGGTCACGGCACTCAGATCCGGCACGACAGGATGTCGGTCACCAGGATGCCGCGGCCGCCGAGCGCGTACAGGTCGTCCATGATCCGCTGGGTGGCACGCGCCGGGACCATCGCCCGGACCGCGACCCACCCTTCGCGATGAAGCGGGGACACCGTCGGCGACTCGATGCCGGGGGTCAGCTGGACGGCCTTCTCGACGTTCTCGACGCGGATGTCGTAGTCCATCATCACGTAGGTGCGCGCGACGATGACGCTCTCGAGCCGGCGCTGGAAGATGTCCAGGCCCGCGGGACGCTCGGCGCCCGCGCGGGTGATCAGCAGCGCCTCGGAGTTCAGGATCGCGTCACCGAAGACCTCGAGACCGGCCTGGCGCAGCGTCGTGCCCGTCTCGACCACGTCCGCGATGGCATCGGCGACACCGAGCCGGATCGAGGTCTCGACGGCACCGTCGAGGCGGACGACCTGCGCGCTGATGCCGAGCTTCTCGAGGTGGGCGCGGACGATGCCCGGGTACGACGTGGCGATCCGGCGGCCCTCCAGCTCGGACTCCGACGTCATCGCACCCTGGGGAGCCGCGAAGCGGAACGTGGAGCCGGCGAAGCCGAGCTCGATGACCTCGTCGGCCTTGGCCTCGGAGTCGAGCAGCAGGTCGCGGCCGGTGATGCCGGCGTCGAGCGTGCCCTCACCGACGTAGATCGCGATGTCGCGCGGGCGCAGGTAGAAGAACTCGACGTCGTTGTCGGCGTCGACGCTGACGAGGTCCTTGGCGTGGCGGCGCTGGCGGTAGCCGGCCTCCGCCAGCATCTCGGCAGCGGCTTCGGAGAGGGCCCCCTTGTTGGGGACGGCGACCTTGAGCATGTGGTTCCTAGAGGTGGGAGTAGACGTCGTCGAGGGAGATGCCAGCGGCGATCATCATCACCTGCGCGTGGTACAGCAGCTGGCTGATCTCCTCGGCCGCACGCGCAGGTCCCTCATGCTCGGCGGCCATCCAGGACTCGGCGGCCTCCTCGACGAGCTTCTTGCCGATCGCGTGGACGCCCGCGTCGAGCTCGGCGACCGTGCGCGAGCCCTCGGGGCGGGAGGCGGCCTTCTCGGACAGTTCCGCGAACAGGCCTTCGAACGTCTTCATCGGGTCGATCCTATCGGCGGGTGCTGAGGTCACGGACGGTCACCCACGTCGCGAGCGCGGCCTCGGCCGCCTCCCGGCCCTTGTCCTCGCGCGAACCGGGCAGTCCGGCACGGTCGAGGGCCTGCTCGTCGTCGTCGCAGGTGAGCAGACCGAAGCCGACGGGGACGCCCGTGTCGAGCGCGACGCGGGCCAGGCCGTCGGTCGCCGCGGCGGAGACGTACTCGAAGTGCGGCGTGCCACCGCGGATGATGACGCCCAGGGCCACCACGACGTCGTAGCCGGCCCGGGCGCACGCCTGCGCGACGAGCGGCAGCTCGAACGACCCGGCTGCCCGGATGAGGGTCGGGTCGGTCACGCCGGCCGCCTCGAGGGTGCGCTCGGCACCGGCGATCAGTCCGTCCATCACCTCGGTGTGCCAGCTGGACGCGACGATCGCGACCTTCGCGCCCGCCGCGTCGACGCTCAGCTCGGGGGCTCCGTGTCCGGCCATGTCAGATCTCCTCGTCCAGCGCCAGCTCGGGCAGGTCGTGGCCCATGCGGGCCGCCTTCGTCTGCAGGTAGCGCAGGTTGTCCGGGGTGGGCGCGATGATCACGGGCAGGCGCTCGGCGACCTTCACGCCGTACTGCTCCAGCTGGGTCGACTTGTCGGGGTTGTTCGTCAGCAGCCGCACCGACGTGACGCCCAGGTCGCGCAGGATCTGCGCCCCGGCGGCGTAGTCCCGCTCGTCCTCGCCGAAGCCCAGCGAGATGTTGGCGTCGACGGTGTCCTGGCCCTGGTCCTGCAGCTCGTACGCCTGCAGCTTGTGCAGCAGGCCGATGCCGCGGCCCTCGTGGCCGCGCAGGTAGACCACGACGCCGGCCCCCTCGGCGACGACCGAGGCCATCGCGGACTCCAATTGGGGTCCGCAGTCGCAGCGGCGCGACCCGAACACGTCGCCCGTGAGGCACTCGGAGTGCAGGCGCACCATCACGTCCTCGGTGCCGGGCTCGCCGTGGACGAACGCGATGTGCTCGGCCCCGTCGATCCGGTCCCGGTAGCCGAGCGCGCGGAACTCGCCGAACTCGGTGGGCATGCGCGTCTCGGCGAGGCGCTCGACCTGGTTCTCGTGCAGGCGCAGGTGAACCTGCAGGTCCTCGATCGAGACGAGCGCGAGGTCGTGCTCGTCGGCGAACTCGCGCAGGCCGGGGGCGCGCTTGAGCGTGCCGTCGTCGTTCATGACCTCGCCGATGACGCCGGCGGGCGTGAGTCCGGCCAGGCGGGCGAAGTCGACCGCCGCCTCGGTGTGACCGGGACGCTCGAGGACGCCACCGGGCTTCGCGCGCAGCGGCACGATGTGGCCCGGCTGGGTGATCTCGAAGGGCTCGGTCGCGGAGTCCGCGAGAACGCGGCACGTGCGCGCCCGGTCGGACGCCGAGATGCCGGTCGTGACGCCGTCGCGGGCATCGATCGACACGGTGTACGCCGTGCGCAGCCGGTCTCGGTTGTGCGGGGTCATCAGCGGGATCGCCAGGCGGTCGAGGATCTCGCCCGTGACGGGCGCGCAGATCAAGCCGCTGGAGTAACGCACGAGGAACGCCATCAGCGCGGGCGTCGCCTTCGACGCGGCGAAGATGATGTCGCCCTCGTTCTCGCGGCCCTCGTCGTCGACGACCACGATCGCCTTGCCCTCGCGGATGTCGTTGATCGCTCGCTCGATGCTGTCGAGGCGAACCCCGGAATACTGCTCGGTGGTCATGAGTGAGCTCCCTTCTCGAGCAGGCGCTCGACGTACTTGGCGATGACGTCGACCTCGAGGTTGACGCGGTCGCCGGGTTGACGGTTGCCGAGCACGGTGTCGGCCAAGGTGGTGGGGATCAGCGAGACGCTGAACCAGTCGTCGGCGGCCTCGACGACCGTCAGCGACGTGCCGTCGACGGTGATCGAGCCCTTGTCGACGAGGTAGCGGCTGAGGTCCTCGGGCAGGCTGAACCGGACGACCTCCCAGTGCTCACTGGGCGTGCGGTCGATGACGGTGGCGGTGCCGTCGACGTGGCCCTGGACGATGTGGCCGCCCATCCGGGCCCCGGCCGCCATCGCACGCTCCAGGTTGACCTCGTCGCCGGGGACCAGGTCGCCCAGCCCCGTGCGGACGAGCGACTCGCGCATGACGTCGGCGCTGAACGTGTCCTCGGTCGGGTCGATGACGGTCAGGCAGCAGCCGTTGACCGCGATCGAGTCGCCGTGCCCGGCGTCCGACGTGACGAGCGGTCCGCGGACCGTGATCCGTACGGAGTCGCCGAGGTCCTCGAGCGCCGTGACGACGCCCTTCTCCTCCACCAGTCCGGTGAACATCAGTCCATGTCCTCTCTGGGCATGCGGCCGGGGGTCCCGATGATGCGGATGTCGGGCCCGACCATCGTGAGGTCGGTGATCTCGATGGGCCGGATGTCGGCCAGGGTCGTGGCCTCGCCCTCGAGCGCGGCGCGGCCGGAGCCGAGCATCGCCGGCGCGAGGTAGCCGATGACACGGTCGATCAATCCCTCACCCCAGAACGCTCCGGCGAGCCGGGGACCGCCCTCGAGCCACACGTGGTGGATCCCGTCGGCCGCCAGCTGGGCCAGCACCTCGTGCGGGTCGCGGGACTGGATCTGGCGGGTGGGCGCGACGCGGTCGAAGACGCGGTAGTACGCGGGGATCTTGGACTCGCCGACGACGACGCGCAGCGGCTGGCGGTCGTACGGCAGCGGCAGGTCGGCGTCGTCGCGGACGGTCAGGCGCGGGTCGTCGGCCAGGACCGAGTAGGTGCCGGCCATGATCGCGTCGCACTCGGCCCGGAACGACTGCACGTCGCGTCGGGCTGTCTCGCTGGTGATCCACTTGCTCGAGCCGTCGGGTGCGGCGCTCAGCCCGTCGAGGGTGGCGGCGTACTTCCACGTCACGAACGGGCGCCCGTGCAGGTGCCGGTGCGCCCAGAACCGGACCAGGTCGTCGGTCTCGTCGGCCAGCCCCGCGCCTTCGACGTCGAGGCCGGCCGCGACGAGCGCCGCCGCTCCCCCGG
>NZ_DAMDLR010000021.1:0-49520 GCF_032084975.1 Aeromicrobium sp.
TACGGACGGGTCGTCGACCCCGCGCTCGCCCGCGCCGTGATGGAGGGCCCGAGCACCGTGGGCTTCGTCGCGATCGAGGACGTCGCGATCGGCCGGGTCGTCGTCACGGGCGAGTGGGCCGGACTGGCGGCCGTCGAGGTCGCACCCGCGCACCGCCGCCGAGGCCTGGCCCGGCGCATCGTCGAGACGTCGCTGGCCTGGGCGGTCGAGCGCGGCGCCGACAAGGCGTACCTGCAGACGATGCGCGACAACCACGCCGCCCTCGCGCTGTACGAGCCCTACGGGTTCACGACGCACCACGCGTACCGGTACCTGACGCCGGGCTGACCTGCCCCCCACTTTTGGTGCAGGATGACGGCCCAGCCGCCCTCAGGACGTAAACACGCACCAAAAGTGGGAAACGGCCGGCGAGTGGAACGGCAGGGCGAGCTAGCCCCGCTTCTTCTTGGGCTCGGGCTTCTTGCCGCAGATGACGTGGTCGGCCGCCTGGTAGTAGGCGGTGTCCTTCTCGGTCTTCACGCGCTTGCCGCCCTGGTAGAAGTCGCGGTGGATGTCGATGTCGAAGCCGGTGACCGGGGCCTGGGCGACGCACGCGGCGGTGTCGTCGTAGCGCTCGCCCGGAGTGCGGAAGTTGTACCGCTCGCTCGAGCGCGACTTCACCTCGTACACCTTCGTGCCGTACATCTCGACGTTCATCCTGCCGATGGTGCCGGGGGTGCTGCGATCGACCCAGGCGCGGATGACGACGCCCGTCTTGTACGGATTGCGGAACCGCAGGTCGAGGCTGCCGTAGTAGATCGTCGCCTCGCGCCCGACCGGGTAGCGGTCGATGTAGAAGGCGTGCGGATGGTGCTCGATGTCGTCGAGGCCCGCGAAGAACGCCGCGTTGTAGGCGGTCGTGGCGACCTGCGAGACGCCTCCCCCGAGCTCTTCGCGGAACACGCCCCCGTTGATGACGAAGCCCGAGGTGAAGCCGTTGGCCTCGGTCCGCTCGCCGACGATGTCGTTGAAGCTGAAGGTCTCGCCCGGCTGCAGGATCGTGCCGTTGATCCGGCGAGCCGCCTCGGCCTGGTTGATGTTGCGGTAGTCGGCGTGCGGGTACTCGGTGGTGTAGCCGCCGATCTTCTCCTTGATGCCCAGGGCTTTCGCGTCCTCGGTCGTGAAGTCCGGCTGGACCGCGGTCGCCTCGACCGTGACCGAGCGCTCAGCGCCGGTCTTGGTGATGACCGGCACGAGCCGCTCTGCCATCTTCTCGGGGTCGAGGCCCACCCCGGCCTTGCCGGGGACGATCTCGGGCTTGCCCCCGGAGAAGCGGAACGAGGCGTCGACGGCGCGCCGGCCGATCCCCGTCGTGGAGCTGGTGAGCGGTCCGGCGAGGTCCTTGGCGTCGATCGTCGGCACCATCTGGCCGTCGCGCACGACGATCGCCAGCGCGGGCGCGTACGCGGTCACCGGCAGGTCGACCTTGTCGGATCCGACGTTGAGCGTGACGGGTGCCGCCACGGCGGGCCCGGCGATCGTGCGCATGGCGTCCTGCAGGCCTGCTGCGTCGACACTGGGTGCGACCGCCTCGACGGGCACCTCGAGCGGGCCGTCGGTCGTGAGCCAGGCATCGCGGAGCTGCTGGGCGAACTCGTCCTGCGGCACCTCGTTGCCGGCCCGCGGCCGGCGGGCCTTCGGCTTCGCGTCCGGGAAGGTGATCTGGGCCTCGACGACCGGCTGGTCGACGGCCTCGGCGATCTTGGCGACCGCGGCCTCGAGCTTGGCCTCGTCGACCTCGAGCTCGGGGTCGTGATCCTTGCCACCGGCGACGAGGGCGATCATGGCGCGCGGGTCCCAGGACCGGCCACCGGCCGCACGGATGCTGGCCGGCACGTCGACCGCGAGCCCGGCCTGCTGCGGCTCGATCTCGAAGTCCTGGTCATCGAACGTGGCGACGATCGGCTCGTCGATCCGGTCGGCCAGGCCCTTCTCGAGCGCGGACTCGGCGTCGTCGGGGCTCTTGCCGCCGACCTCCACGCCGGCCACGGACGTGTCCGCGGCGAGGCGCTGGCCGGTCATGACGTAGCCGACGACGTACGCGACGCCCAGGACGGCCACGAGTCCAGCGACGGCCACCAGGACGCGACGGCGGGTCACCGGCCGATGCCCTTGTAGGCGGTCTTCTCGGACTCGTCCTGGCGCACGATCGAGCCGTAGTGCGAGCGGTAGTACAACAGCGGGTCGTCGGTGTCGGCCCGGAAGTCGGCCCACGTGACGCGCCCGACGAGGATCAGGTGGTCGCCGCCGTCGTGCTCGGCCTCGGTCTCGCACTCCAGCCACGACAGCGCGTCGTCGAGCAGCGCGAGTCCGCCGGGGCTGCGCGTGTGGGCGATGTCGGCGAACTGGGTCTCCAGCGGGCGACCGCGGTGGGCGAACCACGCGGACGCCTCACGTCCCTGCTCGGCCAGGATCGAGACGCCCCAGCGCTTCGACTCGAGCACCGCGTCGTGGAACCGGCTGCCCTTGTTGGAGCACACCAGCACGAGCGGTGGGATGAGCGAGACGGACGTGAAAGCACTCGCCGTCATCGCGTGGTCGACGCCGTCGTGCTGGGTCGACACGACGGTCACCCCGCTGGCGAATCGTGACAGTGCACCCCGGAATGCGGCCTGGTCGACGGACTTCTCCACCTTCCCAGCCTACGGGCTGCGGACCAACCGGCTACTCACGCCAGACCCGCGAACAGGTCCTCCTCGAAGCCCGACTCGCCACGCGGTCCCGCCTGGCCCTTCGCGAGGCGGTAGTACTCGGTTCCCCACGTGATCGCCGCGAGGTCCATCCCCATGGCGAAGAACTGCCCGTCGGGAGTGATCTGGCTGGCGTGGGCCCGCATGGCGTCGAGCTTGGCCTCGACGTGCTCGGGAGTGGACGAGATCGCCGTGCTCAGGTCCTCGTCCTCGGCGAACATCGGCGGCAGGTTGTCGAGGTCGAACTCGAACGGCATCTCGATCCCGGCGTCCGCCGCCATGCGCGCTCCCTCCCGCAGCCGCGACGCCGACTCGCTGAGCCAGTAGATCTTGGGGATGTCCCACGCGGCCCCGAGGTCGCGACGATGCGACTCGACGGCCGCGAGCGAGGCCGCGTAGTGCGCGACCCGGTGCGCCTGGATGTGGTCCGGGTGTCCGTAGTTGCCGAACTCGTCGTACGTCACGAGGACCTGCGGCCGGACCTCGCGGATCACGGCCACGAGGTGGTTCGCGGCCTCCAGCAGGTCGGCGCGCCAGAACGCCTGCGGATGCAGCTCGACCATCGCGGCGGCGTTGCCGTTCTCGTCCCAGATCATCCCGGAGTCGCGGTACGTGAAGTCGCCACCCAGGCGACGGTGGTCCGTGACCCCCAGGTGCGCCATCGCGTCCGCCAGCTCGGTCAGGCGGTGCGGTGCGAGGCGATCCTCGCGATCGACGGCCAGGTGCTCGAGCTCGGGCACGAGGACCTCGCCCTCCTCGCCCAGCGTGCAGGTCACGAGCGTGACCTGGGCGCCTTCGGCGGCGTAGCGGGCCATCGCGAGCCCACTGCCGATGGACTCGTCGTCGGGGTGGGCGTGGACGAGCAGCAGGCGGCGATCGGGCATGCGACCAATGTAGAGCGCCCTGCGAAGATGGAGCCCATGACCGACTCGTATCCCCGGCTGGCGGCACGGACGCTGCGCTTCACCCTCGGCATCCCCCGCAACATCACCGTCTCCCCCGACGGCGCGGCGGTGCGGTTCATCCGCACGCCCGACGGGGTCACGCGCAGCGGCCAGCTCTGGGAGCTCGACGTCGAGAGCGGTGACGAGACGCTGCTCGTCGACCCCCAGGACGTGCTCGGCGGCGCCGCCGAGGACCTCTCCGACGAGGAGCGCTCGCGGCGCGAGCGCAGTCGTGAGTCCTCCGGCGGCCTCGTCTCGTACGCCGTCGACGAGACGGGACGCTGGGCGTGCTTCACGCTCTCGGGCCGCCTGTTCGCGGTGCACCTGGGCGCGAAGGCCGTGCGCGAGCTGCCGGCCGGTGGCACCGTCATCGACCCTCGCCTCGACCCGACCGGACGCAACGTCGCCTACGCGACCGCCGAGGGCGAGCTGCGCGTCGTGGACGTCGCCGGCGACCGCGACCGCGCCCTGGTCTCACCCGCCGGCGACACCGAGGCGTGGGGTCGAGCCGAGTTCATCGCCGCCGAGGAGATGGACCGGCACCGCGGTTTCTGGTGGGCCCCGGACGGGCGCTCGCTGCTGGTCGAGCGGTATGACGACGCCCCCGTGCAGGCGTGGCACATCGCCGATCCCGCGAACCCCGACCGGCCCGCGGTCGAGCAGCGCTACCCCGCCGCAGGCACGCCCAACAGCCGCGTCACGCTGTGGCACGTGCCCCTCGAGGGCGGCGAGCCGCACGAGGTGACGTGGGACCACGACGCGTTCGAGTACCTCGCGCGGGTGGACTGGTCCGAGGGCTCCGACCCGGTGATCCAGGTCATCAGCCGCGACCAGCGCGAGAGCCTCGTGCTGGACGTCGATCCCGTGAGCGGCGCGACCCGCACCGTGCGAGAGCTGCACGACGACGCCTGGGTCGAGTTGTCCGCCACGCCCCGGCGCGATGCCGCCGGCCGCCTCGTGACCCTCGAGGACACGGGCGACCGTCGTCGTGTCTGCGTCGACGGGTCCCCCGTCAGTGGGGACGAGTGGCAGGTCCGCTCGATCGTCGCGGTCGACGAGCACGGCATCCTCGTCACGGCCTCGGCTGAGCCCACCGAGGTGCACCTCGTCCGCTTCGGCGCGGACGGCGCAGCCGAGGTGCTCACCACGGGGACCGGCGTCCACGGTGCCGTCGTCGGGGGCGACACGACGGTCATCGTGCGCAGCGAGCTGGACTCGACCTCCACCACGGTCACGGTGCACTCCGGCGGCCGCGAGCCGCAGCCGATCCGGGTGCTCTCGGCGACACCGCCACTCCAGCCGAGCCCCCGGCTCGTCCGTCTCGGCGAGCGCGAGCTGTGCGCGGCGGTGCTCTTCCCGCGTGACCACGTGCCCGGCTCCGAGCGCCTGCCCCTGCTGATGGACCCCTACGGCGGGCCGGGCGCCCAGCGCGTCCTCGCCTCGGGCCGGATGTTCCTGGAGGCGCAGTGGATGGCCGACCAGGGCTTCTGCGTCGTCGTGGCCGACGGCCGGGGCACCCCGGGTCGCGGCTCGTCCTGGGACCGGGCGATCCATCACCGGTTCGCGGACGTGACCCTCGCCGACCAGGTGGACGCCGTCGCCGCGGTCGCCGCGATGTACCCCGACGACGTCGACGCGGACCGCGTCGGCATCACCGGCTGGTCGTACGGCGGCTACCTCTCGGCGCTCGCCGTGCTGGCCCGGCCCGACGTGTTCCACGCCGCCGTCGCGGGCGCACCCGTCACGGAGTGGCGCCTGTACGACACGTGCTACACCGAGCGGTACCTGGGCCACCCGGCCGAGGTGCCCGAGGTCTACGACGCGAACTCGCTGCTGCCGCTGGCACCACGGCTGGAGCGGCCGCTCATGCTGATCCACGGGCTGGCCGACGACAACGTCGTGGCGGCCCACACCCTGCGGCTCTCGTCGGCACTGCTCGCGGCCGGGCGCTCACACACCGTGCTGCCGCTCTCGGGCGTCACGCACATGACGCCTCAGGAGGAGGTCGCGGAGAACCTCAAGCTCATACAGATGGAGTTCCTGCGGCAGCAACTGGCTTGACCAGGCGCAGCCGGCGTCCGCCCTGCGCCGCGACGGGGCGGTTGATCGGGACGACGTCGGCGTGGCGGCGCGGGGCCTGCACGAGCGAGGCCATCGCCGAGCCGAACTCCTCGACCGCGACGTCGGCGTCCTCGAGGCGACCGACCTGCAGGTGGAACGACTGCCACATGTCGGGGTACTCGCGAGCGATGACGCGCGGACCCTCGGCCATCGCGGTGACCTTCTGCAGGAAGGCCTCGGCGTCGGTGCGCAGCGGGTCCTGCCCGCTGTAGTGCACGACCATCGGCGGCAGCTGGTCGAAGTCGCCGTGCAGCGGCGAGACCATCGGGTCCATCGGATCGGTGCCGCCCAGGAACGTGCGCGCCCAGCGGGTCGCCAGGGCCGGCGTGAACCACGGGTCGGACGAGGCGGGGCGGGAGCGGTCGAGGTCGACGCTCTTGTCCAGCCACGGGCTGATCATGCCGATCGCGGCGGGCATCGGCAGGCCGAGGTCGCGGATCTCGAGGGCCATCGACAGCGCGAGGCCGGCGCCGGCGTCGTCACCGGCCAGCACGACCGTGCGCGGGTCGATGCCGTAGGACGGCAGGGCGCGGTAGAGGGCGATGAGCGAGTCGAGCGCGACCGGGTACGGGTTCTCGGGGGCCAGCGGGTACTCCGGCACGATCAGGTCCATGCCCGAGTGCAGCGCGATGTTGGCGGCGAAGGGGCGGTAGGCCTTGGCGCTGCCGACGACGAGCCCGCCGCCGTGCAGGTAGATCATCGTGGCGCGGCCGGTCGCCGGGCCGGAGCCCTCGACCGTCACGTACTGCACGGGCAGGCCGGCGATCACGTCGAAGTCGTAGATGGTTCCCTCCGGGGCGCGGGCGCCACCGGAGATGGAGTCGGCCATGGTGCGCTTGGCGCCCAGGCTGACACGCGTCGAGTGCATGACGGGGCGCGCCATCATCAACCGCGTGCGCACGAGCGGCTTGGGAACGCTCATCTGGTCTCCTCCGAGAAAGCGGTGCAGCAGCATCACTTAAGTAAGTAGGTATTGACTTCAAGGAAGTGACGTCAGACTAAGAGCCGCATGACGCGACTTTCAACTTGATTGCAGAAATTTGTCGAAGTACGCACTTACTTCTGTAAATCCCGTCACATTGGTCACATGCACCCCACCAGTAACGCCATCTTTTGCCTGTGGCGGGGGGCCGTGACCTACGGTGACTGCCGTGACCGTTGAGCCAGGGCCCAAGCGGCGGATGTCCGCCGAGCGGCGCCGTGCCCAGATCATCGACTCGGCACGCGCGGTGTTCGCTCGCCAGGGCTACGCCGGCAGCCGCACCCGCGAGATCGCGGCCGAGGCCGGGGTCAACGAGGCCATGCTGTACCGGCACTTCCCGTCCAAGGAGGAGCTGTTCGAGGCCTCCGTCCTCGAATCCATCGACGCAGCGATGGTCCGCGCCACCGCGAATGCGCGCGGCATCAGCCGCGACCTGGCGGGCTCGGCCACCCAGATCGACGACGGCATCCGCAAGTTCTTCACCGACCTGGCCGACATCGCCGTCGAGCTCGGGCCGCTCATCGGCGCCACGCTCTTCGGTCCGGACTCCCCCGTGCGCACCAAGCTCGTCGAGCGCCTCGACGCCCTGTTCGACGTCGCGACGGCCATCACCGTCAGCGGGATCCCGGACCTCATGAAGGACGACGTCGACGTCCGCCTGGGCATGGAGAAGATCTTCGGCGCCCTGTGGTTCACCGCCGAGATGGCCCGGTGGACGAAGCGGACGTTCGATCGCGAAGTCGTGCTCGACCAGCTGATGCTGACGATCTACGAGGGCCTCATCGACCTGCCGGACGAGGCGAAGAGCCCCGCTTGAGCCGCTTCGGCGCCTCTGGCAACGGCGGCGCCGGACTGATCGCTGTCGGCCCTGCGTCGATGAGCCAGCCCCCGGCCTCCTCGGCCAACGACGCGAGGTCCTCCACCTCGCCGGCGACCTCGACGATCCAGGCCGCGTCCTCGGCGTCGTCCTCGCCCGCGAACTCCTCACGGTGCAGGTGCGCCGTCACCCGGCGCTCGGCCAGCATCTCGACGAACGCCTCGGCGTCGTCGCGCTCGTCGAAGTGGATCGCGGAGGCGTCACGCATGCTGCGACGGTAGCGCGCCCTCCTGCGCTCGCGGCAGGACCCACCGCGTGAGGACGACGCCCCAGGCCGCGGCCACCACGAACATCACGAGGCCGTAGACCGCGGCCGGCACGGACAGCTCGACGCTGTCGAGGACCTCCACCGCCACGTAGATCGCGAGCGTCGCGTTGTGGACGCCGATCTCGAACGAGCAGGCGACGGCCTGCCGATCGGTGACTCCGGCCCACTTGGGGACCACGTAGCCCACGAGCAGGCTGGCCACGCAGAACAGGGTGACCGCGAGCCCCACGGAGGCTGCGTAGTCGGCCACGTTCTCGCGCTGGTCCGCGACGATCCCCGCGATGATGACGAAGAGCAGGAAGGCGGACCCGATGCGGACCGGCTTGTCCATGCGGTCGGCGAAGTCCGGTCGCTTCGCGCGGACGAGCATGCCGAGCGCCACCGGCACCAGGACGACCGCGAAGACCTCGACCACCTTCCGGTACTGCAGGGACACCTCGTCCCCGAGGTCGAAGTACGCCATCGCGAGGTTGGTGACGATCGGCAGCGACACGATCGCGACGATCGAGTTGATCGCCGTCAGCGTGATGTTGAGGGCGACGTCGCCGTGGAACAGGTGGCTGAACAGGTTCGCCGTGCTGCCGCCGGGCGAGGCCGCGAGCAGCATCATGCCCACCGCCAGCAACGGTGACAGGTCGAGTGCCAGCACGAGGCCGAAGCACACGACCGGCAACAGCACGAGCTGGCACAGCAGGGCGACCGTGACCGCACGGGGCGACCGGCGCACCCGCGCGAAGTCCGCCACGGTGAGCGACAGGCCGAGACCGAACATGATGACACCGAGCGCGACGGGCAGGCCGACGGTCGACAGAGCCGAATCCATGGCGGTCACCCTACGTGACACAGGTCACATGTTTGGCTGAACTCAGAGCGCGTCGCGGATCGCGGGCAGCCGCGCCTCGAAGGCCGCCAGGCGATCACGGGTGCGCTGGGGCTCGCCCTTCGTCGCGAGGTTGAGCATCCCCGGGTCGCCGCGCTCGATGCCCGCGGCGATCCGCTCGGTCGCCGTCGTCATCCGCGCGACGACGGCGTCCAGCAGCGTCATCGGACCCCACTCCGCGTAGGTGTCGACCACCAGGTCGAGGCGGCGGGCGACGTCCTCGACGGGGATCTCGCGGTAGAGCGGGATGGCCGTCCAGCACAGGAACGCGAGGTCGTCGATGCGCTCCCCCGGGCCGGCCAGGTCCCAGTCGATCATCGCCACGAAGTGCCCGCTCTGGATGATCCAGTTGTAGGCGCCGGTGTCGTTGTGGCAGATGATCTGGTCGTCCGCCAGCTCGATCGGCTCCTCGCCGCCCTGGCGCCACACACGTGGGCCATCGGGGCGGAAGCCGTCGACGATGTCGTGGAAGTCGCGCAGCCACGCGACCGCCTCGACCAGGACGTCGTCCAGCACGACCTCGCCGTCCACCGGGACGCCGCGGCCCTCGATGTACGAGACGATCTCGCGGCCGTCCTCGTCGATTCCGGACACGTGCGGGATGCCACCGAGTCCCTCGTCGGCGAGCCAACCCAGCAGCTCGTGGACCGCGGGGGTCCACGGGCCGGTCGGGCGCCGGACGGTGCGGCCGACACGCCAGACGCCGCCGGAACCGCCGGGGAGGTGTTCGGGGATCTCTTCACCTTCTGCCACGCTGGCATCGTGACACATCACCACGCCATCCAGCCTCCCGAAGGTCCCCCGCGCCCGCGGCTGGCGTGGTCGCTGGCCGCCGTCGTCGTCGTGTTGGCACTGCTGTCGCTGGCCGCCCTGGGGGTCCTGTGGCCCGACCGTGCCGACGTCCCACAGGGCGCGGACCCGTACGGCAACGTGGCGATCCTCGACGCCGAGGTCACGAAGGCCACGCCGTTCGACTGCAACAGCAGTGGGATCGGCCCCGACAACACCCCGATGGTCGAGGGCTCCTGCGCCCAGGTCACGGCCGAGACGGAACGGGGCACGACCGCGGTGTTCACGCTCGACCCGACCAGGTACGTCGGCGCGGGCATGGAGCCGGGCGACCAGATCCGCGTCATCGAGATCGCGCCCGAGGGCCAGCAGGCGACGTACGAGTTCTACGACCACCAGCGTGGATCGCAGCTGGGCATCCTCGCGATCGTGTTCGCCGTCCTGGTCGCACTGGTCGGCCGCTGGCGCGGGTTCTTCGCCCTCATCGGCATCGGCATCACGCTGCTGATCCTGCTGAGGTTCGTGATGCCGGCACTGTTGGCCGACCGCCCGCCGATCGCGGTGGCCGTCGCCGGCTCGACCGTGATCATGCTGGCCGTGCTCTATCTCGCTCACGGCATCTCGATCCGGACGACCTCGGCGCTGTTCGGGACCCTGTTCGGCATCGCCTTCACGGCGATCATCGGGGCCGCCACGACCGACTGGGCCCACCTGACGGGCATCGGGTCCGAGGACGACCACCTGCTGCTGGCCACGGCCCCGCAGATGAGCCTGGCCGGAGTCGTCGCCGCCTCCATGGTGATCGCGGGTCTCGGCGTGCTGAACGACGTGACCGTGACCCAGGCCAGCGCCGTCTGGGAGATGCGTGCGCTGAAGCCGACGGCGGGCAGGACCGAGCTGTTCACCTCGGCCATGCGCATCGGCCGCGACCACATCGCGTCGAGCGTCTACACGCTGGTCTTCGCGTACGCCGGCACCGCCATGACGACCCTGCTGCTGATCTCGGCGTACCAGCGATCCCTGCTCGAGGTGGCCGTGACCGAGGGAATCGCGCAGGAGGTCGTGCGGACCCTGGTCGGTGCCATCGGTCTCGTGCTGGCCGTCCCCATCACGACGGCGATCGCCGTGTGGCTGGCCCCCGCGAAGTCCCGCCCCGCCGAGGTCCAGGTCTAGGACGTCACGCCGTGTCGGCGCGGGCGAACGCGCCGGTCAGCGGGTCAGTCGGGTCCTGACGGCATCGGCGAAGCGCTCGGCCGCGCCGGGGACGAGGTCGAGGTAGAGGCACGGCTCGACGGCCTCGAGCTCCATCACGACCGGACCCGCCGGGCCCGGCACCATGTCCACCCGCAGGTAGAGCGGCATGCCGAACCGTGCCGCGAGCTGGTCGTGGGCAGAGGCCGCGAGATCGAGGAACTCCGGCGGGGCTTCGCTGACGGTGACGAGGTCGTCGTCGTGCATCACGGCGGCCGGGGACGACGGGTCGTCCGGGTCGAGCAGCGGCTGGGTGCCCTGCTCGCGCAGCACCGGCTTCTTGTGCAGGACGTGCGACAGCTCACCGCCGACGAAGACGACGGCGGTCTCGCCCTGCGCGTCGACGCCCTCGACGTAGGGCTGGACCATCGCCACCCGGCCCGAGTCGTTGATCTGCGCGATGAGCCCGCGGGCCTCGTCGTGGTGGTCGGGGTCGAACCGGCCCGTGTCGCGCCCACCCGCGGAGACCGTGGGCTTCACGACGACCTCGCCTCGCAGCCGGGGCGCCTCTCCCCCGGGCACGACGTACGTCGTCGGGACCGTCGGGACGCCCAGCGCCCCGAGGTAGGCCTTGTCGGAGTTGAAGGCGATGAGGTCGGCCTGGTTCGCGACCCGATCCCCGAGCGAGCGCACCCACGCGACGAACGCGTCACGCTGGATCGTGTAGTCCCAGACCGAGCGGATCACCACGAGGTCGAACCGCGACCAGTCGACCTCGGGGTCGTCCCAGACCACGAACTCGGCACCGAGCAGGCGCGCGGCCTCACGGTCGTCCTCGAACCCTTCGGCGAGCTTGGCGCAGGTGGCGAAGGCGATGCGCGACTCGGTCATCACAGGCCCCGACGCTGACGGAACACCGCGACCAGCGCGTTCGCGTGACCGTGGCCGAAGCCGTGCTGGTCCTTCAGGAACGCGACCTGCTCCATGTGCTTGGCGTCGGCGACCGGCTCGAGCTGCTGCATCCAGTGCTCGATCGGCTGGCCGTACTTGGCCTCGATGGCCGGGAAGTACGAGGCGGGACCCTTCACGTCGCTCATGCGCCCGAGCCTAGGACGAGTGGACGGGCTTTCGTCAGCCGGACTCGCCCCAGATCAGGCCGTGGGCGACGACGGCCTCCTCCAGCAGGCGGACCGCCTTCGGGCCGACGCCGTGCAGCGCGGCGATCTCGGACTGCGGGCGCTGGACCACGAGCGCCAGCGACGTCAGTCCGGCGTCCGTCAGCGCCCGGGTGGCGGGCCGGCCGATCCCGGCGGGCAGGTCGCCCGGATCGGGCGCTTCGGTGTTCTCGGTCATCTCACGTCTCCGTCCACGTAGTACCAGCGCCCGTCCTCGCGGACGAACCGCGAGCGCTCCTGCAGGATCCGCAGCTCGCCGGCCGCGATGTACGAGGCCCGGAACTCCACGATCCCCGTGGTGTCGTCCGGCCGCCCCTCGACGGTGTCGAGCACCTGCAGCCCGCGCCAGCGCGGGTTGTCCGACAGGTCGAGGTCCTCGGGACGGGTCGACGGGTGCCACGTCCGCAGCAGCCAGGCGGAGTCGCCGCTCTTGAACGCGTCGAACCGCGATCTCATGAGCGCCTCGGCGGTCTGGGGCTCCTCGGTCACCGCCCCAGCCTCGCACGACACAATCGACCCATGGACGTCCTGCGCTCGATCGCCCTGTTCGCCATCGCCGCCGTCGCCGAGATCGGCGGTGCCTGGCTCGTCTGGCAGGGCGTCCGCGAGCACCGGGGTGTCGTGTGGATGGGCCTGGGCGTCATCGCCCTCGGCCTGTACGGCTTCGTCGCGACGCTGCAGCCGGACGCGAACTTCGGCCGCATCCTGGCGGCCTACGGCGGCGTCTTCGTCGCCGGATCGCTCGCCTGGGGGACGCTGGTCGACGGCTTCCGTCCCGACCGCTGGGACCTCACCGGCGCTGCGGTCTGCCTCGCCGGCGTCGCCCTGATCATGTACGCGCCCCGCGGCGCCTGAGCGCCCGTGGGGGACGCAGGATGATGCACCGCGTCCTGCTCAGGTGCCCGAATGCCTCATCGTCCCTCGCCGGAGCGGCCCTCCGCCTGGCGCGCCGCACGCCCGCCCACGATCGCTCCGTGGACGACGAGGCCGAGGATCACCGCCGCGCCGACCATCACCGAGCCGAACAGGACCGCGTCCGGCGACGGGATCGCCACGCTGAGGGCCACGAGGATCGACACGGCCGCCGCGAGCTGCGTCGGGCGCTCGGCCCGCTGGTGCGCCGCCAGCCACGCCTCGTCGCTGGTCATCGTGCTGGGCGTGCGGATCCCGGCCCACTGATTGCGCCCCAGCCGCCCGGACGCTGCGGCGCGCGCCATCCACAGCAGCAGGACACCCGTCCCGCCCATCACCACGAACAGCACGATCCGGGCCACGGTCTCCTCGCTCATCGGTCCACCGTAGGTGGGACGAACGATGATGCCTTCGGGTACCCCAGCGGGGTCGAATGCCTCATCGTGCGTCCCCCAGCGGGAGCCCCACGCCGGTCGTAGGGTGTCCGCGTGAGCGACGACGCCTTCGACACCCTGATGACCTCGGTCGACCCGCCCCTGGTGGTGGTGACGACGGAGGTCGACGGCGAGCGAGCGGGGTGCCTGGTCGGATTCCACTCCCAGTCGAGCATCGACAGCGGCCACTACAGCGTGTGGCTGTCGAAGGCGAACCACACCTACCGCGCGGCCCTGCGGGCGACTCATTTGGCGGTGCACTTCCTGACCGACCGGGACCTCGCGCTGGCCGAGCGGTTCGGCACGCAGTGCGGCGCGGAGACCGACAAGTTCGCCGGCCTCGCGATCGACTCCGACGAGCACGGGTCGCCGCTGCTGCGGGAATGCCCGAACCGGCTCGTCCTCGAGCGCACGGCGGTGCTGGACGACGGCGGGGACCACGTCTGCCTGACCACGCGCGTGCTGAGCGCCCACACGGGCGGGACGTTCACCCCGCTTCGCGTCTCGGACGCGTCCCACCTCGACCCCGGCCACCCGGCCGAGGCCCGCGCGATCCATCCCTGAACCGCCGGGCCCGCCGCTCAGCCCTCGTTGAGCTCGGCGAGGAACGCGCGACCTCGCTCGCTCGTGGGGTTCTCGAGCACCTGCTCCGGCGTGCCCTCCTCGGCGATGCCCCGGTCCGCCATCAGGACGACCCGGTCCGCCGCGCGGCGCGCGAAGCGCATCTCGTGGGTCACCACGACCATCGTCATGCCGTCGTCGGCCAGCCCGCGCATGACCTGCAGCACCTCGCCCACGAGCTCGGGATCGAGCGCCGAGGTCGGCTCGTCGAAGAGCATGACCTCCGGATCCATGGCCAGCGCCCGGGCGATGGCCACGCGCTGCTGCTGGCCGCCCGACAGGTTGTCGGGGTAGGCCTGCGCCTTCTCGGCCAGGCCGACCCGCTCGAGCAGCTGGACGGACCGCTCGCGCGCCTCGGCCTTCGACCGTCCGAGCACGTCCTGCTGGGCCATCGTCAGGTTGTCGATCACCTTCATGTGGGGGAAGAGGTTGAACGACTGGAACACCATGCCGATGCGGCTGCGCAGGCGGTTGAGGTGCTTCTCGGAGTAGGTCAGCTCCTCGCCGCCGAGCCGGATCGTGCCCGACTGGACGCGCTCGAGGCCGTTGATGCACCGCAGCAGCGTGCTCTTGCCGGCGCCCGACGGTCCGATCAACACGACCACCTCGCCGGGATGCACCGCCAGGTCGACCCCGTCGAGCACGGTCGTCTCGCCGAACTTCTTGACGATGCCGCGCATCTCGACGAGCGGCCGGCCGGGGTCCAGGTCACTGAGTCCGGAAGTCTCGTGGACGGTCATGCGTCACCTCCGGTGGGCGCTGAGTCGGTGCTCGAGACGGTTCACCAAGAAGGTGAGCACGAGCACGATGGCCAGGTAGTAGAGCGAGACGATGAGATACATCGTCAGGGGCTCGTACGTCGAGGCAGCCGGGTTGCGCGACGCCTGGAAGAGCTCGGTCATGCCGATGAAGGCGACGAGCGACGAGTCCTTCACGGCGATGATGAACTGGCTGCCGAGCACCGGCAGGATCGCACGCAGCATGAGTGGCGCACGGACGCGGCGCAGGGTCTTCAGGCGCGACATGCCCAAGGACCTGGACGCCTCGTTGAGTCCGATCGGGACCGATTGGAAGCCCGACCGGATGATCTCGGCGATGTAGGCCGAGTTGTGGATCGCGAGGGCGATGGCACCGGCCCAGAAGGCGGGCAGGAGCACGACCTCGGTGATGCCGAAGTAGAGCACGAAGATCTGCGCGATGAGCGGCGTGCCGCGGATGATGCCGATGAAGCCGGTCGCGATCCAGCGCAGGACCGCGAGCCGGCTCATCGACATCGAGGCGACGATCGCGCCCAGCACCATCGCGAAGGCCAGGGCCGTCGCGGTGAGGCGCAGGGTCACCCACGTGGCCTCCAGGAAGATCGGGGCCGTGTCGACGAGGTGATCGAGGAAGCTCATGATCAGGAGATGTCCTGACCGAACCACTTCTCGCTGATCTCCGCGTACGTGCCATCTTCCTTGATGGCCGCGAGTGCTTCGTTCAGTTCGTCCGCCAGACCCTCGTTGCCCTTGTCGACGGCGAACGCCGGCTCCTCGGTGTAGAGCGGCTCCCCGCACACGCGCAGGTCACGCTCGGCCTGCTCGATCTGGTAGAGACCGACGAGCCGGTCCGTCATGGCGGCGTCCAGTCGACCGCGATCGACATCCTCGAGCGCGGTGACGTCGGACGTGAACGTGCGGATCTTGCCGACCTAGTCCTCACCATTGAGGAAGTCCTGGTAGGTGGTGCCCGTGGCGACACCGACCGACGGCTTGTCGAGCTTCGTCGGATCCTCGCAGTCGGAGTCCGTCTTGACGAACACCGTGGCGCCCGACGTGTAGTAGCTGTCCGTGAAGTCGACGGCCTTCTCGCGCTTGTCGGTGGGCGTCATTGACGCGATGAGCACGTCGTATCGCTTGCTCTTCAGGCCCTGGATGAGCGTGTCGAAGGCGCCCGTCTCGGTCTTGACGTCCAGGCCCATCTCGTCGCCGATCGCCATGCCGATGTCGTAGTCGAAGCCCGTGAGCTCGTTGTCCTCGTAGTGGCTGAAGGGCCGGAACTCGCCACTCATCGCGACGACGAGCTGGCCGTCCTTGATCAGGCGCGTCTCGTCGGAGCCGGAGCCGGCATCGTCACCGCAGCCGGCGAGGGCCAGGGCCGCGGCCGCGAGCGTCGCCGCCATCGCGGTGCGCCGCCGACGGGAGAAGGGGTTGCTGGGGAAGTTGTTCATCGTGCTGCCTCCGTCCGCGACCCCGAGTGCGGGGCCGGATTCTCGCTTCGGTCAGGGACTGAGGCCATCGGACGTGAGCATTTCCGCCTCCTGAGCGGAGGTCCGCCGGCGCAGGGATGACGCCAGCGGCCGCACCACCCGCGCTTGCTCTCGCGGAGGGCGCACCAATCGCATGGCGTTGACGATGACCAGCAGGACGGACAACTCGTGCACCAACATGCCGACCGCCATCGTGACCCCTCCGGCGAAGACTCCCGCCAACAGGACGAACACCGTCAGGAGGGCGATCGCGATGTTCTGGCGCATGACGGCGACGGTGCGCCGGGCCAGGTCGATGGCACGTGGCAGCTCGAGCAGATCGTCCTGCATCAGCGCGATGTCCGCGGTCTCGATGGCGACCCCCGAGCCCGCGGCGCCCATCGCCACCCCGATGTCGGCCGTGGCGAGCGCGGGCGCGTCGTTGACCCCGTCCCCCACCATCGCGACCGTGTGACCCTCGACCTGCAGCTGCGCCACCACGTCCAGCTTGTCCTCGGGAAGAAGGTGGGCGCGGACGTCGTCCAGTCCGACCTCGGCAGCGACTCCCTCGGCGACCCGCTGGATGTCACCGGTGAGCATGATGACCTTGTGCACGCCTGCGCCGTGCAGGCGCCTGACCATCTCCGTGGCGTCCGGGCGGAGCCGGTCGGCGACCCCGATGACGCCGATGACCCGGGCATCGAGTGCGATCACCAGCGGGGTGCGGCCCCGTCGAGCAAGCGTCTCGACCGCCGCTGCGGCCCCGGCATCGGGCGCGCCCTCATCAGCGATCAGGGACAGGTTGCCCACGGCCACGCGGCGACCGTCGAGGGTGGCGACGATGCCCTTGCCGACCACCGGCTCGGTGTGCTCGGGGATCGCTCCCAGGCGCACTCCCTGCGCCGACGCCGCTTCGATCACGGGTCGAGCCAGCGGGTGCTCGGATCCGGCCTCGGCGCGCGCCGCCCACCCGAGGACGTCGACGCTGTCCAGGGCGGGGTCCAGGACGACGATGTCGGTCAGGTGCGGCCGGCCCTCGGTGAGCGTCCCGGTCTTGTCCAGCGCGACGGCCGAGATCCGTGCGCTGGTCTCGAGGTACTCGCCGCCCTTGATGAGGATCCCGTCCCTCGCACCGCGCCCGATCCCGGCCACGACCGCGACAGGGATGGAGATCACCAGGGCGCCCGGGCAGCCGATGACCAGCAACGTCAGCGCGAGCACCACGTTGCCGGTGGCCACGCCCGTGCCGAGGGCGAGCACGATGATCGCCGGGGTGTACCACGACGAGAACCGCTCCATGAACGTCTGGGTCGCTGCCTTGGCGTCCTGCGCCTCCTCCACGCGGTGGATGATCCGCGCCAAGGTGGTGTCGGCACCGATGCCGGTGGCACGGACCTGCAGGAAGCCACCGCGGGAGATCGTGCCGGCGAACACCCGGTCGCCCCCGACCTTCTCGACGGGCAGGGACTCACCGGTGATGGACGCCTCGTCGAGCGCGCCGGTGCCGGCGATGACCGTGCCGTCGACCGGGACCTTGGCGCCGTTCTTGACCAGGACGGTCTCGTCGCGCCGCACCTCAGTCGGCGAGATCTCGATCTGTGCTCCGTCCCGCACCACGATGGCGACGTCTGGGGCCACGGCGACCAGCTCGGCGAGAGCGGACCGGGTCCTGTTCATCGTCCGAGCCTCGAGCGCGTGCCCGATCGCGAACAGGAAGGTCACGGCGGCGGCCTCCCAGTACTCGCCGATGACGACCGCTCCGATCGCTGCGATCGACACCAGCAGCTCGATCGCGACGGTCCTGACGACCAGCGCTCGCATCGCTTTCAGCAGGATCGGCGTGCCGGCGACGACCGCCGCGGCGATCATGAGGAGATCCGACGCCAGCACAGCGGTCGGCACATCGGCTGCGGCATGCCCCGCGGAGAACGGGTTCACGCCCGCGGCGAAGGAGAGGGTCGCGGCGGCGGCGACGAGCAGGCCCGCGACGATCGGGACGGCCCACGGTGTGCGCCAGCAGCGGGTCAGGGGACTCATGGTGTGACCTTTCGCAAGGAGTGGAGCAGTCGAACGCGTCTGCCGACTGCCGGAGGATCAGAAGGCGGAGGGAACGGCCGTGTACCCGGCCTTGGCGATCGCCGCGACGATCTCGTCCACCGACGTGACCGAGGGGTCGTGGTCGACCTCGACCCGGCCGGAGGCGAACTTCACGCTCACCTCCTGGACGCCGGCCAGTCGTCCGACCCGCTTCTCGATCTTGGAGACGCACGACGGGCAGGTGAACCCGTCGGCACGCAGGATCGTGTGGGCGATGGGGGTGGCGGTGCTCATGGTGGGACTTCCTTCTGCGATGACTCCGAGGATCTCCTCGATGACACCTCCAACGTAGGAAGGTTCCGAGCGCCGGGACATGATGGCGATCAATCAACCGCAGGGGCTTGCGACCGCGAGCGATCCGGCGTCCCGAACGGGGTTAGGGTGCTGGCATGTCGCGCCCGGACACCGATGGAGCGGATACACCGGCGCCCCAGGGGCGTCGGACGATTCCACTGCGGCAGGTCACCCTTCCGCATGCGTGCCCCCGGCCCGTGCGCATGGCGGTGCTGGCACGTGCGCCCTACTTCGAGGGGTTGAGCGAGACGGAACTGGACGGGATCGACCGCCGCATGCAAACCCGCTCGTGGGAGGCCGGCGACCACCTCTATCGCGCGGGCGACCGCGCGACCGCCTTGCACGTGGTCGCCGAGGGCCGGGTGAAGCTGTCCCAGACGACGGCCGACGGCACCGAGACCGTCACGGACATCCTCGTGCCCGGAGAGCTGTTGGGTGCGATGGACTCCGTCGGAGAGCCGATCCACCGGCAGTCGGCGTCGGCCCTGGTCGGCACGTGCACCCTGCGCATCTCCCAGGCCGAGTTCCGGGAAGTGCTGGCGTCGGTTCCCGGCGTCGCGCTCAAGGTCCTGGACGACGTGGCCGGACAGCTCGTCCGTGCCCGGTCCGACATCGGCGGACAGGTCACAGAGACCGTCCCCCAACGGACCGCCATCGCACTGCTGCGACTGGCCGACAAGCTCGGTGTGGACCGTGGCGCCGAAGGAATCGTCCTCGAGGTGCCGCTCTCGCGCGCCGACCTGGCGGGCCTGGCTCGTTCGACGCCCGAGTCGGTCTCCCGCGTGATGAGTCGGTGGAAGAAGGAGGGCAGCATCGACTCGGGACGCCGTTGGACCGCGATCCTGGATCGTGGTCGCCTCGAGGACGAGGCATCGGGCAACGCGCGGTCCCCGCGGCCATGACGACGTCAGGCAGCACGGTGCGCTCGCTGCCGGTCGGGACTCACTTCTTCGTGAGCGCGGATCCCTTGTGCGCGGCGATGTGGTCGGTCTTGTCGCTCTGCACCTCGTACTGGGGATCGTCCTCGCTCGCGCGTCGAGGGTGACCCTTGTAGTCGAAGTCCTTCGTGTGGACCTTGATGATCCGTCCGGTGACGTGTCCCGCCTCGGAGTTCCACGTCACGTGGTCGCCCACCTTGAACCGGTCGCTCATGTCCGCTCCTGGTCGAATCGATGTGCCGCGTCCAGTCTCGGTCGCCTGCCGCGGACCGGCAACGCGAGTCCGTGCCGGCTCAGCTCCGCGGCGCGTCAGCCTCGAGTCGCGCCCGCAGGTACGGAGCGGTGGCGCCGAGACCGGCCGCAGCCACCTCCTGCGGAGTGCCGGCCGCGACGACGCGTCCGCCGGCATCACCGCCGCCCGGGCCGAGGTCGATGACCCAATCGGCGCTGACGACCGTGTCCAGGTCGTGCTCCACCACGACCACCGTGTTCCCGGCGTCCACGAGTCGGTGCAGTTGTCGCACCAGCAGCGCGATGTCGGCCGGATGCAGACCTGACGTCGGCTCGTCGAGCAGGTAGAGGGCATGTCCCCGCCGCGCCCGTTGCATCTCGGTGGCGAGCTTGATGCGCTGCGCCTCGCCGCCGCTGAGCTCGGTGGCCGGCTGACCCAGGCGCAGGTACCCGAGACCGACCTCCTGCAAGGTGATCAGACTGCGCGCCGCGGCCGGGACGTCGGCCAGGAAGTCGGCCGCCTCGTCCACGGAGAGGGCGAGCACGTCCGCGATCGTCTTCCCGCGATGACGGATCTCCAACGTCTCGGCGTTGTACCTCGCACCGTGGCAGGTCGGGCACGGCGCGTAGGTGCCGGGCATGAACAGCAGCTCCACGGAGACGAATCCCTCGCCCTGGCAGGTGTCACAGCGTCCCTCGGGAACGTTGAACGAGAACCGGCCCGCGCCGTAGCCGCGCTCACGCGCTTGCGGAGTCGCCGCGAAGACCTTGCGAACGGCGTCGAACAGACCTGTGTACGTCGCCAGGTTCGAGCGAGGCGTCCGCCCGATCGGGCGCTGGTCCACGAGCACGAGTCGGTCGAAGGCCTCCAGCCCGTCGGCGTCATCCACCTCGATCCGCATCGTCGAGGACTCCTCGCGGTCCGGCACCTGTCCGAGGTGCCGGCGGACCAGCTCGGCCACCACGTCGATGACGAGCGTCGACTTGCCCGAGCCGGAGACCCCGGTGACGGCCGTCAGCACGCACAGCGGGATGTCGACCGACAGGTCGTCGAGGTTGTGCCGGCTGATGCCTCGCAGGCGCAACCATCCGCTCGCAGAGCGCTGGGGACGCTCCCAGGGCTCGGCCCGACCGAAGAGGTGGGCTCCCGTGACCGAGTCCGCCACGTGCTCCAGGCCGGCCACCGGCCCCGAGTAGAGGACGTGACCGCCTCGTTCGCCGGCACCGGGACCGATGTCCACGATCCAGTCGGCGCGACGGACGACGTCGAGATCGTGCTCGACGACGAAGAGCGAGTTGCCCGAGCCCAAGAGCCGGTCGAGCACGTCGAGCAGGGGCGCGGCATCGGCCGGATGGAGACCGGCCGACGGTTCGTCGAGCACGTAGACGACGCCGAAGAGCCCGGAGCGCAGTTGGGTCGCGATGCGCAACCGCTGCGCCTCGCCCGGTGAGAGCGTCGTGGAGCTGCGATCGAGCGAGAGGTAGCCGAGACCGAGATCGAGCAGCACCCGGATGCGGGCGAGCAGGTCGCCGCAGATCCTGACCGCGACCTCGGTGCCCTCGCCGGAGTCGGCGGCCGAAGTGGCCGTCGAGACGTCGGTGAGCTCCGCCACCGGTCGCATCACCGCAGCAAGGTCGTCGAACGACAGCGCATTGAGCTCGGCGATCGTCCGTCCGGCGAACGTGACCGCCAGCGAGGCCTCCTGCAGTCCGGTTCCCCGGCACAGCCCGCACGGTGCACTGCGCACGAAGCGCATCGCCTTCGTGCGCATCATCTCGCTCTTGGAGGTGGCCAGCACATGGTGAACGTGCGCGCGGGCACTCCAGAAGAGGCCGTAGTAGCCGTGGTCGATGCGACCGGGTTCCGGCTCGACCAGGACCTTGGGCTGTTCCTCGGTGAAGAGCAGCCACTCGCGGTCCCGAGCACTCAACGTGTGCCACGGCGCGTCGACGTCGATCCCCAGTCCGGCGACGACACTGCGCAGGTTCGCGCCCTGCCACGCGCCCGGCCAGGCCGCGATCGCTCCCTCCCGGATGCTCAGGGAGGTGTCCGGCACCATCAGCTCCTCGCTGACGTCGTGCTCCTCCCCCAGCCCATGGCATCGCGGACACGCCCCGGCGACGGTGTTCGGTGAGAAGGCCTCCGCGTCCAATCGCGTCGCACCCGGCGGATAGGTACCGGCTCGCGAGTAGAGCATCCGCACGAGATTGGACATGGTCGTCAGCGTTCCGACGGTGGAGCGGGAGCTGGGCGCTCCACGCCGCTGCTGCAGCGCCACGGCCGGCGGCAGCCCGGTGATCTCCTCCACGTGCGGTGCGCCGACCTGGTGCAGCAGTCGCCGGGCGTACGGCGCGACCGACTCGAAGTACCGACGTTGCGCCTCGGCGTAGAGGGTGCCGAAGGCCAGGGATGACTTCCCGGACCCGGACACCCCGGTGAACACCACGAGCGCATCGCGCGGCACCTTGACGTCGATGTTCTTCAGGTTGTGCTCACTGGCACCGCGGACGTGGACGAAGTGGTCGCTGGGGTCATGGGCCACGTCACCTGTATAGCCCAGCCGGCCGTCTCGTGCCGTGGGTGCGCAGTCACTGCCAGGGCGTCAGGTGGACGACTCCACCAGACGGCGCAGGGCGTCGAGGTCCTGCTCGATCATCTGGCAGTCCCGCTCGAACTCGTCGTCGCTCATCTCGAGCCGGCGGATGGTGAAGACGACCTCGGCACCGTGCGGGTGCGTGAGGACACGGAACGGATTCGTGACGGTCATCCCGGAGGGCAGCGTCACGGCGTGGTCGAGGACGCCGAGGTCGTTGTGCGGGACGAACCGGACCGACACCTGCCCCATCGGGGACTGCGCGATGAGAACGTCTCCGCGCACCTCGACCTCGGACTGCGCCAGACCTTGTGCCCAGCGCGGCAGGTTCGCGGGATCACCGGCGAAGGCGTAGACCGTGGCGGACGGCGCGGCGATCACGCGGCTGATGTGGCGGGACTCCATACCCTGCAGGATGCCACCGACGGCGCTGGAATGGACCCATGATGATGCGGCGATGGACAGGCGCGGTTCGGTCCGACCTCGATCTGGGTGCGTTCGGATGACTGCGCGCAGCGTCGCGGAGAAGATGGGCGTCAAGCCGGGCTGGACCGCGCACTTCGTGCATGCGCCCGCCGGGGTCCCCGAGTCCATGGACCTGCCCGACCTGGAGCTCGTCGACTCCCTCGACGGCCTGCTGGACTACCTGCACCTGTTCGTGACGACCCAGGAGCAGATGCGCGCCGAGTTCCCGGAGCTCGTCCCCCATCTGGCACCGCAGGGGAAGCTGTGGCTCTCCTGGCCGAAGGGCCGTCGCCTCGGCTCCGACCTGACCCTGCCGAGGGTGATCGAGATCGGCTACGACTGCGGTCTCGTCGAGAGCACGTGCCTGTCGATCGACGAGACGTGGAGCGCGCTGAGGTTCACGCACCCGAAGCCGGGGACGCGGTACGCGAACAGCTTCGGCACCTTGCCGGGCCAGCGCTGAGGAATCCCGAGCGGGGCCCCTCCGGAAGGACTTGTCGCGATGCCGTCTCTCGTGGTTGTATCTACATACAGATTCGACCTAGATACGAGAGACGGTGCCGCATGGCGGACCAGACGGCATGGCCGGCAGCAGACGAGGCCTGGCTGGAGCGCTACCGCAGGTCGATCGCCGGCAAGCACGTGCCGGCCGCCGTGCTCGAACAGCGGGAGCGTGAGCTGCTCGAGGCGGTGCGCGCCGCCGACATGCCGGCTATCGAGCTCTTCGGGAAGGCGGACGTGCTGGCGGCCGAGGACGCCGCCGAGCTGGCAACCGTGGACGAGGAGGTCCGCGAGTCGCTGGGTGGCGGCCTGCGTCCCGCGCTCCGGGAGGTCGGCCACACGCTGATGGGGATCGGGATCGTCGCGGTCCTGATCATGTTCGCCCGCCACGGCTGGACCATCGATCTCGACCTCGCCCTGACCCTGGTCGCCGCAGGCGTGACGATCGCCTTCGTCGGCTGGACCGTCACCCGGGCCCTGTTCGCGAGCGGACGGTCCGGCGGGGCGGTCTCCGCGCTGGTCGCCGCCGTCGCCGCCGCGCTCGCGGCGATCGCCACCGCAGCGGTCCTGGGCGCCGACCGGATCGTGGCGAGGGACGTGCCGACGCCGTTGCTCGCGCTGGCGATGCTCATGCCGGGTGTCACCGCACTCGTCCTCGCGAGCCGGATGCCCCAGCAGCGGTTCCGTGAGTCCTGGGACGACGCCCAGTGGCTGCACCGCTTCCGTGGCGCGCTGCGATCCCGCTTGGTGCCGGCCCCCGCGGCCCAAGGTCACGTCGCCGAGCTCGAGCAGGCGCTGGCTGCCGCCGGGACGTCCGCCCACGACGAGTTCGGCGACCCCGTCGTCCTGGCCCGTCAGGTGGCCGCCGCCGACCGCGTCGCCCGGACCCGACGTTGGTGGGTGTCCACCGTCGCCGGCACGGGCACACCGCTGGTCATCGCGGCCCTCGTCCTCGCGAACCAGAGCTGGGGTGCGCTGACGATCCCGATCAGCGTGGTCCTGGCCCTCGCGGGCCTCGCCGCACCCGTCGTCCGCTGGGACGACCGCCCGTGGGCGAAGGGAGCATGAGCGCCGCCGCCTGGCAGCGAGCCTCGCTGCCACTGCTCATCCTGAACGTGCTCTCCGTCGCCCCACGGCACGGGTACGGCATCTCGCAGGCGCTCGTGTCCGCGGGGCTCCAGCCGATCCGCGGCGCGCAGCTCTATCCCGCACTCGTCCGCCTCGAGGACGAGGGAGCCATCGAGGCGCAGTGGGAGCAGAGCGAGTCCGGACCGGCCCGCAAGGTCTACGAGCTGACGGCAGCGGGCCGGGCGCAGCGCGAGGAGCTGACGGCACAGTGGGAGTCGTTCATCCGCGCCGTCGAGGACGCGGGGCACGAGCCGACGACATGAGGACGTCTCGACGACGGGAGCGTGACCCGGCCGCGTGGCGCTGCCGCGCAATGTTGTGGCTGCTCGGCCCACATCTGGGCCGAAGCGGCACAACATCCGGCGAGGCGGAATGCTCCGCGACGACCGCGCCGCCTGCGCCTGCCGTAATCTGAGCCGGTGTCCCGTTCGCCCCTCCAGCATCCGAGCCCACGGGCAGGTCACTCCCTGACGGCTTGCGGTGCGGGGCCCCTTGCCCTGGCTCTGACTCGCCCGAAGCAGAGTGGGACCCCTGTCGAGAAAGAGAAGCGATGACGTCACCTCACCAACCGCCGCACGCGGTGTTCACCGGCGCACTGGGCGACACAGCGGCCGGTGGGTACGTTCCTGCTCGAGCCGAAGTGAGCGACGGCGCGGTGTCACTGTGGGTCGCGTCGCCCGAGGGCTGGACGCAGTACTTCAGCGTTCCGGCTCACGAGGTCGTGGTGAAGTCGGCCGCCCAGCGAGTCACCTTGGTGGTCCGCGGCCAGAGCTATCCGATCCTTGCGGATCCGGGTTCCGTGAACAGAGCCATCGGATACGGCGTTGCCGGAACAGCAGCGGACGTCCTGAACAAGCCCGGGCTCGAGGTGGGCGTCGACATCGGCCGCGGCATCAACGTCGCTGACGCAGCACGCTCGTTCTCCGCGAACGGCGGTCCTGCGTTCATCGCCGCTGCGCGGCAGTCGGGCGCGCGCACGTCGCGTCTCGGCTACGGACCGATCCTGGCGATCGGCTTCGGCGCCGGCCTCGTCGCCGTTGCCGCTGTGACGGTCATCACGGCGTTCGTGCTCACGCGGTGAGGCACGTCCGAGCAACCGCGGAGCTCGCGTGAACCCGTCCGCGCCAGACCAGCAGCGAGCAGCAGCCTCGGATCCAGGCACGCCACTGCGCGTCCTCACCGACCTTGCCGCTGGGCGCTGGGACCTGCACGGGCTGATCGCAGCGAACCCTGCATCCTCGCCGGAGCTCGTCCGCTGGATCAGGGAGGTCAACCCGACGCTGTCCGTGCAGCAGGCACCCCACAGCGCCGCGCCTCAGAAGCACGCTCATCCTCCCTATCAGCCAGCACCGCAAGGATCGGGCCCCCAACCCCAGGCTTGGCCCGGGCAGCAGACGTCACCGCCGTTCGCCGCTCGACCGGCAGCGTATGGCTTCGGGCCGCCACGCACACCTCGGCGACGCCCAGGGACAGGCGCCTGGCTGGTGGGTTGCGGCTGCCTCGCTGTCGCCGCATTCATGGCTGTCGTCGTCATCGCCGGTCTCGGTGCTGTGCTGAGCTCCGAGGGCGACAGCCCCACCGGCCCAGCACAACCCACGGCGGCAGACTCCGCGATCGAAACGCAGATCGCGCGGTACCAGCAGGAGCGGACCAGGATCGACGAGCTCGCGGTGGCGTTCGACGGCACGGCTGTCGCGTCGCTCGTTGCTTGGTTCGAGTGGCTCCACCGACAGGACGAGAGGATGGCTGACCCCGCGTTGCTGGAGTACACAGCGCAGACGATCGCCACTCAGACCACGACGTTCCGCGAAGAGCTCGAAGCCAGCATCGTGGCGGCCAAGACTCGGCGCAAGAACCGGAGCGGCTCGGTCACCGAGCGCATCGTGGACAGAGCAGGCAAGGGCTTCATCGGCATCCGATGGGATGCAGCGACCGCATGCAAGGCCGAGGTGCGAGAGGGCTGGCGCAGAATCGGGTGCGTCAAGAAGGGAGACTCCCTCACGGTTCATCTCCTGCCCGAGCGCGAGCTCGGCAGATGGGGCAGCACGAGGGCCGTGGTCCACGAGCTCGCACACGTCTACCAGCGCGCGGACAAGGCCCGATTCGCCGACAACAAGGGCGACTACGAGGCGCTCCTCGCGAAGGGGATGTTCCACGGCAGCCTCGAATCCATGGCCGACTGCTTCTCGATGACGTACTACAACGAGTGGACGCTCTCGCGGGACGGCCAGAGCATCGGCTACGGCTACGTCTGCAACAAGAAGGAGCGCCGAGCCATCCGCAGGTGGGCAGCCAGCATCGGCGCACCCCTGCGCTGAGCACGTCCGCTGCAGCTTCGCGCGACTCGGGCGCCGATTCAGACGTTGAAGCGCAAGCACGACCAGGTCCCGAAGGACACGACTTCCCGGCCCGATCCGTCACGCGGCCAGCGGCGCGCGGTGGCTGCCCCACGGCTCGAACGTCGAGGGCTGCTCACTGAGCGTGGCGCCCTGGTCCGGGTCGGCCTCGACAGCCACGGCACACCGTCGCCCAGCGCGGTCAGAGGACCTTCTTGACCACGCTCGACTTCAGCTGCACATCGGGCAGGTCAGCAGGGCACCCGACTCGTACGTGTAGTCCTCGCCGCACGCGGGGCAGGGAGGCAGCGTCTCAGACATGGAAGCGGACGTGTCCTGGGGCATCCCGGCTGCTTTCGACGATCGTTGGCAAGTACCGAAACTAACTGATTCTCGAGCGGAATGAGGCTACCGCAGACGTTGTCTGCCTTCGTCACCGAGCCGCCGCAGCCGGGTCGAAACGGCGTGCGATTCAGGCACCGCCCTTCACCTGCGGTGGGTGATGTCCTGCTCTTGGCCACGCGGCACAGTGGCTGACGGGGTGCGGTGTCGCAACGGCGCGACCTCCACCGTCCGGAAGGCTCAGGTGCCGAACGTGACCGATCAATCGCAGGGCCGACTCTCGGATGCGCAGGTCGCCGAGTTGCTCGCGCTGACCAGGGACGTGGACAGCGTCGAGCTCAAGATGACCGTGCTGGACTCGGATCGACGCGCTGCCGTGGCGGCCCTGGGGATGGATGCCCTCGATGCCGAGATTCGCCAGGTGTACTTCTTCGACACTCCTGACCTGAGGCTCGACAAGCACGGTGTCGTCGTCCGGGCCCGCCGCGCGCAGCGGCGGGGAGACGACTCGGTGGTCAAGCTGAGGCCCGTGGCGCCGGCTCACATCCAAGAGGCGTGGGCCTCGGACAACCTCGGGGTGGAGGTCGACGCGATGCCCGGGGGCTTCGTCTGCTCGGCGTCCATGAAAGCCACGTGGGAACCGCCCCTGGTGAAGGAGGTCGCCTCAGGCGAGAAGGCAATCCACAAGGCGTATTCCAAGGAGCAACGATCGTTCTTCACGGCCCATGCGCCCGAGGGTGTCGAACTGGACGACCTGTCGATCCTCGGCCCCATCACCGTGCTCAAGCTGAAGTTGCATCCGCCCGAGCTGCGGATGCGTCTCGTCGCGGAGCTCTGGCTCTACCCGGACGGCTCCCGGATCCTCGAGCTCTCGGCCAAGTGCCCTCCGGCGGAGACCTTCCAGGCCGCGGCCGAGCTCAGGGCCTTCCTGACCGTGAAGGGTCTCGATCTCTCGGGCGAGCAGCAGACGAAGACGAGGTCAGCGCTCGAGTACTTCTCCGCCCAGCTCTCAGGGAGTGACTAGCCGAATCTCCCGACCAGCAGGTCGTGTCGCAAGCCGCGATCGCTGTCACCAGGCGCGACCGTCAGGTCGAGGTCGTCGAAGAGCGTCCGGTGCGCGTGTCCACCGGACAGTCCGGTGTCTCAGCGGTCGCGCTGCACGCGCCCCTCGTCCCACACGGGCTCCGAGCTCTCGCGCACCACGCCGTCGGCCCCGAAGACCAGGAATCGGTCGAAGGTCTTGGCGAACCAACGGTCGTGGGTCACGGCCAGGACGGTGCCCTCATACGACTCGAGCGCGGACTGCAGCGCCTCGGCCGACTCCAGGTCGAGGTTGTCGGTGGGCTCGTCGAGCAGCAGCGACGTCGCTCCGCCGAGCTCGAGGCGCAGGATCTGCACCCGCGCCTTCTGCCCTCCCGAGAGCCGCTCGTACGTGGTCTCGGCCTGCTGCTCCAGCTCGTAGCGACGCAATGACGACATCGCCGGCCCACGCTGCAGCGCATGTTCGGCCCACAGGATGTCCAGGAGCGTGCGGCCTTCGAGCTCGGGGTAGGCGTGGGTCTGTCCGAAGTGCCCCGGCACGACCCTCGCGCCGAGCTTCCACGTGCCCGAGTGGTCGACCGGCTGGCCCGCCAGCAGGCGCAGGAAGTGCGACTTGCCGGAGCCGTTCGAGCCGAGCACGGCCACCCGCTCGCCCTGGAAAACCTCGAGGTCGAACGGCATCATCAGGCCCGTCAGTTCCAGCTTCTCGACGGTGATCGCCCGCACGCCGGTGCGGCCGCCCTTCAGGCGCATCGTGATGTCCTGCTCGCGCGGCGGCTCAGGCGGCGGCCCGACCTCCTCGAACTTCCTCAGCCGGGTCTGCGCCGCGGCGTACCGCGACGCCATCGCATGGCTGACGGCGGCAGCCTGCTGCAGGCTCACCACCAGCTTCTTCAACCGAGCGTGCTGCTCGTCCCACCGTTTGCGTAGCTCCTCGAACCGCGCGAAACGCTGCGTGCGGGCCTCGTGGAAGGACGCGAAACCGCCTCCGTGCACCCACACGTCGGCCCCGGCCGGCGACGGCTCGACCGACAGGATCTTGTCAGCGGCCTCCGACAGCAGCTCGCGGTCGTGCGAGACCAGCAGCACGGTCTTGCGGGTCTCGCGCAGCTGCTGCTCCAGCCGGCGCTTGGAGGGCACGTCGAGGTAGTTGTCGGGCTCGTCGAGCAGCAGCACCTCGGCCGGTCCTCGCAGCAACGCCTCCAGCACGACCCGCTTCTGCTCGCCGCCCGACAGCGTCACGGCCTCGCGGTCCATGACGGAGTAGTACGAGGCACCCAGCGCTTCGATCGTGCACATGTCCCAGGTGTTCTCATAGTCGTAGCCGTCGGCCTCGGCCCAGTCCGAGAGCGCTTGGGCGTAGGCCATCTGCGTGGCCTCGTCGTCGTTTGAGGCCAGCGCGGCCTCGGCGGCATCGACCGCCCGCGCGGCGTTGCGGATCCGGTCGGGCGCCACACTCACCAGCAGGTCACGCACCGACGACCCGTCACGAACTGTCCCGACGAACTGCGGCATCACCGCCAGGCCGCCGGAGACGTTCACGGTGCCAGAGTCGGGCGTCAGGGAGCCGTCGATCAGTCTGAGCAGCGTCGACTTGCCGGCCCCGTTCGGTCCGACCAGCGCCACGACGGACCCTTCCCCCACACGGAACGACACGTCACCGAGCAGCAACCGCCCGTCCGGCAGGACGTATTCAAGGTGTGCGACGTCGACGTGACCCATGACAGAAGCCTGTCAGGCGGGGTCACCCCTCAGCCCATGGGTCCGCGAGCATCAGCTCCGTCGTCAGCCGAGGGCGGCTGCCAGATGTTCTAGACGTTGAAGCGGAACTCCACCACGTCGCCGTCGGCCATGACGTAGTCCTTGCCCTCCATGCGCACCTTGCCGGCGGCCTTGGCGTCATTCATCGACCCGGCGGCGACGAGGTCGTCGAAGGACACGATCTCGGCCTTGATGAAGCCCTTCTGGAAGTCCGTGTGGATCACGCCGGCGGCCTCGGGGGCCGTGGAGCCCTTCCGGATCGTCCAGGCGCGCGACTCCTTGGGGCCCGCCGTCAGGTAGGTCTGCAGGCCGAGCGTGTCGAACCCGACGCGCGCCAGCTGGTCCAGACCCGGCTCCTCGATGCCGAGGTCGGCGAGCATCTCGGCCCGCATCTGCTCGGCCTCCTCGTCGTCGCCCAGCTCGACCAGCTCGGCCTCGCTCTTGGCGTCGAGGAAGACGGCCTCGGCCGGCGCGACGATCTCGCGCATCCGGGACTTGAGCTCCTCGTCGTTCAACTCGTCGGTGTCGCAGTTGAAGACGTAGAGGAATCGCTTGGCGGTCAGCAGGTGCAGGTCGCGCAGGGCCTCCAGGTCGAGCCCGGCCTTGTGCACGCCGGTGCCGGCCTCGAGCGCCTCCTTGGCCTTCTTGGCCTCCTCGAACTGCGCGACGAGGGACTTGTCCTTGCGGACCTCCTTCTCGAGCCGCGGCAGCGCCTTGTCGACGGTCTGCAGGTCGGCCAGGATCAGCTCGATCGAGATGGTCTCGATGTCGCTGGCGGGGTTCACGTCGCCGTCGACGTGCGTGACGTCCTCGTCGCGGAACACACGGGTGACCTGGCAGATCGCGTCCGAGTCGCGGATGTGGGACAGGAACTTGTTGCCCATCCCCTCGCCCTCCGACGCACCGCGCACGATGCCGGCGATGTCCACGAACTCGACCGTCGCCGGCAGGATGCGCTCGGACCCGAAGATCTCGGCCAGCTTCTCGAGCCGCGAGTCGGGGACGCCGACGACACCGACGTTGGGCTCGATCGTCGCGAACGGGTAGTTCGCCGCGAGGACGTCGTTCTTGGTCAGGGCGTTGAAGAGCGTCGACTTGCCGGCATTGGGAAGTCCGACGATTCCGATGGTGAGGGCCACGAGGAACCAGCCTACTGCCGCGCCGCGAAAGCGGTTTCCTGCCCATGTACCGCAGGTGTAACTCCGTGATACATTCCGCGTGACCCGCATCACACTCCTCGAGGGGACCCCCGTGCTTCGACTCACCAGACTCGTCACCACAGCCGCCGCCGGCGCACTGGTCGCCGCCCTCGGCGCCGCGCCCCAGGCCGGCGCCGCTTCGGCCACCTTCTACGACCCGCCGGCGGACCTGCCCGCGGGACAGGGCGCGATCGTCCGCACCGAGCCGATGAAGCTCGCGTTGACCCTGCGCGGCCTGTACCTGCCGGGCAACGCCACCCGGATCATGTACACCTCCACCGACGAGGCCGGCGAGCCTGCCGCGGTCAGCGGCGCCTACATCGAGCCGACCAAGAAGTGGCGCGGCACGGGACCGCGCCCACTCGTCGCGGTCGCCGCGGGAACCCAGGGCCAGGGCGACGCGTGCGCGCCGTCGAAGACCCTCGAGAACTTCCTCAACGTCGAGGGCGACGAGTTCGGCATCGGCTACGAGATCCCCAGCATCTACGACTTCCTGAACCGTGGCATCGCCGTCGTGCTGACCGACTACATCGGCCTGGGCACCACCGACCGCGTCCACACCTACACGAACCGCCTCGACATGGGCCATGCCCTGCTCGACGCCGCGCGTGCCGCGCTGAAGCTGCCGAACACCTCGATCTCGCAGTCCTCCCCTGTCGGCCTGTACGGCTACTCCCAGGGCGGTGGCGCCGCCGGCTCCGCGGCCGAGCTGGCTCCGTCCTACGCCCCCGAGCTCAACCTCAAGGGCGCCTACGCGGGCGCTCCCCCGGCCAACCTCGCCGAGGTGCTGAAGTCGGCCGACGGCACGGACCTGACCGGCGTCATCGCCTACGCGATCAACGGCATCACGCCCTACCACCCCGAGCTGCAGAGCGCTCTCGACACCCTGGCGACCGCGGAGGGCAAGGCGGCGCTCGAGAAGGTCAAGACCCAGTGCATCGGCGGAACGCTGTTCTCGTACGGCTTCCAGAAGACGAAGAAGTGGACCACGACGGGCCAGTCGCTCTACGACATCCTCAAGACCAACCCCGAGCTCCGCGCTCCCGTCGACGCCCAGCGCATCGGCCGCCTCAAGCCGGCCGTCCCGGTCCAGGTCCTGACGGGCACGAAGGACGACATCGTCGACCATGCCCAGGCCAAGCAGCTGGCGAAGGACTGGTGCGACCAGGGCGCCAACATCACCTACACGCCCGTCATCCAGATCATCCCCACCGCTGGCACGGCGTTGAACCACCTGACGCCGATGATCACGCGCCTCGGTGCGACGCACGACTGGCTGCAGGACCGCCTCGAGGGCAAGTCCGTGCGATCGAACTGCGGATCGCTGCGACTTCTCCCCTGATGGACCACGCGTGACCGCACCGGGCGATGATCGGGTCGTGAGAGACGACCCGATCGTCGCCCGGCTGCGTGCGGCGGGCTGTGTGTTCGCCGAGCAGGAGGCCGCCTTCATCCGGCGCCACCTCGACGACCCGCGCGACGTTGAGCGGGCCGTCGCGGGTCGAGTCACGGGATTGCCCCTCGAGCAAGCCGTCGGCGCAGCCGAGTTCGCCGGCACCACCGTCGCCGTCGCGGACGGCGTCTTCGTCCCACGCATCCGGGCCGAGTCGATCATCCGGGCCGCGGTCCACGACCTGCCCGACGCGCGCGTGGCCGTGGACCTGGGCTGCGGGTGCGGTGCCCTGGCGGCCGTCCTGGCCAACCGCCTGCCGAACGCCGACGTCCACGCGGTCGACATCGACCCGGCCGCCGTCGTGGTGGCGCGGTGCAACGGCCGGCGGTACGGGTTCACCGCTCACCACGGGTCCTGGTGGGACGGGCTGCCCCACGACCTGCGCGGGCGAGTCGACCTCGCCGTGGGCTACCTGCCCCATGTGCCCAGCGACCACGTGCTCACCATCCATCCCGACTTCCGGTCGCACGAGCCGCTCGCCGCCGTCGACGGCGGTCCCGACGGACTCGACCACCTGCGCACCGTGCTGGACACCATGCCGAAGTGGCTGGCGCCGGGCGGCCGCTTCGTCACGTTGCTCTCCGCGTGGCAGGCCGACCAGGTCGGCGGGCGCGTGCTGGAGTCCGACGACGGGGACGCCGTCGTCATGTTCGGCTGAGCCCATCGGTGACACAATGACGGCCGTGACCGTCATCAAGATCAACGCCATCACCGTGCCCAAGTCCGCCGGCGACGAGCTGGCCCACCGCTTCGCCAAGCGAGCCGGCGCCGTCGACGGCCAGGACGGCTTCGAGGGCTTCGAGCTGCTCAAGCCCACCGACGACCGCGAGCAGTGGCTCGTCCTCACCCGCTGGCGCGACGAGGAGTCGTTCCAGGCCTGGCTCAGCTCGTCGGCCTTCGCCCACGGCCACCGCTCGGAGTCCGAGCGTGCCGGCGGCGAGGCACCCAAGCCCGTCTCCACGCACAGCGAGGTCTGGAGCTACGAGGTCGCCGACCTGACCCGAGGCTGACCTGCCGGGCCACGCGGCGCGCTGGGCCGGCAACTCCCCTCATTTGTGTCGGACCCAGTCGCCAGCATGGCCGCATGGCCACCTTCCCCAGCCTGACCGCGCTGCTGCTCCTCGTCCTCGTCGCCGGCCTCGCCGGCGCCCTCGGCTTCGTCCTGGGCACGCGTGGGCGCCCTGTCTCGGCGCGCGACGTCGACGTCGCGTCCGCGGCCACCTCACGCGCCGTCCAGCCCGTGCGCGAGAGCCTCGACCGCTTCGACTCTCGCCTGCGTGAGCTGGAGTCCAGCCGCATCGAGTGGCACGCCCAGCTGCGCGAGCAGGTCGAGTCCGTCCGGGTCACCGGCGAGGCACTGCGCCGCGAGACCTCGTCGCTGGCCACCGCCCTGCGTCGGCCCGAGGTCCGGGGGCGGTGGGGCGAGATGCACCTGAGGCGCACCGCCGAGCTGGCCGGCATGGTCGATCGCTGCGACTTCGACCTGCAGGTCGCCACGGACGGCGGCCGGCTGCGACCCGACATGGTCGTGCGCCTCGTCGGCGGACGTCACGTCGTCGTCGACTCCAAGGTCCCGCTGGACGCCTTCCTCGACGCCACGGCCGCCGACCAGCCGGACGCGCGCGATGCCCACCTCGACCGCCACGCCCGCCAGCTGCGCACCCACGTCGACCAGCTGGCGGCGAAGTCCTACTGGCGGCAGTTCGAGTCCGCGCCACAGTTCGTCGTGCTGTTCGTCCCGGGCGAGGCCTTCCTGTCCGCCGCGCTCGAGGCCGATCCCGGCCTGCTCGAACACGCCGCCGAGCGCCAGGTCGTGCTCGCCTCCCCCACGACGCTCGTCGCCCTCCTGCGCACCGTCGCACTGGCCTGGACCCAGGAGTCGCTGGCCGAGAACGCTCGCGAGATCCACCGCGTGGCCCGCGAGCTCTACGAGCGCCTCGGCACCGTCGCCGGTCACGTCGACAAGCTGGGGTCGTCGCTCGACCGGGCCGTGCGCTCGTACAACGACACGGTCGCCTCGGTCGAGACCCGACTGCTCGTCAGCGCCCGTCGACTGCACGAGCTGGAGGTCGACGACGCGCCTCCGCCCCATCCGCGTGTGATCGACGCGACACCCCGGCTCATGACGGCTCCCGAGCTGCTCGATGAACTAACGTCATGACCATGAGCTCGCCGGCAGCCGGCGCTGTCATCGCCCTGGCCAGGACCCCGGCCGCGGCCGCCAGGTACGACCTGACACCGCGTGCCACGGTGGTCTGTGCCGTGCTGGGCCTCGCCGCGGTCACCAGCCTCGACCTGATCGACGGGCAGCTCGGTGTCGCGTTCTCGGTCGGCTTCGTCCTGGTCGTGCTCTCGGCGGCCACCGCGGTGCAGGAGCGTGGGTTCTTCACCGTCGGCGTGCTGCCGCCCGTGCTGCTGGTCGGCGCGATGCTGGCGATCGCCTGGGCCGCCCCGACCGCCATCGAGATCCCCAAGCTCCCCGACACGGCGGGCGTGTTCGGTCTGACGCTCACTGCCACGATCGCGCACGGTGTGCCGCTGCTGATCGGTCACGCCCTGGCACTGGGCGTGATCGTCGCTCGCATCCTCAGCGCTCGGCGCTGACCTGACCGGCTGGGTCACGCCCAGTCGCCCGGCGAGCCAGCCACACACCGAAGAACATGAGCGCCGCATAGACGACGATCAGGAACAGCGCCGTCGGGACCAGGTCCCCCGGACGGCCACCCTCCACCATGTAGAGGACCAGAGCGACCGCGGCGGCGGACATCGCCACGACCGGCGTCCACGTGTCGACGCGCCCGGCCCACGCGTGGAAGATCGCACTGACGAGGACGGGGACACCGGCCACCAGCCCGGTCATGAACAGCGTCAGGAACATGAGCCCGGGCTCGAGCTGGGCCGGCTCCCGGATCGACACCGGGACCGACAGCAGCGCTCCGAGCACGACCACACACGCCACGACCCTCGTCATCAGCAGTGCCTGGCTCTGGCGCATGGGTCCCCCTGAGGGTGGTGGCTGTGGTTGCGCCCCGACGGGGCGGCGCCCACGATAACCGAACCGGGCAGGCAGGACGCCGGACCGAGAACCTGTTGCCAGTGTCGGCGCCCCGCCCTACCGTGACAGGACGACGACTTCCGGGGGGAAACCATGCTCGTCCGACGTTCCTTGGCCGCCGTGTCGGCCCTGTCCTTGGCCGCCACGATGGTGGCTCTGCAGTCACCCGCCCAGGCCCGCGGCGGCCACACGGCCTACGGCTCCGGCGGGGCGGTCAGCTCGGTCGACGAGGACGCCAGCCGCGTCGGCCTGCAGGTGCTCAAGTCCGGCGGCAACGCCGCCGACGCGGCCGTCGCCACCGCGGCAGCCCTCGGCGTCACCGAGCCCTACAGCGCCGGCGTCGGCGGCGGCGGCTACTTCGTCCACCGCGACGGCCGCACGGGCAAGGTCACCACGATCGACGGTCGAGAGACCGCGCCCGCAGGGGTCGACGAGCAGACCTTCTACGACCCTGCCACCGGTCAGCCCCGTCCCTTCGCCGACCTGGTCTCCTCCGGGGTCTCGGTCGGCGTCCCCGGCACGGTGGCCACGTGGGACAAGGCGACCCGCCTGTTCGGCAAGAGGTCCCTTGCTCGCAACCTCGCGCCGGCCACGGTCCTCGCCGCTCGCGGCTTCACGGTCGACGAGACCTTCCGCAACCAGACCCGCGACAACGCCACCCGCTTCGCCGCGTTCCCCGACACCGCCGACCTGTTCCTGCCGGGCGGCGACCTCCCCCGCGTCGGCTCGCGGTTCCGCAACCCCGACCTCGCACGGACGTACGCCCGGATCGCGCTGTTCGGCCCCCGGGCCTTCTACACCGGCTCCCTCGCCCGCGACATCGCCCGCACCGTCCAGGATCCGCCCAAGGCGCCCGACACGACGTTGCCCGTGCCGCCCGGGTCGATGACCACCCGGGACCTGGCCGCCTACTCCGTGCGCGTGCAGAAGCCGACGAAGGTCTCCTACCGGGGTCACGACGTCTACGGCATGGCGCCGTCCTCCTCCGGCGGCATCGCGGTCGGCGAGGCACTCAACATCCTCGAGAACCATCGCCTCGGCGGAGGCGCCCGGATGGGCCAGAGCCTGCACCTGTACCTCGAGGCCTCGGCCCGTGCCTTCGCTGATCGCGCCGCCTACCTGGGCGACCCGGCCTTCGTGGACGTGCCCACCCGCACCCTGCTGAGCCAGGACTTCGCCGACGCGCGCGACTGCACGATCGATCCCGACCAGGCGTCCACGCGACCGGTCCCGGCCGGGGCGCTCGACGACTCCGGGTGCGCCACGGTGGCGCACGACGAGAAGGCCGACACCGAGAACATCTCGACCACGCACCTGTCCGTCGTGGACAAGTGGGGCAATGCCGTGGCCTACACGCTCACGATCGAGCAGACCGGCGGCTCGGGCATCACGGTTCCCGGGCGTGGGTTCCTGCTCAACAACGAGCTGACGGACTTCAGCACGGCGTACGACCCCGACGACCCCAACCGGATCGAGCCGGGCAAGCGTCCGCGTTCGTCGATGTCGCCGACGATCGTGACGAAGAACGGCAAGGTGCGGTTCGTGGTCGGCTCGCCCGGCGGCGCCACCATCATCACGACCGTCCTGCAGATCCTGATGAACCGGATCGACCTGGGCATGACCCTGCCCGAGGCGGTCGCGGCACCGCGAGCCTCACAGCGCAACGCCGTGACGACCCCCGCGGAGCCGGCGTTCATCGAGCAGTACGGGGACCTGCTGGCGCCGTTCGGTCAGCGACTCGTGCCCTCGGGGGACACGTTCACGTCTGCCGCAGAGATCGGCGCCGCCACCACGATCGAGGTCGATCGGCACGGCCGGATGATCGCCGCGGCCGAGCCCGAGCGCCGCGGTGGCGGCACGGGGCTGGTGGTCAAGCCGTCGCGCCGCCCCCGGTGAGGTCGCTCAGCGGGGCAGGCCGGCGGCCTTGAGGTCGCGGCGCAGCTCCTGCGGCAACGAGAAGACCAAGGACTCCTCGGCGGTCCGGATCGCCTTGGCGTCGCCGATGCCGTGGTCGGCCAGGTAGAGCAGCACGTCCTGGACGAGGTCGTCGGGCACCGATGCGCCCGACGTGACGCCGACCGTGGTGGCGCCCTCGAGCCACGCCTCGTCGATCTCGGAGACGTCGTCGATGCGGTACGAGGCCTTGGCGCCGGCCTCGAGCGCCACCTCGACCAGACGCACCGAGTTGGACGAGTTCGCCGAGCCGACGACGATCACCAGATCGGCGTCCTTGGCGATCTCCTTGACGGCCACCTGGCGGTTCTGGGTGGCGTAGCAGATGTCGTCGCTGGGCGGATCCTCCAGCTGCGGGAACTTCTCGCGCAGCCGGCGGACCGTCTCCATCGTCTCGTCGACACTCAGCGTGGTCTGGCTCAGCCACGACAGGCGCGTGCCCTCGGGGAAGTCGAGGCCGTCGACGTCGTCGGGGTGCTCGACCAACGTGATGTGCTCGGGCGCCTCACCGGCGGTGCCCTCGACCTCCTCGTGACCGGCGTGCCCGATCAGCAGGATGCGGTAGTCGTCCTGCGCGAAGCGACGCGCCTCGTGGTGCACCTTGGTGACCAGCGGGCACGTGGCGTCGATCGTCTTGAGCCCGCGCTCCTCGGCCTGGACGTGGACGGCCGGCGAGACACCGTGGGCGCTGAACACCACGGTGGAGCCCGGCGGAACCTCGTCGAGCTCCTCGACGAAGATCGCCCCGCGGGCCGCGAGATCGTTCACCACGTGCTTGTTGTGGACGATCTGCTTGCGGACGTAGACCGGGGAGCCGTAGAGGTCCAGAGCCTTCTCGACCGTGATGACCGCCCGGTCGACGCCGGCGCAGTACCCGCGAGGGTCCGCCAACAGAACCTGGCCCGTGCTTCCGGGCATGCCGAGATCGACCTGTAGGGACATGCCCCCAGCCTACCGACCCGTCGATGGCGGTCCACACTGTCGCAGCCGCCTCATAGGGTGGGGCGCATGGCCCTCGAGACGAGTGCGGACTCCCCCGCGCCTTTGCGCACCATCTCGCTCGCCCTGCAGGGATGGATCGGCAAGCTCGGCGCGGTGTGGGTCGAAGCCGAGGTCGTCCAGCCCAAGCTCAGCGGGAACACCTACTACCTGACGCTGCGCGACCTCGCGGCCAACCTCAGCCTCAACGCGATCGCGCCCCGCATGGTGATCGAGTCGGGCGAGACTCCCGTCACCGACGGCACCCGCGTCGTCGTGCACGCGCGGCCCGAGTTCTATGCCCCGACGGGACGCCTGTCCCTCAAGCTGCTCGAGATCCGTCCCACGGGCGAGGGCCAGCTGCTGGCCCAGCTCGAGCGACGCAAGCAGCTGCTGGCGGCCGAGGGCCTGTTCGAGGCCCGGTGGAAGCGTCCCCTGCCCGTCCTGCCCATCGCGATCGGCCTGATCACCGGCAAGGAGTCCGCCGCCGAGCGCGACGTCCTGCAGAACGTCCGCGACCGTTGGCCCGGCGCGACGATCGAGGTGCGTCACGCCCTCATGCAGGGCTCGCAGTCGGCCACGGCCGTCATCGGCGCCCTGCGCGAGCTCGACGCCCACGAGCACGTCGACGTCATCGTCATCGCCCGCGGTGGCGGGTCGCTCCAGGACCTGCTGCCGTTCTCCGACGAGGCGCTCATCCGCGCCGTGCACGCCGCCCGGACCCCGGTCGTCAGCGCGATCGGCCACGAGCCTGACGTGCCCCTGCTCGATCTGGTGGCCGACCTGCGGGCGTCCACTCCCACCGACGCCGCCAAGCGCGTCGTGCCGCACGTCGGCGACGAGATGGCAGGCCTCGCCGCGGCGCGCGAACGCGCCCGCCAGGCGGTCCTGGCGCACCTCCAGCGCGAGCGGGCGGGACTGGCAGCACTGCGCAGCCGGCCCGTGCTCAACTCGCCGTCGGCGTTCGTCGACGCCCAGCAGGACCTCGTCAGGGTCCAGCGCGAGCGCTCCGCGATGGCGATGCGGGCCCGCCTCACCCGCGCCAACGACGAGATCGGCCACCATCTGGCCCGCGTCCGCGCCCTCTCCCCCTTGGCCACGATGCACCGCGGCTACGCCGTGGCGCTGGATGCCGGCGGCCACGCGGTCACGTCCGTCGGCTCGATCGCGCCGGGCGACGACCTCGTCCTCCACCTGACCGACGGACAGGCCACCGTCCGCGTCACCGACCTGCAGGAGCACCCGCATGAGTGAAGCCACGCCCGACCCCGCCGACCTGTCCTACGAGCAGGCCCGCGACGAGCTCGTCACGATCGTGCAGCGCCTCGAGACCGGCGGCACCACCCTCGAGGAGTCGCTGGCGCTGTGGGAGCGCGGCGAGGCGTTGGCCGAGGCGTGCCAGCGATGGCTCGACGGGGCACGCGCCCGTCTGGACCCGGCTCAGGGCGAGAACGGCACCAGCGACGCGACGTAGTCCTGCAGGACGTCGCGCGGGGCCGAGCCGGTCACCACGACGGCCTCGCGACCGACGACCCGCGCCAGCGTGGTGTCCTCCCCCGAGGTGAACACCTCCCACGCCTTGCCGCCGATGCGCGCGGCGCCGTCGGCGTCGCTCGCCTCGGCCCGGTCCTCGACCAGCTGCTCCAGGGTCTTCGCGTCGCCCGGGCGCTGGCTCAGTCCGACGAAGTCGCCGTCCCGGGTCACGACGTTCAGCTGCCAGCGGTCCTCGACCAGCTCGGCGCGGGTGGCGCGCCAGCCGTCGGGCAGCTCGGGCGGGACGAGCGGAGTGAAGCCGGCGCGGGGCTCGACCCCGCTGGCCGCGGTGCGCCAGTCGGCGTCCGAGGTGGGCTGGTCCGGCGTCACCGTGACGAGTCGGCCGACGAACCACAGGGCCAGCACGATGGCCCCCAGCACCAGCACCGAGCGCACGACGTCGCCCATCGCCGGATTGCCGCGGGAGTATCCGCTCATCGTGCTCCTGTCCTGACGGGGTCTGCGGGCTGGTCGCCGCGGCAAGCCTAGCCTTCGCAGCCGTTACGATGACCGCGTGGACCGACTGAAGCCCGCTGAGGCAGCCCCCGACCGCAACCTCGCCCTGGACCTCGTCCGGGTCACCGAAGCCGGTGCGATGGCCGCCGGCCGCTGGGTGGGCCGGGGTGACAAGAACGGTGCCGACCAGGTCGCCGTCAACGCGATGCGCTCGATGATCAACACCGTCGAGATGGACGGCGTCGTCGTGATCGGCGAGGGCGAGAAGGACGACGCCCCGATGCTCTACAACGGCGAGCGCGTGGGCGACGGCAACGGCCCCGAGTGCGACGTCGCCGTCGACCCGATCGACGGCACGACCCTGACGGCCAAGAGCCTGCCGAACGCGATCTCCGTCATGGCCGTGGCCCCTCGCGGCTCGATGTACGACCCGTCGGCCGTGTTCTACATGGAGAAGCTCATCGCGGGTCCCGAGGCCGCCGACAAGGTCGACATCCGGCTGTCCGCCGCAGAGAACATCGCGATCGTCGCGAAGGCCAAGCACCTCGCCGTCGAGGACGTCACGGTCTGCGTGCTCGACCGTCCGCGCCACGACGCCCTCGTGCAGGAGATCCGCCAGACCGGCGCCCGGATCAAGTTCATCGCCGACGGCGACATCGCCGGGGGCATCACGGCGGCCCGGCCCGACTCGGGCGTCGACCTGCTGCTCGGCATCGGAGGGACGCCCGAGGGCATCATCGCCGCGGTCGCGATGAAGTGCCTGGGCGGCGTCATCCAGGGACGGCTGACCCCCAAGGACGACGAGGAGCGCCAGCGCGCGATCGACGCCGGGCACGACCTGGACCGCGTCCTGGGCACCGACGACCTGGTCACCGCGGACGACTGCTTCTTCGTCGCGACCGGCATCACGACCGGCAACCTGCTGCGCGGTGTCCGCTACGGCTCGGGCAGCGCCACCACCGAGTCGATCGTCATGCGCTCGCGCTCGGGCACGATCCGCACGATCCGCAGCGAGCACCGCCTCCAGAAGCTCAACGCCTACTCCGCGATCGACTACGAGCACTGAGTCGATGACCGAGGGGCCGGTGCGCGGCGAGACCGTCGAGGTCTCTGAGGAGTCATTCGCGCACCTGCCCTGCGGCATCGACCTGTGCCACCAGACCTTCGGCGACCCCGCCGACGAGGCCGTCCTGCTGGTCATGGGCCTCGGCGGCCCGATGGGCTGGTGGCCGACCGGGTTCTGCGAGCTGCTGGCCGAGCGCGGGTTCTTCGTGGTCCGGTACGACAACCGCGACACCGGCCGCTCGACCAAGCTGCGCCACCACCGCGTGTCGAGGTCGGACGTCGTCAAGGCGTTCCTCGGCCGGGAGTCGGCGCCGTACGGCCTCGATGACCTGGCCGATGACGCGGTCGGGCTGCTGGACCACCTCCAGATCGACGACGCGCACGTAGTCGGCATCTCGATGGGCGGCATGATCGCGCAGACGCTGGCCGTCGAGCACGCCGCGCGGGTCCGCTCGCTGACCTCGATGATGTCCACCACCGGGGCCCGCCGCGTGGGCCGGGTCGACCCGCGCGTCATCCCCATGATGCTGACGCCCGTCGGTCGCACGCGACCCGAGTACGCCGAGAACTCGGTGCGCAACGGCAAGCTCACGGGATCGACCGCGTTCCCCACCGACGACGAGGTCGCGCGCGCCCGCGCTCTCGAGACGTACGACCGCGGCTGGATCGCCAGCGGGGTCTCGCGCCACATGCTGGCCGTCCTCACCCAGCGCGACCGGACCGAGCGCCTCGGCGCGGTGCACGTCCCGACCACCGTCATCCACGGCACCCGCGACCTCCTGGTCCACCCGTCCGGCGGACGCGCGACGGCGCGCGCGATCGCGGGCGCCGAGCTCCTCGAGATCGCCGGGCTGGGCCACGACCTGCCCGCCCAGCTCCACGAGACGTTCGCCGACGCGATCGCGGCGACCGCCGCTCGCGCCCGCTGACGCCGCCGTCGTGAGACGTCGCTGATTTCGGCTCCGCGGACCGCCTCGCGTGGGGCATCCTTCTCGCATGGATCTCAAGCGTCTGAGCCGTCGTGCCGTCCTCCGCTTCAGCATCCGCAGCCGTCGTCGCAAGGCCGAGGTGATCGGCGCGTTCCTCGACCGGCACGGCCTGAGGACGTCGATCTTCATCGGCTGCAGTCCCGGGACGAACGAGAACGAGGGCATCGTCGAGCGCGCGGTTGCCGAGCGGACCACCGTGCTCGCCGCGTGCGACGTCCTCATGGCCGAGACGCAGTGGCCGTTCGTGCTGGCCGATGCGCGAACCATGCCGTTCCGCGACCAGGCGGCCGACGTCCTGCTGGCCAACGCCGTGATCGAGCACGTCGGCGACGAGGCCGACCAGCGCCGGTTCGTCGCCGAGCACCTGCGCGTCGGCCGCAGCTGGGTGATGACCACGCCCAACCGCTGGTTCCCCGTCGAGTCGCACACCGCGGTCGCGTTCCGCCACTGGTCGCGACGGTGGCGCGACAGCCGCCCCGAGTTCACCCGCCTGCTGTCGCTGCGCGAGTTCAAGGCGCTGCTCCCACCGGGGACCCAGGTGGTCGGCCGGCCGTGGTCGGCGACGTTCACGGCGCTGCACGCGCCTGCCACGCACGGCCGGTAGCGATCGCCCGCGGGACACACCGGCACCTCGCGTCACGGGCCCGACCTCGATCGTCCCCTGTCCCCGTGGCCCATTAGGGTTCGAACCATGACCGACAACACTCAGTGGCGCATCGAGCACGACACCATGGGCGAGGTCAAGGTCCCCGCCGACGCCCTCTATCGCGCCCAGACGCAGCGCGCCGTCGAGAACTTCCCGATCTCCGGCACTCCCATCGAGTCCGCCCAGATCCGCGCCCTCGCGCAGATCAAGGCCGCGTGCGCGACGGCGAACGCCGAGCTCGGCATCCTCGAGCAGGACATGGCGGATGCGATCGTCGCCGCCGCCGACGAGGTCGCCGCCGGCACTCACGACGCACACTTCCCGATCGACGTCTTCCAGACCGGCTCGGGCACGTCGAGCAACATGAACACCAACGAGGTGCTCGCGACGCTCGCCACGCGCAACTCCGGCATCGAGGTGCACCCGAACGACCACGTCAACGCCTCGCAGTCGAGCAACGACGTGTTCCCGACCTCGATCCACGTCGCCGCCACCGAGTCGGCCCTCACGGTCCTCATCCCGGCGCTCGACCACCTCGCGAAGAGCCTCGAGGCCAAGGCCGCCGAGTTCGCCGAGGTCGTCAAGTCCGGCCGCACGCACCTCATGGACGCCACGCCCGTCACGCTGGGCCAGGAGTTCGCCGGCTACGCCGCGCAGATCCGCCGCGGCATCGAGCGCGTCGAGGCCTCGCTCCCCCGCACCGCCGAGGTCCCCCTGGGCGGCACCGCCGTCGGCACCGGCATCAACACGCCGAAGGGCTTCCCGCAGCGCGTCATCGAGATCCTCGCCGAGCGCACGGGCCTGCCGCTGACCGAGGCGCGCGACCACTTCGAGGCGCAGGGCGCCCGCGACGGCCTGGTCGAGATGTCCGGCCAGCTGCGCACGATCGCCGTCAGCCTGGTCAAGATCAACAACGACCTGCGCTGGATGGGCTCGGGACCGCGCACCGGCCTGGGCGAGATCCACCTGCCCGACCTCCAGCCCGGCTCGAGCATCATGCCCGGCAAGGTCAACCCGGTGCTGCCCGAGGCCACGCTCATGGTGTGCGCCCAGGTCATCGGCAACGACGCCGCGATCGCCTTCGCCGGCGCCTCGGGCTCGTTCGAGCTCAACGTGATGCTGCCGGTGATCGGCCGCAACATCCTCGAGTCGATGCGCCTGCTGGCGAACGCCTCCACGACCCTGGCCGACCGCTGCATCGACGGCATCACCGCCGACGTCGAACGCTGCCGCGAGCTGGCCGAGTCCAGCCCGTCCGTCGTCACCCCGCTCAACCGCCACATCGGCTACGAGAACGCCGCGGCGATCGCGAAGAAGGCCGTCAAGGAGCGCAAGACGATCCGCCAGGTCGTGATCGAGGAGGGCTACGTGGAGCGCGGCGACATCAGCGAGGCCGACCTCGACTCCGCGCTGGACGTCATGAGCATGACCCACCCGTGACCCGGTGTGTCACCGTGACACACCGCGATCCGGACGACGCGCCGCTCGCCCCCGACAGGGGCGAGCGGCGTTCGTCGTCTCAGCCGACCTTTCGCGCCACGACGTAGCCGTCGCGGTCGAAGACGACCTCGTAGTCCGCACCGTGCTCGGCGCCGTGCTCGACCGGGTCCTGACCCGTCACGCCACGGTCGAAGACGATGTAGTCCGGCACGACGTCGCCGATCGTGCCGATCCAGTACACGTCGTCGTGACTGCCGGTGAGGTACTTCAGGACGCCGATGTCGGTCTCGACGACCGCGTCCTCGGGCACGGTGGCGATCGCCTCCTGCATCGCGGCGCGACGCGGGGACTCGTCCCACGTCTCGGGCTCGAGCAGCTTCACGACGGGACCGCCTGCGAGCATGTAGCCGCCGATCGCGGCGCCCAGCACCACGGCCGGGAACTCCAGCCGGGGTCTCCGCTCGAGCGCGTCGATCATCGCGACGAAGACGATCGGCATGATCACCACCGAGTAGTGCCACTCGGTGCCCCAGTAGTAGTCGACCGAGCCGAGGAAGCGCCACAGGAACGTCGGGGCGGCCACGACCGCCCACGGCGACCACAGCGCCGCGAAGCCCGTGATCCCCAAGGTCAGCACGAGCGTCAGGATCTTGCGGTCGGCCTCGGTCAGGAGCGTCTCGATGACGCCCGCGTCCCCACCCAGGTTGCCCGTGTAGTCGTACCCGCCGCCGGTGTTGAAGGCCGGGATCAGCACCCACACCACCAGGACGAGCGCCACGACCCCAGTGACCGCGACGATCAGGCCACGACGGCGCTCGCCGGCCAGGAACAGGGCGACGCCCACGGCCGCCACCGTGACGCCCATGTCCTCCTTGACGAGCAACAGCGCGAGCGACCACGCGATGGCGGCGTTGTACCGCCTCTCGACGAACGCGACGCCCGCCATGGCCAGGATCGGCACGGCGAACGCGACCTCGTGGAAGTCCACGACGACCGCGCCGCCGAAACCGAAGGCCAAGCCGTACATGATCGCGATCGTCCAGCCGAGCCGGTCGCCCAGGCGGTCGACGGCTAGCTTCGTGACCGGCACGACCGAGATCGCGATCAGCAGGGCCTGCGCGACCAGCAGCGTCTGCCCGTACGGGAACAGCCAGTACAGCGGTGCGAGCAGCGCGTCGATCGGCGACCAGTGGTCACCCAGGATGTTGTAGCCGGGCCCCTTCACCGGGACGATCGGCGCCTCGAACCGCGAGTACGCCTTGACCGCCTGCTCGAAGATCGCGTTGTCCCATGAGTTGACGGTCAGCCGCCGCCACGACAACAGGGTGATCAGTGAGTACAGCAGCCCGACGATCGCGGCCCAGCCCCATGGCATCCATCGCTTCACCCGGTCACCGTACCGGTCGGTAACTGCGATTTGCACCCATCGGGACGAACGATCGGTGCGCAGGACCCGGCGGCGGGTGTGGGGCGGTGACCCAGCGTCCGTTCACGGGCCCATTCGGACGCTGGGTCACCGCTCCCCCGCGGCCATGCGCTCAGAGGGTCACGTCCTCCAGCATCTCGGTGACGAGCGCGGCGACGGGCGAGCGCTCGGACCGGTTGAGGGTGACGTGGGCGAACAGCGGATGGCCCTTGAGCTTCTCGACGACGGCGACGATGCCGTCGTACCGGCCGACCCGCAGGTTGTCCCGCTGGGCGACGTCGTGGGTCAGCACGACCTTCGAGTTGGCGCCGATGCGCGACAGCACCGTCAGCAGCACGTTCCGCTCGAGCGACTGGGCCTCGTCGACGATGACGAAGGCATCGTGCAGCGAGCGTCCCCGGATGTGCGTCAACGGCAGGACCTCGAGCATCTGGCGGTCGACGATCTCCTCGACCACGTGCGGCGAGGCGACGGCACCGAGGGTGTCGAACACCGCCTGGCCCCACGGGCCCATCTTCTCCTCGGAGCTGCCGGGCAGGTAGCCGAGCTCCTGGCCGCCGACCGCGTACAGGGGCCGGAAGACGATCACCTTCTGGTGCTGGCGCCGCTCCATGACCGCCTCGAGTCCCGCACAGATGGCGAGGGCCGACTTGCCGGTGCCGGCGCGGCCACCGAGCGACACGATGCCGACCTCGGGATCCAGCAGGAGGTCCAGCGCGACGCGTTGCTCCGCCGAGCGTCCGTGGATCCCGAAGGCCTCACGGTCGCCGCGCACCAGCTGCACGTGCTTGTCAGCGGTCACCCGGCCCAGGGCGCTGCCCTTGTCGGAGAGCAGCACCAGCCCCGTGTGGCAGGGCAACTCGCGCGCGGACTCGAGGTCGACGTGGCCGTGCTCGTAGAGGTCGTCGACGTCGGCGCTGTCGACGTCGAGCTCGGTCATGCCGGTCCAGCCGGCCTCGAGCGCCAGCTCGGCGCGGTACTCCTCGGCCTTCATCCCGACGGCGGAGGCCTTGATGCGCATCGGCAGGTCCTTGGAGACCAGCACGACGTCGTGTCCCTCGTCGGCGAGGTTGCGGGCCACGGACAGGATCCGCGTGTCGTTGTCGCCGAGCCGGAAGCCGGACGGCAGCGCCTGCGGATCGGTGTGATTCAGCTCGACCCGCAGCGATCCGCCCTCGTCCCCGATCGGCATCGGGACGTCGAGGGTGCCGTGCTGGACCCGCAGGTCGTCGAGGAAACGCAGGGCGTTGCGGGCGAAGTAGCCCAGCTCGGGATGGTGGCGCTTGGCCTCCAGCTCGGTGATGACCACGACCGGGATGACGACCTCGTGCTCGCCGAAGCGTGCCATGGCGGCCGGATCGGCCAACAGGACGCTCGTGTCGAGCACGTAGGTGCGGCGGTCGGTGCGGGGGGTCACGCTCATCGATGCAGCCACGGCAGTCTCCTCGAGAGCCGTGCGCGCGCCCAGCGCCCAGCCCTCCTAGTGGGTGTGGGCCTGAGCCTTCGGGTGACCGAAAGGCTCCGGTTGGAGCATGGGCACACCCTGAAAGTACGACTGCCGGACCGCGTGGGTCGGGAGGGCTCGCGGCGTGTCGATGACGAACGCGTGAACGCTGTGGGACGCGCCGGCGTCAGCCGCCGAAGCGGCGCTCACGCGCGGCGTACGAGCGCATCGCACGCAGGAAGTCGACCCGGCGCAGGGCCGGCCACAGCGCGTCGCAGAAGTAGAACTCCGAGTGGACGCTCTGCCACAGCAGGAAGCCGCTGAGTCGCTGCTCGCCGGACGTGCGGATCACGAGGTCGGGATCGGGCTGGCCCTTCGTGTAGAGGTGCTCGGCGATGTGGTCGACCTCGAGCGTCGCGGCGACCTCCTCGAGGGTCCGGCCGTTGCCGGCCTGCTCGAGCAGCAGCGACCGCATCGCGTCGGTGAGCTCCTGGCGGCCGCCGTACCCGACGCACACGTTCACGGACACGCGCGACTTGACCGCGGCCGTCAGGTCGACGGCGCGCTTGAGCCGGGCGGCGGACTCGGACGGCAGCATGTCGAGGTTGCCGATCAGCCGGAGGCGGTATCCCGTCGCCGCGAGGTCCTCGACGAGCCGCTCGATGACGACGAGCAGGGCGTCGAGCTCCTCGGCCGGGCGGCGCAGGTTGTCGGTCGACAGGAGCCACAGCGTGACGATCTCGACGCCGAGCTCGTCGCACCAGCCCAGGAACTCGCTGATCTTGTCGGCGCCGGCCTGGTAGCCGTGGTCGACCGCGGTTCCGGCGCCTTTGGCCCAGCGCCGGTTGCCGTCGACGATGGCTCCCACGTGGCGCGGAAGACGCTCGGGATCGAGCCCCTTCGCGAGGCGACGCTCGTACGCGCCGTAGAGGAGATCGCTGACGGGCATGGGGTCAGAGTACGCGGCCGTCATGGCGATGGGATGACCATCACGCGTTCGCCGACGCGCGTGCTGGTCAGTGCGGACTATCGTTGTCCCCATGCCGCCCTCCCAGCCCGAGTCCATCGTCGACGAGGTCGGTGGACGCCTGCGCGAGACGGTCCAGGAGATCAAGCCCAAGCTTCGGGGCTGGCTCCACGCCGCCACGGCGCCGCTGGCCCTGATCTCGTTCCTGGTCATGCTGGTGCTGGCCGACAGCCGCGAGGCACGAGCCGGCATCGCGGTCTTCATGATCAGCGCCCTGTTGCTGTTCGGCGTCAGCGCCGTCTATCACACCGTGCCGTGGCGCGAGCGGGCCAAGCAGGTCCTGCGCCGGCTCGACCACTCCAACATCTTCGTGATGATCGCCGGCTCGTACACGCCGTTCTCGCTGCTGTTGCTCGAGCCGAACCAGACCGCGGTGCTGCTGACCCTGGTGTGGGGTGGCGCGATCCTGGGCGTGCTGTTCAAGGTCTTCTGGCTGTCGGCGCCGCGGTGGGTCTACGTGCCGTTGTACCTGGCGCTCGGTTGGGCCGCCCTGATCTACCTGCCCGACTTCATGGCCGCGTCCTCGACGGCCGTGTTCGCGATGCTGGTGACCGGCGGCCTGCTGTACACGATCGGCGCCCTCGTCTACGCCTTCCAGTGGCCCGATCCGAGCCCGCGGTGGTTCGGCTACCACGAGGTCTTCCACGCGCTGACGATCGCGGCGTTCATCGTGCACTACATCGGCGTGAGCCTGCTGGTCTACGGCCAGCAGACCTGACCGACTCCCCTACGCCAGCGCGGTGGGGTCCGTGACCGGCAGGTTGCACACGAAGTCCCGGCAGACGTAGGCCGTCGGCGCACCGCCGATTGCCTCGCGGCTGGCCAGCAGAGGCACGCTCGAGCCAGGGCGCTCGACGGCCACGACCACCGCTCCGGGACTGGTCATCGCGAGCGCCGCGCGGTGCATCGGGCCGCCGACCTCGCCCACCACGGCCACCTCGGCGGGCCCGTCGTGCAGCGCCTCGGCCGCAGCGAGGG
>NZ_DAMDLR010000022.1:0-49396 GCF_032084975.1 Aeromicrobium sp.
ACGCCGGCGCCTGGCCGTCCCTGCGCGCGGCGACCGACCCGGCCCTGACCGGCGGCGAGCACCTCGGCCCGGACGGCTTCCGCCAGACCCACGGGCGGCCGCGACCCGTCGGCATGACGGCCGCCGCGAAGGATCCCGACCTGGCGGCACGGCTGTGGTCCGCCAGCGAGGCGGCGACCGGCGTCACCTTCGACGTGGCTTGAGGGTCAGCCCAGACCGGCGTGCCGGGCCCAGCGGTCCGGATCGTCGCGCAGCACGCGGGCACGTGTCCTGACCCGATAGCGCCAGACCTGGACGAGCCCCAGCGCCCAGAGCACGTACTGGAAGCTCATCGCGGCCTTGAAGCTCTGGTCCGTCCGGTCGAGGATCACACCGACTGCGATGACGGTGGTCAGGCTCGCGAGGAAGCCTGCCTGGTTGACGATCCCCGTCGCGGTCGAGAGCCGGTCCACGGGGTTCGACGTGCGCACGAGGTCGAAGCCGATCATCGACGCGGGCCCACCGACGCCGACCACGATGACCAGGACCACGAGCATCCACGGCGGTGCGTCACCGGGCCAGGCCAGCACGATCGTCCACACCACGACGATGGAGCTCACGATCACCAGCACGATGGTCGAGCGGTGCCACGGATGGTTGCCGATGAGTCGCCCCAGTACCGGTCCCGCGACCATGACGGCGACGACCATCAGCGTCAGCAGCGTGCCGGCGAACGCCTCGGACGTGTGCTCGCCCTCGACGAAGAACGGGTATCCCCACAGCAGCCCGAGCACCGTCGAGCTGAACTGCGTGACGAAGTGCATCCAGAACCCGAGCCGGGTGCCGGGGTGCTCCCACGACGCGGCCAGCGACCGGCGGATGTTCTTCCACGACAGCGGCGCCCCACGGACCGAGCGGGCGTGCGGCTCGTCGCGCACGAAGGCCAGCACCGCGAAGGTCACCAGCAGGCCCAGGGCGGCCGCGGCGAGGTACGCCTTGGTCCAGCCCAACTCGCTGAACGCCCAGGTCATCGGCACCGCGGCGATGATCGCGCCGGACTGGCCGATGGGGCCTGTCAGCAGGGTGATCTGCGGGACCCTACCCGGCGAGAACCAGGCGTTGACCAGGCGCAGCAGGCACACGAACGTCATGGCGTCGCCCAGGCCCACGAAGAACCGCGCCGCCAGTGCCGTGCCGTAGGTCTCGGCGAAGGCAAAGGCGCCCTGCGAGACCGTCAGCACGACGGCTCCGCCCAGCATCACCGCGCGGGGGCCGAAGCGGTCGACGGCCAGGCCCACCGGGATCTGCATGGCCGAGTAGACCAGCAGCTGCAGCATCACGAAGGTCGAGAGCTGGGCCGCGGTGATGTCGAAGCGCTCCGAGGCGACGAGCCCGGCCACCGCGAGGGAGGAGCGGTGGAAGACCGCGAGGAGGTAGGCGGCGAGGCCGACGAGCCAGACGACGTACGCGGCCCTGCTGTTCTGTCCGGCCACGTTCACTGATTCATTCTGCGCCTGTCGCCCCGGCCGCCACGTCCGGGGGTCGCCTCTCGTCGCCCCCGTCCGTGACGGCCTCCGTCTCAGAAGGTCAGGGCCATCGCCGGGTCGCCCAGGATCGTGGCCACGTCCGCCAGGAAGTGCGACGCCTGCTCACCGTCGGCGACGCGGTGGTCGAAGGTGACCGCCAGCGTCGTGACCCAGCGCGGCACGACCTCCTCGCCCACGACCCAGGGTCGCCTCGCGACCTGGCCGAGCGCGAGGATCCCCGATTGCCCGGGCGGCAGGATCGGCGTGCCGCCGTCGATCCCGAACACACCGACGTTGGTGATCGTGAACGTCCCACCCGACATCTGGCCCGGCTGGATCCGACCCGCGCGAGCCGTGCCCACGAGGTCGTCGATGGCCCGGCCGAGGTCGACCAGGGACAACCGCTCGGCCTCGCGCACGATCGGGACGACGAGGCCTCGATCGGTCGCTGCCGCGATGCCCAGACCGACGGACGACGGGTGCTCGATCGTGGACTCGCGCCACTGGGCGTGCAGCTCGGGCGTGCGGCCCAGCGCGAGGCAGACCGCGCGGGCCGCGATCAGCGTCGGCGTCACCCGGACCCCCTCGAACCGGCGATCGGCCTTGAGGCGGGCGACGAGGTCGACCGTCGCGGAGACGTCGACCGTCACCCACTCGGTCGCCTGGGGGACGGCCACGGAGGCGATCATCGCCTCCGCGGTGGCCCTCCGGACACCGGTCACCGGGGATGCCGTGACGGCGGTCTCGTGCATGCGCGCGAAGGCCTCGACTTCGGCTCGGGTGACGACCTCGCCGTCGGACGGGACCTGCGTCAGGTCGATGCCGAGGTCCTTCGCCAGCTTGCGCACGGGCGGCTTCGCCAGGACGCGGATCGAGGTGACCGGGCGTGCTTCGGTCTCACGTGGCGTGCGCGTGCGGCGGCGACGCTCGCTGGGGCCGTACCCGACCAGGACGGCGCGACGTGGCGCGGCGGGCGGGGTCTCGACCGCCTCGGTGCGCTCGCCGGCCGCGTCATCGGCGACCGGCTCCTGCGTGCCCTTCCCGTCACCGATGCGCACGATGACCGTGCCGACCGCGACGGTGTCGCCCTCGGCGACCAGCAGCTCCTCGACCACCCCCGCGAACGGACTGGGCAGCTCCACGATCGACTTGGCGGTCTCGATGTCCACGATCGGGTCGTTGACCTCGACCTCGTCCCCGACACTGACGCGCCAGGCGACGATCTCGGCCTCCGTCAGGCCCTCACCGACGTCAGGCAGGCGAAACTCGCTCATCGGTACTCCCCCGTGACGGCCACGGCGTCCAGGACGCGCTCGACGGTGGGCAGGTGGTCGTGCTCGACCCGGCAGGGCGGGTACGGGATGTCGTAGCCCGTGACGCGCTGGACGGGCGCCTCGAGCGAATAGAAGCACTCCTGGGTGATCTGGGCGGCCAGCTCGGCGCCCAGGCCGAGCGTGCGAGCAGCCTCGTGCACCACCACGACGCGGCCCGTCCTGCGCACGGACTCGTGGACCGGACCGAGGTCCAGTGGCGAGAGCGTGCGCAGGTCGATCACCTCGAGCGACGTGCCCTCGGACTCGGCCTCCGCGGCCGCCTCCAGACACGTCTTCACGGTGGGTCCGTACGTCACCACCGTGACGTCGGAGCCCTCGCGAGCGACGCGGCTCTCGTGCAGGCCGAGGCCCGCGCTGTCGCCGACCTCGCCGGTGTCCCAGTAGCGCTGCTTCGGCTCGAGGAAGATCACCGGATCGTCCGAGGCGATCGCCTGCTGGATCATCCAGAACGCGTCGTGCGCGTTCGACGGGGCGACGACGGTCAGGCCCGCGGTCAGGACGAACTGACCCTCCGGACTCTCGGAGTGGTGCTCGACCGCGCCGATGCCACCGCCGTACGGGATCCGGATGACCATCGGGACCGAGACGGCTCCACCGCTGCGAAAACGCAGGCGCGCGACCTGGTTCACGATCTGGTCGTAGGCCGGGTAGACGAACCCGTCGAACTGGATCTCGACGACCGGCCGGAACCCGCGGTACGCCAGCCCGACCGAGGCGCCGACGATGGCCGACTCCGCCAGGGGCGTGTCCATGACGCGCTGGTCGCCGAAGTCCTTCAGCAGCCCGTCCGTGACGCGGAAGACCCCGCCGAGGCGGCCCACGTCCTCGCCCAGGAGCAGGACCTTCGGGTCGGCGTCCATGGCCGACCGCAGTCCGGCGTTGATCGCCTTCGCGATGCTCAGCTCCATGACCGCACCTCCTCGCGCTGGGCCACCAGCTCCGGTGGCAGGTCGGCGTACACGTGCTCGAAGAGCTCGGCCAGGTCCGGGTCGGGCAGGCTCTTGCAGACCTCGCGCAGATGCTGACCGAGCTGCTCGGCCTCGGCCCGGACCTCCTCGTCGAACGCCGCGAATCCCGGGTCCGTACGCTCGAGCAGCCGCCGCACCCGCAGCAGCGGATCGCGCTCGGCCCACTCGTCGGATTCGTGCGCGTCGCGGTAGCGGCTGGGGTCGTCCGAGGTCGTGTGCGCGCCCATCCGGTAGGTGATCGCCTCGATGAGCGTCGGCCCGCCGCCCTCACGCGCCTTGCGCAGCGCCTCGGAGGTGACCTGGTGGACCGCGAGCACGTCGTTGCCGTCGACGCGGACGCCCTCGAAACCGAAGCCTGCCGCCCGCTGCGCGATCGGCACTCGGGTCTGGCGCTCGAGCGGGACGCTGATCGCGTAGTGGTTGTTCTGGCAGAAGAAGACGACCGGCGCGTTGTAGGAGGCCGCCCACGCGAACGCCTCGTTGGTGTCGCCCTGGCTGGTGGCGCCGTCGCCGAAGTACGTGACGGCCGCGTCCTCCTTGCCCTCGAGCGTCAGGCCGATGCCGTAGCCCACCGCGTGCAGCGTCTGGGCGCCGATGATGATCGCCGGCAGCGCGTACCCGTACCGCGCGGGATCCCAGCCGCCGAGGCTCGTGCCGCGGAACAGGCCCAGCAGCAGCGCAGGGTCGAGGCCGCGGGTCCAGGCGACGGCGTGCTCGCGGTAGGACGGGAAGACGAAGTCCCCGGGTGCGAGTGCGCGGCCGCTGCCGATCTGGGCGGCCTCCTGCCCGAGCATGGGGGCCCACAGGCCCAGCTCGCCGTGGCGCTGCAGCGCGAAGGCCTCGGTGTCGATCCGCCTCGCGAGGACCAGGTCGCGGTGGAAGCCGCGCAGGTCCTCGGGCGTGAAGTCGTGTGGTGCGACGAGTTCGCCGTCAGGCGTCAGCGTCTGGGAAATGGGTAGCCCCATGACTGCCTCCTGTGCCGGGAGCGGGATTACCGCTCCGTTGACGCGGTCCGGGCTCGAGGGTGGTGAGCCGATGGACCGCCGACGTGATGGGCATCACATCTGGCCCCGAGGTTATCAGGTGGTGACGGTTTCCCCGGTTAAGTGGGTTTCCGCTCACTTCACGAGGGTTGCGATCCTCGAGAAGTGACAGGGAACCTCGCGAAGTGCTCGCTCCCGGCCTTGCGGCAGGGGTGACGGTCGCCGCGGGTGCGCCCAGCTCTCGCCCTCGCGTCTCGGTCGCGACTGAACGAGGAAAACCGGCACTTCACGAGGATCGCAACCCTCGCTAAGTGCCAGAGAACCTACTTAACCGGGGAAACCGTCAGCCCATGAACGCAGCCGCGCGGGCGAGCAGGAGGTCGTTGGCCTCGGGGTCGGCGAGCGTGACGCGGACGCCTTCGGGGAACGGGCGGACCGAGAGCGGGAGGACGTGCTCGGCGAACTCGGCCGAGCGGTCGCCGAGCGGCAGCCAGACGAAGTTCGCGTGCGAGTCCGGCACGTCCCAGCCATGCTCGCGCAGCGCCGCGATCACGCGCTCGCGCTCGGCGACGAGGGTCTCGACCCGCTCGTCCAGCGCATCCTGGGCCTCGAGGGAGGCCAGCGCCGCGGCCTGCGCGAGGTCCGTGACACCAAACGGCGGCAGTGCCTTGCGGATCGACTCGGTGATCGCCGGGTGCGCCATCGAGTAGCCGACCCGCAGCCCCGCCAGCCCGAAGGCCTTCGAGAAGGTGCGCAGGACGACGACGTTCTCGTGCGCCGTCAGCGCGTCGAGTCCGGCGACGGCACCGGCATCGCGCACGAACTCGACGTAGGCCTCGTCCACCACGACGAGGACGTGGGGCGGCACCGAGTCCATGAACTCCTCGAACGCGGCCGCCTGGACGACCGGACCCGTCGGGTTGTTGGGCGTGCACACCAGCACGACCTTCGTCCGGTCCGTGATCGCCGCGGCCATCGCCGGAAGGTCGTGGCGGTGGTCGTCCGTCAGCGGCACGCGCACCGAGACCGCGCCCGGGAGATCGACCGCGATCGGGTACGCCTCGAAGGACCGCCAGGCGTAGACGACCTCGTCGCCGGGGCCACACCAGGCGTCCAACAGCGCGAACAGCACCGAAACCGAGCCCGTCCCGAACGCGAAGTGATCAGGCGTCAGCCCGGTCCGCTTCGCGAGCGCCTCGCCCAGCGCCGTCACGCCGGGGTCGGGGTAACGGTTCATCCGCGCCAGCTGCGCCGCGGCCCTCTCGACGACCCCGGGCAGCGGCGGGAAGGGGTTCTCGTTGCTGGAGAGCTTGTACCGCTCGGCCTCGGCGGGCCGCCCGGGCCGGTAGGCGGGAATGGCGGCCAGGACCTCGCGAGGACGGGGTTGCGTCATGGGCCGAGCCTACGACCGAACACGGCGACGAACCGCAGCGATCGGGTGCGAGAATCGCCCGGTGAGCGAGAGTCAGGCGCGACGCGGGCTGGCGCTCGTGGTCACCGCAGCGGTCCTCTTCGGCGTCAACGCCGGCGTCACCCGCATCCCCATCGAGGCGGGCCTGCCCGTCCCGACCTACACCACGACCCGCGTGACCTTCGCGTTCCTGGTCTTCTTCCTCATCGCCGTCGCATTCGACCGCACGGCCCTGCGGATGCCCCGCGGGCGCGACCTGCTGCTGGTCCTCGCGCTCGGCGTCGCCGGCGTGGCGTTCCTGCAGTGGACCTACAACCTCGCGATCATGCGGCTCCCGATCGGGATCGCCCTGCTGCTGGAGTTCCTCGCACCGGTGCTGGTGGTGCTGTGGGTCCGCTTCGTCCGCCGCGAGCCCGTGCACCCGCGCGTCTGGCCCGCGATCGCGTTGGCGCTGCTGGGCCTGGCCCTCGTCGGTCAGGTCTGGAACGGCCTGACCCTCGATGGACTCGGTGTCGTCGTGGCCCTGGCGGCCGCGTTCTGCTTCGCCGCGTACTTCCTGATCGGCGAGTCGCTCACGGCCTCGCCCGTGGAGCCGCTCACCGCGCTGCGCACCGTGGTCTGGTCGTTCGGCGTCGGTGCGATCACGATGAACCTGCTGGGCGGCTGGGACGACTTCTCCGCGCTGGGGACCTCGGCGTCGATGCTGGGCCGGCTCGACCACCTGACGATCCCCGCGTGGCTCGCGATGTGCTCGGTCGTGGTGTTCGGCACCGTGACGCCCTTCTTCCTCTACCTCGCCTCGATGCGGTACCTGTCGAGCTCGAAGGCCTCCGTCACGGCCATGCTCGAGCCGGTCGTGGCCGTGATCGTCGGGTGGGTCTGGTTCTCCGAGGCACTCACCGCGGTCCAGACTCTCGGCGTCATGGCCGTCCTGGCCGGCATCGTGTTGGCCCAGACGGCCCGGCACGTCCCGGCCGACGAGCTGCCGCCTCCCGTCTAGGGTGAGGGCCATGGAACGCTTCCTGTCCACCTGGTTCGTCAGCAGCGTCGCCCTCGCGTTCGCCGCCCTCCTGCTCGGCAGCCGCATGACGATCGGCGACGGTGACGAGACCACCCTCAACCGGGTCCTCGCGCTCGCCGTGGTCGGCCTGGTCTTCACCGTCGTGCACGAGCTGGTGGGCAGTTTCGTCAAGCTGATCTCGCTGCCGTTCATCGTGCTGACACTGGGACTGCTGCTCGTCGTCATCAACGCGTGCCTGCTGTTGCTGACCGAATGGATCACGACGCAGTTCGGCGTCGAGTTCATGGTGGACGGGTTCGGCTGGGCGCTGCTCGCCGGCATCGTCATCTCGGTCTGCCAGTCCATCCTCTCGGCCATCGTGCGATGAGTGACGTGACCCGCGTGGCGCTCGTCTGCCTGGGGAACATCTGCCGCTCCCCGATGGCAGACGTCGTGCTGGAGCACCAGCTGGCCGACGCCGGCCTGACCGACATCCAGGTCTCGTCGTCGGGCACGGGCGACTGGCACGTCGGACAGCCGATGGACGAGCGCGCGGCCGCGAAGCTCACCGCGGCCGGCTACGACGCCACCCGTCACCGGGCCCGCACCTTCACCGCCGAGTGGTTCGACCAGCAGGACCTGATCCTGACGATGGACGCCTCGAACCACGCCGACGTCCTCGCCCTGGCTCCGGACGACGAGCAGCGCGCGAAGGTCCGGATGTACCGCTCGTTCGATCCCGAGGCCGGCAGCCCCGAGGACGAGGTCCCCGATCCTTGGTACGGCGGGCCGGAGGGCTTCGACGACGTGCTCGAGATGGTGGAGCGGACCAGTCGCGAGATCGTGCGGTACCTGGCCGACGGCCGGTGAGGGTCCGGTCGGTGCGCGTGCACCCTCCCGCCAGCACTCGCTGAGCCGCTGGCGCTGAGCCGGTAGGTTTCAGGTCATGGCACGCATGGCGGGAACGGCAGCACTGGCGGAGAAGCTGCTGGACGTGGCCGTGGTCTCGACGACATCCGTCGCGGGCGGCGACATCTGCACGACGACGCGACTGCGCCTGACCGATGGCCGCAGCGCCGTCATCAAGACCCGCCCTCAGGCACCCTCCGGCTTCTTCACCGTCGAGGCCGACGGCCTGCGTCGCCTCCGTGAGGCCGGGGGCGCACCCGCGCCGGCCGTCCTCGCCGCCGACGACGACTGCATCATCCTCGACTGGATCGAGCCCACGAGGCCGACCACCGAGCTGGCCGAGGCGTTCGGTCGCAACCTCGCGGCGACCCACGCATCCGGCGCATCGGCGTTCGGCGCGGAGCGTGACGGCTACATCGGCCTCGCCCCCCTGCCCAACCGTCCTTCCCCCACCTGGGAGGAGTTCTACGCCAGCCGGCGCGTCATGCCGTACGTGAAGGCCGCCGCGGACCGGGGCTCGCTGTCCCTCGAGCAGGCCAGGACCGTCGAGCAGGCGATGAAGAGACTGCCGTCCCTCACGGCCGACCCAGAGCCCCCGGCACTGGTGCACGGCGACCTCTGGTCGGGCAACCTCGTGTGGTCCGCCGACGCCGTCCACCTCATCGACCCCGCCGCTCACGGCGGCCACCGCGAGACGGACCTCGCGATGCTGTCGCTGTTCGGGGCCCCGCACCTGCAGCGCATCATCGACGCGTACCACGAGGCGATGCCGCTGCAGGACGGCTGGGCCGACCGGATCGCCCTGCACCAACTGCACCCGCTGCTGGTCCACGCGATGATGTTCGGGGGCGCCTACGGTCCGCGCGCCGCCGCCGCGGCCCAGAGTCTCCTCGACGGCCGGTCCTGACGGAAGGGGTGGGGTCCATGCGCATCCTCGTCGTCGACGACGACCGCGCCGTGCGCGATTCGTTGCGCCGGTCCCTGGAGTTCAACGGCTACACGGTCGAGATCGCCGGCGACGGAGCCGAGGCGCTGGCCAAGGTGGCGCAGTCCGCACCGGACGTCATCGTGATGGACGTGATGATGCCGCGCCTGGGTGGACTCGACGCCACCCGCGCGCTGCGCGCCGCCGGCAACGACGTCCCGATCCTGGTCCTGACCGCGCGCGACGCCGTCAGCGACCGTGTGGACGGGCTCGACGCGGGCGCCGACGACTACCTGACCAAGCCGTTCGCGCTCGAGGAGCTGCTGGCCCGTGTCCGCGCCCTGCTGCGGCGGGTCATCCGCAAAGCCGAGGACTCCGCGGACGAGCCACCCCTGCAGTTCGCGGACCTGACCCTCGACCCGGTGACCCGTGACGTGCGCCGCGGTGAGCGCCCCATCTCGCTCACCCGCACCGAGTTCGCGCTGTTGGAGCTGTTCATGCAGCGGCCCAAGCGGGTCCTGGAGCGTTCGTTCATCCTCGAGGAGGTGTGGGGCTTCGACTTCCCCACCACCGCCAACTCGCTCGAGGTCTACGTCGGCTACGTCCGGCGCAAGCTCGAGGCCGAGGGCGAGTCCCGCCTGCTGCACACGGTGCGCGGCGTCGGCTACGTCCTGCGCGAGACCCCGCCGTGAAGCTCCTGGAGCGTGCTCACGGGTACGCTCACACGGCGTTCGAGCCGATCACGAAGCGCCTGTCGCTCGCCGGGCGCGTCGCGCTGCTGACCACCGCCGCGGTGGCGGCCGTGCTCACCCTGATCAGCGTGAGCGTCTTCGTGCTGGTGCGCCAGGAGATCGTCGGGGCGCTCGACGACTCGATGCTCAAGCGCGCGAACGAGGCGGTCGCGGCGGGCTACTCGCCGACGAACCTCACCGAGAAGGAGGCGGACCTGCTCGCGTTGGCGGGCATCCGGCTGCTGGCGATCCGCAGCGGTGGCGGCGAGGTCTTCGAGGACGTGACTCGTCCCGACGACACGTTCCCGTACGACAACCGCGAGCGCGAGGTCGCGCTGGGCCTGGCGGAGTACTCGGCGCGGACGACGGACGTCGGCGGGGTGCCCTTCCGCGTCGTCGCGATCCAGGCCGGGCCGGGCCAGGCGTTCGTGCTCGCGCAGTCGATGGAGTCCACGGTCCGCGCGCTCGACCGGCTGCGGGTCGTGCTGATCCTCTCGACGCTCTCGGGCATGATCCTCGCGGGCCTGGCCGGGTGGGCCGTCGCCAGCAATGGCCTGCGCCCCGTGCGTCGCCTGACCGCCGTCGCCGAGCGGATCGCCCGCACTCGCGATCTCACTCCCATCGCGGTCAGCGGCAAGGAGGACGAGCTGACCCGGTTGACGCGGGCCTTCAACGAGATGCTGCTGGCGCTCGACCAGACACAGCGTCGTGAGCGCCAGCTGATCGCGGACGCCGGCCACGAGCTGCGCACTCCCCTGACCAGCCTGCGCACCAACATCGACCTCCTGCGCCAGGCTCACGCCGAGCCCGAGCGCCGCCTCGCCGCCACCGCGCACCGCGAGCTGCTCGACGACGTGCGCGCCCAGCTCGACGAGCTGTCGACGCTCGTGGGCGACCTGACCGAGCTGGCGCGCGACGAGCCCCTGCACCGCGATCCCGAGCCGCTCGACCTGGCCGACGTCGTGCGGCGCGCCGTCGAACGCGTGCACCTGCGCGCCACGTCCGTGACCTTCGACGTCCTGCTCGAGCCCACGTGGGTCGTCGGCGACAGCCAGCTGCTGGAGCGCGCCGTCACGAACCTGCTCGACAACGCCGCGAAGTGGAGTCCCGCGGACGGGACCGTGCGCGTGCGGCTCGCGAACGGCACCGTCACGGTCACCGACGAGGGCCCGGGCATCAACCCCGAGGACCTGCCCCACGTGTTCGACCGCTTCTACCGCTCGACCGAGGCGCGCATGCTGCCCGGTTCGGGACTGGGCCTGGCCATCGTGAAGCGCGCGGCCGATCGTCACGGCGGCTCGGTCCAGGTGACGTCGAGGCCGGGACACGGCGCGACCTTCACGTTCCGGGTACCGCTCGATTCGCCGTGAGCCCACACAATTTCGCTGGAGCCCAGCCTGTTCACAAGCAGTTCTCAGGTCGCCGCAGGAAGGTTGAACCATGACAGACCAGCGTGATCCGTACGCCGACCGCCCGTACGTCCCCCCGACGTCGCCCCAGCAGCCGACCGATGCCGGCGGTGGCTGGCCGTTCGCCGAGCCCCGCGCGCAGGTCGACGCAAGTGACTCCGACACCTACATGTACGACGCGTCGATGGGAGATCACGAGCCCACCGTCGCCGTGAACGAGCCGACCGTCGCGTTCGGCGGCGGCTCGGGATCCGGCGGTGGCGGCCCGGTCCCCCCGGCGTTCGCTCCCGCGCCGGCGCCCCGCAAGAAGCGCCGCGCCGGCCGACTCGTCGCGGCCGTCACGGGCATCGTGCTGCTGTCCGGCGCGTCCGCAGCCGGCGGCGCCGCGATCTACGACGCCATGAACGACGACTCCTCGGTCAGCACCACGACCACCGGCACGTCGCTCGACCGGCCGGCCTCCTCCACGCAGTCGACGAACGACATCAGCGCCGTCGCCGAGGCGGTCCTGCCGTCCGCCGTCGTGATCAACGTGGCCGGTGGCGGCGAGTCCGGCACGGGCACCGGCATCGTCATCAGCGATGACGGCAACATCCTCACGAACAACCACGTCATCGAGGCCGCGGCCGACGGCGGCACGATCACGGTGGCGTTCAACGACGGCACCAACGCGCGCGCCGAGATCGTCGGGCGCGACGTCGCCACCGACGTGGCCGTCATCAAGGCCCAGGACGTCGACGGCCTGACCGCCGCGACCCTCGGCAACTCGCGCGAGGTCCAGGTCGGACAGACCGTCGTGGCGATCGGCTCGCCGTTCGGCCTGGAGTCGACCGTCACGCAGGGCATCGTCTCGGCACTCAACCGCCCGGTCAGCCCCGGCGACGGCTCGGGACTGGAGCAGGGCGGCCCGACCACGACGTTCCCCGCGATCCAGACCGACGCCGCGATCAACCCCGGCAACTCGGGCGGCCCGCTGGTCGACCTCGACGGGCACGTGATCGGCATCAACTCCGCGATCAACACCGGCGGCAGCGGCAACGGCTCGGTCGGCCTGGGCTTCGCGATCCCGATCAACCTCGCCAACAACGTCGCCACGCAGATCCTCAACGGCAAGACCGTCGAGCACGCGCGCATCGGCGTTGAGGTCAGCAGCGCCACGAGCGAGGACAAGATCACCACGATCGGCGCCGAGATCGGCGAGGTCACGATGGGCGGCGCCGGCGAGAAGGCCGGCCTGAAGTCCGGCGACATCGTCACCAAGGTCGACGGCAACCCGATCTCGAGCAACTCCGCCCTGGTCGCCACGATCCGCGGCTACAAGCCGGGCGACGAGGTCACCCTGACGATCCTGCGCAACGGCAAGGCGCAGGAGGTCGAGGTCAAGCTCGACAGCGACAACGGCGCGACCGCCCGCACGCAGGACTGAGGCAGCCCGCGTTCGTCGCCCTGCCCGCCGGCCACTTTTGGAACGCTTTTACGTCCAATTCACGCTCTGGGGCGTAGAAGCGATCCAAAAGTGGGGGCTGGGCGGGCGCGCTCGCCACTCAGTTGAGGACGGCCTCGACGAGGTCGCGCAGGATCGCGTAGCCGTTCTGGGTCAGGATCGACTCGGCGTGGAACTGGATGCCGCGGTAGTGCGGGCCCTCGACCAGGTGGATGTCGCCGGTCTCGGGATCGGTCTGGACGCTGACGCCCTCGGGCAGGCCCGACTCCGGGACGCGGCCCACGAAGGTGTTGTAGAAGCCGACGGTCTCGGTCCGGTCCAGCACCGGCAGCGCACTCTGCGTGCCCTGGAAGACGATGTCCTTGTACGCCAGGTCGAGACCCAGCTGGTGGCACAGCGTCTGGTGGCCCAGGCAGATCGCCAGGAACGGCTGGCGCCGCTCGAGCAGGCGCGCCGTGGCGGCCCGCAGCGTCGCGATCTTCTGGTCGTCGCCGTCGCGCGGGTCGCCCGGACCCGGCCCGATCACGACGAGGTCGTGGTCGTCGAGTGCGGTCTCGGTCCAGGCGTCGTGGCGCACGATCTCAGTCGTCATGCCCATCACGCCGAACACGTGCGACAGCATGTTGACGAAGTCGTCCTCGCCGTCCAGCACCACGACGCGCTTGTTCGACAGAGCGGGCACCTGAGGCGTCCCCGACTGGTCGCTCAGCCAGAACTGGCTGAGCCGCTGGTTGCGTGACCCGAGCGCGATCAGCACGTCGTCCTCACGCGTGAAGGCGTCGAAGCCCTCGACGGCGGGCGGCGCGGCGTCCACGAGGCCGAACGCGCTGAGGATGCCCGACGCCTTGGCCCAGGTCTCGGTCGTCTCGTAGTCGGCATCGGAGTCGCGCACGAGCGTCGCCCCCGCGGTGACGACGAGGTTGCCGTCGAGGTCGACGTCGGCCGTGCGGATGAGGATGGGCGCGTCGAGGCGGGGCTCTCCCTGCTCGTCACGGCCCAGCAGGGCGGCGACGCTGGCGTAGTACCCGCGGCCCTGCGTCTCGTACTGCCTGATCACTCGGCACGCGTTCTCGACGGGACTGCCCGTGACGGTCGCGGCGAACATCGAGTCACGCAGGATCTCGCGCGGATCGCGGTCGGTGCGTCCGGCGAGGAGGTACTCGGTGTGCACGAGGTGCGTCATCGGCTTGAGGTACGGACCCAGCACGAGACCGCCCTCGTGGCACAGGTCGCACATCATCTTGAGCTCCTCGTCGACGACCATGAAGAGCTCGTAGATCTCCTTCTCGTCGGACAGGAACTTGAGCAGCTCGCGCTTGCGGTCGGCATGGGTCTCGAGGCCGCGCATGCGGAAGGTGCCGCTGATCGGGTTCATCCGCAGCTGGCCGTCGTCGAGGCTGACGTGGCGCTCGGGGCTGGCGCCGATCAGGTAGCGGTCGCCGGTGAAGATGCAGAAGGTCCAGAACGCGCCGCGCTCACGCTCGAGCAGGCGGCGGAAGACGCTGAGGGCCTTGGCGTGGTCCCAGTCCGCGACCTGCGCCCGGTAGCGGCGGCCGATGACGACGTTGGCGCCCTCGCCCTGGCCGATCTCGTCGTCGATGACGCGACGGACCATCGTCGCGTAGTCCTCGTCCGAGGTCTCGAAGCCACCTCGGTCGGCGAGGTCGATCGGCTCGTCCGGCAGCACCTCGAGGAGATCCGCCAACGCGACGTCCTCGTTCAGGCGCGCCTCGATGACGGACAGCGGCGTGCCGTCCTGGTGCGCCTCGAAGCCACGCTCGACGACCTGCGCGAACGGGACCAGGACGAGGTGGTCCCACGCCGGACCGGCGCCGTCGGCGAGCGGGACGTCGGCCAGCTTCTCGACGTCGACTCGGGGCCCGCCGATCAGCGTGACCCGGTCGGTCTCGCGACCGCGGATCAGCGCGAACGCGGGCTGGGCCAGCAGGTCGTCGAGGATCGTGTGCGTCATCGGAGTCTTCTTCCCGCGGTCGGACGAACGACGCCCAGACCGCCATGAGGGGTCTGGGCGTGGGGTACGTCGACAGGCCTCCTCAGCGGAGGTGCCACCACATGGTCGTCGACATGGCGTCAGCGTAGCGCTCCCACGTGGACTTTCAGCCGAGGGTGCGCCGGATCCGCTCGCGGGTGCGACGCCAGGCGGCGCGCGCGAACCCGGCCGTGGGCACAGGCTGCGCGCCGGCGGGGTCGCGGACCTTGCCGTGGCCGACGACCTCGGGCAGGCCACTGGCGTGGACGAGGCCCATCAGTGCGGCCGCACCCAGCTCGGGGCGCACGGTGATCTTCGGCGCCGGCTCGCCCTTGGCCCGGATCCCGGTGGCCGGCAGGGCCGAGAGGGCCGCCAGGTCGCCCACCACGCGCACGCCGCTGGCGGCGATCGACTCGGCCATCCGCGCGCCGAGCGCCACCGCCTCCTGTGCCGCCCAGTACGGGGTCGTGAGGCGACGCTCGTTGGGTCGCGGCGTGCGCTGCTGCAGGTACCGCGCCGTCCCGAACCGCATGGCGTGGCGATGGACGGAACGCGGCAGTCCCGACTCCGCGAACTGGCGGTTGAACTGCCGGATCAGCTCGATCTCGGGCCACGTGAGCGACCGGTTGTCCGTCCCCGGGACCTCGAGCGTCCCGGTCCGCAGGCCGAACAGGCTCTCCACGTCACGCAGCAGCTGGTCGGGGGTCGACTCGTCCAGCACCACGACGACGACCCGGTCGGCACCGACGATCCCCGCCCAGCGGGCGACCAGCTCGTCGTGCCGGTGCCGCCACCAGAACGAGGGCGTCAATGCCGTGGTGTCGGCGTTGCGCAGCATCGCCTTGAGCCATCGCCCGTACCCGGTCTTGAGTCCGTTCTGCACGTACTGCTGCCACTGCGACGGCAGGATCCTCACGAGCGGGCGCAGGGTGATCAGGACGTAGGGGTCGTCGCCCCCGAGCTCGCGCACCGCCGCGCGCATCGCGGACTCGCGCGCATCGGCGAAGAACTCGCTGCTGACCAGGACGGAGCGGTCGCGCTGGCGCCGGACCTCGGCGACCAGCCGACGCCACAGACGATCGTTGGGAGGTGCGTCGGACGGCGGCTTCTCGTTCTCGCGGGCGAGCAGCGCCAGCACCTCGTCGATCGGCTGGCTGGCGGCACCGGCGTAGTGCAGGCCCTGCGCGGACACGGCCTCGCGCTCGGCATGGAACGCGCGCTGCAGCGACGTCGTCCCGGTCTTGTGCGGACCGATGTGCAGCACCCGCGCACCGCGCGGGAACCGGAAGTCAGATCGAGGGTCCACGTCCGTCCACGTTAGCGCGGTGGGACCCGCGCCGCGTGCCGAGCGAGGCCTACTCGACCGCGGGCGGGGTCGCGACGGGCAGCGGGGTGTAGTCGCCGATCTCGATCCTCGCGCCGGGCTTGAAGGCCACGACCTGCAACCCGACGGCCCGTCCGTCCTCGAAGGTCAGCACCGCCACCTGCGCCTCACGACGCAGCTTGGTGCCCAGCGCGAAGGCGTAGACCGCGCCACCGGTGGAGCCGATCGTGAGCTTCGTCGTGGTGCCGTTCGGGCCCTCGGTGCTGGTCGGACCGACCTGGTAGTGCAGGTGGCCGCTGATCGCGAGGTCGACGCAGCCCGCGGCGACGGTCTCGTCGGCCGACGCGCCACTGTGCGTGGCCAGCAGGGTGACGTCGCCGTCCTCGCACGCGGTCCGTGCGAGCAGCTCGTCCTGCTCGCGGATCGCGGCGATGTTGTCGCCCTCGTTGCCGTTGTAGCCGGCCGTGAGGCCGGAGCTGCGCGGGTCGCTCTCGCCAAGGATCCGCACGCCCTCGACCTCGATGGGCTCACCGTCGAGGACGATGAAGTCGTTGCGCCGCATCGCGTCGAGGATGTGATCACCGGTGTCGTGGTTGCCCGCCACCGCCACGATCGGCACGTCGGCGAAGGTCTCACGCAGCGAGTTGATGCTGAACGTCTCCCACGACGCGCCGTTGGACGTGTCGTCGCCGAGGTCGAGCACGAAGGAGATGTCGGCCGAGCGGCCGACCTCGCGGGCGACCGGATCCATGCCGACGTTGTCGTGGCGGTCCGTCACGACGAGTGCGGTGGTCTGGCCCTCGTCGGGCGGGCGCACGCCGATCCCGACGGTCTTCTCGGTGAGGTTCTCGTAGAACGCGGTCGAGGCGTTGTACGTGTCGAGGGCGCCCTGCACGATCGCCCTGCTGGTGGCCGTCGCGGCACCGCGCGAGATCTGGACCTGCGCGAGCCGCGGGTTGTCGGGCAGCTCGGGGAACTCCTGACGGATCGGCACCCACGCCGTCGCGCGCTGCGTGCTGGGGTCGGGGACGTAGGCCATCAACGCGCCGAGCAGGACGATCCCCATCAGGCCGGCGACGAGCGCGGTGCGAGGCGCAGGCGGCCACTGCTCACGCAGCTCGCGACGCCGGCGGGCACCGACGGCCCACCAGACCGCGAGCGCCAGGACGATCGCGATGACTGCGGCGGCTGCTCCGCGCTGCAGTGCGGCGGTGGCCATCTCGGTGATCTCGGAGGTCATGGCCGCGATCTCGCCCTCGGGCTGGCTGGCGATGGCCGCGTCCTGGGCCAGCACTCGCTCGAGGTCGGTGTCGGGGCTGTCCCGCAGGACGACCTCGGCACCGATTCCCAGGAGCGCGTCCGAGGGCATCCGCAGCTCGGGCAGCAGCGGCCCGGCGACGATCGTGACGTGACCGTCGAAGGTCGGGCTCGCCATCGCGTTGTGGGCGCCGATCGTGACGGCGCGCTGCGTGTCGACGAACGTCGCGGCCGCCACCGGCAGGCCGACCACGAGGCCGACCGCGATCAGCGCGAGGACTCCGACGACCCGCCTCACCCGGCCACCCGATCCAGCCACGTCCGGCTGGTGCCGATCGTGACGAGGCGCTGGGTGGCACGCGTGAGCACGACGTACAGCGTGCGCCAGCCGGAGGCGGACTCGGCGACGATCCCGTCGGCGTCGACGACCAGCACGGCGTCGAACTCCAGGCCCTTCGTGTCGAGCGGATCGAGGATGCGCAGCCGCTCGTCGGCCGGGATCCCCGCCTCGAGCTCGGCGAGCCGGCCCGCCGGGGCGACGACCGCCACCGTGCCCTCGACCTGCTCGAGCAGCTGGGTGGTCTCGGCTGCCGCTCGCGCGACCAGGTCGCCGGACACGACCTCGTGCCGCGGCTCGATCCCCGTGCGGCGCACCGCCTCCGCGAGGTCGGGGCGCTCGATGCCGCGCACGGCGACCTTCGCGGCGAAGTCGTAGATCTCGGCGGAGTTGCGGTAGTTCGTCGAGAGGCGGAAGCGGTGGACCGGCATCGACCCGAGCGCCTCGTCACGCGCCGCGGCGGACTCGGCGGGCACCGGCCACGACGACTGGGCCTCGTCGCCGACGATCGTCCAGCTGGCGCTGCGGCCACGACGGCCCAGCATGCGCCACTGCATCGGCGACAGGTCCTGGGCCTCGTCCACGAGGACGTGCGCGTAGCCGTCGTCCTCGATGTTGCCCCCGAGCTGGATGCGGTCCTCGCGCTCACGGCGCTCGAAGCTCATGAGCTGCTTGGGGTCGTCGAAGTCGTCGTCGGACCGCGGCGGGACCTCGCCGACGAGGTGACGCAGCTCGTCGATGAGCGGCACGTCCTCGATCGTGGGGTCCTGCGGCCACTCGCGGCGCAGCACCTGCTGCTCGAACGAGGTGAACAGGTCAGAGGCCAGCTCGCCGAGGCGCGAGGGAAGCGTGCGCCACAGGTGGACGGGATCGAGCTCGGGCCACCACTGCTCGAGGAAGATCTCGAACCGCTCGTCGCCGTCGAGCTCGTCGGCGAACGCCTCGGCCCCGCGGTCGAGCGCACGCTCGCCCGATGCGCGCTCCCAAAGTGCCTCGACGAGCAGCTCGCGGGCGGCAGCGCCGGTCGTGTTCGGCAGCCCCATCGTCTGCAGGCGCCGGCGGACGCGCGCGAGGTCGGCTGCCTCGAGCACGAGCCGGTCGTCACGGTAGAAGGTCTCGAAGCGCGACGGGGCGCCGGCCTGCGGCGCCTTGACCAGGCGCGACAGCACGGTCGCCATCTGGGGACGGCCGAGCAGCGCCCCGGCCTCGGGAGCCGCGTGCGTCGTGGCGCGGATGCCCTCGACGACCTGGCCGATCGACCGCAGGGTCACGCTGGTCTCGCCCAGGCTGGGCAGGACGCGCTCGATGTAGTTCATGAAGACCCCGGACGGACCGACGACGAGCACGCCACCGGCCTCAAACCGACGGCGGTCGGTGTAGAGCAGGTAGGCCGCACGATGGAGCGCGACGACGGTCTTGCCCGTGCCCGGGCCGCCGCCGATGATCGTGGCGCCACGGGCGGGGGCGCGGATCGCCTCGTCCTGCTCCTTCTGGATCGTGGCGACGACCGAGTGCATCGAACTGTCGCGGGCGCGGCTGAGACTGGCGAGCAGCGCGCCCTCGCCGACCACGACCATGTCCTCCGGCGCCGACTCGGCGTCGAGCAGCTCGTCCTCGATGCCGATCACCTGGTCGCCGCGGCACCGCAGCACGCGCCGGCGCACGACCCCGGCCGGGTCCTGGCCGGTCGCCCGGTAGAACACCGACGCGGCCGGCGCGCGCCAGTCGATCAGCAGGATCTCGCGGTCCTCGTCACGGACGCCGATCCGGCCGATGTATCGGGGCGTCCCGTCGTTGAGGTCGAGCCGGCCGAACACCAGGCCGTCGTGGGCCGCGTGCAGCGCGCTGAGTCGACGGGTCGCCTGGTAGACCATGGCGTCCCGCTCGACGAGTCCGCCCTCGTGGCCGATGTGACCGCGCGCGAACCCCTCCGCGACGAGCGACTTGGCGACCTTGGTCGACTCGTCCAGGCGCTCGTAGACGGTGTCGACGTACGCCTGCTCGTGCTGGAGCTCGCGGTCGGCGGGCGAAGCGTTGTTCATCGACGTCCTCGGGGTGGAGTGGGCAACTCCCCATTCTAGGCACCGACACCCACCTGGCACCCCGGCTCGTCCGCCTTTCGGGTCAGAGGATGCGCAGCTTCCTCGTCACGGTCTTCGCGGCGACCCTCGCATCGCCCCCGTAGGCGATCGTGAAAGCGTGCTCTCCACGCGGGAGCTGGCCCGCGGTGAGCACGGTGACGCCCAGGAAGAGCCGGCCCTTCGCGACGACCTTCTCACCGCGCTTGACGACGACGGTGCCGGTCGGCAGCGCGCCCTTCGCCGACACCCCGACGGTGAACACCGCCGAGCGGAACAGGCCCAGCGCGCCGACCTTCACCGTCGGCTGGATCATCGCCGGTGCGGTCGGCTGGGTCGTCGGCGCCACCGTCGGCTGCGTCGTGGGCTCCGCGGTCGGCACCGTCGTCGGGTCCACGGGCGGCTGCGTGGTCGGCTCCGACGTGGGCTCCGAGGTCGGCTGGGTCGTGGGCACCGTCGGGATCGAGGTCGAGGGCGTGTCCGTCGGAGGCGTGCCCGTGGGCGGCGTGGTCGTCGGGTCGGTCGGCACCTGCGGCTCGTCGAGGACCGGCGGCGACGGATCGTTCTCGCCCGCCAGCGCGATGCCTCCCAGGAGCCGGTCGCGGCCCGCTGCGCAGTTCGCCACGAACGGGATCGTCGACTCGTCCGCCTTGAACAAGGTGGCATCGATGCGGAAGGTCGCCGGCAGTCCCACCCACAAGGCCCCTGCCGCGTCCTGTGGAGCGGTGATCGCGGGAATCGTGCCCGCACCGTCCATCGTCCACGGGTTGTTCGCCGTCTGAGGAACGCGGGACCGCGGGAGGTCCAGCGTGGTCGCTGGGAGCTCGGCGGTGCGACCCGCGGTGGTGAATGACCACGCCGCGTCGGTGACCGTGGCGCGCGCCTCGCGAGCGCCGAGCAACGACGCCATGGCTTGCCTCAACAGCTCGTTCGTCGTCCAGCGCACGGAGACCGGGCGCGCCTGCAGCACGTCGCCCGGTTGCGCAGTCTCGGCATAGTCCGTCGTCGCGGCGAGTGTGAAGGCCTGGACCCCGAGGTTCAAGCCCCCCGCGTTGACCGCGCACCGGTAGGCGGCGGTGCGGGACAGCGTCCCCGGGCCGACCTCGATCGGGCCGCCGGGCCCGGGCACCGGGTCGGTCGTGGGCTCGTCCGTGGGCGGGGTCGACGGATCATCCGTCGGAGGCGTGTCCGTCGATGGTGTGGCCGTGGGACCGGTCGGCGGATCGGGAACGTCGAGGACCGGGGGTGTCGGGTCGGTCTCGCCCGACAGCGCAATTCCTCCCAAGAGCCGGTCACTCGCCGCGGTGCAGTCAGCCGTCATCGGGATCGTCGAGTCGTCCGCGGTGAACAAGGTGGTGTCGATCCGCATCGCGGTCGGGAGACCGAGCCACAGCGCCCCGGCTGCGTCCTGGGGAGCGGTGATCGGGGGGATCGTGGCCTGGCTGCTCATCGTCCACGGTTCGTTGGCCACCTCGGGAACGCCGGACCGCGGGAAGTCCCAGGCGGTGCGCTCGAGCTCAGAGGTCCGACCGGCTGTGGTGAGGGACAAGGCCGCGTCCCCACCGGCGGTGGAACGCGCCGAGCGGGCGCCGAGCAGCAACGTCGTGGCCTGACGGAGCAGCTCGCTCGCGGTCCAGCTCACCGAGAGCGACCGCGCCTGCAGCACGTCTCCGGGCGCAGCGGTCTCGGGATAGTCCGCCGTCGCGGCCAGCGTGAAGTCCCGGATCCCGAGGTACAGGCCTCCGGCGGTGACCGCGCACTGGTACGCGACCTCGCGCGACAGCTCGCCCGGACCGACCGGCACGGACCCCGGCGGCGGGGGCTCCGTCGTGGGCGACGTGGTCGGATCCGTGCTGGGCGGTGTGTCCGTCGGTCGCGGCCACGTGGTCACCCACGTTCCGCCCAGCGCGAGATCGCCGGGACGTTCGCACGCGAGCGTGGTGGCGATCTCGCCGCCCGGCGTCTGCAGTGCGCCGTCGACAGTGAGACGGGAGGGCATGTCGAGCCACAGCTCGTGCTGGTACCACTCACCACCGGGCGTGTGCGCGAGGTTCGGCACGGCGATCGGCGGCAGCGTGCCCGCCATCGTCAACCGCCAGGGCACACCGACGAGCGGCTCCCGAGGCACGGCCACGTCGAAGGGCTCGAGCCCGACCGGCGCCTCGTGGCCCGCACGCATGGTGAGCCCGACGGGCATCGTCCATTCCTGGTGCGTGGCGCCGAGTCGCTCCACAGCGTCGTACGCGGAATCGGGGAGCGTCACCTCGACGTCGAACGGCTGCTCGGGGATCGTGTCCCCGGGGTCGACCTCCTTCGAGATGGTCGACTCGACCTCGACCCGGACCGAGGACGCCTCGACGTCGAGCCCTTCGCCCTGCAGGCTGCACGAGTACGAGAAGACCCTGCGCAGGTCCCCCGAGCCGAGCGCCCGTGGCAGCTCCGGGTCGAACGTGGCCATCGGCGCGATCGGCTCCGACGAGGTCCCGGCCCACGCGGTCGAGCCGACGATCGTTCCGGCGACGATCGTGGCGGCGACGGCCGCGCCCGCGGCAAACGACATGATTCGAGGCATGGGGACTCCCTGGTCCGCAGGAGCCCGAGCTGCCTGTCACTGGCGGTTACACCGCCGAACGTAGCGCCTCCGCGCCGATCCGCACAGACCGCGAAGCAGCACGTATCACGGAGCGAGAACGGTGCTCTCGGTCAGCAGCGTCCACGGGTGTCGACCGCTCGACGGGGGTCGGCCGACACCCGCGGACGCGTCCATGCGCGGGCCCGGAGCCATGAACCTAGTTCCGCGGAGACGAGGCTCCGGCTGTTCGAGCAGATCTCATCCCGATGAACCATGCCGGATTTGCTGTTTCTGCTGAGACGCATGTTTCTGACGGGATAGTTTCGTCGCAACTCCCCTCTTCCAGAGAGTTCCCCCATGCGCCTGCACACCCTGGCGGCCACGACGGCCATCGCCCTCGTCGCCTCCCTCGCTCCGACGGTGGCCGCCGACGCCGCTGCCAAGCCTGTCTTCAAGGTCTCGATCAGCACCTCGAAGACCAAGGCCGACGTCGGCCAGACCATCAAGGTCTCCGGCAAGGTCGCCGGCCCCAAGGCCGCCAAGAAGCGCCTCGCCGTCCAGGTCAAGGTCGGCAACGGCAGGTGGAAGACCGTCAAGAAGGTCCGTGCCACGAAGAAGCGCCGCTACTCCACGAGCGTCAAGGTCACCACGGCCGGCCAGCAGTACGTGCGCGTCGTCGCCCCGAAGTCCACGAAGGCGCGCATCGGCGTCAGCAAGTCGCGCGGGTTCGTCGGCTGGCGCTGGCTCGACCTGACGAGCCAGCCGAAGTACACGCGCGGCTCGGTCACGGTCGCCCCGGCGACCATCGCCGGTACGTCATACGACAAGGCGATCACGCTCACGGAGGGCGCTCGCGTGGCCTTCAACGTCAACGGCGCCTGCGACACCTACAAGTCCGCCGCCGGCATCAAGGACGGGATCGGCGAGAACGCGACCCTGACGACCTTCGTCTCCACGCCCGGCTGGGGCAACGGCTACCCCGCCGAGCTCACCGCGAACGCAGCGGCCACACCCCAGCGTCAGAGCCTCGACGGCATCTACACCCTCGGCATGGACGCCGAGGCCGGTACCGCCACGGTGGCCAGCCCGACCGTGCACTGCACCGTGAACCGCCTCGCGTCGGCCGCCTCACTGTTCCAGTGACCTCCTGACCGAGTTCGAGGAGGGGGCGCCCGCTCGCGCAGGGGCCCTCCTCCTCCGCTCATCGCATCGCGCCGCACGTCGCGATGAGCGTCGAAACACTGCGGTCACCCACCGTTCGACCCCAAGGAGAAGCTGTTCCATGCGTCTACGCACCATCGCCGTCGCTGCCGTCGTCGGCCTGATCGCCTCGATCGCGCCCGCCACTGCCGCCGAGGCCGCCAAGAAGCCCGTCTACAAGGTCTCGATCAAGATCGGCAAGACCTCCGCCGACGTCCACCAGAACATCACCGTCGTCGGTCGGGTCAAGGGACCCAAGGCCGCGAAGAAGCGCCTGGTGGTCCAGCGCAAGGTCGGCGCCGGGAAGTGGACCAACGTCCGGAAGGTCCGCACCAACAAGGTGGGCCGCTACGCGACGAAGGTCAAGGTCGCCACCGCCGGCCAGCAGTACCTGCGCGTCGTCGCCCCCAAGTCGAAGAAGGCACGCGCGGGCGTCAGCTCGCGTCGCGGCTACGTCGGCTGGCGCTGGCTCGACCTCACCGTCCAGCCGTCGCAGACCGAGGGCGACGGTGCGGTGAAGGGTCCGGCCACGATCGCGGGCACGACCTACCCCAAGGCCATCACGTTCGAGAACACCGGAACCTACTTCAACACGGCCGGCGTGTGTGACATCTTCAAGTCGACTGCCGGCGTCGTCGACGGCGGGACCCCGTCGGGTACGGTCCTGGCCCTCATGGCCTCGGACTACCAGCTGGGGTCGGAGACCGATCCCCGCGAGACCTCGCTCGAGCTGACGGCCGGTCAGGCGCCCCAGCCGTTCCGCGCCTCGCTGCGCGACACGCGGCTGTTCGCGTTCGGGTCCGTGAACGGCCGGATCGCCGTCGTGTCGCCGCTGGCGCACTGCACGGTGAACGCGCTGCCGGCGCCGTCGCTCGGCTTCTGATCGCCAGACGACGAACGCCCTGACCTCGGGCGTGCTCACGCGGTCCTTGCCACACCTCGACGTCCGAGGCGTGGCGAGGACCGCGTCGTTGCGACGAGGGGCAAGGTGCCCAGGAGGTCTCCGCCGACTCTGGTCATACATAAGGATCATCGCTTATCCTTATGTATGAGTCCCCGGCGAGAAGGATCAGCATGGCCACCACCAACGCACTCGTCCTCGACTGGGAAGACGTCGTCTGGTCCCCGAGGACTCCCCCACCCGCGCTCGATCGGCAGCGCACCGCCGTCGTCGGTCGCCCGTATCGCGCGGCCGTCCCAGCCATCATCGAGACTGCGGACCTGCCGCTCACGCGTGATGTTGCAGCACGGGCGGAGGACGCGCGAGCTGCGGTCACCCGATTCGACGCACACCTGGCATCCCTCTTCGATGGCGAGTTCGCGCCGCTCGCGGCCGTCCTGCTACGCACGGAGTCCGCGTCGTCCTCGCAGATCGAGAACATCACCGTCGGCGCCAAAGCGCTCTCTCTCGCAGACGTCGGACTGGCCAAGTTCGGTTCCAATGCCAGCCTCGTCCAGGCGAACGTCGCAGCGATGAATCGGGCACTCGAGGTGTCGGGTCCGCTGACTGCCGAGCACCTCCTGTCGATCCACGAGTCCCTCATGCACGGCCAAGACACGGCCGCACCGGGCCGATTCCGCGACCAGCAGGTGTGGATCGGCGGGACCGACTATTCACCGCATCGAGCCGAGTTCGTGCCGCCGCAGGCGTCGAGAATCGGCACAGCGATCAGCGATCTGTGCGCGTTCTGTCGCCGGACCGACCTCCCGCTGGTGGCTCAGGCTGCCATCGCGCACGCGCAGTTCGAGACGATCCATCCGTTCAACGACGGAAACGGCCGCGCCGGGCGAGCCCTCGTACATGTCCTGCTCCGCCAAGGTGGCGCCACGACTCGCACGACGGTGCCGGTCTCCGCCGGCCTGCTCTCCGACACCGACGCCTACTACGCGGCGCTCACTGCCTACCGGAGCGGCGACCCCAACCCGATCGTCGCGGAGTTCAGCCGGGCCGCGTTCGCCGCCGTCGCCAACGGGGAGGAGCTCGCCGGCGACCTGAAAGCCATCCACGACCAGTGGTCGGCGAAGCTACGCGCCCGCAGGGACGCGGTGGCGTGGCGCATCCTTCCCTTCCTGCTTCGCCAACCATCGGTCACCTCGAAGCTCATCCAGGTGACGATGGAGGTCACCCAGCCCGCGGCAGACAACGCGCTGCACCAACTCCACGACGCCGGAATCCTCTCCACACCGCGATCCGTCCACGGCGCGGGCCGCAAGAGGAACCTCGTCTGGCAGGCGACCGAGGTTCTCGAGGCCCTGGACGGATTCGGCGAGCGCGCACGGCGGAGTCCGAGGATCCGTTGACCCCGTGGGACGCCGGGCGGCTCTCGCGAAGTCGCGACGAGGCGGCCCCGATCACATCCGGCGTAGGATGTCGGCCTTCTTGTCAGCGAACTCCGCGTCCGTGAGGATGCCGTTGTCCCGCAGCTTCGCCAACTGCTCCAGTTGCCCGATGAAGTCGGGTCCGTCCGCGGCGACGGCCGGCGATGCCGGAGCGGCGACTGAACCCCCCGTCGGCGGCACGCCCTCGTAGCGGATCGTGCTCGTGTTCTTCCGCTCCTGGATCGCCATGCGCGCCTCATACGCAGCCGCGTTGATTGCGTGCTGGCCTTCCCGGAAGTTCGGCACGTCGACCAACTGGACGAGTTCCATGTGACTGCCACGATTGATGTGCAGGACGATGGTGCCGACGCCTCGCGCCTTCTGCGCGAAGCTCTGCCGCACGTCCACGTCGTGGAGCGCTGAGACTGGCACCTGCTGGGAGTCGGTCCTGAGCGTTCCGCGCTCGAAGTAGAGGTAGTGCGCTGTCAACCGGTACTTGCCTCCTCCGATCCCGGCGATCGGCTTGCCCCATCCCTCCCACAACGTAGGCATGCTCATGTCGCCGAGTTGAGGAGACTTGCCCGTCTGCGCGTTGCCCGCGGGAGCGAAATGGTCAGTCCACTGCGCGCCGTCCCAGTAGCGGAGCTGCGTGGGGTCACCGGGCGCCGGATGCCATCCAGCCGATACCGCGTCCATGACAGACCACTCTAGGTTTGCCTCGTCTGATCGACCGTCGAAACGAGCGATCTCACGTGCAGGTCAGCGACCGCGCGAAAGGAAGGCGAGCATCGCCTCGCGCGCCTCGTCGCTGCCGAAGAGTCGCGCCGACTGGGCGGCGATCTCGGGTCCGAGCCGGTCGAGCCGCTCGACGAGGTCGTGGTTGAGCAGCGCCTTCGTCTCGCGGAAGCCCTGCGGGTAGCCCTTCGCGAGCTCGGCCAGGACCTCGGCCAGCGCTTCGTCCAGCGAGTCGTCGGCGACGACCCGCGTGACCAGGCCGATCCCGGCCGCCTCGGCGGCGTCGAACTTGCGACCCGTCAGGAAGACGTCCGAGGCCGCTCGCGGCGCCAGGCGCGGCAGCAACGACAGGCTGATGACGGCCGGCGCGAGGGCGAGGCGGACCTCGGTCAGCGCGAACGTCACCGACTCCGCCGCCAGCACGATGTCGGCCGCACCGACCAGGCCGAGGCCGCCTGCGCGAACCGGGCCGGCGAGCACGACGATGACCGGCTTGGCGCTGACGGCGATGACCCGTTGCAGGTCGACGAGCGCCTGCGCGCCCTCCTCCATGCCACCCTCGGCCGCCTCGGAGAGGTCGGCTCCCGAGCAGAACACGCGATGCGCCGACCGCAGCACGACGACCTTCGCGTCGGCGTCGGTCTCCGCCGCCGCCAGGTGGTCACGCAGCTCGGTGACCAGCTGGCGGCTCAGCGCGTTGCGGTTGTGCTCGCTGTCGAGCGTGATCGTCGCGACGCCGTCCGCGACGTCCAGGTGGACGAGTTCCGTCATGACCTTCCCTCTCAATACGATTTCGGCAGGCCGAGCGAGAACTGCGCCACGAAGTTGAGCGCCATCTGCTTGCTGACCGGGGCGATGTTCGACAGCCGCGAGGCGGCCAGTGCCTGGACGAGACCGTACTCGTTCGCCAGTCCGTTGCCGCCATGCGTCTGGATCGCCGTGTCGACCGACTTCGCGGCCGCGTCACCGGCGGCGACCTTGGCCATGTTGGCGGCCTCGCCCGCTCCCATCAGGTCGCCCGCCGCGTACAGCGCGGCGGCCTTCTGGCCCAGCAGGCGCGTCATCTCGATGTCGATGTGCAGCTGCGCCAGCGGGTGCGCCACCGCTTGGTGAGTGCCGATCGGCTTGCCCCAGACCTCACGCTCCTTGGCGTACGCGACGGCCTTGTTCAGGGCCCAGCGCGCCGTGCCGGTGCCCATCGCGGTGGCCATGATGCGCTCGGGGTTCAGCCCCGCGAAGAGCTGCTCGAGGCCGGCGTCCTCGCTGCCGACCAAGGCATCGGCCGGCACGCGGACGTCGTCGAAGAACAGCGTGAACTGCTTCTCGGGACTGATGACGCCCATGTCGATCTCCTGGGCGGTGAAGCCCTCGGCATCGGTCGGCACCATGAACAGCGCCGGCTTGAGCTTGCCGTTCCTCGCGTCGGCGGTGCGGCCGACGACGAGCACGTGGCTGGCCTCGTCGACGCCCGAGATGTACGTCTTGCCGCCCTTGATGATCCAGCTGCCGTCCTCGGCCTTCGTGGCCGTGGTGACGAGGTTGTGCGAGTTCGACCCGGCGTCGGGCTCGGTGATGCTGAACGCGTACGTCGCGGTGCCGTCGGCCAGGCCGGGCAGCCAGCGCTGCTTCTGCTCCTCGGTGCCGTACTGGGCGATGACGGTGCCGACGATCGCCGGCGAGACGACCATGAGCAGCAGCGGGCAGCCGGCGATCGCCAGCTCCTCGCACACCGCGGCCAGGTCGCCGATGTCGCCGCCGCCTCCGCCGTACTCCTCGGGGATCGAGACGCCGAGGTAGCCGAGCTTGCCGGCCTCGGACCACAGCTCGGCCGTCTTGCGGCCGGACTTGGCGGCGTCGTAGAAGTAGTGCTCGCCGTACTTGGCGCCCAGGGCGGCGACCGCCTTGCGCAGCTCGCGACGCTCCTCGGACTCGATGAAGTTGTTGGTCATGCTCCTGCTTCCTCCTCGATGACGGCGAGGACCGCTCCGGCCTCCACCTGCTGTCCCACGGTCACGGCCAGGCCGCTGACGACGCCGTCGGCCGGCGCCGTGATGGTGTGCTGCATCTTCATGGCCTCGAGAACGACGACGGCGTCGCCCTTGGAGACACGGTCGCCGTCGGCGACCTTCACATCGGTGACCGCGGCCGGCATGGGCGCCAGCAGCGAGCCCTCGGCCACGACATCGGCCGGGTCGACGAACCGCGGCACGGTGCGGAGGCTGACCGAGCCCTCTGGGCCGTCGACGTCGACGACGTCGTCACCGAGCGCGACGGCGTAGCGGCGGGTCACCCCTTCGGTCTCGAGCTGGACCCGGACGGTCTCACCGCCGGCGTCGATCGAGACGACCGTGACCCCGTCGACGGTGAGCCGGCCGCCCTGGCTGCGGTACCGGACCGGCTCCACGCCGTCGTACTCGCGCACGTGCGGCTGGCTCGGGACGTTGCGGTAGCCGGCGGGGATGCGGTTCAGCACGGGCGAGGACGCGGCGGTCACCGTGGCCTCCGCCAGGGCGGCCGCGACCGGCGCGAACGGATCGATCTCGGTGGCGCGCAGCCACTGCGACCCGTGCTCCTCCAGCATCGAGGTCCACAAGTCGGCGTCCTGTACCTGCTGGGCCTCGAGGATCTGGCGCAGGGCCGACCGGTTGGTCGTGACGCCGTGGATCCTCGCCCGGCGCAGCGCGTCGACGAGGGTGCGCAGCGCCGTGGTCCGGTCCGGGCCGTGGGCGATGACCTTGGCGATCATCGCGTCGTAGTGGATGCCGACGGTGCTGCCGACCTCGACGGCCGAGTCCACACGGACGCCGTCGGGGAACTCGAACGCACGGATCGTGCCGGTCTGCGGCGCCCAGTCGTCCGACGGGTCCTCCGCGTACAGGCGGACCTCGACGGCGTGACCCTGCGGCTCGCCGACCTCGCCCTCGAGCGGCTTGCCCTCGGCGATCGCGATCTGTGCTGCGACCAGGTCGATGCCGTGCACCATCTCGGTGACGGGGTGCTCGACCTGCAGGCGCGTGTTCATCTCGAGGAAGAACACCCGGTCGCCGTCCACGAGGAACTCGACCGTGCCGGCACCGCGGTAGTCGACGGCCTCGGCGGCCGCGCGCGCCGCGGTGTGCAGCGTCGTGCGGGCCTGCTCGGACAGGTTCGGGGCGGGCGCCTCCTCGACGACCTTCTGGTGACGTCGCTGGATCGAGCAGTCACGGTCGCCGACCGCCCAGACGGTGCCGTGCGTGTCAGCCAGGACCTGCACCTCGACGTGGCGGGCCCGCGGGAGGTAGGGCTCGACGAAGACGGTGCCGTCACCGAAGGCGGAGGCCGCCTCGGCGCGCGCCTTCTCCAGCTCGCCCTCGAGGTCCTCGAGGCGCTCGACGACGCGCATGCCGCGTCCGCCGCCGCCCGCGCTGGCCTTGACCAGGAGTGGGAGGTCGGCGTCGGTCACGGCGTCCACGTCGACCGAGAGGATCGGGACGCCGGCGGCGCCCATGATCTCCTTGGCGCGGATCTTGCTGCCCATCTCGTCGATGGACTCCGGGCTGGGACCGATCCACGTGAGTCCGGCCTTCTCGACCTCGCGGGCGAAGTCGGCGTTCTCGGACAGGAAGCCGTACCCGGGGTGCACCGCGTCGGCGCCCGTGCGGCGAGCCGCGTCGATCACCAGGTCGGCACGCAGGTACGTCTCGGACGGGGCGCTGCCGGGCAGCCGGACGGCGAGGTCGGCCTCAGCCACGAAGGGCATGCCGGCGTCGGCGTCCGAGTGGACGGCGACGGTCTCGATGCCGAGGTCGCGGCACGTGCGGAACACGCGGCGGGCGATCTCGCCACGGTTGGCGACCAGGACTCTGCGGATGGTCATGCGGGGACTCCAGTTCGTTGGTCGAGGTGGCGGGCGGTGAAGGCGCTCACAGGCGGAACACCCCGTAACCGCCGCGGGCACCCTCGACCGGCGCGTTGGCGATGGCGGACAGGCAGATGCCCAGGATCGTGCGGGTGTCACGCGGGTCGATGACGCCGTCGTCGTAGCCCATGCCGCTCGTGAAGTAGGCGAGCGACTGCTCCTCGATCTGCTGCTCGACGAGGTCCTTGATGCCCTGGAAGCCTTCGGCGTCGAACACCTGTCCCTTCGACTCCGCGGACTGGCGGGCGACGATCTCCATGACGCCGGCCAGCTGCGCCGGGCCCATGACGGCCGACTTGGCTCCGACCCAACTGAACATGAAGCGCGGGTCGTAGGCGCGGCCGCTCATCCCGTAATGACCCGCCCCGTACGAGGAGCCCATCACGATCGAGATGTGCGGGACCTTGCTGTTGGAGACGGCGTTGATCATCTGGGCGCCGTGCTTGATGATGCCGCCCTGCTCGTACTCCGCGCCGACCATGTACCCGGTCGTGTTGTGCAGGAACAGCAGCGGCGTGTCGATCTGGTTGGCCAGCTGGATGAACTGCGCGGCCTTCTGGGCCTCCTGGCTGAACAGCACGCCCTGCGCGTTGGCCAGGATGCCGATCGGGTGCCCGTGCAGCTGGGCGAAGCCGGTGACGAGGCTCTGGCCGTAGAGCGGCTTGAACTCGTCGAACTCGCTGCCGTCGACGAGGCGCGCGATGACCTCGCGCGGGTCGAACGGCACCTTGAGGTCAGTCGGGACGATGCCCAGCAGGTCCTCGGTGGGCAGCAGCGGCTCGCTGTAGCTCGCCTTCGGCGTGGGGCCGGCCTTGCGCCAGTTGATGCGGCGCATGATCTGGCGGCCGAGGCGGATCGCGTCGCGCTCGTCGACGGCCAGGTAGTCGGCCAGACCCGAGGTCTTGGCGTGCATCTGCGCGCCGCCGAGCGACTCGTCGTCGGACTCCTCGCCCGTGGCCATCTTCACCAGTGGCGGACCGCCGAGGAAGACCTTCGCTCCCCCGTCGACCATGACGACGTAGTCGCTCATGCCGGGCACGTACGCCCCGCCGGCGGTGGAGTTGCCGAAGACCAGCGCGACCGTGGGACGACGGTCCTCGCTGGCCTGGGTGATGTTCTTGAAGCTGGCGCCGCCGGGGATGAAGATGTCCTTCTGCGTCGGCAGGTCTGCTCCTCCGGACTCGACGAGGTTGATCGTGGGCAGGCGGTTCTCGGCGGCGATCTGGGCCGCGCGGAAGCCCTTCTTGACCGTGACCGGGTTGGACGAGCCACCCTTCACGGTCGGGTCGTTGGCGATGACCATGCACTCGACGCCCTCGACGACGCCGATGCCCGTGATGATCGAGCCGCCGACGTTGAAGTCGGTGCCCCACCCGGCCAGCGCACCCAGCTCGAGGAACGGGGAGTCGGGGTCGAGCAGCAGCTCGATGCGCTCGCGCGCGGTCAGCTTGCCGCGGCCATGGTGGCGATCGACGTACTTCTGTCCCCCTCCCTCCAGCGCCTTGGCGTGCTGCTGCGCGAGGTCGTCGACGCGTTCGAGCATCGCCTCGCGGTTCTGGGAGTACGTCGCCGACGTCGGGTCGACGGCGGTCCGGGCTGCACTCATGGAGCGTCCTTCCACTGCAGGTCTACGGGGGTGTCGAGGTGGTCGATGAAGGCGGCCGCGTCGGCGTCGATCCGGTCGCGGTCCGCTGACGAGAGGGGCCGTACCGGCGTGAGCTCCAGCAGGAGCGGGCCGGCCTTGCGCTGGGACTTCTTGCGCCGCCACGTGGCGGCGACGACACCGTCGAGCAGGGCGAGGTTCCCGCCCCAGACGTCGATCGTGCCGCCCGAGGCGATCGGCACCTCGTACGCGGAGCGGTCCTGGTAGGCGATGACGAGCTCGTCGAACAGGCTCAGGACGAACGTCGTGCCGTCGGAGGAGACCGGTGCGATCTCGTCGACCTCGGCCAGTGCGAACGCCCGCTTGGCGTCGGTGACCGTGAGGCCGGCCCACCAGGCGAAGTCGTGGGCGGTCGCGGGCGCGTGCCCGGCGAGGTACATCGTGGCGAGCCGTACGAGCGCCTCGTCGTGGTCGAGGTCGGTGGCCGGGATCCGTGAGGCATAGGGGACGAAGGTGTCCCAGTTGCCACGACGGGCGCCGGTCGTGACGACCTTGTCGAGCTCGGCGCTGAACGTGACGTGCCCGAGGGCCTGGCCCCTCAGGTCGACGCCCTTCTCGCGCAGCGCCTCGCCGATCTCCTTGCGCGTCAACGGCGCGTCGGCTGCGTCGACGACCTCGCCGACGAGGTCCACGAGCCGGTCGCGGTCGTCGAGCAGGCCCTCGGAGCGCAGCTGCGGTCGCGACTGCGCCCGGATCCGGTCGGCGGTCAGGTCGAGCATCCAGCCGAGGTCCTCGACACGGACGACGTGCCACGTCGGGCGCAGCACGTGATGACGCACGAGTCGGCCCTCGGCGATCTCGGTCGCGATCGCCTCGCGGCTGGGGCGGTCCTTCGTCCGACGCGCGAGCGACCACAGCGAGTCCTCGAACTCCTGGAACTGGACGGCGCCCAGGGTGCCGACGCAGGACACGAGGTCGCCGAAGGGCTCGCCGACCAGCCGCTGGCGGGCCATCCGCTCACCGCGGACGAGAGCGGACGTCATCGCCGGCCTCCTCCCCAACTTTTGGAACGGGATTCCGCCTCCGGAGCGAATCCGGGCGTAATGCTGTTCCAAAAGTTGGGGGCGGGCGGGCAGGGACGGCTCACGTCAGTACCCCAGCAGCTTCGCGGCGAGGTCCTTCATGACCTCGGTCGCGCCGCCTCCGATGCCCAGGATGCGCGCGTCGCGGTAGTGACGGTCGATCTCGGACTCGCGCATGTAGCCCATCCCGCCGAAGATCTGGACGGCCTCGCTCACGACGTACTCGACGCACGCGACGGCCTGGTTCTTGGCGACGACGGCGTCCAGGATCAGGCTCGGGTCGGACTTGGAGGTGTCGAGGGAGCGCTCGACGACCTCGCGGGTCAGGGCGCGGGCCGCGGCGGTGCGCGAGTGCATCTCGACCAGCTTGTGGCGGATGACCTGCCGCGCGATGAGCGGCTTGCCGAAGGTCTCGCGCTCGCGGGCGTACGCGGCGGCGAGGTCGAGCGCGCGCTGAGCCGTGGCGTAGGACTGCGTCGCGAGGTTGATCCGCTCACCGACGAACTGCTGCGCGATCAGGTAGAAGCCCGCGTTCTCGTCGCCGACGAGGTTCTCGACAGGGACGCGCACGTCCTCGAACGAGAGCTCGGCGGTGTCGGAGCAGTGCCAGCCCATCTTGCGCAGGCTGCGACCGACGGTGAAGCCGGGCGTGCCCTTGTCGATGACGAGCAGGCTGATGCCGCCGTGGCCGGCGTCGCCCGTGCGGACGGCCGTCGTCACGAAGTCGGCTCGCACGCCGCTGGTGATGAACGTCTTGGCGCCGTTGACGACGAAGTGGTCGCCGTCGCGCACGGCGCGGGTCGTGATGTTGGCGACGTCGGACCCGCCGCCGGGCTCGGTGACGCCGAGCGAGCCGATCATCTCGCCGGCCAGCGTCGGACGGACGTAACGGTCGATCAGGTCGGTGTTGCCCGAGTCGATGATGTGCGGCGTCGCGATCGAGTGCGTGAACAGGCTGGCCTGCAGGCCGCTGCTGCCGCCCGCGATGAGCATCGCCTCGGCCGCGATGCACGCGTCGACCATGTCGCCGCCGTCGCCGCCCACCTCCTCGGGGGCGCCGATCGCGAGGAAGCCGGCCTTCGCCGTCTGGCGGTGCAGCTCGCGCGGGAGCTCGCCGGCGTCCTCCCACTCGGCCATGTTCGGCGCGATCTGCGTGCGCGTGTAGTCCTCGACCGCGGTGCGCAGCGCCTGGCGCTCGGGGGTGTTCCAGATGCTGGTGGTCATGCGAGGAGCTCCTCGGGGATGGGGACGACGCGGGCACGGAGCCACTCGCCGACGGCCTTGGCCTGCGGATCGAAGCGGGTCGACGAGGCGACACCCTCGCCGAGCAGTCCGTGGATCAGGACGTTGACGCCGGCCAGGTTGGGCAGCGGGTGGACGTCGATCCGCAGGTCGGCCGCCTCGGGGAGGAGCTGCTTGACCGTCTCAGCGGTGAGGAAGCCCTCGAGCCACGCGTAGGCCTTCTGGCGCTGGGGATGCGTCGCGGGGATCCACACTCCGACGTTGGCGTTGCCGCCCTTGTCGCCGGAGCGCGCGTGGACGAGACGGCCCAGCGCCTCCTCGCGCCCACTTTTGGTGCGCGATTCCGCCTGATCGACCGTTTCGGAGGTAATCCCGTTCCAAAAGTGGGGGGCGGGGGCCGGGGCGGGCGGGTCGGCCGTCACGGCCGGCGGCTCGATCTCCGTCCGGGAGCCGTCGGCGTGGACGACGACGTGCGGGACCTCGGCCTGCGGCACGTAGGCCGCGCGGTAGATGCCGTAGGGCGCGCCGCGGCCGGGAGGGGCCGTCAGCGTGAACCCCGGGTACGAGGCCAGGCCGACCTCGACGGCGGCGCCGCTGAACGAGCGGCCGACCACGTTCTGGTCAGCGTCCTTGACGTGGCAGCGCAGGATCGCGGCGGCCTGCGGCTGGGTCGTGGGGTCGGGGCGATCCGTGCGCATCAGGTCCCACACCAGTTCGGCTGGCGGGTTCGCCTCGAGGGCGGACTCGATCTGGCGACGCAGCCAGGCGGCCTTCTCGTCGATGTCCAGGCCCGTGAGCACGAACTCGACGCTGTTGCGGAAGCCGCCGAACGCGTTGAGGCACACCTTCGTGGTGGGCGGCGGGGCGAAGCCACGCACGCCGGAGATCGCGACGCGGTCGGTGGACTCCTGCGCCAGCGCGATCGTCGTGAGGTCGACGACGACATCGGGGTTCAGGTAGTGCTCGTCCTGGATCTCGTAGACGAGCTGCGCCGTGACGGTGTCGACCGTCACCGCGCCGCCGGTGTTCGCGTGCTTGGTGATGACGACGCCGCCGTCCTGGGCGATCTCGGCGATCGGGAAGCCGATCGGCGTCGAGACGTCGATGTCGCGGAAGCCGCTGAAGTTGCCGCCCGTGGCCTGCGCACCGCACTCGATGACGTGACCCGCGACGACGGCCCCGGCGAGCCGGTCGAAGTCCTCGCGGCCCCAACCGAACTCGGCGATCGCCGGGCCGACCACGACCGAGGCGTCGGTGACGCGGCCCGTGACGACGATGTCCGCGCCCGCCTTGAGCGCCTCGGCGATGCCGAAGGCACCGAGGTAGGCGTTGGCGGTGAGTGCGTCACCGAAGCCGAGCTCCGCCGAGCGCGCGACCAGGTCGTCGCCCTCGACGTGGGCGACCGTGACGTCGACGCCCTGCTCCGCGGCCGCCTCTCGCAGCGCTGTGGCCAGGCCGGTCGGGTTCAGTCCACCCGCGTTGGCGACGATCCTGACCCCACGCTCCTTTGCCAGCGCCATGTTCTCGGTGACCTGCTTGAGGAAGGTCTTCGCGTACCCGAGATCGGTGTCCTTCATCCGGTCGCGGCCCAGGATCAGCATCGTCAGCTCGGCCAGGTAGTCACCGGTGAGGTAGTCCAGCTCGCCGCCCTCGAGCATCTCGCGCATCGCCGAGAGGCGGTCGCCGTAGAAGCCGGAGCAGTTGCCGACACGAAGTGTTCGCACGTGACGAGTGTGCACCGCCGACACAGAAACAGTCAAGACTGTTTGTTTCTATTCTCGCGGCTCCAGTAGTGCCGCAGCGCCCCGACTGTCACGCGCCGAGGATCCGCCGCGCCACCGTCCGCCGGTCCGACGACCGATCCCCCAGCGGGCCGTCGAGCGCGCCTTCGATCGCCGCGTGCACGCGCGACCGATCGGCCGGTGAGAGGTGCCTCAGCGATCGCTCGGCCGCGAGCAGGCCGTGGTACTGCTCGAAGCTCGAGCGGCTCTCACCGATGGCGCTGACCAGCATGTCCGCGGTCGCCAGGCGCGGGTCGGCCTCCGCCAGGGCCAGCGCGGCGATGCGGCTGCCGTCGGTGCCGGTCCCGAAGATCTGGGCCACGTCCGACGGCCCGAGGATCTCGGTGTCGAGGGCGCGCGCCTCGCGCAGCAGGCCCTCCATCCTCGAGGTCCGGTCCCAGCCCGACGGCTCGGTCGCCACGAGGTCCTCGTAGCGCGACCCGACCATCGTCGCCGCCGCGAGCAGTCCCTCGGCCTTGCGCTCGAGGTGCTGAGCCTGTTCGGGCTTGCCCGCCGCCCGTGCTCTCTGCGCCTGGATCCGGGCGGTTCGCGCCTCCCGCTCCAGCTCGAGTCGCACGCCGCCGGCCTCAACGGCCTCGATCCGGTTCGCGAACACCGCCAGTCCGGCGATCGCGACACCGGCTGCGACGAGCGCCGTCGACCCCAGCTGGTTGTCCGTCGTGAACACCGCGAAGCCGCCGACCGCCAGGACCGCGAGACCGACGACGACCGCCGCGATCCGCGCAGACGACGGGAGCACGGGCGTCGGGATCTCGGGCGGCGTCATGCCTACTCCTGCGGTGTCCCGGCGTGCTCCATGGACCCATCGTGCACCCGCGAGCGACCCGGCGACAGCCTCGTTCTCGGCTCCGCGACGACGGGCGTACGGATTCGCTCCCCTCCGTCTCTTCATCGGCGACCACGGTCAACGACATTGGAGAGAACCATGACCAGGTATCGAGCCACCCAGAACACCCTGCCGAGCAACCGGGACCACCACGCCTCGACAACGAGACGCCCACCCGTCCGCACGCTGCTGCTGACCGCAGCCGTCGCAGTGGGGCTACTCGCCGGCGCGTCGGGCGCCCAGGCCCAGCAGGCCACCACACCCGATCCGCTCGGCGGCGCCGCCAGCGCCCTCGACCTGCACCAGGTCAAGGTCGTCAACAACGCCAAGGGCGTCCGGATCGTCGTGAGGATGAGCCCGGTCGACTGGGACGAGTCCAGCCCGGTCGGCGAGTTCCGCCTGCTGTTGGACACCAAGGCGTCCTCGCCCGGAGCCGAGTTCGCCGACGAGGTGGGCATCCCCGGCGATGGCGGATTCCGTGCCCTCAAGGGCTCGGCGACGCACCGACGGAGCTGGACGACCTACCCGTTCCCCGGCACGTGCGGCAAGACGGTGCACGAGCGGTACGACCTCGAGAACGGCACGGTCACCGTCGCGGTCAAGCCGAAGAAGGGCTGCCTCTGGCACCCCAAGTACGTGCGCGTCAACGTCCGGACCATCCAGTCCGGGTACATCGACGGCGACGAGTTCGTGGAGTACACGCCCGCACTCGTCGACCACCTGCCCTACAAGAAGAAGTTCACCCCGTGGGTGAAGTACTCGAAGAAGTAGCAGCGATCGGGTGCCGGCCGCTCAGGCGGCCGGCACCTCGACGTACAACTCGGGAGTGAAGCCGTCGAGGACGACCCGCCCCGCGTCGTCGGGGATGCTCATGCTCTCGCAGCCCTGCACGAAGCGGCCGGCCGGCACGGGATCGGCCGGCAGTTGGCGGCCCTCGGTGCAGGTGGTCAGGACGGGCTCATGCTTCGTGCCCAGATTGTCCTCGAAGTACCGGTTCAACGACGCCACCACGGTCGGCCTGCCGGTGAGGTTCCTGATGGTCACGGCGAGTTCGATGTAGCGCTGTCGACGGTCTCCCGGGTACTCCTCGATCAGCTGCACCGAGTCGAGCGTCAGCATCACGTTCCCGTCCGGACCTTCGACCTCGACGGACTCGTCCACCTGGAGTTCCAGCGGTTCGGCCACCTTCGCCCTCTCGGCGTCCGGCGAGTCCTTCTCGCCCAACGCGTCACGGAGTTCAGAGACCGTCGCGAGCTCAGCGTCGCTCCGTTGTTTCTCGAAGGCCACGCCGCCGTAGAAGGCGACGCCCACCACGACCAGCGCGGCGGCACCGAGGGCCAGCCGGCTCACCGGGATCGAGAACCCGGACGTCAGTTCGCGTTCCTCGTGTCCTGAGTCCACTGCTCCCCCTGTGCTCTTGGCTCGCTGAAGCATGCCCTCAGATGCGGAGCGCTGTCCACCGGAATTCGGCAGATCGAGCCCGATCCGGATGGGTAGCGCCACAGATCGCGCCGGCCACACGTGCGGCACGGCATTGACGAGCAGGGCGCCAGCGGCGGCGCGCTTCAGGTTTGCTGCGCAGGGCCATGAGTCCTCCTTCGCTCCGGGGACGCACGATGATGCACCTGCCCCCGCTCAGGTACCCGAATGCACCATCCTCAGTCCTCAACCGAGCGGCTGGCGCTCAGCCAACGGCAGTGGATCGGCACCGGGCATGCCGGCGAAGGCCTGGACGATGTCGAGCCAGTGGTCGGCGGCGGAGCCGGTGGCGGTGACGTCGACGTCGGAGCGATGGCGGCGGCGCGTGGCCAGCAGCGCGAAGTCCCAGCCGTCACCGGTGACGCGCTGCTCGGCGTCCTCGGGGCCCCACGTCCACAGCTCGCCCGACGGGGCGGTCAGCTCGACGCGGACCGGCACGTCGGGAGCCTGCTCGCCGCGCATCATGTGCGTGAAGGCGAACGTGCGCACGCCGATGTGGCACACGTGCTTGACGCGATCCGTGCGCGCCACCTGGATCCCGAGGGCCTCGGCGACGTCCTGGCCGTGCGCCCACGTCTCCATGAGGCGCGCGGTGACCATCGAGACCGGGCTCATCGGCGGGCCGAACCACGGGATCTTGTTGCCGTCCGGCACCGAGCGCAGCGCCTCGACGAGCTGCGTGCGGCCCTGGCGCCACGCGGGCAGGAGCGCCTCCGGCGGCTCCTGGGCCAGCTCGTCGGTCGCCTGGTCGATGTAGCCCTCGGGGTTCTCCAGCGCCGCCACGATCAGCGCGTCGAACGCTTCCTTGTCGTTGATCGCGTAGGTCGAGGTGATGTCGGTCCAGTGCAGGTGCGCGACCTGGTGCGCGACGGTCCAGCCCTCGGGCGTCGTGACGGTCCCCCACTGGTCGGGGGTGAGCCCGGCGACCCACCCGTCGAGCTGCAGCGATTCAGCGGCCAGGTCGTCCAGGACGGTGTCGAGTGTGGTCATCGTTCCAGTTCTCGGTCGAGGGTGTCGGCCCAGGCGTCGAGGATCGAGGCCCGGCGGGTGGAGTCGTCGGTGAGGGTCGCCGCGAGGCCGAGGCCGCGCAGCAGGTCGAGGGTCGCCTGCACCAACTGGCGGTTGTCGCCGCGCGACTCGTCGACGTCCAGCAGTGCCACGGCGTGCGCGTGGGCGTCGCGACCGACGCGGCGCTCGAGCGGCGCGACCTTGGCGAGCAGCTCGGGGTCGGTGCGAGCCGCCACCCACAGCTCGAGGGCGGCGACGAAGACGGGCGAGGTGAACTGACCCGCCAGCAGCTCGAGGACGGCGCGCGTGCGGCCCTGCTCGGGCAGCGCGGAGGTGTCGACGTCGAGCTCGTCGCGACGGCGTTCCGCCACGTACTCGACGGCACCGACCACGAGGTCGTGCTTGCTGGGGAAGTGGTGCAGCTGTGCACCGCGGCTGACGCCGGCGCGCTGGCTCACCACGGTCGTCGAGGTGCCGGCCCAGCCGACCTCCACGATCGACTCGACCGTCGCCTCCATGAGGCGCTGCCGCATGAGCCGCGTGCGCTCGGGCTGCGGCGTGCGGGTCGGGGTGTCCGTCACCCGGACAGCATGACCGCGCAGCCAGAAACAGTCAAGTCTGTTTGTAAGTACGACCGTCTAGTCATTTGTGATAGTTGAGCACAAAAGTGCCTTCTGAGACGGAAGGGACGCATAGCGTTTCTGGAAGCGCGAGCATGCCCGCCTCGCCTTCTTCCTCACCGAGAGTCACCCCATGTTCCATCGCACGATCTCGGTCGTCGCCAGCGCGCTCATGATGAGCGGCGCGGCGGTCGCCCTCTCCCCCGCGGCCCAGGCCGCACCCGAGACCTACTCAGGCCACCTCCAGGTGATCGTCGGTGACGAGGTCATCGGCTGCGCCGGACCTGACGACTACGCCTACTACACGGGGTACACGACGGATCCCTCCCTCGCGTACGACTTCACGATCGGCGAAGGCGATCGGCAGGAGCTCGTGCTCGAGGAAGACCCGATGAGGAGCTTCGGCAGCATCGACTCGTACTTCATGAACAAGGGGGTCGCCTCCTCCTACACCTTCCTGCAGCCCCTGCTCCCCAACACCGGTCAGACCGCGCTGTGGACCGTCGATCCGGCGACCAAGGAGCTCTCGGCGACGTGGATGTGGCCCGACTCGACCACCGAGCCGCTTCACTCGTGGAGCTATGAACTCGACACCATCCGGTACGTCGGGCTCGCGGTGGACGTCGCCGCGTTCAGTGCAACGCACTCCGGTCCGCGGGGGATCGCCGCGACGTTCCGACTCGGCAGCACCTGCTCGGGCCCCGTCGTCGCGGACGAGGCCCAGGCGATCAACTTCACGTCCTCGGTTCCGAGCTCGGCCCATCCGGGTCAGACGCACACGGTCGCGGCCACGGGTGGCGCGTCCGGCAACCCGGTGACGTTCTCGTCCACGACGACCGACCACTGCACGATCGACGGCACCACCGTCACGTTCGGCAAGCCCGGCACCTGCACGATCGCGGCCAACCAGGCTCGGGGCACCGGATACTCCGCCGCCCCGACCGCCACCCAGGACATCACGGTCAGCGCGATCCCCAGCGCCGTCTCCCTGTCCCTGGACGTCGAGAGCATCTCCGAGGACCAGCACGCCACCGCCACCGCCGACGTGAGCGTCACGGCCGGCTCGCTGGCCGCCGCCGGCGGCGCGGTCCAGTTCGCGGTCGACGGCACCGACGTCGGCTCCCCCGTCGACATTGACGCCGACGGTCGCGCCACGAGCCCCGAGCTCGGCGGCGCCATCGGCACCCTCGAGGTCACGGCCACCTACGTGCCCGCGGACGCCACGAACTACGCCGGCTCCACGGCGTCGGCGACCCTGACCGTCACCGCGAAGGCCTCGCAGGAGATCACCTTCACCTCGACCGCCCCCACCGACCCGCACCCGGGCGACACGTACACGGTCACCGCGACCGGCGGCACCTCCGGCAACCCCGTGACCTTCTCGTCCGCCACCGAGGACGAGTGCACCGTGCAGGGCTCCACCGTGACGTTCCGTCGTGCGGGCACCTGCACCGTCGTGGCCGACCAGGCCGGCGGCTCCGGGCACCATGCAGCCGACCCGACCGAGCAGGACATCCGCGTCAGCGGCTTCACCACCTCGCTCGACCTGACGTTCTCGCCCGCGAACCCGGTCTTCGGCCAGCGCACCACGGCGACGGCGCAGCTCGCCACCAGCGGCGGCTCGCTCGGCCAGGCCGGCGGGGTCGTCCAGTTCCGCGTCGACGGCGACGTGGTCGACCACGTCGCGTACGACAGCCTGGGACGCGCCTCGACCGAGCTCGACCTCGGCGTCGGTGCGCACCAGGTCGAGGCGATCTGGTGGCCTGAGTCGAACTACGTCTACGACAGCAGCTCGGACCTGGCCACGCTGACCGTCGCGGCGGCCGCCACGACGACGAAGGTCTCCGTGAAGCCGAAGGAGCTGACCGCCACGGTCGCGCCCGTCGCCCCCGGCGCCGGCACTCCCACCGGCGAGGTGACCTTCTTCGTCGACGGCACGAAGGTCGGCACCGCCGCCCTCGACAGTGGCGTCGCGAAGCTCTCGCACGCCGTCCCGAACGACCAGGACCGCGCGGTCTCGGCCGAGTACGCCGGCAGCACCGAGTTCAAGGCCTCGTCCACGTCGACGGCGCGTACGAACCCGGTCATCACCGCTCGCGTCAGCTCGAGCGTGAAGGCGCGCAACGGCTGGTACCGCAAGCCCGTCACGATCTCGTTCACCTGCGCGACCAAGGGCGCCGACCTGGTCTCGGCCTGCCCCAAGCCCGTCACGGTGGGCAAGCAGGGCGCCAGCAGCGTGACGCGGACGATCCACACCGCCGACGGCGGCATCGCCACCGCGACCGCCGCGGTCAAGGTGGACCGCTCCAAGCCGCGGGTCGCCCTCAAGGGCGTCAAGGCCGGCCGCAGCTACTTCGACGCTCCCCGTCCGAAGTGCATCGCCAAGGACTCCATCTCGGGGGTGGCGAAGTGCAAGGTGACGAGCAAGCGTCGTGGCAGCAAGATCGTCGTGACGGCGAAGGCGACGGACGTCGCCGGCAACGTCCGGACGAAGCGCGTCGCGTACCGCGTGGCCGACTTCACGATCCGCGGTGCGAAGAAGGTGGGCGACACCTACCGCGTGAAGCACCTCGAGACCTACACGCTGGTCGTGCGCGGAGCGAAGGCGAGCTACGTCTACGCGACGCCCGCGCCGGGCAAGCCGAACCGGGGGTCGGTGCCGTTCAAGAAGGCCGGCAGGAACACGTGGGCCCTCGGCGTGACGATGTCGATGACGACGAGCGGGACCCGCTCGTGGAACCTCGGCTACACGCAGGGCGGCAAGCTGCACGTCGTGAAGGTGAAGGTCACGGGCTGACAGTTTCCCCGGTTAAGTAGGAAAGCTGGCACTTAACGAAGGTCGCAACCCTCGTGAAGTGACAGGAAACCTACTTAACCGGGGAAACCGTCAGGTGCTCAGCTCGCCCTCGAGCACCTCGGGGCGAGCGGCGGCGTCGTCGACCTCGACGGCCGGCGGCTCGCCGATGTGGTGCAGGGCGAACTCGGCGGCCAGCTCGATCGCGAGGTCGGCGTCCCGGATCCGGCCGGCCAGGAGCGGGAACGCGTGCACCTGGCCGCGCCAGAGGTGCACGTCGACCTCGACTCCCTTGTCGTCCAGCAGCAGCGCGAAGGCCTCGACCTCGGGCCGCAGGAACTCGTCCTCCACCGCGACCAGGTGCGTCGGCGAGGAGATGTGGCCCGTCGCGTGCAGCGGGTCGGCGAACCCCTCGATGACGGATCCCTCGGGCAACCACAGCTCACGCAGCGCGGCGACCCGGTGGATCGGCAGCACGGCCTCGCGCACCTTGTCGACGCGGAGCACGTTCTTGTCCTCGCGATCGGGGAAGAGGCTGAGCAGGGGCGAGAACCCGATGAGCGCGGCCGGCGCCTGGAGTCCTCGCCGCGCAGCCAGCTCGGCCACCTTCATGGTCAGGTAGCCACCGGCGGAGTCCCCCGCGACGACGACCTTCGACGGGTCCACGGCGCGGTCCAGCACGGCGGCGTAGGCGCTGATCGCGTCCTGCACCGACTCGGCCACACCGAAGTCGGGCAGCTGGCGGTAGTCCACCGAGTGGACGGTCCCCCCGGTCGCGCGCACGAACGCCTCGAGCAGACCGCGGTACGAGGCGATGCTGCCGGTGAAGAAGCCGCCACCGTGCAGGTACAGCATGGTCAGCTGCGAGGTCGGACCGTCGGAGGGTTCCAGCCTCTCGCCGGGAACGCCGCCGATCTCCCCGGTCTCCACGGCGATGTCCGCGGAGCCGGCGCGGGCCACGCGCGTGGCCAGTCGGTTGATGCGACGGATCGTGCGCTCGTCGACGGGAGCGAGCCCCAGCAGCGGCTTGACGGTCATCCTCGCGCCGCGGCCGACGATGCGGGCCCGGGGCGTCGGGGTGTCGTGGAACGTCGCGGCGGTGTGCACCGACCGCATCTGCCGACCGCGCTTCCGGCCGGAATCCGAACTTGGGGACACATCCCCAGTCTAGGTCGACACCCGCTGCCCGCTGGTCGACTCCGGCTCGGCCGGATCCGCACTCCGATAGCCTGTGAACGTGCTGACACTCGAGGAGTTGCAGGTTCGGACCCTCGGCGAGTGCACTCACGACTCGCCGTTGGCGACCTTCGTCGCCAACCGCAAGACGAACGCGTACTACGTCGCCGAGACGGACCGTGTCCTGCTGGACGACACCGTGTCCCTGCTGGAGGCCCGCGGCGACACCCCGCTGAGCGAGGTCCCCTCCTTCGAGCCCGGCGGCCCTCGGCGCAAGATCTTCTTCGACCCTTCCACCACGAAGGTCGGCATCGTCACGTGCGGCGGCCTGTGCCCCGGCCTCAACGACGTCATTCGCGCGCTCGTCCTGGAGCTGTTCGAGCACTACGGCGTCACCGATGTCACGGGATTCAAGAACGGCTATGCCGGCCTCGTCCCGGGCAAGGCGCCGGACCCGATCACCCTGACCCCCTCGGTCGTCGAGACGATCACCGACCGCGGTGGCACGATCCTGGGCTCGTCGCGCGGCAGCCAGAGCATCCCCCAGATCGTCGACAACCTGGTGCACCGCGAGATCGACATCCTCTTCGTCATCGGCGGCGACGGCTCGATGCGCGGCGCCCACGCGATCGCCGAGGAGGCGCTCGAGCGCAACCTGCCCATCGCGGTCGTCGGCGTCCCCAAGACGATCGACAACGACATCCCGCTGATCGGCACCAGCTTCGGCTTCCAGACCGCCTACGCGAAGGCGGCCGAGTCCATCAAGGGCGCCCGTGTGGAGGTCGAGGCCGCGATCGGCGGCGTGGGCGTCGTCAAGGTGATGGGCCGCAACGCCGGGTTCATCGCCTGCTACTCGGCGCTGGCCAACCACGACGCCGACTTCGTCCTGATCCCCGAGGTCCCGTTCGCCCTGCACGGCGAGAACGGGCTGCTCGCCACCTTGCGCAAGCGGGTGAAGGAGCGCGGCAGCGCCGTCATCGTCCTGGCCGAGGGCGCGGGTCAGGACCTCATCCCCGCCAGCCGGCGCACGGACGCCAGCGGCAACACCGTGCTGGGCGACTTCGCGGGCTTCCTGCGCGGCCAGATCGCGCGCGACTTCAAAGAGCACGAGGAGCCGCTGACGCTGCGGTACTTCGACCCGGGGTACATGATCCGCTCGGTCCCGGCCGACGCCGCCGACTCCGTCTACTGCACGCGCCTCGCCCAGGCCGCCGTCCACGCGGCGATGGCCGGGCGCACCGACATGGTGATCGGGCGCCCCCGCCACCGCTTCGCGCACGTGCCGATCTCGGTGGTCGTGCGCAACACCCAGAGCGTCAACCCCGACGGTGACCTGTGGCTGTCGGTGCTCGAGTCCACGGCCCAGCCCTTCACCATGTCCTGAGCGTGGACGGGCCGTCCGCATCCTGAGACGCCGGGAAGGCGCGTGTGAAGGATGGGACGGTGGAGGGAGTCACCCCCGCCGAAGGAGCACGCATGAGCGAGAACTGGTCGTTCGAGACCAAGCAGATCCACGCCGGTCAGGCGCCCGACCCCACCACGGGCGCGCGGGCGCTGCCGATCTACCAGACCACGTCGTACCAGTTCCGCGACACGCAGCACGCGGCCGACCTGTTCGGCCTCGCCGAGCCGGGCAACATCTACACCCGGATCATGAACCCGACGCAGGGCGTCGTCGAGGAGCGCCTCGCGGCCCTCGAGGGCGGCGTCGGCGCGCTCCTCGTCGCCTCGGGCCAGGCCGCCACGACGGGCGCGCTGACCAACGTCGCCGAGGCGGGCGACCACATCGTCGCATCGGCCAGCCTCTACGGCGGCACCGACTCGCTGCTGCGCCACACGTTCCCCAAGCTGGGCATCCAGGTCTCGTTCGTCGAGGACAACAACAACCCCGACGCATGGCGCGAGGCCGCCCGCGAGAACACGAAGGCGTTCTTCGGCGAGACCATCGGCAACCCGAAGGGCGACATCCTCGACCTCGAGGCGATCAGCACGGTCGCGAAGGAGGTCGGCGTCCCGTTCATCGTCGACAACACCGTCGCGACGCCGTACCTGCTCAACCCGCTCAAGCACGGCGCCGACACGGTCGTCCACTCGGCGACCAAGTACATCGGCGGCCACGGCACGGCGATCGCCGGTGTCGTGATCGACGGCGGCACGTTCGACTACGCCGCCCACGGCGACAAATTCCCCGGCTTCACCGAGCCCGACGCCAGCTACCACGGCCTGAAGTTCGCCGAGGCGCTCGGACCGGCCGCGTACATCACCAAGCTGCGCGTCCAGTACCTGCGCAACGTCGGCCCCGCCGTCGCGCCGTTCAATGCCTTCCTCATCGCCCAGGGCCTCGAGACGCTGAGCCTGCGCCTCGAGCGCCACGTCGAGAACGCGCGCAAGGTGGCCGAGTGGCTGCAGGCGCGCGAGGACGTCGCGACGGTCACGTGGGCCTCGCTCGACGGCAACCCGTACAAGGAGCTCGCGGACAAGTACACGCCGCGTGGCTCCGGCGCCGTCCTGACCTTCGAGCTGCCCGGCGGCGTCGAAGCGGGCCGTCGCTTCATCGACGCGCTCGAGCTGCACAGTCACGTCGCGAACATCGGCGACGTCCGCTCGTTGGCGATCCACCCGGCCAGCACGACGCACTCGCAGGGCACGCCCGAGGAGCACGCCGCCGCGGGCGTCACCCCCGGGCTGGTCCGACTGGCCGTCGGCCTCGAGGGCATCGACGACATCCTGGCCGACCTCGACGCCGGGTTCCGCGCGGCCAAGTAGTCCCGTGACCACGATTCAGCCGCTGGGAGACCTCGCCCTCGAGTCGGGCGAGGTCCTCCCGCGTCTGGAGGTCGGGTACGACACCTGGGGCGAGTTCACCGGTGACAACGCGGTCCTCGTCCTGCACGCCCTGACCGGCGACTCGATCGTCGCCGGTCCCGACGGCTGGTGGAACCGCGTCGTCGGGCCGGGCCTGGGCATCGACACCGACCGCTACTTCGTCGTCGCCGCGAACATCCTCGGCGGCTGCAAGGGCACGACCGGGCCCGCGTCCGAGGCCTCCGACGGACGAGTCTGGGGCAGCCGGTTCCCCGCCGTCACCGTGCGCGACCAGGTCGCCGCCGAGGCGATGCTGGCCGATCACCTCGGCATCGCGACGTGGCACGCGGTCGTCGGCGGATCCGCGGGCGGCATGCGCGCGGTCGAGTGGGCGATCATGCACCCCGGGCGGGTCGAGCGCCTGTTCCTGCTGGCCTCGTCCGCGTACGCCTCGGCCGAGCAGATCGCGTGGACCACCACCCAGGCCGACATCATCCGGGCCGCCGGACCCGTCGCCGGCCTCGAGCTGGCCCGGCGCATCGCCCACACGACGTACCGCAGCGAGGCCGAGCTGGCCGAGCGCTTCGGGCGCGAGGTCCAGCCCGACGGCCGATTCGCCGTCACCTCCTACCTGCAGCACCACGGCGAGAAGCTGGAGAAGCGCTTCGACGGCTGGTCGTACGTGACCCTCGGCGACGCGATGAACAGCCACGACGTGGGCCGCGGCCGAGGCGGGATCGAGACGGCGCTCCGGACGATCACGGCACGCACCGTAGTGGCCGCGATCGACTCCGACCGGCTCTACCCGCCGTACCAGCAGCAGCAGATCGCGGACCTGGTCCCGGGCGCCGATCCCCTCGCGGTGGTGACGTCGCCCCACGGCCATGACGGCTTCCTGATCGAGCACGACCAGGTCGGTGCCCTGGCTCACGATCTGCTCTCCCGCTGACTCTCGGGCTGCGAAAGCGGCCCAGTCGTGGTGTCGTGGAGTCAGGAAGAGGTGATTTCGTGGCCCCGAAGCAGAAGGCTCCCTCGAGCCTGAAGAACCCCGACCTCTACGAGGAGCTGCGCGACGACGGCGCGTCGAAGACGAAGGCCGCCCGCATCTCGAACGCCGCGGCGCGCGACGGCAAGAAGACCGTCGGCAAGCGCGGCGGATCGTCGCCCGCGTACGAGGACTGGACCGTGGCCGACCTGCGCAAGCGCGCCAAGGAGATTGGCCTGAGCGGCTACTCGAGCCAGAAGAAGTCCGAGCTCATCGACTCGCTGCGCAATTCGTAGCGGATGAGGCTCGGGACCGGATCGAGGTGCATCCGGTGAAGACCCCGACCCGTTCCGGCGGTGGCCGTCATTGCCATCGCACTCCCTCGGACCGGTCGGGCGCGTGAGAGGGGCCGGCCCGGTGCGGGCCGGCCCCTTCACCCCTGTGTCAGTCGATCCGGTAGTCCGAGATGCCGTTGAGCGCCGAGGGGCTCGGACCGGGGCTGATGAACTGCTCGTAGCGGGTGTCGTTGTCGACATACCGCTTGAGCCAGGCGATCGAGTACTTCGCGATCGTCGTGTTGCTGGTGTTCGGGGCGAAGTGACTCGCTCCACGCAGCTCGAGGTAGCTGCGGCGCTCCGCGTTTGTCAGTGAGCTGTAGAACGGGATCGCGTGCGACCGCACCGCGGCGACCGAGTCGTTCTGGGCGCCGATCACGAGCGATGCCGCCTCGACCTCGGGCCAGGACTTGTCGAGGTTCCACGGCGTGAGGCCGATCGTGGCCTCGAGCGACCTACGGTCCTTGGCCGCCTCGAGCGTGCCGCCGCCTCCCATGGAGTGACCGATCACGGCCTGCCTCGACGCGTCGACCCGCGAGCGCACCGTCGTGTCCGCCACCGTCTGGTCGAGCGCGGCCAGCAGCTGGTCGCCACGGGACGCCGGCTGGTCGAGCCGGGAGTTCGTGTCGATCGTGACCACGACGAAGCCCTGCGACGCGATGCGCGGCCCCAGCCACGAGATCGTGGACTGCGCCGCCGTGTAGCCGGGTGAGATCGCCACGACGCCGAAGGTGCCGGCGCTGGTCGAGCTCGGGTAGTAGATCGTGCCGCCGCCGAAGCCACGGGCCGCGAACGACGAGATCGTCTTCGTGCTCACGGCGAACGGCCCGCGCGTGGCCTCGATGCTGCTGTTGGTGGGCGCCGGGCCCCGCTCGTACGGGTTGTCGGCGGCGGCGACCGGCTGGACCGCCACTCCCGCGCTCAGTGCCACGCTGGACAGCGCGACGGCGATCATCCTGGACAGTTTCATTCTCGTCTCCTTCTGACGTCCTGGATCGAACCGTCGGGACGAGCTGCGTCATCAACCATGTCGGCTTGCCCCCCGAATGACGACCGATCCGTGTATCTGCACACCCTGTGCAGATTGTTGGGTGCACTCACCATGCGATCGTCCACGGAGAAAAGTCAAGGCCCCGACGTGATCTGTCTCACGTCGGGGCCTTGCTGGTCAATCAGGAGCTGGTGTGCGGCGACCGCGGGGTGCCGGAGCCACGACGGCTGCGGTTGCGGTTGCCCTGCGGGCGACCCTGCGAGCCGCCGCCCGAGCGACCACCCTGCGGGCGACCACCGGGACCGCGACCGCGACCCCC
>NZ_DAMDLR010000023.1:0-48846 GCF_032084975.1 Aeromicrobium sp.
GACGGCTCCGGGGACCGAGGCGGGCAACGGCGTGCCGTCGGGCAGCAGGGCAGGGACGTCGACGGCGTTGTGGCGCGCGAAGACGCCGGGCGTCGGGGCGTTGCCCGGGTGGCGGCCGGACTCGGCGTAGTCCTGCATGCGGCGCGCCTGCAGGTCGGCCTGCGTCGGCAGGTCGACGAGCCGCTCGCGGTGCGCCAGCACCATGGCGCCCAGGACCGCGACGATCATCAGGGCGGCGGTGAACTCGAAGGCCAGGACGTACTCGGTGAACAGCAGCTCGGCCAGGCCGTGGATGTTGCCGTTCTCATTGGCCGCGCCGAGGCCGACGACCGCGGTCGAGACCGACTGCGCGACCGCCAGGGCCAGCACGCAGGCGAAAAGCAGGCCCACGATCGCGGCGGCGACGCGCTGGCCCTTGATCGTCTCGACGATGGACTCGGACGTCTCGACACCGACCATCATCACGACGAAAAGGAACAGCATCATGATCGCGCCGGTGTAGACGATGATCTGCACCGCGAACAGGAACGGAGCACCCTGCGCCGCGTACAGCATCGCGAGGCAGATCATCACGACGACGAGGCTGAGGGCCGCGTGCACCGCCTTGCGGGCGAGGATGAGCCCCATCGCCGCCACCACCATGATGGGAGCGAGGATCCAGAAGGCGGTCACGCTGTCGCCTCCGGGCCGCTCGTGGTCTCGACGATCGGCAGCGACTTGCCGCGGTAGTAGTCATGGTGGTCGTCGCTGATCATCTGCTCGTGCGGCGGCTCGACCATGCCGGGCAGCAGCGGCGCCAGCAGGTCGGACTTCTCGTAGATCAGGTCGGCGCGGTTGTCGTCGGCCAGCTCGTACTCGTTGGTCATCGTGAGCGCGCGCGTCGGGCACGCCTCGATGCACAGGCCGCACAGGATGCAGCGCAGGTAGTTGATCTGGTAGACGCGTCCGTAGCGCTCGCCGGGACTGAAGCGCTCGTCCTCGGTGTTGCTGGCACCCTCGACGTAGATCGCGTCGGCCGGGCAGGCCCACGCGCACAGCTCGCAGCCGACGCACTTCTCGAGGCCGTCGGGCCAGCGGTTGAGCTGGTGCCGGCCGTGGAAGCGCGGAGCCGTGGGCAGCTTCTCGAACGGGTACTTCTCGGTGACCGGCTTGCGGAACATCGTCCGGAACGTCACGCCGAATCCGGCGATCGGGTCCCAGAGGGTCTCCTTGATCGTGCTCATCGCTCTCCCCCATCCGTGGGCTGCGAGGTGGTGGTCGTGGTGGTGGCGGCCGCGGCCTCGCGCTGCGACGGCAGCGGCGGGACCGGGTAGCCGCCGGCGAACGCGTCGAACTCCAGGGGCTCGTCGGGCTCGATCTCGTCCTCGTCGTCCTTCGTGGGCAGCAGGAAGGTGACGATCAGGAAGATGCCCGCGATGCCCGCGGCGACGATCATCGCCGTCTGGTCGAGCATCCCCTCGAGCTGCGCCTTGCGGATGAACGCCAGGGCGACGATCCACCCCAGCGCGACCGGGATCAGCCACTTCCAGCCAAAGTGCATGAACTGGTCGTAGCGCATGCGCGGCAGCGTGCCGCGGAGCCAGACGAACAGGAAGATGAACGCGAGCGTCTTGCCGAAGAACCACAGGACGGGCCAGTAGCCCTCGTTCGCGCCCTCCCAGACCTGCGCGATCCCGAAGGGAGCGCGCCAGCCGCCGAGGAACATCGTGGTGGCCAGCGCCGAGACGGTGACCATGTTGATGTACTCGGCCAGGAAGAACATCGCGAACTTGAACGACGAGTACTCGGTGTGGAAGCCGCCGACCAGCTCGCCCTCGGCCTCGGGGAGGTCGAACGGCGCACGGTTGGTCTCGCCGACCATCGCGATGACGTAGATGATGAACGACGGCAACAGCGGGATGAAGAACCAGACGTCCTCCTGCGCCGCGACGATCTCGGACGTGGACATCGAGCCGGCGTAGATGAAGACCGCGATGAGCGACAGGCCCATGGCGACCTCGTAGCTGATCACCTGGGCGCTGGAGCGCAGGCCGCCGAGCAGGGCGTAGATCGAGCCGGAGGACCAGCCCGCCAACACGAGGCCGTACACGCCGATCGACGTCACCGCGAGGATGTAGAGAACCGCGACGGGCAGGTCGGTCAGCTGCAGCGGCGTCTCGTGGCCGAAGAAGTTGACGACGGGGCCGAACGGGATGACCGCCCACGCCAGGAACGCCGGGACCACCGCGATGATCGGCGCGACGTAGTAGACGATCTTGTCGGCGGCCTTGGGGAAGATCTCCTCCTTGAGGCCCAGCTTCACGCCGTCGGCGAGGCTCTGCAGCAGGCCGAACGGTCCGTTGACGTTGGGACCGATGCGGTGCTGCATCCGGGCCACGACACGGCGCTCGAACCAGATGTTGAACAGCGTGTAGAGCACCAGGAAGACGAAGATCAGCAGTGCCTTGACGGCGACCACCCACCCGGGATCGTTGCCGAACAGCTCGTCGAGACTCATCAGGCCTCCCCTCCCGACAGACTCACCCGGGCACCGAAGCCGACGCCGAGCGCGGCACCCAGGTGGACGCCGGAGTTCGTGGGGGCCCAGACGACGCCGTCGGGCATGAACGCCGCCTCGGCCACGAAGCTCGCCGAGCCCGAGGGGCCGGTGAGCGTGGCGCGGTGCCCCGGCTGGACGCCGAAGGCGGTCAGCGTCGCCTCGCTGGCGCGCAGGACGGGCTCGCGCGCGGTGAGTCGGTAGGCCTCGGCGCCGTCCTGCAGCCGGCCGTCGTCGACGAGCAGCTTCCAGGTGTCGAGGACGACCTCCTGGGCGACGGCCTTCGCCGCGACCGGCTTGCGGGGGCGGAACGAGGTCCGCTTGCCGTCCCACGGACCCAGGTCGTGCCACTCCGCGCGGGCCTCGTCGGTGGTGCGGACGTCGATCGGGCGGCCGAGCTCCTCGGCGATGCCGGCCAGGACGCGCACGTCGGTCAGCGCCGGCGACTCGAACAGGACCTTGTCGAAGGGACGCAGGCGACCCTCCCAGTTGATGAAGGTGCCGGCCTTCTCGACCGGGGGCGCCACGGGCAGGACCACGTCGGCCATCGCCGTGACGGCCGACTCGCGCACCTCGAGGCTGACCAGGAAGTCGACCGAGCGCAGCGCATCGCGCGCAGCGGCCGGATCGGCCAGGTCGTCGAGGTCGACGCCGCCGACCACGAGGGCACCGAGCTCGCCGCTGGCGGCCGCCGCGATGATCGCGTCCGTGTCGAGACCGGCGGTGTCGGGCAGGCTGGAGACCCCCCACGCCGCCGCGACGTCGGCCCTGGCCTCGGCCGAGGCCACCGGACGGCCGCCGGGCAGAAGCGAGGGCAGGCAACCGGCATCGAGCGCGCTGCGGTCGCCCGCGCGACGCGGCACCCAGGCCCACCGGGCTCCGGACTCGGTGGCCTTGGCCGCGACCGCGGACAGGGCGCCCGGGACCGTGGCGAGGCGCTCGCCGGCGAGGATCACCGTGTTCGGCCCGAGCTCCAGCTCGGCGAGCGCCGCGGCCTCCTGACCGGGAACCGTGGGCACCAGGGTGCCGTTCATCTTGGTGAGGCCTCGCGTCGTGTGGGTGCCGATCGCCATGAGCTGCACCCCCTGACGGCTGGCCTTGCGCAGGCGCAGGAAGAGCGTGCCGGCCTCGTCCTCGGGCTCGAGGCCCACGAGCACGACCGAGGCCGCGCGCTCGAGGTCCGCGAAGCTGACGTCGACCGGCGTGCCGGCGACCTTGGCCGCGAGGAACTCCGTCTCCTCCTGGGAGGTGGCGCGGGCGCGGAAGTCGATGTTGTTCGTGCCGAGCGCGATCCGGGCGAACTTCGCGTAGGCGTAGGCGTCCTCGACCGTGAGTCGACCGCCGGTCAGGACGGCCTTGCCCGCGGCGGCGGCCAGGCCGCGCGCCGCGACGGCGAGCGCGCCGGGCCACGACGTGGGCTCGAGCTCACCGGTCTGCGGGTTGCGCACCATGGGGACCGTGAGGCGGTCCTCCTGACGCGACCACGTGAACGCGAAGCGGTCCTTGTCGGTGATCCACTCCTCGTTGACCTCGGGGTCGTCGCCGGCGAGGCGGCGCATGACCTTGCCGCGGCGGTGGTCGACGCGGATCGCCGCGCCCGACGCGTCGTGCTCGGTGATCGAGGGGACGCTGATCAGGTCGAACGGACGCGAGCGGAACCGGTACTCGGCGCTCGTGAGCGCGCCCACCGGGCAGATCTGGATCGTGTTGCCGCTGAAGTACGAGCCGAACGGCGCGTTCTCGGCGATGCCGATCTGCTGGGAGGCGCCGCGCTCGAGCAGCGCGATGAACGGATCGCCGGCGATCTCGGACTGGAAGCGAGTGCAGCGCTGGCACAGGACGCACCGCTCGCGATCGAGCAGCACCTCCGAGGACAGCGGGACCGGCTTGGGGAACAGGCGCTTCGTCTCGATGAAACGCGACTCGGCCGCGCCGTGCGAGAGGGCCTGGTTCTGCAGCGGGCACTCGCCGCCCTTGTCGCAGACGGGGCAGTCGAGCGGGTGGTTGGCCAGCAGGAACTCGAGGATGCCCTCCTGGGCCTTCTCGGCGACCGGCGACGTGACCTGCGTCTTCACGACCATGCCGGCGCCGACCTCGAGCGTGCACGAGGCCTGCGGCTTGGGCATCGGGCGTCCGTTGCCGGCGTCCGGGACCTCGACGAGGCACTGGCGGCAGGCGCCCACCGGGGCCAGCAACGGGTGGTCGCAGAAGCGCGGGATGTCAGTGCCGATCAGCTCGGCGGCGCGGATCACCAACGTGCCCTTGGGCACGCTGACCTCGACGTCGTCGATCGTCAGGGTGACGAGCTCGACGGGCGTCGTGTCGGTGGCGTTCGGCTCGGTGACCGTCATCGGGCACCCTCCTTCGCGAACAGGGTGGACGCCGAGGGCGGGAACATCTCGCTGCTCGGCGTGGTCATGCCCGCCTCGAACTCCTCGCGGAAGTACTGGATGGCCGACGTGATGGGGCTGGTGGCACCGTCGCCGAGGGCGCAGAAGGCACGGCCCAGGATGTTGTCGCACAGGTCGAGCAGCAGCTCGATGTCACCGGGCTGGCCCTGTCCCGCGTCGAGGCGGCGCAGCGTCTGGGCGAGCCACCACGTGCCCTCTCGGCACGGGGTGCACTTGCCGCAGGACTCGTGCTTGTAGAACTCGGTCCAGCGCAGGACGCAGCGCACGACCGACGTGGTCTGGTCGAAGATCTGCAGGGCGCGCGTGCCCAGCATGGAGCCGACGCCGCTGACGCCCTCGAAGTCCAGGGGCACGTCGAGGTGCTCGGCGGTGAGCAGCGGGGTGGACGAGCCGCCCGGGGTCCAGAACTTGAGCTCGGAGCCGGGACGCATGCCGCCGCCCAGGTCGAGCAGCTCTCGCAGCGTGATGCCGAGCGGGGTCTCGTACTGGCCCGGCCGGGCGACGTGGCCCGAGAGGCTGAAGATGCCGTGGCCCTTGGACTTCTCGGTGCCCATCGAGGCGAACCAGTCCGCGCCACCGGCGATGATGCCCGGGACGGACGCGACCGACTCGACGTTGTTGACGACGGTGGGCGAGGCGTACAGGCCCGCGACGGCCGGGAACGGCGGTCGCAGCCGCGGCTGCCCGCGGCGACCCTCGAGGGAGTCGAGCAGCGCCGTCTCCTCGCCGCAGATGTACGCGCCGGCTCCGGCGTGGACGACCAGGTCGAGGTCGTAGCCGCTGCCGTGGATGTCGCGGCCCAGGTGGCCCGCCTCGTACGCCTCGCGCACGGCTGCGCGCAGGCGGCGGATGACGTGCAGGACCTCGCCGCGGACGTAGATGAACGCGGTGTGCGCGCGGATGGCGCGCGACGCGATGATGACGCCCTCGACCAGCACGTGCGGGTTGGCCATCATGAGCGGGATGTCCTTGCAGGTGCCCGGCTCGGACTCGTCGGCGTTGACCACGAGGTACTTCGGGTTCGGGTTGTCCTGCGGGATGAATCCCCACTTCATGCCCGTGGGGAAGCCGGCGCCGCCGCGACCGCGCAGGCCGGCGTCCTTGACCTCCTCGATGATCGCGTCGGGATCCATCGTGAGCGCCTTGTCGAGCCCGCGGTAGCCGCCGCGCGCCGTGTAGGCGTCGAGCGTCCAGGCGCGGTCGTCGGCCCAGTTGGCCGTGAGGACCGGGGTGAGCACGTCAGTCATCGGTGGCCTCCGTCTCCTCGCTGCGCACGTCCGTGGGGGACTGCTCGATCACGGTCTCGGACTCGGCCCGGCGGGTGTCGGCCTCGGCCGCCGCCTGTCCCTCGGACTCGCGCCCGGCCTCGGGGCCGGACGCGTCCAGCGGGGGCGCCTTCCAGCCACGCTCGTTGGCGATCTCGAGACCGGCCAGCGACGCTCCGGCCGCCGCGGGACCCTCGTCGACGAGGCCGTCCTCGAAGCCGCCGATGACCCGCTCGGCCTCGCGCCAGGACGTGATCGTCGCGCCGCGGGTGGACTGCACGGTCTCGCCGGCGCGGAGCTGGTCCACGACCTCGATGGCCGATTCGGGCGTCTGGTTGTCGAAGAACTCCCAGTTGACCATCATCACCGGCGCGAAGTCGCAGGCGGCGTTGCACTCGACCCGCTCGAGGGTGACCTGTCCGTCCTCGCTGGTCTCGTCGTTGCCGACGTCCAGGTGGCCGCTGAGCCGCTCGAAGATCTCGTCGCCGCCCATGACGGCGCACAGGGTGTTCGTGCAGACGCCGACGTGGTGCTTGCCCATCGGGCGGCGCTTGTACATCGTGTAGAAGGTCGCGACGGCGCTCACCTCGGCCTCGGTGAGGCCCAGGATGCGCCCGCAGACCTCGATCCCCTCGGCCGTGACGCGCCCCTGCTCGGACTGCACGAGGTGCAGCATCGGCAGCAGCGCACTGCGCGACTGCGGGTATCGCCCCGCCAGCTCGTGCAGCTCGGCGATCGTCGTCTCGGAAAGCCCCTCAGAGATTTGCTCGGTCACGATCGACCACTCCCGTCACCACTCGCAGCAACCATGGTTCTTGAACGGCGACCATGGTCGACGTTCGTGTCATCAGCAGGCATCAGCGATCCACTCCACCCATGACCGGGTCGATGGAGGCGACCGCGACGATGACGTCCGAGAGCATGCCGCCCTCGCTCATCGCCGAGACGCCCTGCAGGTTCACGAAGGACGGGTCACGGAAGTGCGCGCGGTAGGGGCGCGTGCCGCCGTCGGAGACCAGGTGGCACGCGATCTCGCCCTTGGGCGACTCGATCGCGAAGTACGCCTGGCCCGACGGGACGCGGAAGCCCTCGGTCACCAGCTTGAAGTGGTGGATCAGCGCCTCCATGGACTCGCCCATGATGTGCTTGATGTGCTCGGGCGAGTTGCCCTGGCCGTCGGCCCCGATCGACAGCTGCGCCGGCCACGCGATCTTCTTGTCCTCGATCATGACCGGCTGGCCGGCAGTGGACCCGAGTCGGTCGATGCACTGCTCGACGATGCGCAACGACTGCCACATCTCGTCCTGGCGGATCATGAAGCGGCCGTAGGCGTCGGGCTCGTCGCGCGTGACGACGTCGAAGTCGTACGTGTCGTAGCCCCAGTAGGGCTGCTTCACGCGCAGGTCCCAGTCCATGCCGGTCGAGCGCAGGATCGGTCCGGTGATGCCCAGCGCCATGACGCCGGACAGGTCGAGCCGGCCGACCTTCTGCAGCCGGCCCTTGAAGATCGGGTTGGCGTTGCAGAGCGCGGCGTACTCGGGGAGCCGCTTCTTCAGCAGGGCCACCAGGTCGCGCAGCTGCTCGACGGCACCGTCGGGCAGGTCCTGAGCCAGGCCGCCCGGCCGGAAGTACGCGTGGTTCATGCGCAGGCCCGTGATGAGCTCGAACGCCTTGAGGATCTCCTCGCGGTCGCGGAACCCGCAGGTCATGACGGTCAGCGCGCCGATCTCCATGCCGCCGGTCGCGATCGCGATCAGGTGGCTGGAGATGCGGTTGAGCTCGAGCATCAGGACGCGGATGACCTGCGTGCGCTCGGAGATCTGGTCCTCGATGTCCAGCAGGCGCTCGATCGCGCCCACGTAGACCGCCTCGTTGGAGAACGGGGCGACGTAGTCCATGCGGGTGCAGAACGTGACGCCCTGGGTCCAGTTGCGGAACTCCATGTTCTTCTCGATGCCGGTGTGCAGGTAGCCGATGCCGGCGCGGGCATCGTGGACCTGCTCGCCGTCGATCTCGAGGATCAGGCGCAGCACGCCGTGCGTGGACGGGTGTTGCGGGCCCATGTTGATGACGAGGCGATCGCCCTCGAGCGAGTCGGCCTGGATCGTGTCCCAGTCGCCGCCGGTGACGTTGAAGACCTGGCCCGAGGTCGACTCGGAGGTGCCTGCATACGGGTCGGTGGTCACCATCAGGAGTAGCTCCTTCCCCGCGAGCGGAGCGAGCCAGAAGGCAGAGTGTCCCTGACGATCGCTTGGGTCGTTGTCGTGCGCATCATGAGTAGCTCCGGCGGTTGTCAGGCGCGGGGATGAATCCGCCCTTGAACTCGACGTCGACGCCGCCCAGCGGGTGGTCCTTGCGCTGGGGGTGGCCGGCCCAGTCGTCGGGCATCAGGATGCGCGTGAGGTGCGGGTGGCCGTCGAAGACCAGGCCGAACATGTCCCACGTCTCGCGCTCGTGCCAGTCGGCCGTCGGGTAGACGCTGACGACGCTGGGAACGTGCGGGTCGGTGTCGGGACACGTGACCTCGAGGCGGATCCGGCGGTTGTGCGTCATCGACAGCAGGTGGTAGACGGCGTGCAGCTCGCGGCCGGCGTCGCCGGGGTAGTGCACGCCGCTGACGCCGCTGAAGAACTCGAAGCGCAGGCCGGCGTCGTCACGCAGGTGCCGTGCCGCCTGCAGCAGCAGCTCGCGGCGGATGAAGAACGTGATCTCGCCGCGATGGACGACGACCTTCTCGATCGCGTCGGCCAGGCCCTCGCCCGCGGCGAGCCGCTCGGCGACTTCGTCGAACCAGCCGCCGTACGGAGCTGTGCTGGCTCCGGGCATGACGACCGGGCGGCGCAGGCCGCCGAAGCCGCTGGTGTCACCCGTGCCGTGCACGCCGAAGGAGCCCTCGCGGACCTCGACGACCTCGAGCTCGGTGGCGTCGCCCTTGAGCAGGTCCACCCGCGTCTCGTGCGAGCCGTCCTGGGTCTCGTCGCTCATCGCGGCACCGCCTTGAAAAAAGAACCGTAGGACGATGCCGCGATTCGGGGCATCGAATCGTTCGCTCGCTGGCGCTCGCTCATCGCAGGAGTCCCGTCTGTGCGGCGGTGGGCAGGGCGGCCAGTGCGGCCGCCTCCTGCTCCTTGATCTCGGCGTTGCGATCGGCACCCAGCTGCGTGTGCTGGATCTGGTCGCGCAGCTTGAAGATCGCGTCGATCAGCATCTCGGGACGCGGCGGGCAGCCCGGCAGGTACATGTCGACCGGCACGACGTGGTCGACGCCCTGGACGATCGCGTAGTTGTTGAACATGCCACCCGAGCTGGCGCACACGCCCATCGCGAGCACCCACTTGGGACCGGGCATCTGGTCGTAGATCTGGCGCAGGACGGGAGCCATCTTTTGGCTCACACGACCGGCGACGATCATCAGGTCGGCCTGGCGCGGGGAAGGCCGGAAGACCTCCATGCCGAAGCGACCCGAGTCGTAGCGCGGTGCGCCGAACGTCATCATCTCGATGGCGCAGCAGGCGAGGCCGAACGTGGCCGGCCAGAACGACGCCTTGCGGAAGTAGCCGGCCAAGCCCTCGACCGTCGAGAGCAGGACGCCACTGGGGAGTTTTTCCTCGAGGCCCATCAGGTCCAGTCCATTCCCCCGCGCCGCCACTCATAGACGTACGCGATCGTGATGTTGAGCAGGAAGAGCATGACCGCGAAGAACGCGAACCAGCTGAGCTCGTCGAAAGCGACGGCGAACGGGAGCAGGAACACGATCTCGATGTCGAAGACGATGAACATCATCGCCGTGAAGAAGTACTTGATCGTCACCTTGCCGCCGCCCTCGGGCAGCGGGCTGGGCTCGATGCCCGACTCGTAGCGGTCGAGCTTGGCGCGGTTGTAGCGCGATGGTCCCGTGAAGGGCGCGATGCCGACGCTGAACAGTGCGAACGCGAACGCCAGCCCACCCAGCACCAGAATCGGGATGTACTCGTTCACGGCACCTCCAGCCACCCTCGAGAGAACTTTGTGAAGATCTTCACACGCACAACTGACATCACTCTAAAACCCCCACGGGGAACTGTGTGAGTAAGGGCACACTAAGTGTCGGCGCGGCCGGGACCGCCGAGAAACGAGCCGTCAGGCGGGGCGTTCGGCGCTGTGCAGCGCCACGATCCCGCCGGTGAGGTTGTGCCACGAGACGGGGCCCCAGCCGGCCTCGGTCATCCGCACGGCCAGCCCACGCTGATCGGGCCACGAGCGGATCGACTCGGCGAGGTACACGTACGACTCGGGGTTGGACGACGTGCGGCGCGCGATCGACGGCAGCGCGCGCATCAGGTAGTTGGAGTAGACGGTCTCGAACGGCTTCCACGTCGGGGTCGAGAACTCGCACACGACGATCCTGCCTCCTGGGCGGGTCACGCGGAGCAGTTCGCGCAGGCCCTGGAGCGGATCGTGGATGTTGCGCAGCCCGAACGAGATCGTGACGGCGTCGAAGACCCCGTCCGCGAACGGCAGGTGCATGCCGTCGCCCGCGGTGAAGCTCAGCCCCGGGAACTGGCGCTTGCCGACCTCGAGCATCCCGATCGAGAAGTCGCACGGGACGACGAAGGCGCCCGCGTCGGCGAACGGCGCGCTCGACGTGCCCGTGCCGGCCGCGAGGTCGAGGATGCGCTCGCCACGCTGCGGAGCGATCGTCTCGACGACCTTCGTGCGCCAACGGCGGTCCTGGCCCATCGAGAGGATGTCGTTCGTCAGGTCGTACCGCTCGGCCACCGTGTCGAACATCCGCGCGACGTCACGGGGGTCCTTGTCCAGCCCTGCTCTCATCTGGCCACCTTCTCACGGCACCTCCGACACGGGGCTCGCGTGGTCTGGCAGTTTCCCCGGTTAAGTGGGTTTCCTGGCACTTCTCGAGGATCGCAACCCTCGAGAAGTGCCAGCTTTCCTACTTAACCGGGGAAACCGACAGCCCGCCCAGCCCCTTGATGACCGCCCAGTAAGGTGGATCGGGTGAGCACGCTGGCGACCGATGGGCAGGCCGAACCCCTCGTCGTTCGCTCCCGCGAGATCCCCGATCCGGGCGACCTGCTGGCGCTGCTGCCCGCCACACCCGACGCCGTTGCGTGGGTCCACGGCGGCGACGGACTCGTCGGCTGGGGTCGCGCCGCGACGTTCAACCCCGACGGCGGCGACCGGTTCGACGGCGCCGACGACTGGTGGGCCGGGATCGTCGACTCGGCCGTCGTGCGCGACGAGCCGGGCCTGCCGGGTAGCGGCCTGGTCGCCTTCGGCAGCTTCACGTTCGCCGACGCCCCCGGCTCGACGCTCGTCGTGCCCGAGGTCGTGGTGGGACGCCGCGACGGCCGCAGCTGGGTCACCACGATTGGTCGATCACTGAGCCCCTCCCCCGCCCTGTCCCCGTCCACGCCCGAGTCGCCCGCCGGCTCCCGCTTCGTCGACGACGCCACCCGCCGCTCGACCTGGTCGGACACCGTCGACCGCGCCGTGCGGCGGATCCAGTCCGGCGACCTCGACAAGGTCGTCCTGGCCCGCTCGGTCGAGGCCGAGTTCGACGCGCCCCTGGACGTCCGCTCCCCGCTGGGCCGGCTCGCCGCGGGCTATCCCAGCTGCTGGACCTTCCACGTCGACGGCTTCTTCGGGTCCACCCCCGAGATGCTCGTGCGCCTGCAGGGCGGACTGGTCACCTCGCGCGTGCTGGCCGGCACGATCCGCCGGACCGGTGACGACGCACGCGACCTGGGACTCGCCGCGTCGCTCGCGCGCTCCAGCAAGGACCTCGAGGAGCACGAGTACGCGGTGCGGTCGGTGGCCGACGCGCTGGCTCCGCACTGCACCGGCATGAACGTGCCCGAATCGCCGTTCGTGCTGCACCTGCCCAACGTGATGCACCTGGCCACGGACGTGACGGGCGTGCTGAGCGAGGACGCCGGCGTCCTGTCACTCGTCGCCTCGCTGCACCCGTCCGCCGCCGTCGGAGGCACGCCGACCGCCGAGGCCGTCCGCCTCATCGCCGAGATCGAGGACCTCGACCGTGGGCGCTACGCCGGCCCGGTCGGTTGGATCGGCGCCTCGGGCGACGGCGAGTGGGGCATCGGCCTGCGGTCGGCCCAGCTGTGCGCCGACGGCCGCACGGCGCGCATGTACGCCGGCTGCGGCATCGTGGCGGACTCCTCCCCCGCCGACGAGCTGGCCGAGGCCGACGCCAAGCTCATCCCGGTTCGCGACGCCCTGCGCTGAGGGCGCGTCCGCCTTCTCGCGGACTCAGCCCACGAGCTGCGACCTCAGCCGCGCCAGCGCCGCCGCGGGGTCCTCGGCGACTCCGCCGTGGACCGGTCCGGGCTGGACGACGGTCGACTTGGGCGCCTTGAGGAAGCCAAACCGCTGGGTCAGCGAGCGGGTCGAGGCCGTGCCGCCGCGCTCGTCACCGGCGCACACGCCACTCACGAACTCCAGCGCGGCACAGACGCGGTCCAGGTCCAGACCCGGCGCGAACGCCGCGAGCCGCTGACGGTCGACGTCCCACTCGACGGCCAGGAACTCGGCCTCCTGGCAGTAGAGGAGGACGCCGACATTGACGAACTCCTCGCGGTCGGGTCGAGGCACGCATCGCAGGACGACGTACTGGTAGGCCAGGGCACTCATGCGTCCACCTCCGGGAGCCACGTCGTACTGCCCAACCGTGCGTCGAGGAAGTCGACGTACGCCTCGCGCAGGGCCTGTGGCGTCGTGTCGGGCGTCGAGGCCAGCCACTCGTCGGGAACCTCGGCCACGACCTCCTCGAAGACCCCTCGCGTGAGGACCCGGCGCGCCCGGGCGTCCGCGTCCGCCACCTGGGCGAGGTGCGGGCGGAGCACGTGGTCGGAGGGGTCCCAGGGCTGGACCGCGAAGCGGGCGGGATCGGTGACCGCGTTGCTCCACGCGTGGTGGAAGTAGAGCGACGCTCCGTGGTCGATGACCCAGACGTCGCCGTGCCACACCAGCAGGTTCGGGTTGCGCCAGCTGCGGTCCACGTTCGCGGTGAAGGCGTCGAGCCACAGGATCATGCCGTGGTCGGTGGCGCCGGCTGCGACGTCACCGTCGAACCCGAAGGACCCGGGCAGGAAGTCGACCCCGAGGTTGAGCCCGATGCTGGCGACCAGCAGGTCCTGCACCTCCTCGTCGGCCTCGTAGCGGGCGATGTCGCGGTCGAGCTCGAGGGCCACGAGGCGCGGCGTGCGCAGCCCCAGTCGCGTGGCGAGGCCGCTCACGATGACCTCGGCGACCAGGACGCGCACGCCTTGGCCGGCTCCGGAGAACTTGCAGACGTACGTGCCCAGGTCGTCGGCCTCCACCACGCCGGGCAGGCTGCCGCCCTCGCGCAACGGGGTGACGTACCTGATCACCTTCGTCCGGTCGATCACTCGACCTCCCCCAGCATCGCCGGGTCGACCATCGTCTCGTCAGCCATGCGCCCATCATGGCGGACGGCACCGACGTGCTCCGCCATGGCGACCGACACGGGTTCCGTCCGTGCCGGTCGCTAGCGTCGGCACATGCGCATGGACGTGGAGGAGCGACGACGCAGGCTCGGGGTCCGGCACGCGCTGGCGGTGCCCGTGCCCACGACGGAGGAGGTCACCCGCTCGCTCGTCGCGCTGCACAGCACCGATCCCGCCTCGATGGTGCTCAGCGCACTCGCCCGGCTCGAGCACCCCAGCATCGAGGCGGTCGAGGACGCGCTCTACGCCGAGCGGTCGATCGTGCGGGTCCTGGCCATGCGCCGCACGGTGTTCGCGGTGCCGTCCGACGAGGCAGCCGACTTCCTGGCGACCGTCCAGCACTCCGTCGCCGGGCCCGAGTACCGCAAGCTGCTCGCCATGGTGGCCGCCTCGGGGATCGAGGACGCGGATGCGTGGCTGGCCGCGGCCCACGCCGCTGCGCTGGCGGCCTTCGAGCGACTCGAGGACTTCAGCAGCGCCGAGCTCCAGGCCATCGACCCACTGCTCGCGACGCGGATCGAGATCGGCGCCGGCACGAAGTACGCCACGCGCCAGTCGATCGCCAGCCGGTTGCTCACGGTGATGTCGGTCGAGGGCAGTGCCGTGCGGACCCGCCCCGAAGGAAGCTGGACCTCCACCCGGTTCCGGTGGTCGTCGATGCGGCGCTGGTTGCCCGACTCGGCCGACCTGCCCGACGCCGCCGAGGCACGAACGGCCGTCGCGCGACGGTGGCTCGCGCGGTTCGGCCCGGCGCGTGCCGAGGACCTCCAGTGGTGGACCGGCTGGACCAAAGGACACACGGCCGCGGCGCTCGCCCCGCTCGCCACCGTCGAGGTCGAGCTCGAGCCGGGCGCCGGCCTGGTCCTGGCGGACGACCTCGAGCCGACCCCCGAGCCCGCGCCGTGGGTGGCACTCCTGCCGGCGCTCGACCCGACGACGATGGGCTGGAAGCACCGCGACTGGTACCTCGGCCTCCACGGCGACCGTCTCTTCGACACCACCGGAAACGCCGGTCCGACGATCTGGCACGACGGGCGCATCGTGGGCGGCTGGGCGATCCGAGACGATGGCACGGTCGCCGTCCGGGTGCTCGCGGACGTCGGCCGGGCGGCCCTCGAGGCGATCGAGGCCCGGGCGGACCACGTCGAGAAGCTCCTGGGCGGGGCCGTCGTCAAGGCGCGTGGCCGCCGCTGGACTCCCCTCGAGAAGGAGCTACGTGCGTGAGCTCCCCAGCGTCGTCAGCTCGCGGTAGCGCGGGTCCAGCCCATCGCCGCTCGAGCGGCCCGTCACGCGGCGCTTGATCCACGGGCCGAGGTACTCGACGGCCCACTGGACCTGCGCACGGACCTTCTCGACGAACGTCATCGGCGCCGGGTCGGCCAGGACGAGTGGCTCGAGGTCGTGCTGCACGCCCAGCGCGTCGAGCACGGCGATCGCCATGCGCTGGTGACCGGCCGGCGACATGTGCATCCGGTCGGTGTCCCACAGGCGGGGGTCGCGGTAGTCGGTGATGTGCCAGTAGTCGACGAGCGTCGCGCCGTGACGGGCGGCGATCTCGCGCACGGCCAGGCTGTAGCGCTCGAAGCGCGCCCGCACGAGCGAGTAGATCCGCGCGCCCCCGGGGTCGGCGGGTGTGAACGTCACGACCCGGGCGCCCGAGGCGACGAGCCGCCCGATCACGCGGTCGTACTCGGCCAGGATCGCGTCGAGGTCGACCTTCGGCCGCATGATGTCGTTCGCGCCGGCGTAGATCGTGACGAGATCCGGCTCGAGCGCGAGCGCGGGCTCGACCTGCTCCGCGACGATCGGTCCCAGCTTGCGTCCGCGGATCGCGAGGTTCGCGTACGTCAGGCCACCGCCCTGGGAGCGGTCGAGAGCCGCCGCGAAGCGGTCGGCCCAGCCACGGACCCCGTTGGGCAGGCTCGGATCGTCGTCGCCGACGCCCTCGGTGAAGGAGTCTCCCAAGGCCACATAACGCTGGTAGGTCACCGGACGAGATTACGCCCGCGTCTCAAACCGGACGCGACCCGGCTCACCACCGGCGTGGGGCACTCAAGGCTCCCGCACGGATTGGAGAATCCCATGAAATCCCCCAGCACCACCCTCACCCGATCACTCGCCCTCGGGACGACGGCCGTCCTGGTCGCGGGCCTCGTGTCGGCCAGCCCGGCGGCGGCCGACAACGTCGACGTCAGTCCCCAGCGCACCGTCAAGGGAGAACTGTCCGGACCCGTCGGCCTCGAGGACGACGCGGCCGGCAACATCTACGTCGCCTCGCAGAACAACAACGCGATCGTCGTCCACGCGAAGAACGCCTCGGGCCCCTCGTCCCCGCTGCGGCGCATCAGTGGCGCCGCGACCATGCTGTCGACTCCCCGTGACGTCGCACTCGACGGCAACGGCTTCCTGTACGTCGCCCAGTCCGACGGCACGGTCCGGGTGTTCGCGCCCGGCGCCAACGGGAACGTCGCCCCGATCAAGTCGTTCGGCACGGGTCCCGGCGCGGCCTACGGCATCGACGTCAGCGGTGGCGAGATCTACGTCCGGAAGAACACGGCCTACCACGTCTACGCACCGTCCGCCACGGGCACGCCGGCGCCGACCGAGCGAACCGTCGGCGGCCTCGGCGCCGGCATGTCGATCGCCGTCTCCGGCTCGAAGGTCTGGACGACCAGCGCGACGCAGCTGCGCGCCTACTCGACCTCGGCGGACGGCGTGGCGACACCGTTGCAGGTCGTGACGGGGGCGGTGCCTGCGACCGAGATCAACGGCATCGACACCGACGCCAACGGGCGGGTGCACGTCACGAGCCTGATCCCGGGGACGGTGCGGGTGTTCGCACCCAACGCCGACGGCGCTGCGGCGCCCCTGAAAGTGCTCGGCGGCCCCGCCACCGGGTTCGGCTGGCCGACCGGCATCGCGGTCCTGAACTCGGGTGCGTTCGCCGTCGCCGACTACCTGGGCGCTTCGTACTCGGTCTTCGGCAGCCTCTTCTCGAAGCCGGCCACCGCCAAGAAGCCCGGCAAGGTGCGGGCGCTGAAGGTCGGTGGTGCGGCTCGTGCGAAGAACCGCAAGGTGCGCTGGGTGGCGCCGAAGTCCAACGGCGGTGCGGGGATCAAGTCCTACCGGCTCGTCGTGCGGAAGGGCAACCGCACGCTGGTGGTGCGCAACCTCGGCCCCAACCGGCGCTCGCTCGTGCTGAAGCGCTCGCAGCTGCGCAACGGCATCAACACCGTCCGCGTCCAGGCCAAGAACGCCAAGGGCTTCGGACCGGTCGCGAAGAAGAGCTTTCGCGTCCGGAAGTGAGCCAGACGCCACGGGCCCAGCGAGGTGATCCCTCGCCGGGCCCGTGGCCTGTCCTGCGGCTGACTACCTGCGTTTGGGCAGCTTCGGCAGCGTGGCCGATCCGCCGTGCATCACCGTGAGAAGCTGCTGGAACCGGCTCTCGGTCGTGCCGTCGCGCTTCAGCGACTGCAGCATCAGCGGGGCCTTCATCCGCTGGCGCGTGATCGCCTTGGAATAGGTGAACTCGCGCAGTCCGTCCGGACCGTGGATGCGGCCGAAGCCGGAGTCGCCGACGCCACCGAAGGGCAGGCCGGGGATCGCCGCGAACGAGATGACCGAGTTGATCGAGGTCATGCCCGACCGGACCCGGCTGGCCACGGACATGGCGTTCTTCTTGCCGAAGAAGGCGCCCGCCAGGCCGTACTTCGTGGCGTTGGTCAGCTCGACCGCCTCCTCCATGTCCCTGACCGGGTTGACGACCAGCGTGGGACCGAACGTCTCCTCGGTCACCGCGAGGGAGTCCTCGGGCACGTGCGTGATGATCGTGGGCTGCACGTACTGGTCGCCCACCGAGTCGAGGCCGCCGAGCACGGCCTTGCCGCCCTTGGCGATCGCGTCCTCGATGTGGCTGCGGATGATCGGCAGCTGCTTGGGCATCGTCGAGGGCCCGTAGACGCCGCCGTCGTCGTACCCGGGACGGATGCCCTCGGCCTGCTTGAGCAGCTCGGCCATGAACGGGTCGAAGACGCGCTCGTGCACGTAGACGCGCTCGGTGCCGATGCAGGTCTGGCCCGCGTTCGACATGCCCGCCCACAGCGCCGCCTCGGCCGCGTCCTTCAGGTCGGCGTCCTCGTCGACGATCAACGAGTCCTTGCCGCCGGCCTCGATCACGACGGGAGTGAGCCGCTCGGCGCACGCGGCCATGACCTTCTTGCCGGTCGCGGACGAGCCGGTGAACGCGATCTTGTCGACCTCGGCCGTGCACAGGTGGTTGCCGGTCTCGCCCAGGCCCGTCACGAGGTTGAGGACGGGACGGCCGTGGACGACCTCGGTGAACGTGTCGACCAGGAAGCGCCCGACCCCCGGCGTGTACTCGCTGGGCTTGAACACGACGGTGTTGCCGGCCGCGAGCGAGTAGGCGATCGAGCCGACCGGCGTGAAGACCGGGTAGTTCCACGGACCGATGACGCCGACGACGCCGAGCGGGTGGTACTCGACATAGGCCGCCTGGTTGGACATGAGCAGGCCCGGGCCCACCTTCTGGCGGCCCAGGATCTTGCCGGCGTGCTTGGCGGCCCACGCGATGTGATCGATCGCCAGGCCGGCCTCGAGCATCGCGTCACCGTGCGGCTTGCCGCCCTCGCGGTGCATCAGGTCCGCGAGCTGCTGCAGCCGGCGCGTCAGGACGCTGCGCCACTGCAGCAGGTACTCCTTGCGGCCGTCGAAGCCCAGCTCCTGCCACCAGCGCGAGGCCTCGCGCGCGGCGGCGACCGCGGCGTCGACCTGGGCCTTGTCGTCGATGGGGTGCGTGCCCACGACGTCGCCCGTCGCGGGGTTGATCGAGTCGAACGACGGCTGGGGGCCCTCGGGCGACTGGACGTCGGGTTCGATCGTGGCGGTCATGTCAGGCTCCTCGGATGAGATCGGCGGCCTTCTCGGCGATCATGATGGTGGGCGCGTTGGTGTTGCCGCGCGGAACCCGCGGCATGACGGAGGCATCGACCACGCGCAGCCCCTCGACCCCGTGGACCCTCAGCTCGGGATCGACGACGCTGCCCTCCACGGTACCCATGGCACACGTCGAGGTGGGGTGGTAGAGCGTCTGGCCCAGGCGCGAGATCACGTCGAGGATCTGGTCGTCGGTGGGGTTGCGGACCGCGGGCTCCCACGGCTCGTCGAGGAGCCGCGCGAGCGGGCCCTGCCAGATCATGTCCAGCATGCGGCGGTAGCCGCCGAGCATCGCGTCGAGGTCGGCCCGGTCGTCGAAGTACGCGGGATCGATCTCGGGGTGCCACGTGGGATCGGTCGAGCGCAGCCGGATCTGGCCGCGGCTCTGCACGTTCACGAGCGTGGGCGCGATCGTGACGGAGCGGCGCACGGGCTCGTGCAGCCCGTTGTCGTAGAACCCGCTGGGTGCCGCGTGGATCTGGATGTCCGGCAGGTCGAGGTCGTCGCGCGACGTGTAGAAGGCGCCGCCCTCACCGATGTTGGAGACCAGGGGGCCCGTGCGGGTGGCCTGCCAGCGCAGCATGTTCTTGACCGTGACGGCGTCCGCCAGGTCGGTCGTGTTGCGCGTGTAGACGAGGGTGCCCGCGACCGGGTGGTCCTGCAGGTTCTGGCCCACGCCGGGCGAGTCGACCAGGACGTCGATGCCGACCTCGCGCAGGTGCGCGCCCGGTCCGACGCCCGAGAGCATGAGCAGCTGAGGGCTGTTGATCGATCCGCCGGACAGCAGGACCTCGGCCCCGGCGCGCGCGATGTGCTCCTGGCCGTGGCGGCGGTAGGCGACGCCCGTGGCGCGTCCATCCTTGATCAGGATCCGGGTGACCAGCGAGTCCGTGCGCACGGTCAGGTTGGGTCGCTGCATCGCCGGGCGGATGTAGGCGTCGGCCACGGACCAGCGCTCTCCTCGGCGGTTCGTGACCTGGTAGATGCCCGCGCCCTCCTGCTGGGCGCCGTTGAAGTCGTCGTTGCGCTTGAGTCCCGCGGCGACGGCCGACTCGACGAAGGCCTCGGTCAGCTCGTGGGTGAACCGGCGGTCCTCGACCAGGAGCGGACCCTGTGTGCCGTGGTACGGGCCGCCCAGTCTGCGGTTGGCCTCCGACTTGATGAAGTACGGCAGGACGTCGTCGTACCCCCACCCCATCGCCCCGTACGCGTCGCGCCACTCGTCGTAGTCGGCGGCATTGCCGCGGATGTAGATCATCGCGTTGATCGAGGAGCTGCCGCCCAGGGTCTTGCCCCGCGGCCAGTAGGCGCGGCGGCCCCCGAGGTGCTTCTGCGCGCTGGTCTCGTAATTCCAGTCCCAGCGCGTCTTGAACAGCTGGCTGAAGCCGGCCGGGATCTTGATCATCTCGTCGTCGTCGGGTGCACCCGCCTCGAGCAGCAGGACCTTCCGGTCACGATCCTCGGTCAGCCGGGCCGCCAACACACCGCCCGCGCTCCCGCCCCCGATGACGATGTAGTCGAACGCCTCGTCGGCCATGTGAACTCCTGCCCGCGCGCCCCTGTGACGCTGGCCACACACTAGACGGCGGCGAGTCCCGAGACAACCGATTGCAGTGCACGCCGCCCCGCACGCTGGACCCGCACCTCGAGCACCTCGATGCCGACGGGCGACCGCGACAGGTAGGCGCTCAGCTGGTCGACCTCGACGAGCCGGTGGCGCACGCCGTGGGCGGCGCACAGCGCGTCGATCGCCGTGCGGGTGGGCGTGCCGAACACCCGCTCGAACGCGTTGGAGTACTCGGGCGCACCCTGCTCGAGGGTGTGGAAGATGCCGCCGCCGTCGTCGTTGAGCACGACGATCGACAGGTCGGGGCGCGGCTCGATCGGGCCGATCAGCAGGCCGTTCGCGCCGTGCAGGAAGGTCAGGTCGCCCATCAGCGCGATCGCTCGGCCGTAGTGGCCCAGCGCCGCGCCGATCGCGGTCGACACGGTGCCGTCGATGCCCGCCAGTCCGCGGTTGGCCAGGACTCGCGGACCGGGCTGGCGCACCGGGGCGACCAGGTCGACGTCGCGGATGGTGTTGGAGGAGCCGAGCACGAGCAGGCCTCGGCCCGCCGCTTCCCAGACGTCCTTCGCGATCGTCAGCTGCTCGGCGTCGAGCAGGGCGTTCTGGATGCGGTCGCCGGCCTGGATCCAGCTGCGGACCCAGTCCTGGTCCGGCGTGCCGCCACGCACCGCGAGGTGGTCGGCGAGCGTGACGTTGGCGCCCGGGACGCCCGGGAAGGTCGAGGCGTCGCCGACGTGGATGATCGGCAGGTTCGTGCGCGTGAGCAGGTTCGTGACCGGGCGCGAGAGTGTCGGATGCCCGGCCGAGACGATGCGGTCGATGCGCTCGATCATCCGGCTGGCGAGCACGACCCGGCCACACGCCACGGACGTCGGCGCACCACGCAGGCCGGACGACGGCTCGGCGATGATCGGCCAGCCCGCCTGGTTCGCGACGGCCGCGAGCGCCGGGTCGGCCCCGTCGCCGGCCACCACGATCGTGCGAGAGCCGCCCTCGACGGTGTGGAAGCGACCCGCGGCCGGCTTGCTCATCGACCAGGAGTTCTGCGGGAAGTCCCACACGGTCGACTCGACGAGCGGCTCGTCGAGCTCGATGTTCAGGTGGATCGGACCGGTCCCCTCGCGGACCGCCCCGGCCAGCCCGGTGATCCGGTCGGTCTGCACGATCCCGGGGAAGATGCCCGGCTGCACCGTCGTCTGGTTGGCGCCCGTGCCCCGCAGTCGCGCCGGCCGGTCGGCCGTGACGGCGAGCACCGGGATGTCGGAGTGCAGCGCCTCGAGCAGCGCGGGATGCAGGTTCGCGACCGCCGTGCCCGAGGTGGTGACGACGGGGGTGAGGCGGCCGGACGCCTTCGCCAGGCCGAGCGCGAGGAACCCGGCCTCGCGCTCGTCGACGCGCACGTGCAGGCGGATGAGCCCCTGCTCGTCGGCCGCGTGCAGGGCCAGCGCGATCGGGCCCGACCGGGAGCCGGGCGACAGGACGGCCTCGGTGACCTCCTGGGCGAGCAGCGCCGTCACGAGCCGTCGGGCGATGTCGACGGCTCGCAACGGCTCACTCATGGTGCCCCCCGGCGTCGTTCACAAGCTCTCCTGGACGTGCTTCAGGCGCGCCTGCCAGCGCTCGTCGACCTCGTCGGACGCGGCGACCTTGGCGTAGGCCTGCTCGTCGAGCTCGGGCCGGGTGACCGGCAGGCAGCCACCCACGGGCTTGAGCGGGTGCACGACGACGTCGGCGGTGAGCAGGTGGGCCGTGCCGATGCCGCACGCGTACTGCAGCTCGGGCAGCGCGGCGGCGAGTGCGACGCTGGCGGCGAGCCCGATCGAGGTCTCGACCGCGCTGGAGACGGTGACCGGCATGCCGATCTGCTCGGCGATGCGCAGGCACGCGCGGACGCCACCGAGGGGCTGGACCTTGAGGATCGCGATGTCGGCGGCGTCGAGGTCGCGGACGCGAAACGGGTCGGCAGCCCGCCGGATCGACTCGTCCGCCGCGATGGGCACGTCGACCTTGCGGCGGACGAGGGCGAGGTCCTCGACCGTCGCGCACGGCTGCTCGACGTACTCGAGTCCACCGGCGACCTGGTCGAGCTTCTTGATCGCCTTGATCGCGTCCTTGACGCTCCAGGCGCCGTTCGCGTCGATGCGGATCAGGACGTGCGGCAGGGCGTCGCGGATCGCGGCGACGCGCTCGACGTCGTGCTCGAGCGTCTCGCCCGCTTCGGCGACCTTGAGCTTGATCGTGGCGCAGCCGCTCTCGGCGGCGATGCGGACCGCGTCGGCGCCGCCACCGACGGCCGGCACGATGCCGTTGATCGGGACGCGGTCGCGCACCGGCTCGGGCCACGGCTTGGTGGCCGCCTCCATCGCGGCCTGCAGCCACGGCAGGGACGCGACGTGGTCGTACTCCGGGAACGGGCTGAACTCAGCCCAGCCCGCCGGCCCCTCGGCCAGCATCCCTTGACGATTCTCCAGACCGCGGAAGCGCGTGCGCATGGGAATCGAATACGTGCGGAAGTCCACGCCACGAGAGTATCCATGGTCTGCGGCACACGTTCCACTTCCTCCTGTCTCGTGACGCACGAGACGAGCGGGGCTCAGGGATCGTGCCTACGGTGGACGCATGTCCGACATCGCCATCGTCGGCGGCCACGGAAAGGTCGCCCGACTCCTCATTCCCCTGCTCACCGAACGCGGCGACCTGCCGGTCGCGCTGATCCGTGACCCCGACCAGGCGGCGGACCTGCCCGGCGCGGCCACCCGGCCCCTCGACATCGAGGCGGCATCGGTCGACGACTTCGCGACCGCGTTCACCGACTGCGACGCCGTCGTGTTCGCGGCGGGCGGCGGCGCGGACGGCAACGTCGAGCGCAAGCGCACCGTCGACCTCGAGGGCTCGCTGAAGTCGATCGAGGCCGCGCAGCAGCTGGGCATCCGCCGTTTCGTCCAGGTCTCCGCCATGGGCATCGACGAGGACCCCGACCCCGACGCGGGTGAGTCGTGGGTCGCCTACGTGAAGGCCAAGCGGGAAGCTGACGAGGCCCTGCGCGCGAGCTCGCTCGACTGGACGATCATCCGGCCCGGCGCCCTCACCGACGAGGACGGGACCGGCCGGGTCAAGGCGGCCGAGGACACCGGCTACGGCGAGATCCCCCGCGCCGACGTCGCCGCGGTCCTAGCCGCCGTGCTCGCCGACGACTCCACCATCGGTCGCACGATCGAGGTCATCGGCGGCGACACCCCCGTCGCCGACGCGCTCGGCTCGCAGTGACGGTTTCCCCGGTTAAGTAGGTTCTCTCGCACTTCTCGAGTGTTGCGATCCTCGAGAAGTGACAGGAAACCCACTTAACCGGGGAAACTTCCACCCGCCAGCGCGACGCGGTCCGGCTTGCCGTTGGGCAGCAGCGGCAGAGCCTCGAGGACGTGGACGGCGCGCGGGGTCCACGCGCGCGGATGGCCCGCCGCCTCGATCGCGGCGGCAGCGCCCTCGCGGTCGAGGTCACCGACCACGAAGGCCACTACTCGCTCACCCCACTCCGGGTCGGGCTGGGCCACGACCACCAGGTCGAGGACGCCGGGCTCGTCGCGCAGCGTCGACTCGACCGCGGCGAGCGGGACGTTCACACCGCCGCTGACGGCCACCTGGTCGGCCCGGCCGAGGACGCTCAGGGTGCCGCCGTCGATCCGGCCCAGGTCGTTCGTGACCAGCCAGTCCCCCATCCCGTCGGCCAGCACGGCTCCCGAGATGGCCACCCGCCCGTCGTCCTCGATCCGCACCCGCACGCCGTCGAGGGGCACACCGTCGTAGACGCATCCGCCGCACGTCTCGGTCATCCCGTACGTCCGCACGATGTGGACGCCCGCGTCGGCCGCGCGCCGGAGGACTGCTCGCGGCGCGGCCGCTCCCCCGAGCAGCACGGCATCGAGCGACGCCAGCACGTCGGCCCGCCCTGCCTCCACCAGCCGGAAGAGCTGCGTCGGCACGAGCGAGGCGTACCGCCGCGGCGACGTCATCGCGGTGACGGCCGACGCGAGGTCGGGATGGTCGTCGAGGAAGACCGGCTCGGTGCCCGCCACGATCGACCGCACCAGCACCTGCAGGCCGCCGACTCCCGTCGCGGGCAGGGCCGACAGCCACTGGGCCGGCCCGCCGAGGCGCGCGAGGGCGGCGTGCGCCGAAGCCAGCACCGCCGCGTGGGACAGGCGGATCGACTTCGGCTCGCCCGTGCTGCCCGAGGTCCGCATGACGAGGGGATCGCCACCGTCGAGCACCCACGGCCTCAGCAGCTCCATGACCTCACGGGGCGAGCCGGCGACGGGGGCGAGCGAGGCGGTCATCCGTCCACGGTAGACGGGCTCGGCGGGAACCAGACGCACCGCCTCGCAGCGCCACTCCTAGACTCGCGGGGTGGACAACCCGACCGGCCTGCGCCTGTGGATCGAGGGCGCGCGGTTGCGCACCCTGCCCGCCGCCATCGCTCCCGTCGCGGTCGGCACCGGTGCCGCCGCGTTCGACGACGGCGCCATCTGGTGGAAGGCGCTGCTGGCCCTGGGGGTCTCGTTGGCGCTGCAGGTCGGCGTCAACTACGCCAACGACTACTCCGACGGCATCAAGGGCACCGACGAGGACCGGGTCGGGCCACTGCGGCTGGTCGGCTCCGGTCTCGTGGCACCGGCCAGGGTCAAGGCGGCAGCGTTGGCCTTCCTCGGCCTCGGCGCGCTCTTCGGACTCGCCCTGGCAGCCACGTCCAGCTGGTGGCTCGTGCTGGTCGGGGCCGTCGCGATCCTCGCCGCGTGGGGCTACACCGGCGGCTCCAGGCCGTACGGCTACCGAGCCCTGGGCGAGGTGAGCGTCTTCGTGTTCTTCGGCCTCGTCGCGGTGCTCGGCACGACCTTCACCCAGCTGGGCGGGATCAACGGGGTGAGCGTCGCCGGAGCGATCGGCGTCGGCTCCCTGGCCTGCGCGATCCTCGTGGCCAACAACCTGCGCGACATCCCCACCGACTCCGTCACGGGCAAGCGCACGCTGGCAGTCGTCATGGGGGATGCGCGGACGCGCCTGCTCTACGTCGTGCTCATGGTCGTGGCGTTCGTGCTGGTGGTCGCGTGGTGCGTCACGCAGACGCCGTGGGCGGTGCTGGCGCTGATCGGTCTTCCGCCGGCGCTGCGCGCCACCGCGGTCGTGCGCGGGGGCGGCGCCGGCCCCCAGCTGATCCCGGTCCTGAAGGACACGGGCGTGGCCGAGCTGCTCTACGCCATCGGCCTGACGGCAGCGTTCGTCATCGCGACGGTGTGAACGTCCCCGTCCGCGTGAAGTCGGCCAGCCGCGCCAGGTACGGCGTCGGGTCGAGGTCGTGCTCGGCCACCCAGCGGTCGTCGAAGTAGGTGTGCGCGTAGCGGTCGCCACCGTCGCACAGGAGCGTCACGATCGAGCCGGTCTCGCCGCGCTCGACCATCTGCGCCGCCAGCGCGAGGACCGCCCACATGTTCGTGCCCGTCGAGCCGCCGACCGGTCGCCCGATGAGGTCCGACGTCCAGCGCATCGCCGCGATGGACGCGGCGTCGGGGACCCGCACCATGTCGTCGACCACGCCGCCCACGAAGGACGGCTCGACGCGCGGCCGGCCGATGCCCTCGATCCGGGGCGCGTGCTCGGTCGTGACGTCGGAGCTGTCCTGGTCCCAGCCGTCCAGGAACGCCGAGCCTTCCGGGTCGGCCACCAGCACGCGCGTGGCGAAGCGCCGGTAGCGGACGAAGCGGCCGATCGTGGCCGACGTGCCGCCCGTGCCGGCGCTGACGACGACCCACGCGGGCACGGGGTGCCGCTCGGCGGACAGCTGGGCGAAGATCGACTCGGCGATGTTGTTGTTGCCACGCCAGTCCGTGGCGCGCTCGGCGAAGGTGAACTGGTCCATGTAGTGGCCGTCGCACTCGTCGGCCAGGCGCTGCGCCTCGGAGTACATCCGGCGCGGCTCGTCCACGAAGTGACAGCGACCGCCGTACCACTGGATCAGCGCGATCTTCTCCGCGCTCGTGCTGCGGGGCATCACCGCGACGAACGGCAGGCCCAGCAACCGCGCGAAGTAGGCCTCGGACACGGCGGTCGAGCCACTGGACGCCTCGACGATCGTGGATCCCTGGTGGATCCAGCCGTTGCACAGCGCGTACAGGAACAGCGAGCGCGCCAGCCGGTGCTTGAGGCTGCCCGTGGGGTGGACGGACTCGTCCTTGAGGTAGATGTCGACGCCCGGGAACGGCAGCTCGAGGGCGTGCAGGTGGGTGTCCGCGCTGCGGTTCGCGTCTGCCTCGACCCGGCGGACCGCCTCGGCCAGCCAGTCGCGATCGTCAATCGACGTCTTCGGCACGCCGCGACTCCTCGATCCGGTCGTTCAGGGACCGCGCGCGGTCCTGCAGGCTGAGCGCGACCCGATCGCGCAGGCGCCCCAGGGCGAAGACGGAGATGACGCCCGAGACCAGGAGCGCGACGAGCAGTACCCACAGGTCGACCACGGACGTGCCCTCGAAGACCAGGCGGGAAGCGCCCCACAGCACCGCCCACGTGACCACGAAGACACCGAGCCGAGCGAGCGTGTACGTCCAGAAGGCCTTCATGCGGCCATTTTAGGGGCTCGATCCCGCCTGTCGTCCGCCCGGTGACGCCGCGGGCTTCACCGCTCGCGACTGGCCCGGGGTCGGTACGCTCTGCCCATGGGCAAGGTCTTCTTGGTGCTGGTCGCTGTGGTCCTCGTGGTCTACAGCCTCTACGACCTGCTCGCCACACCGCGCGAGCGCGTGCAGCACCTTCCCAAGTGGGGCTGGGCGCTGCTCATCGTGCTGGCCCCGTACGCCGGCGCCCTGCTGTGGATCGTCTTCGGCATCGCCAAGGGCCGTCCCGCCGGCGGTCCGCCGCCGCCGCGCCGTCCGCGCGGCCCCCTCGGCCCCGACGACGACCCGGACTTCCTGCGCGGACTCTGAGCGCCGGGGACCGCGAGGCGTCAGCGCCTCACGCGTCCCAGCGGAACAGGCGTGCCGCCACGAGTGAGCACACGGCCGCGAAGCCGAGCAGGATCGCCATGGGCTGCCACACGGCCTCAAGGCCCTGACCACGCACCATCACGTCCATCATCCCGTCGTTGAGGTGCCGCAGCGGCAGCAGCCGGCTGATGCCCTGCAACCAGCCGGGTGCCCCGTCGAGCGGGAAGAACGACCCCGACAGGAACGCCATCGGCAGGACGATGAAGTTGGCCAGCCCGACCGCGCCCTCCTCCGTGCGACAGATCGATCCGGCCAGCAGGCCGATGGACAAGAACGCGAGCGTGCCAGTCAGGACGAGCACGATCGCGAGCGGCCACGCCCCGGTCAGCTGGAGCCCGAAGGCGCCGACGGCGAGCCCGATGAAGATCGCCGTCTGGCCGAGCGCCACCGAGAGGCTGACGCCGACCCGCGCCAGGACGACCGACGACGTGGGCACCGGCGCGAGTCGCAGTCGGCGCAGCAGCCCGGTGCGTCGCCAGTTGACGAGGTTCACCGCGGCCCCGAATGTCGCGCTCATCGCGATGGCCCAGCCGAGCAGGCCGGGCGTCACGTACTGGATCGTCTTCAGGGACTCGTCCTCGACCCGCTGCGACGCGAGGCTGTAGGTGGGCTCGGTTCCCGTGACCGCGAGATTCGCCGAGTCGACGATGCCCTGGAACGTGGCGAAGACCCGGGCCGCCGTCACCTGGTCGGCCTGCGAGTAGTGGACGACCAGCCGGTCGCCGTCCTCGACGACGACCGCCGCGAGGTCGCCGTCGCGCACCTGCTGGATCGCTCCCGCCTCGTCGGTCACCTTCTCGATCTCCAGGCTCTGCTCGAGCGCCTCCCGCGCTGGAGCGGGCATCCGGTCGAGTGCCGCGACGTCGCCGACCTGGGCGATGTCGATCTTCGAGGCGCCCTGGTCGGTCAGCAGGCCACCGAACAGCACGAGGAACATGAGCGGGAACAGCACGGCCCAGAACAGCGTCATCCGGTCGCGCAGGAACCCCAGGAACATGGCGCGCGACAGCGAGCGCAGCGGCATCACGAGCGGTACTCCCGTCCGGTGAGCTGCAGGAAGACGTCCTCCAGCGAGGCGCCCGAGGCGCTCAGTCCATGCAGGGCGTCACGGCGGGCCAGCTCGGCGAGCACCTCGGCGGGACGCCGGGTCGAGAGCTCGATGCGGTCCGGATACACCGTGACCTCGTCGACGCCGCCCACCTCACGGGCAGCACCCTCGTCGATCGCCTCCGGCGCCAGCGTGATCCGTGTGGGGGCGTCCAGCCCGCGCACCAGCGCCGCGGGCGAGTCGAGCTCGAGCAGCCGGCCGTGGTCGATGATCGCGACCCGGTCACAGAGCACCTCGGCCTCCTCCATGTAGTGCGTCGTCAGCACGACCGTGCGTCCCGAGCCGCTGAGGCCCTGCAGGAAGTCCCACAGGTTGCGCCGGGCCTGCGGGTCGAGCGCCGAGGACGGCTCGTCGAGGAACACGATCTCGGGGTCGTGCACGAGCGCGCAGGCGATCGAGAGGCGCTGCGCCTGGCCGCCCGAGAGCTTCTCCACCCGCGAGTCGGCCTTGTCCTCGAGTCCGACCTCGGCCAGCAGGGCGTCGGCGCGCTCGGCGGGCGCGTCGTACAGCGACGCGAACGTGACGAGCTGCTCACGCGCCGTCAGCCGCTCGAAGAACGCCGAGGACTGCAGCTGCACGCCGATGCGTCGTTGCAGCCGCGGGTCACGCCGCCACGGGTCGTGGCCGTCGATCGAGACCGAGCCCGCGTCGGGCTTGCGCAGCCCCTCGATCATCTCGAGGGCGGTGGTCTTGCCCGCGCCGTTGGGACCCAACAGCCCGAAGAACTCCCCCGGCTCGATCGTGAAGGTCAGGTCGTCGACGGCGCGCAGGTCGCCGTAGGACTTGGTGAGGCCGACGACCTCGATGCGTGCACCCATGGGTGCGACGCTAGCGAACCGCTCAGGCGTAGCTGTGCTGACCCGAGACGAACAGGTTGACGATGTAGTAGCTGATGATGAACGTCACGAACCCGGCCAGCGCGAGGTAGGAGGCGCGGCGGCCCTTCCAGCCGGCGGTGACCCGCGCGTGCAGATAGCCCGCGTAGACGACCCACGTGATCAGGGCCCAGACCTCCTTGGGGTCCCAGCCCCAGTAGCGGCCCCACGCGAGGTGGGCCCAGATCGGGCCCGAGATGAGGGCGCCGAACGTCCACATCGGGAAGCCGAACGCGTTCACCCGGAAGGCGACGCGGTCGATGCGCGCGGACTCGGGGAACCGGCTCAGGACGGGACCGACGGTGCCGTTGCGCTCGGCGCGCTCCTTGACCAGGTACAGCGCAGCGGCGGCCGCACCCACCATGAACAGGGCGGCGGCGACCATGATCGAGCTGACGTGGATGTACTTCCAGAACGTGTTGAGCGCGGGCACGAGCGGCCCGGCGGGCGTGTAGCTGGAGATCGAGAGCGACAGGATGAACAGGCTGACGGCCAGCACGAGGCCGCCCATCCACTGGATCCGCGAGCGCCACACCAGGAAGAGGTAGACCGACAGCGCGATGGCCGTGCCGGTCACGCCGAACTCGTACATGTTGCCGAACGGGGCCCGCTGCGTCGCGAACCCACGCGTGACGGAGGCGCCGATCAGCAGCGCCGTGCCCAGGCCCGTCAGCGAGACGCCCACGCCGCTGAAGCGGTCGGCGACGCTCGGGTCGGCCGGGTCGCCGGCCACCGGGGCGGCGTCGACACCCACGGCCACGGACGTCCGGGCGGACGCCTCACGTCGGGCGGCGATCCACTCGGCGACGTGGCAGAAGAACGCCACCCACAGCACGACGAATCCACCGCCGGTCAGGTAGTTCGAGATCTGCGCCAGCTGGTCCGTGGTCATGGACGCTCCCTGCTTTCCTTGCCGTCTTCCAGTCCCGCGCGAAGCCGCGAGAGGAACTCGTCGAGATCGGCGGGCAGGTCGTCGCGCGGAACGCGATCGAGCGCGGCGACCTCCACCACGGTACGCGATCCGTCCCGGCGTGCGCGGATCCAGGTGCGCCGGGGCCGCACCAGCAGCGAGGTCGTCAGGCCGAGGATGCCCAGGCCCACGCCGAACAGCGGCAGCCACACGACGGGCGTGTGTCCGATCTGGAACCGGGCGAACTGGCGGAGCTCGACGAACTCGATCGTGCCGCCGCCGGGCAGGTCCTGGCTCTCACCGGGGCCGAGATCGACACGGAAGTTGCCGTCGCCGTCCTTGACCTGGGTCATGTTGGTGGTGTCGAGCGAGTAGACCGACTGGGCGACACCGTCATTGACGCCCAGGTCACCGACCCACATGTTCATGCCGATACGGGGGTTCAGCGCGCCGGGGAAGACCGAGACGGACGGCTTGGCGGGATCGGGGGAGAACGACGTCGGCAGGAAGAACCCCTGGAAGCCGATCTGCTCGCCGTCGGGGTCCGTCACCTTCATGACGCCGGTCGAGGTGTACGTGGGGTCCGCCGGCAGGAACGGGACGGCGCCGTCGAACACGACCTCGCCGGACTTGTCGGTGAACCGCAGGACCGGTGCGTAGCCCTGACCCACGAGGAACACGTCCTCGCTGCCCACCGAGAGCGGGTGGTTGACCTCGATCTCGTAGTCGCCGTCGTCCTCGGACCCTGCCTCGCGGTACGTGCCGGTGGCGCGGAACAGCTTGGGAGCCCCGCGCTGCGTTCCCTCGACGTAGAAGCGGGTCAGCACGTCCCCGAGCTCGATCGACCAGGGTTCGAGGTCGGTCTCGGCGTCGAACAGCGATCCCGAGGAGAACTCGTCGTACTGCGACAGGGTGTTGCTGAAGCCGCCGCCCTCGACGACGACCACGTTGCCGCGGTAGCCCCACAGGGCCCCGACCGCGACGCCGACGAGCGCGACGACGATGCAGATGTGGAAGACGAGGTTGCCCAGCTCGCGCAGGTAGCCCTTCTCGGACCGGAGCTCGGCGGTGTCGCCGTCCTCGACGACGTCGATCCGGGCGCGTCCGAGCGCGCCCCGGCCGGCGGCGACGACCTCGTCGACCGAGGCCGTGGTCTCGAACTGCGCGGAGGCGGGCAGCCGCGCGAAGTTGCGCGGCGCCCGCGGCGGGCGTGCCTTCAACGCCTGCGCGTAGACGCGCACGCGCGGCAGGATGCAGCCCACGAGCGAGACCATCAGCAGCAGGTAGATCGCACTGAACCAGACCGACGAGAAGACGCTGAACATCCCGATCTTCTCCAGCGCGGGCGCCAGCTTCGGGTGGTCGAGGTAATAGGCCTGGACCGCCTGCGCGTCGACGCCACGCTGGGGGATGAACGACCCCGGCACGGCCGCGACGGCCAGCAGCAACAGCAGCAGCAGGGCGGTGCGCATGGAGGTCAGCTGGCGCCACGCCCAGCGCAGGAACTCGATGGGCGCCAGCTCGGAGGCGCGATCGCCCTTCGTGCCGCGGGGGCTCACAGGGGCACCTCGAATCCACCGATCCAGTGCTGCAGCGATATGACCATGTCCTGCCACCAGCCCGTGATCAGCAGGACGCCCGTGACCACGAGGAGGGCTCCTCCGACGGCCGAGACCGCCCGCTGGTGCCGGCGGACCCAGCCCGTGAGGCGCAGGAACCGGCTGACGAACAGCGCGGCCAGCACGAAGGGCAGGCCGAGCCCGAGGCAGTAGACGAGGGTCAGCAGGGCGCCGCGTCCAGCCGTGGCCTCGTTGGCGGACAACGCCAGGACGGCGGTCAGGGTGGGGCCGATGCACGGGGTCCAGCCGACGCCGAACACGACGCCCAGCAGGGGCGCCGCCAGCAGGCCGACGCTGCGGACGCCGTGGGCGCGCACGTCTCGCTGCAGCAGTGGCACCCAGCCGACGAAGGCGATGCCCATGACGATCAGCAGGACGCCCGCGACGATCGAGATCTCGCGCTGGTACGGCAGCAGCTCCTGGCCGGCCGCGCCGAACAGGGCTCCCCCGGCGACGAAGACCGCGCTGAAGCCCAGCACGAACAGCAGGGCGCCCGCGACGATGCGACCGCGCCGGGCGCTCTCGAGCTCGGTGACCGCGACCCCCGAGACGTACGACAGGTACCCGGGCAGCAGCGGCACGACGCAAGGGCTGAAGAACGAGATCAGGCCCGCGAGCAGGGCGACGGGCACCGTGAGGACGAGGTTGCCCGACGAGGCCGTGTCGAGGAACCAATCGGTGACGTCGCTCCCGATCACTGGGTGCTCTTCTTGGTCTGGTCGACCAGACCGCGCAACGTGGCGTCGGTGACCTCACCCATGACCCGGGCGGCGACGTTGCCCTTCGCGTCGATGACCCACGTCGTGGGGATGGCCATCGAGGGCAGCGAGTCGGCGAACGCGGCCTGGTTGCGGCCCGCGGAGTCGTCGATGCTCGGGTAGGTGATGCCGGCCTTGGCGTTGAAGGCCCTCGCCCGGGCCGGGTCGTCCTTCGTCACGAGGCCGACGAACTGCACGTTCTGGTCGGCCAGTGCCGCCGAGGCCGCCTTGAGCTCCGGCGCCTCCTTGCGGCACGGGGGACACCACGAGCCCCACAGGTTGACCACGAGGACCTGGCCCTCGAAGTCCTGCGTGCTGATCTCGTTGCCGTCCAGGTCGGTGCCCGAGAGGACGGGGGCCGGCTTGCGCTTGCCCGGGTCCACGAACGTGATCTCACCGTCGCCGGCAATGAAGCCGTCGTCGCCCGTGTCCTCGATCCCGCCCGCGCAGGCCGAGAGGACGAGCGCCATGAGCGCCACCACCGCGAGCCGCGCCGGGCTCGTCGCTCGCCGCCGCTTGCTCATGCCCCGCCGACGAACTTGTTGCGCAGGGCGTCCGGGATGAGGTGGCCGGCCGGCTCGCTGTAGACCATGCCGACGAAGCGGTCGTCCTCGAACGTCAGCGTGGTGAGGCTGGCGAGGCTGCACTGGCGGTTGCGCGGGTCGTGCGCGAAGCGGCCCTTCTCGTAGGACTTGCGCGCGATCCACACCGGCAGCTGGTGCGACACGATCAGGGCCTCGTGGCCGCGGGCGGCCTCGCGCGCGTCGTCGATCGCCGGCAGCATGCGGCCGGCGATGTGCGCGTACGCCTCGCCCCAGGACGGGCGGAACGGATTCCACAACCACGGCCAGAAGCGCGGATTCAGGAAGGCCTTGGGACCGACGCCGACGGTGCGGCCCTCGAACTTGTTGCCCGCCTCGATGACCCGCTCGTCGGTGTGGATGTCGAGCTTGAGGATGTCGGCGACCGGGCGCGCGGTCTGCTGGGCACGCTCGAGCGGCGACGACACCAGGTGCGTGATGTCGTGGTGCTTCAGCGACTCGGCGACCGTCGCGGCCATCTCCTGGCCCAGGTCCGACAGGTTGTAGCCGGCGAGCCGTCCGTACAGCACCCCACCGGGGTTGTGGACCTCGCCGTGGCGCATCAGGTGGACGATCGTGCGGGTGCTCATCTGGGTTCCTTCGGTCTGTCAGCGGGCCGCTGCCGCAGCCGCCCGGGCCGCGCCGGGCAGGGCCTCGGCCAGTCTAGAGAGTGGTGCGGAGTCGAGGTCGGGATCGTGGGCCGCCGACACGAACCATGCCTCGTAGGCGCTGGGCGGCAGGTACACCCCTGCCTCGAGCATGGCGTGGAAGAAGGCGGTGTAGGCGACCGTGTCCTGCGACTGCGCGCCGGCGAAGTCGGTGACCGGGTCGGTCACGCCCCAGAAGACGCTGAACATCGTGCCGGCCGTCTGGACGACGTGCGGGACACCGGCGTCGGCCAGCGCCTCGGTGACCATCCCCTGCACCTGGCGCGAGGTCGCGGCGAGTCGCTCGTAGACGTCGGGAGTCGCCAGCCGCAGGGTGGTCAGGCCCGCCGTCGAGGCGACGGGATTGCCTGAGAGCGTGCCGGCTTGATAGACGGGTCCGACCGGCGCGAGCAGGTCCATGACGTCTGCGCGGCCGCCGAACGCGGCAGCGGGGAAGCCGCCGCCCATGACCTTGCCGAACGTCACGAGGTCGGGTTGCCAGCCCTCGACCCGGCCGTCGAGCTCCCAGTGCCCACTGCGCGCGGCGCGGAACCCGGTCATCACCTCGTCGCTGATGAACAGGGCGCCGTGCTCGGCGCACGTGCGGGCGAGGTGGGCGTTGAACCCGGGAGCGGGCGGGACGACGCCCATGTTGCCCGCGGCCGCCTCCGTGATGACGCACGCGATCTGGTCGCCGTACTCGGCGAAGGCCGCGTCGACGGCGGCCGGGTCGTTGTAGGGCAGCACGATGGTGTCGGCGGTGACGTGGGCGGGGACGCCGGGGGTCCCCGGGATGCCCAGCGTCACGACGCCCGAGCCCGCCTCGGCCAGCAGCGCGTCGACGTGGCCGTGGTAGCAGCCACTGAACTTGACGATGCGGTCACGGCCGGTGAATCCCCGGGCCAGGCGGATCGCCGACATCGTGGCCTCGGTGCCCGACGAGACCATGCGGACCCGCTCGACCGATGTCCGGCCCACGATCTCCTCGGCCAGCAGGACCTCCGGCTCGGCCGGCGTGCCGAAGCTGGTGCCGCGCGCGGCGGCGGCGGTGACGGCCTCGATCACCTCGGGATGCGCGTGCCCCAGCAGCATCGGCCCCCACGACCCGACCAGGTCGACGTAGCGGTTGCCGTCGGCGTCCGTCAGCCAGGCGCCCGACCCCGAGGCCATGAAGCGCGGGGTGCCGCCCACGGCGCGGAACGCGCGGACGGGCGAGTTGACCCCGCCCGGCGACACCTGCTGGGCCCGGGCGAACAGGCCCTCGGAGAACGGGATCGGCGAGACAGGCATGTGATCCATTGTGAACGAGTCCGCGGACAGTGGGTCACCGGCCACGGGTCTGCCTGTCTGCGGCAGCACTAGACTCACGCACGATGCCATCGAACGAGACAGAGCCGCCGATCGGATCGCGTGGCGTCCTGCTGCACGTGGGTCCTCACAAGACCGGCACGTCCGCGCTGCAAGGCGGGCTGGCGGCGTCTCACGACGTCCTGCTGCGTCACGGGGTCACCGTCGTCGGCACGACCGCCGAGCAGCATCACGCGGCCCGGGCGGTGACCCGGCACTCCAGCACCCGCGGCATGAAGCGGATCGACGACCGACACTGGACCGATCTGGCCGCCTCCGTCCAGCAGGTCCGGGGCCGCGCCGTGATCAGCAGCGAGCTCTTCGACGTCGCGACCGACGACGTGATCTCGCGCATCGTCGACGACCTGGGCCCCGATCGCCTGCAGGTCGCGGTCACGGCCGTCCCACTGTCGTCGCTGATGCCCTCGGCGTGGCAGCAGCGGATCCGCAGCGGCTTCACCGTCCCCCTGGACGACTGGCTCCGCGAGACGCTCGACGCCCATGGCCGGGACGAACCGGCACGGTTCTGGCGGCGCCACCGGCTCGATCACGTGCTCACCCGCTGGGCCGCGGCCATCGGCCCCGATCGTGTTCACCTCGTCATCGGCGACAAGGAGCGCAAGCGTCAGATCCTCGAGATGTTCGAGCAGCTCCTGGGCGTCCCCGACGGCACGATCGTGAACCCGGCGTGGAGCACGAACCGGTCCATGCGCCGCAGTGAGGCCGAGCTCGTCCGCCGCGTCAACACCCTCGCGGAGACGGCGAAGTGGAGCGCTGCGACCCATGCGAGGTTCCTGCGCATGGGCGCCAGCCACGAGCTCACCCTGCGCCACCGCCCCGGGCCCGAGGACCCGCCGATCAGCCTGCCCGCCTGGGCGCACGGCCAGGTCCACGACATCGCGGCCTCGATCGTCGAGGGCATCGAACGGTCGGGCGTCCACGTCATGGGCGACCTCGACACCTTGCTGGCCGCGCCGGCGCAGGTCGAGGATCCGCAGACCCCCGGCACCATCTCGATCGAGGCCGCCGCTCACGCCGTGATCGGGGCCGCTCGAGGCGGCGGGGCGGGAATCCTGCGCGAGAAGCACGTGGAGCCGGCTGACCTGCGGAAGTATCCGGGAGTCTCGAGCGCCACGACCGACCTGTTGAAGGACGAGCTGCGCCGCCGCGGCGACCTTCCCGAGCTCACGCAGTTGCCGTCGGACCAGTTGACGGCCGAGCTGCGCCGCCGCGCCAAGCGCCGCCTCCGCCGCGTGCTGGGTCGCTGAGCGTCAGAGTCGGCGGGCGACCTCGGCCGCCCAGTAGGTCAGGATGATGTCGGCGCCGGCGCGCTTGATGCTCACCAGCGACTCGTCGATCGCGCGGTCGCGGTCGATCCAGCCGTTCGCGGCGGCGGCCTCGACCATCGCGTACTCGCCGGACACCTGGTACGCGGCAACGGGCAGGTCCACGGCGGCGCGCACGTCCGCGATGACGTCGAGGTAGGACATCGCCGGCTTGACCATGACGATGTCGGCGCCCTGCTCGACGTCGAGCAGCGTCTCGCGCATCGACTCGCGCCGGTTGGCCGGGTCCTGCTGGTAGGTCCGGCGGTCACCCTGCAGCGACGAGTCGACCGCCTCACGGAACGGGCCGTAGAACGCCGAGGCGTACTTGGCCGCGTACGCCAGCACCACGACGTCGAGATGGCCCTCGTCGTCCAGTGCCTCGCGGATGACGTCGACCTGGCCGTCCATCATGCCGCTGGGGCCGACGACGTGGGCGCCGGCCTCGGCCTGCGCCACACCCATGCGGGCATAGATCTCGAGAGTGGCGTCGTTGTCCACCGCGCCGCGCTCGTCGAGCACGCCGCAGTGGCCGTGGTCGGTGAACTCGTCCAGGCACAGGTCGCTCATCACGAGCAGGTCGTCACCGACCTCGGCCCGTGCATCCGCGATGGCGAGGTTGAGGATGCCCTCGGGGTCGAGCGCGCCCGAGCCCTGCGGGTCCTTGTGCAGCGGGACACCGAACAGCATCACCCCGCCGAGGCCCAGCTCGACGGCCTCCGCGTAGGCGCGGCGGGCCGAGTCACGCGTGTGCTGGACGACGCCCGGCATGCTCGCGATCGGGCGTGGCTCGTCGAGGCCCTCGGCCACGAACATCGGCAGGACCAGCTGGGACGGCACGAGATGGGTCTCGCGCACGAGCCGGCGCATGGCCGCGGACGACCGCAGCCGGCGGGGACGCTCGATCATGCTTGCCTCCTTGGGGCGAAGTTTCCCCGGTTAAGCGGGGAATCCCTCACTTCACGAGGATCGCAACCCTCGTGAAGTGACAGGAAACCCACTTAACCGGGGAAACCGACAGCCAACGAACCGAGCTCAGGCCTTGCGGCGTGAGGACGGCTTCTTCTGCGACGGGCGCAGGACCGGCTCGCCGGCCTCGACGAACGTGGCTCGGCGCTGCTCGCCGAAGGTGGCCAGCGCGTCGGCCAGCTCCTCGGCGGACGGCCGCTCGGCCATGACGTCGACGCGCAGGCCGTGCTCCTCGGCCGTCTTCGCCGTCGCCGGGCCGATGCAGGCGATGATCGTCGTCGCGTGCGGCTTGCCGGCGATGCCGACGAGGTTGCGCACCGTCGAGCTCGAGGTGAACAGCACCGCGTCGAACTTGCCCGACTTGATCGCCTCACGCGTCGGCGCCGGCGGCGGGGCCGCCCGGACGGTGCGGTAGGCCGTGACGTCGTCGACCTCCCAGCCCAGCTCGACCAGGCCGGCCGCGAGGGTCTCGGTGGCGATGTCGGCGCGCGGCAGGAACACCCGGTTGATCGGGTCGAGCAGCTCGTCGTACGGCGGCCAGTCCTCGACCAGGCCACGACCGGACTGCTCGCCCGAGGGGACCAGGTCGGGGCGGATGCCCCACGTCTCGATGGCCTCGGCGGTCTTCTCGCCGACCGCGGCGATCTTGAGCCCGCTGAACGCGCGAGCGTCGAGTCCGTACTCGTCGAACTTCTCACGGACGGCCTTCACCGCGTTGACGCTGGTGAACGCGATCCACTCGTAGCGACCCTCGACGAGACCGCGCACGGCCTTGTCCATCTGCTGCGGGTTGCGCGGCGGCTCGACCGAGATCGTCGGGACCTCCTCGGACACGGCGCCGTACATCCGCAGGCGTGCCGCGAGCGACTCCGACTGCTCCTTCGTGCGGGGCACGAGCACGCGCCAGCCGTAGAGCGGCTTCGTCTCGAACCACGACAGGGCGTCGCGCTGGGCGACGACCTCGCCGACCACGACGATGGCCGGGGGCGCCATCTGGGCGGCCGACGCGTCGGCGGCGATGTCGGCCAGCGTGGACACGACCGTCTCCTGACGCGTCGTGGTGCCCAGTCGGGTCATCGCGACCGGCGTCTCGGCGGCGCGGCCGTTGGCCATCAGGCCCTCGGCGACCTCGCCGATGCGGTTGACGGCCGAGAGCAGGACGAGCGTCTCGTGACGCGCGGCCTCGCTCCAGTCGATCGTCGCGTCGCCGACGCTGACGACCTTGAACTCGCGGTGCTGCTTGTCCGTCAACGGGACGCCGGCGTAGGCCGGGACCGCGGACACCGACGAGACGCCGGGGACGACCTCGAAGGAGATGCCCGCCTTGGCGCAGGCCATCGCCTCCTCGGGTCCGGTCGCGTAGGTGAACGGGTCGCCGACCATGAGGCGGACGACGTGCGCACCACCCTTGGCGTGCTTGACGACGAGCTTGCCGCGCGCGGCGTGCGTGAGGATCTCGCCGGCGGCGTTGTTGCCGCCGTCGACGACCTCGGCGCCGTTCGTGACGAGCGCCTGTTGCTCAGGCGTCTCGACGATGACGACGTCGGCCTGGGCGAGCAGCTCGGTCGCACGGACCGTGAGCAGACTGGCATCGCCGGGACCTGCGCCGACGAAGCTCACCCGACCGAGGGCGGGAGTCGGGGACGCTGCGGCGGGGGCGGTGGAGGTGGGAATCGCTGAGGTGGTGGTCACGCTCTTCCTTGCTTTCATCTGGTGCAGAGTCTCGTGGGGATCGATCGTCACGGTGCTGTCACCGATCCCATGATCCGATCGGCGCCGTCGGACAACAGCTCCTCGGCCAGCCGACGCCCGAGGGCGGCGGCGTCACCGGGAGCACCGGAGGCGGATCGCCTGATGGTGGGTGCGCCGGAGATGTCTCCGACGACCGCGCGCAGCCAGAGTTCGTCGCCGTCGTCCCCCCAGACGACGTCGGCGAGGGCTCCGACGGGCGCGCTGCACCCGGCCTCAAGGGTGTTGAGGAGGGTGCGCTCGGCCGTGACGGCGACCCGGGTGTCCGGGTCGTCGAGCACGCCGAGCAGTCGAGCGGTCGCGTCATCATCGACGCGGCACTCGCACGCGAGGGCTCCCTGGCCGGGAGCGGGCAGCATCTGGATCGGGTCGAGGACCTCGGTGGCCTCGTCCGCGCGACCCAGGCGGAGCAGTCCGGCGCGGGCCAGCACGATGGCGTCGAGCTCGCCGCTGGTGACCTTCCGGATGCGGGTGTCGACGTTGCCGCGCAGCTCGGCGATCTCGATGCCGAGACCGAGCGCGTTGAGCTGGCTGACCCGCCGGGGGCTGCCGGTGCCCACGCGAGCGCCACGGGGCAGCTCGCCCAGGGTGAGTCCGTCGCGGGCGATCAGCACGTCGCGGGGGTCCTCGCGGCGCGGCACGGCGCCCAGCAGCAAGCCGGGCGCGGGCATGGTGGGCAGGTCCTTGAGGGAGTGGACCGCGATGTCGACGGTGCCGGCCTGCAGTGCTTCGCGCACCGCCGCGACGAACACGCCGGTGCCGCCGATCTGGGCCAGCGGAGCATCGGAACGGTCGCCGAACGTCGCGATCTCGACCAGCTCGAAGTCGATGCCGTGGGCGGCGCGCAACTGCTCGCCGACCCACGTGGACTGCGTGGTGGCCAGGGCGCTGGCACGGGTGCCGATGCGGATCACGAGGCGTCACCTCCGGGGTCGGTGACGGCGCTGACGGCTGCCGGATCGAGCCGGAACAGGTGTGCCAACGCGTCGGCGTACGTGAGGTTCTCGGGGCCCTCGACGAGCTCCTTGACCCGCACGGTGGGCTGGTGGATCAGCTTCTCGGCAACGCGGCGCATCGCGCGGCGGACCTCGTCGAGCGTGGCGCCGTCGAGGCCGGACAGGCGCGACTCGAGGCGAGCCGTCTCGGAGCTGACGACCTCGGTGGCCATGCTGCGCAGCGCGACGACCGTGGGCGTGACCTTGGCCTGCTGGCGGGCGGCCAGGAACGTGCCGACCTCGGACTCGACGATCTCTCGGACCTGGATGACGTCCGCCGCGACCGAGTCGGCGGCGGCGCGTGCGGCCAGCACCTCGAGGTCGATGACGCTGACGTGCGCCAGGTCGCGCACCTCGGGGGCGACGTCGCGAGGCAGGGCCAGGTCGATCACGGTGAGCGGACGGTCGCCGGCCGTGGCCCGGCCGATGCGGTCGGCATCGAACACGACGCCGGTGGCGCCGGTGGACGTGATGAGCACGTCGGCGGCCGCCAGCTCGACGTCGAGCGACTCCCAGCGGACGGCGCTGACGCCGAAGCCGGCGACCAGCTCGAAGGCGCGCTGGTAGGTGCGGTTGGCGACCCAGATCCGCGCCGGCTCGATGCCGCGCTCGATCAGGGTGCGCACGGCGAGCAGGCTCATCGTGCCGGCGCCGGCGATCAGGAATCGGGCCCCGGGCGCGTCGATCGCGCCGTTGGCGGCGTCGAGCGCAGCGGTGACGATCGACGGCGCGAGCTGGTCGATGTCGGTCTCGGCGTGGCCCCGCTTGCCGATGCGCAAGGCCTGCTGGAACAGGGCGTTCAGGCTGGTGCCGACGGTGGACTCGGCCTGGCCGCGGTGCAGCGCGTCGCGCACCTGGCCCAGGATCTGGCTCTCGCCCAGGATCATCGAGTCCAGGCCCGCGGCGACGCGGAAGAGATGGGCGACCGCGGCCTCGTCGTAGTGGACGTACACGTGCGGCAGGATCGCGTCGCGGTCCGTGCCCGAGCGATCGGCGAGCAGCTGCGCCAGGTCCTCGACCGAGCCGTGGAACCGGTCGGCCTCGACGTACACCTCGACGCGGTTGCAGGTCGAGATCACGGCCGACTCGCTGATGGCGGGGACGTCGAGCGCCTGGTGGGACAGCTTGACGGCCGCATCCGTGTCGAGTGAGACCTGCTCGAGCAGGTCCACCGGGGCGGACTTGTGGGACAGGCCCACGACGAGAACGCTCATGACTGCACCTCCGTCTGGGAAGGGCGCAAGGTCGTCGCGGTGATACGTGCGGTCCTCATGAGCCGACCACCACCTCGGCGGTCGTGTCGACCTGGCGGCGATGCGCGTGGTAGCCCAGGATCTGCAGCTCGGCCGCGACGTCGACCTGGCGCAGGTCGACCTCGGCGGGCACCTTGAGCGCGGTCGGGGCGAAGTTCAGGATGCTGGCGATGCCGGCGGCGACCAGCTCGTCGGCGACGCCCTGGGCGGCGCTCGGCGGGGTTGCGATGATGCCCAGCGAGATCTGCCCCGAGGCGATCACGTCGGCGAGGCGGTCGATCGACTGGACCTCGTGCCCGCCCACGACGGTGCCCACCAGGGCGGGGTCGGCGTCCACGATGGCCGCGACCTTGACGCCGCGAGCGCTGAAGCCCTCGTAGGCGGCCAGCGCGGTGCCGAGGTGGCCGGCGCCGACGATGACGACGTCCCACGGCTGGGTCTGGCCGACGACCGTGGCGATGTGACCGGCGAGGAAGCGCACGTCGTACCCGACGCCGCGAGTCCCATAGGAGCCCAGGTGCGACAGGTCCTTGCGCACGATCGCGGAGTTGACACCGGCCGCGGTGGCCAGGTGCTCGGACGAGCAGACGCCGGTCCCCTGCTCTGCGAGTTCGTCGAGAGCACGCAGGTAGAGCGGGAGCCGAGCGACGGTGGCGTCGGGGATCCCAGCCGGGCTGCGAAGAATGGTCACGATGCTCCTGCGCCGCGGAATGACGGGAATTTCTGGCCGCAGCGCGTGTCCACTCTACGAGTTTGGGAAGCCGTTCACAAAATCGTCACTTTTCGGCAACCCCCGCCGGGCGTGTCGACCGGGGCGTCAGCCGCGGGCCAGCGCCGCACGCAGCCGGGCGGGGTCGACGCGCCAGAAGTCGTGCTGCCGGCCGTCGACGAAGGTGACCGGCACCTGGTCGGTGAACGCCTGCCTCAGCTCGGGATCGGCGTCGATGTCGACGCGCGCCCAGTCGTCGCCGGTCTCTGCCACGACCTGCGCCACGACCTGCTCCGCGGCCTCGCACAGGTGGCATCCCTCGCGGGAGTAGACGACGACGCGCGCGTCGCCGGCGTGCGGGACGCTCATGCTCGCTCGCTCATGACAGCTCGGCCTTCGCGAGAGCGCGAAGGCGCCCCTTCGCGACCTTGCCCGTGGGCGAGTGCGGCAGTGCCGCGACCACCAGGATCCGGGTCGGCACCTTGAACCGGGCCAGTCGCTCGGCCGCCAGGTCGCGGACCGCGGCCTCGACGGGGGCGGGATCGGTCTCGGGGTCCTCGGGCACGACGAACGCCACGACGGCCTCGCCCGTGTGGTCGTCCGGCACGCCGATCACGGCCACCGCGGCGACGCCGCGAGCGTCCACGATGGCCTCCTCGACCTCGGACGGGTAGACGTTGAACCCCGAGACGATGACCGTCTCGCGCAGGCGGTCGACCAGCATGAGGTTGTCGTGCTCGTCGCGCAGGCCCACGTCGCCCGTGGCCCACCAGCCGTCCTCGTCCGGGCCGTCGGCGCCGTCGGGCCAGTAGCCCGAGAACAGGTTGGCGCCGCGGACCCAGATCTGGGCCGGGTCCCCCGGTGCGGCCTGCTGGCCGAGGAAGTCGCGCAGCTCCAGCTCCACGCCGGGCAGGGGGCGGCCGACCGATCCGGGCGGCGGAAGCTCGCCGGGAGCCCGCCCGTCGGCGACCGTCGTGGTCAGCACGGGCGCGGTCTCGGTCAGGCCGTAGCCCTGCTCGACCCCGTGGCCGGAGAGGTCGTGGAACGTCCGCGCCAGCTCGGGGTCGAGGGCCGAGGCCCCCGAGACGATGATGCGCACGCCCGCGAGCGCCTCGCGCAGCCCGTCGACGCCGACCCACGCCGAGATGACCGGCGGGGCGACCGGGACGTTGGTGACCTCGCGCGCGGAGATGACGGTGAGCAGCGCGGCGGCGTCGAACTCCTCGATCAGCACGACGGTCGCGCCGACGCGGACCGACAGCGACAGGACGCAGTTGAGGCCGTAGACGTGGAACATCGGCAGCAGCCCCAGCACCACGTCGTCGGGCGTGATGACCGGCGGCGACTCCAGCTGCAGGAGCTGGTCGAGATCAGCGGTGAGCGCCCGGTGGGTCAGCATCACACCGCGGGGCAGGCCGGTCGCACCGGACGTGAAGAGGACGACGGCCAGGGACTCCGGGTCGAGCGGTGCGACCGGAGCGCTGTCGACGGCCTGGTCGAGGAGGGCCCCGAACCGCAGCTCGCCCTCCTCGGGCGCGGCGCGATGGACCACGATGAGCGAGTCGCCCGTGTCGGCAGCGCGCACCTGCGTGATCGACTGGGCGTCACCCACGACGATCTTGGGCGCGCAGGCCGCGACCATGCGCGAGATCTCGCGCGGGGTGGCACGTGGATTGATCGGCACGGCGACCATGCCGCCGCGCAGCACCCCGTAGTAGGCGACGGCGAGATCGATGCCGTTGGACATCACGAGCGCGACGCGCTGACCAGCCAGGACCCCGCGACCGAGAAGTGTCTGGGCGACCCGGTCGGCCCACTGGTCGAACTCGGCCCACGTCACCTCACGGTCCGAACGCGGTTCGACCAGAGCGATTCCCTCGGGGTCACGACGCGCGATGTCGCGCAGATCGTCACTCACGTTGACGGCCATGGCGTCGAGTCAACCACACGGTCCGACCGCGTTCCGTCGTTACAGTGAACCCCATGTCGCCGCGCCCGCCCGCAGAGTTGCCGCACAACCTGCAGTCCCGGTCGATCCTCGCGGGCCAGGCGGCCGCTGCGGCTGCCGAGGTCGAGCAGGCGCTGGCCCAGCCACCCGACCCCACTGCTGCCGCGTTCTTCGACGTCGACAACACGATCATGCAGGGGGCCTCGATCTTCCTGCTCGCCCGCGGGCTGCACCGGCGGAAGTTCTTCTCGACGCGCGACATCGCGCGGGCCGCCTGGCAGCAGGCGTATTTCAAGTACGTGGGTGTCGAGGACGCCGACCACATCGAGCAGGCGCGCACGGCCGCGCTGCAGTTCATCGCCGGCCACGAGGTCAGCGAGCTCGAGGAGATCGGCGAGGAGGTCTTCGACGAGTACATGGCCGAACGGATCTGGCCGGGCACTCGCGCCCTGGCGCAATGGCACCTCGATCGTGGCCAGCGGGTCTGGCTCATGACGGCAGCCCCGGTCGAGATCGCGCAGGTCATCGCGCGGCGGCTCGGCCTGACCGGCGCCCTCGGCACCGTCCCCGAGCACGTCGACGGCGTGTACACCGGCCGGCTCGTCGGCGAGATGCTGCACGGCGGGAGCAAGGCCATCGCGGTGCGGGCCCTGGCCGAGTCCGAGGGACTCGACCTCGAGCGCTGCTACGCCTACTCCGACTCCTCCAACGACATCCCCATGCTCTCGCTCGTCGGGCACCCCTGCGCCGTCAACCCGGACGGGACCCTGCGATCGCACGCGAAGGCCAACGGCTGGCTGATCCGCGACTACCGCACGGGGCGCAAGGTGGCGTCAGTCGGCGCGAAGGCGGCTGTGGCCGGCGCGGTCGCGGGTGCCGCGTGGTGGATTGGCCACCGACTGCGCCGCCGTCGGTCAGTCTGAGATCGGCGGCTGACGGCGCTCCGGGGGAACCGCGAGCTGGTCGTAGTCCTCGTCGGTCAACGACGGCAGCGGACCTGCTCCGTCCGTGGACAGCGCGGGCAGGAGCATCGCCAGGTAGCGGCGTCGCACCGTGGCCGAGGAGACCGGTGCGTTCAGGCCCAGCACGAACATCCGCAGCAGCCAGTAGATGTCGACCGGCTCGAGGTCGGGACGCAGGACGCCGTCCTGCTGACCGCGACGCAGGAGGTCGACGAAGGGATCGGCGAGGTCGCTGAGCGCCTCGTCCGTGACGTGGCTGAGGCCGACCTCCCCCAGGACGGGCGTGTAGCGGCTGATGACCTCGACGAACCGCGCGGCGACCTCGAGCAACTCGGCGTCCTCGGCCTGAGCGCCCTCGACGAGCGGCATGAGCTCGTCGGCGAAGATCCGGCCGAAGGCGGCGCTCTCGAGCGCCGCTCGGTTCGGGAAGTGGCGGTAGACGGTGGCGACGCCGACGCCGGCCCGGCCGGCGATCTCCTCCATGGAGGGAGCGGCCTGGTCGCGCCAGAGCTCGCGGACCGCCTCGATGATCCGCTCGGCGTTCGCGCGTGAATCACGTCGTGACATACGTCTCCCGCTCCCGTCTGGTCTCGTTTCGCCCTCCATCCTACGATGTGAGAGTCAACTATCACTTCGTGAGGAACACCTGTGTCGACTCTCCTGTACCGCTGGGGCAAGACCGCCTTCGCGCACCCCTTCCGCTTCCTGGGCGCCTGGCTCGTCCTGCTCGTCGTGATCGTCGGCTCGATCGCCGTGAACGCCCCGAAGCTGAGCAGCGAGGTCACGATCAACGGCGTCCCCGCGCAGAACGTGATCGAGCAGCTCCAGGACGAGATGCCCGCCGCTGCCGGCGGTGCGGGCCAGATCGTCTACGAGGCGCCCGAAGGTGGCACCTTCTTCGACGAGCAGCTCTCGGCCCCGCTCGCGCAGTCCATGGCGGCGATCTACGAGGACGAGTACGTCGTCAACCCGATGGAGCTCGTCGGCACTGCCCAGGACCAGGCCGCCGCGCAGCAGCAGGTCGCCGGGCAGGTGAAGGCCGCGGAGCAGGCGCTGGCCGCCGCGCGCGCGGGTCAGCCGCTGGACCAGCCGGTCCCCCTCGTCGTGCAGGGCGAGCTCGTGCCGGGTGTCACCATCGCTCCTTCCGGCGATGTCGCCATGGCGCAGTTCCAGTTCACGAAGCAGACCACCGACCTGCCCGCCGGCGTCATCGAGGAGCTGGTGGACGCCGCCGAGGCGCCGGTGGACGCCGCCGACATCGAGGTCCTGCCGGGCGCGGCCCTGCAGGAGCTGCCCGAGGTGGTCGGCATCGGCGAGGCCATCGGCATCGTCGTCGCCGCCGTCGTCCTGTTCCTCGTGCTGGGCTCCGTCGTGGCCGCCGGGCTGCCGCTGCTGACCGCCCTGCTCGGCGTCGGCGTCGGCGTGGGCGGCGCCTACGCGCTGGGGCACTTCTACGACCTCGGATCGATGAGCGTCGTGCTGGGCCTCATGCTCGGACTCGCAGTCGGCATCGACTACGCACTGTTCATCGTCAACCGCCAGCGCCGCCTCATCATGCGTGAGCGACTGAGCGCCCACGAGGCCACCGGCCGCGCCGTGGGCACCGCCGGCAGCGCCGTGTTCTTCGCCGGCACCACCGTCGTCATCGCGCTGGCCGCCCTCGTCGTGATCGGCATCAGCCTGCTGACGACGATGGCCATCATCGCCGCCGCGACCGTCGCGGTCGCCGTGGCCGTCGCGCTCACGGCGCTCCCGGCCCTGCTCGGCCTCGTCGGCGAGCGCATCGTCTCGAAGAAGGCCCGCGAGAAGTTCCAGGAGCGCGAGTCGCGGGGCGTCGACCACGCCACCGCGCGCCGCTGGGCCACCTTCCTGTCGAAGAACCGCTTCATCGCCGCCGGAGCCGTCGTCGTCGCGACGCTCGCCATGGCGATCCCCGCCCTGGACATGCGCATGGGCCTGCCGTCCGGCGAGAACTACAACTCGGGCACGGACCAGCGCGAGAGCTACACGGCCGTCAGCGATGCCTTCGGGGAGGGTCTCAACGGGCCCCTGCTCGTCGTCCTGTCGTCGCAGTCGGACCAGCCCGTCGACGAGCGCGCCGCGGGCGCGGTCGTGGCGGAGCTCGGCGAGGTCGACAACGTCGCCTCGGCGACCGCGTCCGGCATGAGCGAGGACGGCCGCACCGTGCTGGTCTCGGTCGTCCCGACCGAGGGCCCGACCGACCCCTCCACCGAGACGCTCGTGCACGACCTGCGCGACCTGTCCAGCGGCTTCGCCGAGAAGTACGACGTCGACCTCGGCGTCACCGGCCAGACCGCCATGGGCATCGACATCGCCGAGAAGATGAGCGAGGTCATGCCGATCTACCTCGGTATCGTCATCGTGCTGTCGCTCATCGTGCTCACGATCGTGTTCCGCTCGATCATCGTGCCGCTCAAGGCGACAGCCGGCTTCCTGCTGACGATCCTGGCCACCCTGGGCGCCACCACCGCGGTGTTCCAGTGGGGCTGGCTCAACAGCCTGTTCGGCCTGGACTCCACCGGACCGGTGATGGCGCTGCTGCCGATCCTCGTGACGGGCATCGCGTACGGCCTGGCCATGGACTACCAGGTGTTCCTGGTCTCCTCGATGCGCGAGTCGTGGGTCCACGGCAAGTCCGGCCGTGAGTCCGTGATCGACGGCTTCGCCCACTCGAGCCGCGTCGTCGTGGCCGCGGCGATCATCATGACGGCCGTGTTCGCGGGCTTCATCTTCAACGGTGACCCGATGATCAAGCAGATCGGCTTCGCCCTGGCCATCGCGATCGCCATCGACGCGTTCCTGGTCCGGATGACGTTGGTGCCGGCGCTCATGGCGATGTTCGGCGACCGCGCCTGGCGCCTGCCGGCCTGGCTCGACCGCCTGCTGCCCGACCTCGACATCGAGGGCGACCAGCTGCTCAAGCGCCTCGCCGCCAAGGAGTCCCGAGACGCGATGTAACGCGGGCGCTCTCCTGTGACATGTGAAGGGTGTCAGCAGTCATGGACTGCCCGCTCATCCAAGGAGATCGCATGAACAGCAGCGCTCGCATCAGCGCCGTCGTGGCCGGACTGGCCCTGACACTCGGCCCCATCACCGCCCCGGCCCAGGCCGATCCGCCGGCGACGACACCGTGCGCGAACCAGTCCGCCCAGGTCGAGCGCGCCGAGGCCCAGCTGGAGAAGGTCACCGCCGTGTTCCTCAAGCAGCAGGCCAAGGTCAGGAAGACCGCCAAGAAGGTCCGCCAGGCCGACACCGCGGCCGAGAAGCGTGTCACGAAGAAGAAGCACAAGGCCGCCAAGGAGCGCCGCAACGAGGTCAAGAAGAACAAGCGCGCCCAGGTGCAGCGCGTCGCCAAGGCACAGGAGCGCCTGGCGAAGTGCCTGGCCAACCAGCCGAGCTGATCGCGAGAGCGCGTCAGCTCGCCTCCGAGGGAGGCAACGGGTCGGTCCTCCCGCATGGGGGTGGACCGGCCCGTTTCGTCGTCAGACCCCTGCGATCTGGCCCGGAAGCGGGCCGACCGACGGCCGGGTCGCCTGCCGCCTGAGCCGTCGCAGCCCCCGGTGCCGCGCCACGCGAAGCGCCACCGGCGTCACGCCGACCACCTCGGCTGCCGTCGCGATGTCCATCCCCAGCCCGTCCACCAGTCCGACCGCAGCCCGCTCGCGCGCCGGCAGGTAAGCCAACGCGGCGCGCAGCCAGGCCCGCTGGGCGACGGCGACGCCATGATCGGGCACCGTCGTGCCGAGGTCGAGCACGTCGGTCGGGCGGGTGTCGCGCCGTTGCGCGGTCCGTCGCGAGTTGGCGCTGATCCGCCGCGCGATCG
>NZ_DAMDLR010000024.1:0-45217 GCF_032084975.1 Aeromicrobium sp.
GAGCCCGCCGGCGACGTCGCGCAGCAGCGCCCAGCCGACGACGAGGATGACGGCCGTGCTGAGCGCGACGGTGTTGATGACGACCCGGGTGCGCAGCGAGCGCCGCCACAGGCCGATCAGCCGGCGCATCAGGCCGACGCCGGATCGATCGCCTGGTAGCCGACGCCGCGCACCGTACGGATGACGCGCGGGTTGTCGGCGTCGTCCTCGATCTTCTGGCGCAGGCGGGTCATGTGGACGTTGACGAGCTTGGTGTCACCGGGATGGTGGTAGCCCCAGACCTTCTGCAGCAGCACCTCGCGACTGAAGACCTGCTCGGGCGCCGAGATGAGGCACGCCAGCAGGTCGAACTCGAGCGGAGTCAGCGAGACCGGACGACCGTCGCGAGTGACGGTGTGGGCCTGCGGGTCGAGCACGATCGTGCCGAACTCGATCCGGGCCCCCAGTGGGTCGCTGCGACGCAGCCGTGCCTTGATCCGCGCCAGCAGCTCGCTGTTGCGGAACGGCTTGGTGATGTAGTCGTCCGCCCCCACCTCGAGACCGTCGACGATGTCACGCGTGTCGCCCTTGGCGGTCAGCATGATGATCGGGACGCCCGAGACCTCGCGGATCTGACGGCACACGGCCATCCCGTCCATGCCCGGCAGCATCCGGTCGAGCAGGACGACATCGGGCTTGAACTCCAGGAACGCCGCCATCACGGCATCGCCGGTGCGACAGACCTGCGTGCGGAAGCCCTCGCCCTCCAGCACGATCGCGAGCATCTCGGCCAACGAGGCGTCGTCGTCGACGACGAGCACGCGATCGTGCTTGGGGCGGCGCTGGGACATGTCAGTAGCGGTAGTGGTCCGACTTGTAGGGGCCGGCCACATCGACGCCCAGGTAGGCGGCCTGCTCCTTGCTGAGCTCGGTCAGCTCGACGCCGAGGGCGTCGAGGTGCAGGCGGGCGACCTCCTCGTCGAGGTGCTTGGGCAGCACGTGGACGCCCAGCTCGTACTGGTCGGCCTTGCTGAACAGCTCGATCTGCGCGAGCACCTGGTTCGTGAAGGAGTTCGACATGACGAACGACGGGTGGCCGGTGGCGTTGCCGAGGTTGAGCAGGCGGCCCTCGGACAGCACGATGATCTTCTTGCCGTCGGGGAAGATCCACTGGTGGACCTGGGGCTTGATCTCGTCCTTGACGATGCCGGGGATCTTGGCCAGGCCGGCCATGTTGATCTCGTTGTCGAAGTGGCCGATGTTGCCCACGATCGCCTGGTGCTTCATCTTCTCGAAGTGCTCGACCCGGATGATGTCGAAGTTGCCGGTCGTGGTGATGAAGATGTCGGCGGTCTCGACGACCGACTCGAGGCGCTTGACCTCGTAGCCGTCCATCGCCGCCTGGAGCGCGCAGATCGGGTCGATCTCGGTGACGATGACGCGCGCACCCTGTCCACGCAGCGACTCGGCCGAGCCCTTGCCCACGTCGCCGTAGCCGCACACGACCGCGACCTTGCCGCCGATCATGACGTCGGTGGCGCGGTTGATGCCGTCGATCAGCGAGTGGCGGCAGCCGTACTTGTTGTCGAACTTGCTCTTGGTGACCGAGTCGTTGACGTTGATCGCCGGGAAGAGCAGCGTGCCCTCGCGGAAGCGGTCGTACAGGCGCAGCACGCCGGTGGTGGTCTCCTCGGAGACACCCTTGATGTCCTTGGCGATGTTCGTCCAGTGCTGCGGCTTGGTCTCCAGCGAGCGGGCCAGGACGCGCAGCACCTCCTTGAACTCCTCGTTGTCGGTGCTGTCCTGCGGCGGGACGGCACCGGCCTTCTCGTACTCGACGCCCAGGTGCAGCAGCATCGTGATGTCGCCGCCGTCGTCGAGCAGCACGTTGGGCCCGCCCTCGGCGAAGTCGAAGACCTTCTCGGCCTCGTCCCAGTACTCGGCGAGGGTCTCGCCCTTCCACGCGAAGACCGGCGTGCCCTGCGGGTCGTCCGGCGTGCCGTTCGGGCCGACGACGACCGCGGCAGCAGCGTGGTCCTGGGTGGAGAAGATGTTGCAGGTCGCCCAGCGGACGTCCGCGCCCAGCGCGGTGAGGGTCTCGATGAGGACCGCCGTCTGGACCGTCATGTGCAGCGAGCCGGCGATGCGGGCCCCGGCCAGCGGCTTGCTGTCGCCGTAGCGCTCGCGCATGGCCATGAGGCCCGGCATCTCGTGCTCGGCGAGGTCGAGCTCCTTGCGGCCGTACTCGGCGAGGGACAGATCCTTGACGCGATAATCCATTCCACCAGAGTACCGGCGAGTACCGCGCGTCACCGAATCGACGCGACAGTCAGCGGACACCGGGTGGCAGGGCCGGGGGGAAGCGCAGGAACGGGCGCAGACCCCACATCCGGTCGAGCAGCGCGTAGGTGCGATCCGTGCCGTTCGGTCCGGCCTTGCCGAGCATGACCGCGTCGTGCAGGAACGCCGCCTCGGTGGCCAGGCGCTGGTAGCGCCTGACGGCGTCGACGGCCTCGGGGCCGAACTGCTTCGCATGGCGGCGGCACTGGCTGCGGCGGCCGAAGCGTACGAGCCATGGGACCTCGGCGGGGTGGATCCAGCCCCGTGCGGCGATGTCGGTCAGCGCACGAGCCAGCGTGGCGGTCTGGCGCAGGCGCAGGACGATCGCCATGACGACCAGCACGATGAGCATCAGCGACAGCACCGCGTACGCGAGCAGGAACCCGGCGGCGCCGACCATCACGATCGATCCGTTCCACAGGGCGTGCAGCCCCACGCTCACGAGGTAGCCCAGCAGCACGAGGCCCCAGCGCTGGAGGGCCGACGAGCGACCGACGGCCAGGCCCATCGCGATGCCGATCGCTGCCGTGAACAACGGGTGCGCGAAGGGACTGAACAGTCCGCGGATGACGAAGGTGGCCGTGGCCATCTGAGGGCCGGCGAGACTTGGCATGTCCGAGTCGAGGCCGAGGTAGCTGACGGCGTAGTAGCCGACGTTCTCCATCGCGGCGAATCCGATGCCGACCAGGCCCGACACGATGAGGCCGTCGAGCACGCCGTCGATGATCCGGCGCATCCGCACCAGCGTGAGCACGACGAACAGCCCCTTGGCGAACTCCTCGGCCACGGGAGCACCGATGCTGATGAGCCAGTCCTCGCTCATGCCCAGCGCGGACATCGCGATCTCGAGCGGCAACGCGATGCCGACCGCGATCACCGCGCCCCACACGAAGGCCGCGGCGGTGTACCGGAACGGCTCGGGCTCGACCCGGTCGAGCCACCAGTAGGCCAGCAGCACGAACGGCAGCGGGATCAGGGCGTAGACGATCGCCAGGGACGCGCCGGCGACAGACCCGGACCGGGAGGCGATGAACACGGCTCCGGCCGCACCGACCACGGCCGCGATCCACACGAGGACGACCAGCAGCGTGCGCCCACGCTGGCGCAGCGGGTCCACGTCAGAGGGCAGCACACGGGTATCGGTCATCGTCACGCGGACAGCCTAGGGCGCAGGCCCGACACCGCAGTCCGGGCGCAGAACCCACCGATAGTCTGACTCCCGAGGCGCCCGTAGCTCAGCTGGATAGAGCAAGAGCCTTCTAATCTCTAGGTCGCAGGTTCGAGTCCTGCCGGGCGCGCTGTTCCCACCGAAGGAGATCGTCATGGACCTGTTCGAGACCGACCAGACCCAGCGCCTCTCGCGCGAGGACGCAGCCGCGAAGCTGCGTGCCCTCGCCGACGCGCTCTCGCGCCACAACTCCGTGGAGTTCCAGAAGAACGGCCACCGCATCACGGTCGACGTCCCCGACGAGGTCGAGCTCAGCGTCGAGATCGAGATCGGCGACGAGAACGAGCTCGAGATCGAGCTGCGCTGGTGAGCTGAGCTTCCCCGCCAACGACAGACGACCGGCCGCTCGCATCGCGAGCGGCCGGTCGTCGTGGTGCTGGGTCAGGCCTTCTTGGCCGCGTCGATCGCCTTCTGGATGCTCGCGGGCGAGACGTCCTCGATCTTCTTGTCGGCGACGAAGACGGTCGGCGTGCCGGTGACCCCGCGGTCCTGGGCGGCCTCGCGGGCCTCGCCCAGCCACGGCACGTACTCGCCGGAGCGGATGCACGACTCGATGTCGGCGACACCCGACTCCTCGGCGACGGCGCTCAGCTCGGAGGCCGACGGCGAGCCGCCGCCCTCGTAGTACTTCTCGGCGAACAGGGCCGAGTGCATCGACCAGAACGCCGCGGGATCCTCCTGCTCGGCAGCGCAGACGGCTGCGTTCATGACGTCGTGGGCCGGGCCCTCGGACGCCTGGCCGTCCATGATCGTCATCGGCATGAAGCGCAGGACGATCGCACCCGCGTCGGCCTGCTGCTTGAGCAGCGCACCGGTCGAGCTCTCGAACTCACCGCAGTGCGGGCACAGGAAGTCCTCGTACACCTCGACGACCGGCGCGCCGTCGGCCGCCGGGGTTGTGGCCGGGAACTCGAAGCCGCCGTTGTCACCCTCGCTGAGCGTCTTCGGCACCACGACGTCCTGCTGCTTGGCGTTCGAGTTGGACATCGACTTGATGCCCCACCCGGCGGCGCCGATCAGGATGACGACGACCGCGACGATCGCCACGGTGATGAGGTTGCGCTGGCGCTTGTCGGCCTTCTCGCGCTCCTTGCGCATCTGCTCGGCGCGGGCGGCGCGGGCCTGACGGTCGTTGGTCACGTGGGTGCTCCTCGAACGGGGTGGGTCAACCAGCGGAAGCCTACCCGTTGCGGGCCAACGCTCAGTCTCGTCGGCCCGCAACGGGAGCGTGGCCTACGCCTCGTCGACCTTGGTCTGGGTCCACGCGATCGGGTTGGGAATGCTCCCGTTGCTCGCGTTGCCGTAGGAGACGCTGTAGGTGACCCGCGAGCCCTCGGGGAGCTCGAGATTGCGCGTCGTCTTCTCACCCTTGCCCTTCGAGTTGATCAACCACGACGACTTCACCACCGAGGTGTACGTGACCTGGACGGACTTCCCGTCAGCAGCGCGGTCCCACAGCGTGAAGACCTCTCCCGCGGCGGCGAACGACGCTTCCGCGCGAGTGCTTCCGCTGTGCGAGAGCTTCACGGTGGACGAGGCGTTGGCAGTTCCGGGAAGCGTCACCACGAGAGCAACGGACGCGAGGACCACTCCTCCAGACCGGACACCATGCAAGATCTTCATGAAACCCTCCGATTCGAACCTGTTGAACTCGGTGTTCAACTGCGAGTTACGCACACTATCGTGAACTCGTGCCTCCCGAGTACCTCCCTGACGACAGCCGGATCCGGCGCGAAGCGCGTCAGCGCGCAGCCGCCCAGCGCCGCGCCGCTGCCGAGACCAGCGAACGGCGCACGCGGCGGGCTCGCAGGCTCGGCCTGCTCGTCGCAGGACTGTCGGTCGTCGCCGCCGGCGTGATCCTTCACCCTCGGCTCGGACCGAGCACGACGGAGGACTTCGTGGCGGACGTCCGCTCGACCGGCCGAGCAAGCATGTCGCTGGGCGGGTCGGGCGATTCGCGACGAGAGATCGTCATCATCGAGGACTTCGGGTGCGAGGGATGCTCCACCCTCGCCGCATCGACGCGCTCGGACCTTCGTCGCGAGATCGCTGCCGGCACCACATCCGTCACGTTCCAGCCACTGACGTTCCTCGACGAGCTGAGCTCCAGCGCCTGGTCCACACGGGCCGCCAACGCCGCCTTCTGCGCTGCGGAACTCGGTTCGCCGGAGTCCTACGAAGCTGCACGTGCATCCCTGTTCGCGTTGCGCTTCGAGGGCTCACGGGACGAACCTCACGACGACGAGCTCGCGGCAGCGATCGATGCTGTCGTCGGCGACGGAAAACAGGACGAGGTCCGTGCGTGCATCAGCGCCCGACCGTGGAAGGCCGCTCTCGACCGGGCCACGACGACCTGGAAGAGCGAGGACCGACTTCACACCGTTCCTGCTGTGATCGTGGACGGGAAGGAGCTGCAGGGCCCGATCGACCCGCAGACGGGAGAGCCAACGGTCCCCGACCGTGACGCGCTGCTCGAAGCGCTCGCGCATAGGGTGGCGGGGTGAACGACAAGCTGGTGTGGGTCGACTGCGAGATGACCGGGCTGTCCCTGCAGGACGACGCCCTGATCGAGATCGCCGCCCTCGTGACCGACTACGACCTCAACGTCCTGGGCGAGGGGGTCGACCTCGTGATCAAGCCCCCGCAGGCCGCCCTCGAGCAGATGAACGAGGTCGTGACGCAGATGCACACGACCTCGGGGCTGCTCGACCGGCTGGCCGACGGCATCAGCGTGCGCGAGGCCGAGGAGCAGGTCCTCGAGTACGTCCGCGAGCACGTCACCGAGCCCCGCAAGGCCCCGCTGGCCGGCAACTCGATCGGTACCGACCGTGGCTTCCTGGCCCGGGACATGGTCGAGCTCGAGGCGTTCCTGCACTACCGCGTCGTGGACGTGTCATCCATCAAGGAGCTGGCGCGCCACTGGTTCCCGCGCGCCTACTTCGCGGCTCCCGAGAAGGGCGGCTCCCACCGCGCCCTGGCCGACATCCGCGAGAGCATCGACGAGCTGCGGTACTACCGCCGCGCCGTGTTCACCGCCGACCCGGGCGTCGACTCCGAGACCGCACGCGCGATCGCGGCCGAGATCGCGGCGGGCACCCCCTCCGAGTAGGAGCCGCGCGCGGCATCCGGTAGACTCGTCGCGCTGTGCCGCGAGGCGCACATGGTGGGTGTAGCTCAGTTGGTAGAGCACCGGCTTGTGGTGCCGGTGGCCGCGGGTTCAAGTCCCGTCATCCACCCCATGCTCGGCCCGGAATCTTCGATTCCGGGCCGATTGCACTTTCTGGGAGCGCCGCCCGGCTCGGTTGTCGTTGGAGTGGACCATCATGGGTCCATGGCCGCGAACACGACCCAGCCCACCGATGCCGACGTCGACGCGTTCCTCGACGCGGCCACCCCCGCCCGACGCCGCGAGGACGGTCGTCGCCTCGCCGAGATCATGCGCGACGTCACGGGAGTCGACCCGGTGATGTGGGGCCCGTCGATGGTCGGCTTCGGCAGCTACCGGTACATCTCGCCCTCGGATCCGCGCCGCCGGGATGACTGGCCCAAGGTCGCCTTCTCGCCGCGCAAGGCGCAGCTCTCGCTCTACGGCCTCAAGGACCTGCCCGAGGGTGCCGCCCTCCTTCCGCAGCTCGGCACCTACACCGAGGGCGCCGGATGCGTGTACGTCAAGAAGCTCGATGAAGTCGACCTCGACGTCCTGCGCAAGCTGGTGGAGATCGCCTGGAGCCGCGAGGACGACCCCGAGCCCTGAGCCGTCACGCCAACTCGTCGCGCAGCCAGTGCCCCAGCAGGCGTGCGCAGGCGTCGACCACGGCCGGCCACTCCAGCGCGGAGTCGTCCGCCGCGTCGCTGACGACCTTGACCAGCCGGAACGGCACCTGCGCCAGCTGACAGGCGCGCGCCACGGCGAAGCCCTCCATGTCGACCAGGTGCGCACGCTCGGCGATACGGTCACGCGCGCCCGGGTCGGTCACGAACAGGTCGCCGGTCGCGAGCACGCTCCCGTCCCCGCCGGGTACCGCGATCTCGTCGACGGCCTCGTGGCCCAGCGCGCGGATCGCCTCGGCGGACAGGTCGTGGTTCACGACGGTCGACGGCAGGAACACCCCCGTCAGGCCGGGACGCAACGCGCCCGCCGTGCCGATGTTCAGGACGACGTCCGGCCGGGACTCGGCGATCGCCGCCGCCGTCAGTGCGGCCGCCTCGACCTTGCCGATGCCCGTGAGCACCAGCCGCACGCCGTCGGGGACGTGGGCCGCCTCGGCCTTGGTCGCCGCGACGACGAGCACGCGGGAGGGGTCCGGACTCATCCGTGCGCCACCGGCACGACGTCGGGGGCACCCATGCGGGCGGCGTCGGCGGTCTCGTCGTCGGGCATCGTCTGGCTCTCGCGCTCGGCCTCGACGCGCTTGAGGTAGTGGTCGACCTCGCGCTCACGCTGCTCCTGCGACCAGCCGAGCACCTCGGCCATCAGCGAGGCCGCCTCGTCGGCGGACTCCGTACCGCGGTGGAAGGTCTCGATCGAGATCCGCGTGCGCCGCGCCAGGATGTCGTCGAGGTGCCGGGCGCCCTCGTGGGTGACCCCGTAGACGACCTCGGCGCGCAGGTAGTCCTCGGTGCCGGCGAGCGGCTCGGCCAGGTCGGGGCGCTCCGCGATCAGGCCCAGCACCTCGGAGGTCAGGGACCCGTACCGGTTCAGCAGGTGCTCGATCCGGCCCACGCCCACGCCGCTGACCTCGGACAGGGCGTGCCGCTGGTTCCACAGGGCGGTGTAGCCGTCGGCGCCGAGCAACGGGATCTCGTCGGTGCAGCTCTGCGGCACCCGCCGGTCGAGCAGCGTGCCCATCTGCTGCACGGCGGCGTCGATCGCGTCCTTGGCCATCACGCGATAGGTCGTGTACTTGCCGCCCGCGATCACGACCAGGCCCTTGACCGAGGTCGAGACGGCGTGCTCACGCGACAGCTTGCTGGTGGCCTCGTCCTCGCCCGCCAGCAGTGGCCGCAGGCCCGCGAAGACGCCCTCGACGTCCTCGGGCACCAGCGGCTCGAGGAGCACCTGGTTGACGTGGTCGAGCAGGTACTGGATGTCCTTCGCGCTGGCCGCCGGATGGTCCTTGCTGAGCGACCAGTCGGTGTCGGTCGTGCCGATGATCCAGTGGCGGCCCCACGGGATGACGAACAGGACCGACTTCTCGGTGCGCAGGATCAGGCCGGACTCGCCCCGGATGCGATCGCGCGGGACGACGAGGTGGATGCCCTTGCTCGCGCGGACCTTGAACTGGCCCCGCTCCCCCGCGAACGACTGGGTCTCGTCGGTCCAGACGCCGGTGGCGTTGACGACCTGACGGGCGCGGACGTCGATCTCGCGGCCGGACTCGAGGTCCTTGACCCGCGCGCCGACGACACGGTCGCCCTCGCGCAGCAGGTCGATCACGCGCGTGCGGCTGGCGACGTGCGCGCCGTAGGCGGCCGCCGTGCGCGACAGGAACATCGTGTGGCGCGCGTCGTCGACCTGTCCGTCGTAGTAGTGCAGGGCCCCGACCAGGGCGTCCTTGCGCAGCGCCGGCATGATCCGCCGCGCGCCGGTGCGAGTGAGGTGGCGGTGGCGCGGCACGCCGCGCGAGCGACCGGACAGCAGCGCCATCGAGTCGTACAGCGCGACCCCCGAGCCGGCGTAGAACCGCTCCCACACGCGGTGCGTGAGCGGGTACAGGAACGGGACCGGCTTGACCAGGTGCGGGGCCAGCGTGTCGATGAGCAGGCTGCGCTCGCCGAGTGCCTCGGCGACGAGCCGGAAGTCGAGCATCTCGAGGTAGCGCAGGCCGCCGTGCACGAGCTTGCTCGAGCGGCTCGAGGTGCCGGAGGCGAAGTCGCGCGCCTCGACGAGCCCGACCGACAGGCCGCGGGTCGCCGCGTCCAGTGCGGCGCCGCCGCCGACGACGCCACCACCGATCACGAGGACGTCGAGGGTCTGGGAGGCGAGCGCGTCGAGCGCCTCCTCACGATGCTGCGGGGACAGGGCTACCGATCGCATGCCGCCCAGTCAACCAGTCTCAGGCCACCGCCGCCTCGATCGCCCGCGCGATGCGGATGGTCGCCTCGCGCGCCGGGCGACTCACGCCCGTCACGTTGATGAAGGCGTGGATCAGCGAGCCTTCGCGTGCCAGCTCGGTGGGCACGCCCGCCTGCTCGAGGCGACGGGCATAGGCGATCCCCTCGTCGCGCAGCGGGTCGAAGCCGGCGACCGCGACGAAGGCGGGCGCCACGCCGCCGAGGTCCTCGGCCAGCAGCGGCGAGGCGCGCGGGTCCAGGGCGTCGGAGGGGTCGGCGAGGTACCGCTCGCGGTACCAGTCCATGTGCTTCTCGGTGAGGAAGAAGCCGTCGGAGAACTCGCGGTACGACGGGTGCTTGGTGGACAGGTCCGTCACCGGGAAGAGCAGCACCTGCAGGACCGGCGTGACGTCACGGCCGCGCAGCTGCTGGGCCAGCACGGCGCTGATGTTGCCGCCCGCGCTGTCACCCGCGACCACGATGCGCGAGCGGTCCAGGCCCCAACCCGGCGCCCGGTCCACGGCGAAGTCCCACGCAGCCATGGCGTCCTCGATCGCCGCGGGGAACGGGTTCTCGGGAGCGAGCCGGTAGTCGACCGACAGCACGTCGACCCCGGCCTCGCGAGCCAGGAAGCGCACGGCCGAGTCGGTGCTGCGTCGGTCCCCCAGCACCCAACCGCCACCGTGGAAGTAGACGACGAGTCCCTTCGAGTCGGTCGCCGCGCGGTACCGCGTGGCCGGGATCGGGCCCGCGGGACCGGGGATGACGAGGTCCTCCTCGACGGCGAACGGTGGATGCACGTCGGCGAAGACAGCGGCCTCGTCCAGCAGCATGTGCCGAGCCTTCTCGACCGGGTGGTCGCTGAAGTCACCACCCGGGATGCGATTGAGCACCGACAGCGCGACCGCGATCTCGGGCGCGAGCCGCTCGCCGTCGGCATTGACCGGAGCCCGGCGGCCCAGTCGCTCGACGAGGCTCTCAGGCAGCCGGGCGAACCCGCGGATCACGGCGCGCTCGAGCCGCAGCGCCGGTGCGAGCCGGTGCGTCGTCGCGGCGCTCACTCGACCCAGCCCAGCGTGCGCTCGACGGCCTTCTTCCAGTTGCGGTAGCCCTCGGTGCGCTGCTCGTCGTCCCACGCCGGCGACCAGCGCTTCGACTCGGACCAGTGCGCCGCCAGCTCGTCGGTGCTGGACCAGAACCCGACGGCCAGCCCGGCCGCGTACGCGGCGCCCAGGCACGTCGTCTCGGCGATCGTCGGCCGGCTCACCTCGATGTCGAGGATGTCGGCCTGGATCTGCATGCACAGCTCGTTGGCGGTGATCCCCCCGTCCACCCGCAGCACCTCGAGGTCGATGCCGGAGTCGGCGATCATCACGTCGACGACGTCCTTGCTCTGGTAGCAGATCGCTTCGAGGGCGGCCCGCGAGACGTGCGCGACGGTGTTGTAGCGCGAGAGGCCGACGATCACGCCGCGGGCGTCCGGACGCCAGTACGGCGCGAACAGTCCGCTGAACGCGGGCACGAAGTAGACGCCGCCGTTGTCGTCGACTGTCTCGGCGAGCGACTCGGAGTCGGCCGCTTCGTCGAACACCTGCAGCTGGTCGCGCAGCCACTGGATCGCGGAGCCCGTGACGGCGATCGAGCCCTCCAGCGCGTACACGGGGTCCTCGTCGCCGAAGCGATACGCGACGGTCGTCAGCAGTCCGCGCTCGGACCGCACGATCTCGGTCCCGGTGTTCAGGACCAGGAAGTTGCCCGTGCCGTACGTGTTCTTGAGCATCCCGGGCTCGAAGCAGGCCTGGCCCACGAGGGCCGCGTGCTGGTCGCCCAGGTTGCCGGCGAGGACCACCTCGGCGCCGAACGCTCCGTCGGCGGTCGTGCGGCCGAACTCCTGCGACGAGGACGTGATCTCGGGGAGCATCGCACGAGGCACGTCGAAGATCTCGAGCAGCTCGTCGTCCCAGTCGAGGTCCTCGAGGTTCATCAGCATCGTGCGGCTGGCGTTCGTCACGTCGGTGACGTGGATGCCGCCGTCCGTACCGCCGGTGAGGTTCCAGATCAGCCACGTGTCGATCGTCCCGAAGAGGGCGTGCCCCGCGTCCGCGTCAGCGCGGACGCCGTCCACGTTCTCGAGGATCCAGTGCAGCTTCCCGCCCGCGAAGTACGCCGCGGGAGGGAGGCCGGCCTTGGCGTGGATGACCTCGCCCTTGCCGGACTCGTCGAGCTGCTTGGCGAGCTCGGCGGTGCGGGTGTCCTGCCAGACGATCGCGTTGAAGTACGGCTCGCCCGTGCGCCGGTCCCACACGACGGTGGTCTCGCGCTGGTTCGTGATGCCGACGGCGACGAGATCCTCGGCCGTGATCCCGGCAGCCTTCAGCCCCTCGGCGACGACGGTCTCGGTGTTGCGCCAGATCTCGGTCGCATCGTGCTCGACCCACCCGGCCTTCGGCATGACCTGCTCGTGCTCCACCTGGTGGCGACCCACCTCGGCGCCATCATGGTCGAACACCATGAACCGCGTGCTGGTCGTGCCCTGGTCGATCGCTCCGACGTACTGCGTCATGCGCGTCACCCTAACGGCGGAGGGCGTTGCCGTGTCATGCGAAGAGGTGGTCCGGACCGCCGCTTCGTATGAGGAATGCCCCGCCTGTGGAAGGGCGTTCGACGTCCGGCGGCGGACGACGTCACGCTCACCCCATGGATCGGAGCCTGCTCGCCCTCGCCCAGCTCCAGGAGCAACTGCTCAGTCGTCGTCAGCTGTTCGCCGGCAGCGTCACCCGCGCCACCCTCGGAGCCCACCTCAGCGCCGGCCGCTGGCGCAGCTGGGGCAGGCACACGATCGCCCTGCACTCGGGACCGCTGCCGGAGCGCGCGCTGTGGTGGCGCGCCGTCATCGAGGCCGACCGCGAGCGATGCTCGACGGTGTGTCCGCGCTCCAGGCAGCGGGGCTGACCGGCATCGAGGCCAACACCGTGCGCGTCTCCGTCCCTCGGGGCGCGCGGGTCCCGAAGGTGGCCGGCGTGACCGTGCGACAGACCCGGCGATTGTCCCGCGGGGACCTCGCGGGACCCGGCCTTCCACGGGTCAGACCAGACCTCGGCCTGCGAGTCGCCCCCTCCCAGTTCCTCGCCCAGGTCCGGCAGGCACTGATCGACGGCGGTTGGCAACCGACCGCCTGACGTCATGCGAAGCGGTCGCTGGGACCACCGCTTCGGATGACATGTCAGTCGGACCTCCCCGCGGCTTAGGCTGAGGCATGGCCCAGCGCGTCGTCATCGTCGGAGCAGGACACAACGGACTCGTGGCGGCGGCCCTGCTCGCCCGCGCGGGCGTGGAGGTGCTCGTGCTCGAGCGGCTCCAGCGGGTCGGTGGCGCCGCGGTCAGCGCCCCGGCGTTCGACGGGCACGACGCGCGGCTCTCGCGCTTCTCGTACCTCGTCAGCCTGTTCCCACAATCCCTCATCGACGACCTCGGACTCGACCTCGAGCTCCGCTCCCGCGACACCGCGTCGTTCACTCCGTGGCGGCGCGACGGACGCGCCGGTGGGCTGCTCGTCGAGACCGAGGCCGGCGAGGCCACCCGCGCGAGCTTCGCCGAGCTGACGGGCGGTGACGAAGAGCTCGCCGCGTGGGAGCGGTTCTATGCCGAGGTCGGCACGGTGGCCGAGACGATCGCGCCGACGCTGCTCGAGCCCCTCCCCCACATCGGCGACCTGCGCGACCGGGTCGAGATGGCGATCTGGACCGACCTGGTCGAGCAGCCGATCGGCACCGCCATCCGGCGACGCTTCGCCGACGACGTGGTCCGTGGCGTCGTGGCGACCGATGCCCTCATCGGGACGTTCGCGTCCCTCGACGAGCTGTCCCTGGTGCAGAACCGGTGCTTCCTCTACCACCTGATCGGCAACGGCACGGGCGAGTGGCGCGTGCCGGTGGGCGGGATGGGCGCCGTGACGGCGGAGCTGGCGCGGGTCGCGACCGAGGCCGGCGCGACGATCCGGCTCAACTCCGAGGTCGACGGCATCGACGTGAGCGACGTGGACGTCACGGTCTGCGGGGACGGGTTCGTCGAACGAGCCGACCACGTGCTGTGTGGCGCCGCGCCCCACGTGTTGGAGAGGCTGCTGGGGCACTCCCCGGCCTCGAAGCCGGCGGGAGCGCAGCTCAAGCTGAACATCCTGCTGTCGCGCCTGCCCGCGCTCGCGTCCGGTGCCGATCCGCGCGTCGCGTTCGCCGGGACGTTCCACCTCGACGAGTCCTACGACCAGCTGGAGCGGGCTCACCGCGCCGCCGCCGAGGGACAGCTGCCCCCCGCGACCGGCGAGTTCTACTGCCACACCCTCACCGACCGCTCGATCCTGGGCGCCGAGCTGCGCGACTCCGAGGCCCAGACGCTCACCTACTTCGGGTTGCACACTCCTCCCGGCGTACTGGACGTGCCGGGTGCGAAGGACGAGGCGGTCGCCCGGGTGCTCGCGGCCCTGGACTCCCACCTGGCCGAGCCGATCGAGCCGCTCATCCTCGGGCTCGAGGCCAAGACCCCGACCGAGATCGAGCACGAGCTGGCCATGCCGGGCGGGCACATCTTCCACGGTGACCTGGCGTGGCCCTGGTTGGAGGAGGGCGAGCACCCTCGCACGCCCGCCCAGCGGTGGGGTGTCGCCACGGCCCACCCGCGGGTCCTGCTGTGCGGCAGCGGCGCTCGTCGCGGAGGCGCGGTCAGCGGGATCGGCGGCCACAACGCGGCCCGGGCGCTGCTCGCCACGTTGGTGGCGGATACCGCTGCAGGATGATGCGGCCGAGCGAGCACATCGGCCACACTGAGGCATGACCATCGACGACACCGCTGATGTCACCGTCCCTGCCGGGTCCCTCGCCGTCCATCGAGTCGGCCCGGACGGCTCGCCCACCGAACGGATCGCGGTCGCTCGACCCGTGACCTCGAGCGCCGCCCTCATCGAGCCGGACGCCGACGACACGACGGACCCGCCCGGCTTCCTGGACCATCGCCCCGTGCCCCCGGCGCTGCCGCTGGTCCTCGTCGACGACGCGGGTGTCGCCGTTCCCGTGCTGGAGGTGCACACCTCCGATCGCAGTCCCTCGATCGCCCTCGAGACCGAGGAGCCGGTGCTCTCGGTCGTGCCGTCCGACGATGACGAGCCCGACCCCTTGCCCGGTCGGTCGGTCTGGTGCACCATCTTCCCGCGCATGCGGGGCTGCTGAGCGCGTGCGTCGCCACGCGGTGGCGGCTGCCTGCGTGGCCGTCCTCGTCGCCGTCGAACTGCTGGTCTGGGACGGCGACACGTCAAGCCGCTTCGGGGGCACAGTCCCGGCCACCCTGCTGATCGCGCTGGCCTTCGTGAGCGCCGTGGCCGCCGTCGCGACGTGGCGGTGGCCGGTTCCCGCCTCGCTCGTCGTGTGGGCCTGTGCGCTGGTCGCGATCCCGGTCCCGGCGTGGCAGCCCTTCGGTGCCGTCCTCGTCGCCCTGTACGTCGTCGCGCGCACCACGTCGGCCGAGGTCTCGAGGCCGGCCTTCGCGCTGGCGCTCGTCCCACTCGGGGTGAACGCGTGGAACAGCGCCGGATGGCGGTCCGAGGTGACCGCCGCGACGCTCGCGCCGGTCGCCGGCATCTGGCTCCTGGTGGCCTTCGCAACCTGGTGGGCCGGACGGGCGGGCCACCGGTCCGCCTCACGAGTCCAAGACCTCGAGGAGACGCTGCGCAGGACCGAGGCCGAGGTCCGGGCTCAGGAGCGCCGCGCCATCGCTCGGGACCTGCACGACATCGTCGCGCACGCCGTCACCGCGATGGTGCTGCGCTCGGCAGGAGCCCGTGCAGCGACGACCGATCCCGACCTCACGCGCGCCCTGCAGGACGTCGAGGCCTCGGGTGCCCAAGCGATCCGCGAGCTCCACCGCCTGCTGCACACGATGCACGGCACGGATCCCAGCGACGCGGACCGGCGATCCGGACTCGCGGACCTCGGCGTGCTGGTCGACCGGACCCGCGCCAGCGGCCTGGTGGTCGAGTTGATCGAGCACGGCCCGAGGCGCGCCCTGGACGCCTCCGTGGACCTGGCCGCCTTCCGCTGCGTGCAGGAGGCCCTGTCCAATGCGATGCGCCACGGCGGCGCCGGGACCGTGGTCGAGATCGTCCTGCGCTGGGACACGGACCTGCGGATCGAGGTGACCAGTCACGGCGGGTGGGGTGTCGCCCCCGACCTGCCACGGTCCGGCGGGTTCGGGCTCGTGGGCCTGTCCGAGCGGTTGGCCTCGGTGGGCGGAGCGCTCTCGAGCGGGCCGACCCGCGAGGGGTTCCGCGTCGACGCCACCCTGCCGGCCGCGGACGCGGCGGTCCCATGAGTGCTATCCCGGTCCTGGTCGTCGACGACCAGCAGGTCGTGCGGGCGGGCCTGATCATGCTGCTGCAGTCGAGTGCGGGGATCCGGGTCGTCGGCGAGGCCGGGGACGGCGCCGAGGCGGTCCGCCTCGTGGCGGACACGAACCCCTCAGTCGTCCTGATGGACCTGCGGATGCCGGGGACCGACGGCGTCCGGGCGACGGCTGCGATCACGGCGCAGGAGGGCCCCCGTGTGTTGGCTCTCACGACATTCGACGACGAGTCGCTCATGTACGACGCGCTGCGCGCAGGCGCCAGCGGTTACGTGCTGAAGGCGGCGGCCCCGACCGAGCTCGTGGAGGCCATCCGGCGCGTGCACGCCGGTGAGTCCTGGATCGATCCGACGATGGCCGGCGCGGTCATCGCGGCGTTGCGGGAGCGGGTGGTCACCGACGGCGGAGACGCCCACGCCATCACCGGAGTCTTGACACCGCGCGAGCAGCAGGTGCTACGCCTCGTGGCCCTCGGATTGTCGAACCGCGACATCACCGAGAGGTTCGTGCTCTCGGAGGCGACCGTGAAGACCCACGTCGCACGGATCCTGATGAAGACGGGGTCGCGCGACCGCGCCGCGGCCGTCGCGTTGGCGTGGCAGACGGGTTTCGTCCGGCAGGGCGAAGGCCTCGAACCCTGAGCGGGATCGAGGCCTTCGCGCACCTGCGGATCGGTCACCGAGGCAACCAGTCCTGCCAGTCGTCACAGCCGGCGTACGGGCATGGACCCGGAGGGTAGTCCCGGGGCCACTGGACCGCCTGCGCGGACGTGACGCCCACTGCCATGAGGCCGGCGACCATCGCGCCGACCATGGCGGTCCGGCGCCTCACTGGACCGCCTGGCACGCGATGTCGACCCGGTGGCCCAGGAACGAGCTGCTGATGATCGTCGCGCCGGTGCGGGCGTTCGTGTACGTGTGTGTGCCGTTGGCGTTCGCGCTCGTGTGGATCAGGGTGTCGGCGGCGGCGAGCCCGGCACTGGCGAAGATGGCCGAGCCGGCGAGCACGGTGGCGGCGATGCCGCGTCGAATGCTGGTCTTCATGATGTCCCCGTTTCGTTGCGAGGCCGGGCTGTCCGGCCGGTGACACCCACCCTTCCCCGATCCACTGAGCGGGACATCAGCCTCGCGCGGCAAGTTGAGGTACCGCCGTGGGATGACGTCTCGAGCTCGCTCACGGGTGGGCCGATTTCGCGGCGTGCGGGGGTGTGCGCTAATGTTGTCCACGCGTTAAGCGCAAGCACCCCTAGCTCAATTGGCAGAGCAATTGACTCTTAATCAATGGGTTCTCGGTTCGAGTCCGAGGGGGTGTACCAGCATCACGACAGGCCCCGGTTCGCCGGGGCCTTCGTCGTCTCAGCGCACCTCGAAGCCCCTGGTTCCGGTCGGCGACGCCTCGGTGACGTCCGTCCCGTCGACGCTCGCGCCCGGCGGCCCCTGCGCCATCCATGCCAGCACCTGGTCCACCTGCTCGGACGGCCCTTCGAGCTCAGCCTCCACCGTTCCGGCGGGCCGGTTTCTGACCCAGCCGCCGACGCCCGCGCGCTCGGCCACCACGCGCATCGAGTCGCGGTATCCCACGCCCTGCACACGGCCGCGGACGGTCACGTGTACGCGCCTCGCGTCCCGGGTCGCCTGCACCGCAGGACCTGTCAGCCCGGACCGTGCTGCTTGATCGCGCGACTGATGCTGGTGTGCGAGACACCCACCTCGTCCGCGATCTCCTGGTACGACATCCCCGCCTCGATCGCGACCGCGAGGGCCTCGGCCCAGTCCTTGCGCGCCTTCTCCATCGCCCGCTCGTACTCGGACGTCGCCTCGTCGTAGGAGGCGCGTGCCTCGCGCAGTGCGCGCGGCACCGACTCGTCGTACTCACTACGGTGCCGGAACGCCATGTGCCCAACTTACGACCCCGATCGACGATTTGGTGAGGGCACGAATGATCAGTAGGCTCACGATGTGGAACACCGCAACCCCCTCTCCCTCGACGAGCAGGTCTGCTTCGCCCTGTCGGTCGCTTCGCGGGCCGTCATCGGCTGTTACCGCGACGTGCTGGCGCCGCTCGGACTGACCCACCCGCAGTACCTCGTGATGCTGGCACTGTGGGAGAACGACGGCCTCACCCTGCGTGCGCTCAGCGACGTCCTGCGACTCGAGCCGGCGACCGTGTCGCCGCTCGTGAAGCGGCTCGAGGAGGCCGGGCTGCTGCGTCGCGACCGCCGTGCCGGCGACGAGCGCGCCTTCTGCCTGACCGTCACCGACCAGGGCCGTGAGCTGCGCGAGCGCGCCCTCGCCGTGCCCACCACGATGCTCGAGCGGTTCGAGATGGAGCCCTCCGAGCTCGTGCTGGTGAACCGCTGGCTGCACCAGCTGATCGACCGGGCCGACCGCGCCCAGGAAAGGACCCCCGCATGAGTACCCGGATGCCGGATTCGTCGGAGGAGTCGCTCAACATCGTCCGCCGCCGCATCCTGGCGATCACCTGGGTCGTCACCGCGATCCACGGACTGTTCGGCGCGATCGGCGCCGCCTACGCGCTGGGCCCCGACCGACGAAGCGACCAGGTCATCCTGCTGGTCGTCTCGGTGCCCCTCGCGCTGATCATCTACGGCGTGACGGTCGTGATCCTGGACAAGCCCATCATCGGCTGGAGGACCACCCCATGGCTGGTGCTGCTGCTCGGGTTCTGCGTCGCCGGGTTCGTCTGGGTGCTCTGAGTCACCGCTGGAACGCGTCGGGGATCCCGTCGGCGTCGTCGTCGCGGGACTCCTGCTCCTGGACCAGCCGGTAGTGCCGGTTGCGCGACCGCAGCACGACCGCTGCCAAGGTGGCGGCCAGCAGTGAGCCGACGAGGACACCGATCTTCACGTAGTCCTCGAGGTCCTCGCGGACGAACGCGAGCTCGCCGATCAGCAGCGAGACGGTGAAGCCGATGCCGGCCAGCATCGCGACACCCGTGACGTCGATCCAGCGGATGCTGGGGTCCAGCTGGGCGCGGGTCGTCGCCGACAGCAGCATCGAGCTGCCGACGATGCCGATGGGCTTGCCCAGCACGAGACCCGCGACGATCCCCCACGTGACGGCCGATCCGAACGCACCGGAGAGCACGTCCCCCGACACCGCGACTCCCGCCGCGAAGAAGGCGAACAGCGGCACCGCGATCCCGGTGGAGATCGGCCGGACCGCGTGCTCCATCCGCTGGGCCTCGCTCGCGTGACCCTTCGCGGGGACGGTGAACCCGAGCAGGACGCCGGCCACGGTCGCGTGGACGCCGGACTCGTGCATGAAGACCCACGTCAGCACCGCCAGCGGGATCAGCAGCCACCACCAGCGGGGCGCACGACGCACGACGACCGCGAAGACTGCGAGCGGGACGAAGGCCGCCGCGAGCATGACCAGGTCGAGCGAGGCGGTGTAGAACACCGCGATCACCGTGATCGCCAGCAGGTCGTCCACGACCGCGAGGGTCAGCAGGAAGGTGCGCAGGGCGGCCGGCAGGGAAGTTCCCAGGACGGCCAGCACGGCCACGGCGAAGGCGATGTCGGTCGCCGTCGGAATGGCCCACCCTTCCGTCGTACCGTTCCCGCGGTTGATCGCGACGAAGATCAGGGCCGGGACGACCATGCCGCCGACGGCGGCGACGACCGGCAGCATCGCGCGACGCGGGTCGCGCAGGTCCCCGGCGACGAACTCGCGCTTGAGCTCCAGCCCGACGACGAAGAAGAAGATCGCCAGCAGGCCGTCGGCGGCCCAGTGGGCGACGGTGAGGTCCAGGTGCAGGGACTCGGGTCCGATCCGCGTGGCGGCGAGGTCGAAGTACTGCTCGGACCACGGCGAGTTCGCCAGGACCAGCGCGGCGACGGCCGCGACCAGCAGGATCGACCCGCCGACGGTCTCGCGACGCAGGACGTCGGCGATGCGGGCCGTCTCGGGCCAGCTTCCTCGGGAGAACAGGCCAGGAGTGCTCATGGGCTTCCTTCAGGGGTCGGTGGCAGGACGCCGACCAGACTTCCCGGCACACCAGCCTCCACCCTACCGGGCAGGGCGCCGGGGTTCAGGAGTAGATCATGCAGGTGGTCGTGCCGTGCGCGACGAGCTTGCCGTCCGGATCGTGCACCTTGCCCTCGGCCGTGGCCGTGCTGCGCCCCACGTGGATGATCGAGCCCGTGCCGACGAGCGTGCGGCCGTCCACCGGAACCGTGCGGATGTAGTTGACCTTCAGCTCCAGCGTCCCGTAGCCCACGCCGGGTCCGAGCTTCGTGTGCACCGCGCAGCCCATCACCGAGTCCAGAAGCGTCGCGCACGCCCCTCCGTGCAGGGTGCCCAGCGGGTTCGCGGCCGTCGGCAGGGACTGGATCGAGAACGAGACCTCGCCGTCGCCGAGCGAGAGGATGTCCATCCCGAACAGGTCGCCGATGACGGGCGGGCGCTGCTCGCGCGGAAGCGAGAAGGCCCAGCGCAGGAACTCCAGTCCCGACATCTGCGAGACCGCGGCCAGTTGCTCGTCCGAGAGCGGCATGTTCGTCATGGTCGCCACTGTAGACCGATCGGTCTATAGTCGTCGACATGGGGACCCCGGGACCGCGTGAGCGCCTGCTCGACGCCACGATCACGTCACTGCGACGCGACGGCGTCGAGGGCACCGGGATCGCCGGGGTGCTGGCCGCGAGCGGGACCGCGCGTCAGTCGATCTACCAGCACTTCCCGGGCGGGAAGGCGGAGCTCGTGGCCGCCGCCGTCCGGCGCGCGGGCGACTTCATCGCGCGGCGCGGAGCCACGGAGCCGCACGCGCACGTCGACGACCGGATCGACTGGTGGATCGGACAGCTCCGGCGGCACGACTTCGCCCTGGGCTGCCCCGTCGCCGCCGGGGCGCTCGCCGGTGCCGACTCCCCCGACGTCGTCACGGCCGCGGCCGAGGTGTTCGCCCGGTGGGCGGCCCAGTTCGGCGCTCACCTCGTGGAGGCCGGGGCCGATCCCGAGCGCTCGGCCGCTCTGGGCCGCTTCCTCGTCAGCTCGCTCGAGGGCGCGATCATGACGGCTCGGGCCCTGCGCTCGGTCCAGCCACTGGAGGACCTGCGTCCCGTGCTGCACCGACTCATCGATGACCTGCTGCCACACTGATCACATGTGGGTGGGATGGATCGAGTTCGACGTCCGGCTCGGTGACGTGCACTCCCTCAAGGAGAAGCGCAGCATCGTCCGCCCGATCGTCAACGAGCTGCGGCGCCGGTTCTCGGTGTCGGCGGCCGAGACCGACTCCCTCGACCTCTACCGCCGCGCCGGCATCGGCGGGTCCCTGGTCTCGATCGACCGCGCCCACGTCGTCGAGGTGCTCGACGAGGTCGAACGGTGGATGGCCGAACGGCCCGAGGTCGAGATCCTGCAGGCGCATCGCCACATCGGGTCCAGCAGCGACGACGAGGGCGAGCAGGACGAGCTTCCGTTCGCGTGACCCGCGCGCACTGCTTACGCTGACGTGACCCTGGTCACCGACCGCAGGAAGCAGTGCCATGAGCGAGGATGAATCCCGGCCCACCACGTACCGCACGTTCGACGAGGTCCAGGAGACCCTCAGCCCGGCGGAGCAGCGTTTCGAGCGCATTCGTCGCACGACCGGCCTGTTCGCCGGCCCGCTCGTGGGCATCGCGGCCTACTTCGCCTGCAGCTCGCTCGACGAGCCCGCGCAGCGCCTCGCGGGCGTCCTGGCGTGGGTCGCCGTGTACTGGATCTGCGAGGCCATCCCGATCCCGGTCACGGCGATGCTCGCCATGGCCCTCGTGATCGCGCTGGGCATCGCCTCCGCCGACGACGTGTTCGGCTCGTTCGGCAACAGCACGATCTTCGTGTTCATCGGCGGCTTCATCCTGGCCGAGTCGATGAGCAAGCACGGGCTCGACCGGCGCTTCGCGTTCGGGATCCTGAGCCTGCCCGGCGTGGCGACCTCGATGGTCCGGATCATCGTGGCGTTCGGGGTCATCACCGCCGTGCTGAGCGGATTCGTCTCGAACACCGCGACCGCCGCCATGATGATGCCGATCGGTGCGGGCATCGTCGGGTTCATGGCCTCGGCGATGCGCCGCGCGAGTGGCGGGGACGCCCAAGTGCGTCCCGAGCGACTGCAGTTCGCCACCGCGCTCATGCTGATGGTCGCGTACAGCGCCAGCGTCGGCGGCCTGCTGACGCCGGTCGGCAGCCCGCCGAACCTGATCGGCCGCGCCTACCTCGAGCAGGAGCTGGACGTCACGATCCCGTTCTTCCAGTGGATGCTGCTGGCGGCTCCCCTGGTCCTGCTGATGTTCCTCGTGCTGTGCGTCCTGCTGGTGCGCCTGAACAAGCCCGAGATGAAGCACGTGGAGGGCGTGGAGGGCTACATCGCCGAGGAGCGGTCGAAGCTGGGACGCATGGGGGTCGGCGGGCGCAACACGCTGATCGCCTTCGGCACGGCGGTCACGCTGTGGGTGCTGCCGGGCGCGGTGGGCCTGGTCACCGGAGGTGAGTCGGCGACGTACGACTGGCTGCTCGAGCACCTCGACGAGGGCGCCGTGGCGATCTTCGCCGCGTCGCTGCTGTTCCTGCTCCCGCTGGACTGGCAGAAGCGCGAGTTCACCCTGAACTGGAACGACGCGGTGAAGATCGACTGGGGCACGATCATCCTGTTCGGCAGCGGCATCGCCCTGGGCGGGCTGCTGTCCTCGACCGGCCTCGCCGAGACGATGGGCACCTCGCTGGGCGACCTGCTGGGCACCTCGTCCCTCGTGGGCATCACGATCCTGGCCACCGTCATCGCGGTCATCATCAGCGAGACGACGAGCAACACCGCCAGCGTCGTCGTGGTCGCTCCGATCGCCGCCCAGCTCGCGCTGGCGGCCGACCTCAACCCGACGATCCCCGTGCTAGCGGCGATCTTCGGCGCTTCCTTCGGCTTCATGCTGCCGGTGTCGACGCCGCCGAACGCGATCGTCTACGGCACGGGCATGGTGCCCATCACCAGGATGCTGCGCTCGGGCATCGTGTTCGACGTCATCGGCATCGTCATCATCGTCACCGGCGTGACGTTCATGGCGAACCTGCTGGGCCTGGCGTGACCCCGGGCGGGTTGAGCGAGAGCAGTGAGTCAGCGTCCGTTCCCGGCCAGGAATGGACGCTGAGTCACCGCTCACACCGGCCACCGGACCGTCAGGTCGAGGCGGTCCGCTTCGACCTGATGCCCCACTGGGAGAACGCGCACGCGGCGAGCGCCACGATCATCAGCAGCACGAGGCCCACGGTGTAGCTCTGGTCCTCGGCGTTGTAGGTCGCGCCCATCACCAGCGGCGGGAAGAACCCGCCGAGGCCGCCGGCCGCGCCGACGATGCCCGTGACGCTGCCGACCCGCTCGGGCGGGGCCAGCTGCGCCACCCAGGCGAACACCGAGCCGGTGCCCAGGCCCAGGAACAGCGCGAGCAGGATGAACGCCGCGCCGGCCGGGATCTCGGGGACCGGCTGCAGGGCCACGACTCCGGCCATGACGACGGTGCCGAGCAGCGAGACGCCCGTGACGAGCTTCGGCCCGACCTTGTCCGAGAGCGTGCCGCCCAACGGCCGCGCGGCCACGGCCGCCAGGGCGAAGCCGGCGGTACGGGTGCCCGCGGCGGCGAGGTCGAAGTCGTAGACGTCCTTGAGGTACGTCGGCAGGTACGTCGAGAAGGCCACGAACCCGCCGAAGGCGACGGCGTACAGGAACGACAGCTGCCACGTGATCGGCAGCTTCGCGGCGCCGACCAGCTTCGGCACGACCGGATCGTGGTTCGGCGCCCACAGCGGCGAGTCGCGCATCATGAACCACGAGAGTGCTGCGACGGCGACCAGTGCCGCGGCGACCAGGACGTGGGTCATCCCGTAGCCGAACCACTCGACCATGCGCGGGGTGAAGAACGAGGACAGCGCGGTGCCGCCCATGCCGGCGCCGAACACACCCGTGGCGAACCCGCGGCGCGGCTTGTCGAACCAGGCGTTGACGAACGGGATGCCGACCGCGAAGGTCGTGCCCGCGATGCCCAGGAAGAACCCGAACACGAGCAGGAGCGGATAGGACCCCCGGTCCCCCGCGAAGGCGACCAGCAGCACGAAGGGCGCCGACACCAGCATCAGGACGGGGAACATGACGCGGCCACCGAAACGGTCCGTCAGCGCGCCGGCCAGGATGCGGCCGACCGAGCCCACCAGCACCGGCGTCGCCACCAGGAGCGACTTCTCGCCGGCCGTCAGGTCGAGCGCTTCTGCGTACCGCACGCCCAGCGGGGCGATGACGTTCCACGCCCAGAAGCTGATCGCGAATGCGAGGGTGGCCAGGGCGAGGTTGCGGCCCCGGCCTGCCTCGAGAGCCTGCTGATGATCGCTCACCGGTTTCTCCTTCTGCCCGCGTTGTCGCGGGTGCCGACGGGTTCCCAACCGCGCCTCGGGGCGCGAGCGCCGGCCCCGTGGGCCGCGTCTCGGCTGCGGTAGACGATGTAGGGACGGAAGAGGTAGTGCAGGGGCGCCGTGAAGGCGTGGACGAGCCGCGTGAACGGCCACATGGAGAACAGCAGGAACGCCACGAGCACGTGGATGTGGAACTGGATCGGCGCGGCCGCCATCGCGTCGACGTCGGGCCGCAGGGTGAACAGGGAGCGGAACCACGGCGACACCGTCTCGCGGTAGTCGTGGGCGTCGTGACCGGCGCCGACCGCGACCAGCGTGGTCCACAGACCCAGGATGATCGCGGAGACCAGCACGACGTACATGGCCTTGTCGTTCTTGGTGGTGGCCATGAAGACCGGGCCGGTCGTGCGGCGGCGGTAGATCAGCAGCGCCAGCCCGCCGAGCGTGGCGATGCCCGCCAACGTGCCGAAGAAGAGCGCGTTGAAGTGGTAGAGCCCTTCGGAGATGCCGAGCGCCTCGGTCCAGCTCTTGGGCACCACGAGGCCACCGATGTGGCCGAACAGCACCATCAGGATGCCGAAGTGGAACAGCGGTGATCCGATGCGCAACAGGCGCGACTCGTACAGCTGCGAGGAACGCGTCGTCCAGCCGAACTTGTCGTAGCGGTAGCGCCACACGGTGCCACCGACCAGTACCGCCACCACCACGTAGGGCAGAACGCCCCACAGCAGGAAGTTCATCGTCGTGCTCCTTCTGCCAGCGGCAGCAGCCGCGCATCGAACGGCTCGAGTCCGACGGACTCGACGGGTTGGACGGGGCCGGCCAGGGCCATCGCCTCGGTCCGGGTGCGCGGGGAGGCACCGGGCAGGGTGGCGCAGACGGCGCGGACGGCGCCGGCCCACGGGGAGCGATCGTCCTCGAGCTCGATGCGCAGCAGCTCCAGGCTCGCGCGGTACTCCTGCAGCAGCTCGGCACCACGCGCCGGATCGACCATGGCCGCGAACTCCAGCACGACCGGGAGGTGGTCGGGCAGTTCGCCGCCGAGGCTCACGACCTGGCCGCTGTCGCGGTAGACCTGCTTGAAGGCTCCCAGCACCTCACCCCGGCGCCGCGTGTCACCTTCGGTCCAGTAGGACAAGTGCAGCGCATGGCGCCTCGTGAGGTCGAACGTGTCGACGTACATCTGGCGCAGCTTCTCCGGCGTCTCCTGCAGGAGGAGCTCGATCACGTCGAGCAGCTCCCGGACCGCCTCGGTGGGCTTCTGCTCACGCAGGGCCGCGGCCAGGTCCGGCAACGCCTCGACGACGTCGTCGTGCGGGTACGACAGCACCCAGGACGCGACCTGGTGGACGATCGGGGTGCTCATTCGTCCGCACCCCGTTGCGGGAACATGCCGGACGGCGTGCCGTTGCCGTCCCAGTTCAACAGGTTGACCCGACCTCGCAGCTGCTCGTCGCTGGCCAGCGTGTTCCCCTCCTGGCGGTTCTTGAGGGCCTGGAACGTCTCGACCGCGACCGGGACGGGACCACCGCTCGCCTCGCCGAACGGACCCGAGCCGCCCATGCCCGGGCCGTCCTCGAAGTCGAGCGAGCAGCCCATCTCCTCGAGGTTGTGGGCGTCCTCGGCGTGGGCCTTGGGGATGACGTAGCGCTCGTCGTACTTGGCGATCGCCATGAGGCGATACATCTCGTACATCTCCTCCTCGGTCATCCCGACGGCCTCGGGGATCGACGCGTTGCCCTCGCGACCCAGGCTCACGTCACGCATGTACGAGCGCATCGCCGCGAGCTTGCTGAGCACCTCCGAGATGATCGTGGTGTCGCCGGCGGTGAACAGCTCCGCCAGGTACTCAACGGGGATGCGCAGCGAGTCGATCGCGCCGAAGAGGTTCTCGGGCGCCTCGGCATCGTGGCCCTGCTCGCGCAGGAGGTCCACGATCGGCGACAGCGGCGGCACGTACCAGACCATCGGCATCGTGCGGTACTCCGGATGCAGCGGCAGCGCGACACGGTACTTCTTCGCCAGCGCGTACACGGGCGACTTCTGGGCCGCCTCGATCCAGTCCTCCGCGATGCCCTGCTCACGCGCGGCCCGGACGACCTCGGGGTCGCTCGGGTCGAGGATGACGTCCATCTGCGCCTCGTACAGGTCCTGCGGATCCGGCGTCGACGCGGCCTCGGTGACGGCGTCCGCGTCGTACAGGAACAGTCCCAGGTAGCGCAGCCGTCCGACGCACGTCTCGGCACAGACGGTGGGCAGGCCCACCTCGATGCGCGGGTAGCAGAACGTGCACTTCTCGGCCTTGCCCGACTTGTGGTTGAAGTAGATCTTCTTGTACGGGCACCCGGTGATGCACTGACGCCAGCCGCGGCACTGGTCCTGGTCGACCAGGACGATGCCGTCCTCCTCGCGCTTGTAGATCGCGCCCGAGGGGCACGACGCCATGCACGAGGGGTTGAGGCAGTGCTCGCAAATGCGCGGCAGGTAGAACATGAAGGTCTGCTCGAACTCGAACTTGATCTTGTCCTCGCTCTCGCGGCGGACCTTCTCGACGATCGGGTCCAGGTGACCCATCTCACTCGTGCCGGCGAGGTTGTCGTCCCAGTTGGCCGACCACGAGATCTTCGTGTCCTCGCCCGTGATGAGCGACTTCGGGCGCGCGACCGGGAAGTCGTCGCCCAGGGGCGCCTCGATGAGCGTGGAGTAGTCGTACGTCCACGGCTCGTAGTAGTCGCTCAGCTCGGGCTGGACGGGGCTGGCGAAGATGCCGAACAGCTTCTTGAGCCGGCCGCCCGCCTTGAGCTTGAGGTGGCCGCGCTTGTTCAGCTCCCACCCGCCCTTCCACTGCTCCTGGTCCTCGTACCGGCGGGGATACCCCTGACCGGGACGCGTCTCGACGTTGTTGAACCACACGTACTCGGTGCCGGCCCGGTTCGTCCACGCCTGCTTGCACGTGACCGAGCACGTCTGGCAGCCGATGCACTTGTCCAGGTTCATCACCATGCCCATCTGGGCCATGACCTTCATCAGTACGTCACCTCCTGCGAACGGCGACGGATCGTCGCGATGATGTCTCTCTGGTTGCCCGTAGGGCCGAGATAGTTGAACGCGTAGGACAGCTGCGCGTACCCACCGATGAGGTGGGTCGGCTTGACCAGCACGCGGGTGACGCTGTTGTGGATGCCGCCGCGCTTGCCGGAGAACTCCGACTTCGGCACGTCGATCGTGCGCTCCTGCGCGTGGTAGACGTACGTGACGCCCTCGGGCAGGCGATGCGTGACGATGGCCCGGCACACGAACACGCCGTTCGCGTTCGAGCACTCGATCCAGTCGTTGTCCTTGACCCCGATGGCGGCCGCGTCCTCCTGGCTGAGCCACGCGGTCGGACCGCCTCGCGAGAGCGACAGCATCAGCAGGTTGTCCTGGTACTCGGAGTGGATGGACCACTTCGAGTGCGGCGTCAGGTAGCGCACGGTGATCTCGCGATCGCCGTTCTCACCCAGTCGCGGACCACCGAACAGCTTGCTCATGTCCAGGGGCGGGCGGTAGATCGGCATCACCTCGCCGAGGTCACGCATCCAGTCGTGATCGAGGAAGAAGTGCATGCGCCCGCTGAGCGTGTGCCACGGCTTGAGGCGCTCCACGTTGACCGTGAACGGCGCGTACCGGCGGCCACCGGTCTCCGAGCCCGACCACTCCGGGGACGTGATGACCGGCATCGGCGCCGCCTGCGTCTGCGCGAAGGTGATCCGCTTCTCCTCCGACCCTTCGGCCAGATCCGCGAGCCTCTTGCCGACGCGCTTCTCGAGCGTGTGGAAGCCCTGCGTGGCCAGTGCCCCGTTCGTCGTGCCCGAGAGCGTCAGGATCGCCTCGGCGAACTTCGCGTCGGTGTCGATCGCCGGACGGCCAGCGGCCGGACCGGAGTCGAGCACGCCACCGGACTGGGCGAGGATCTCGAGTGCCTCGGTGACGTCGAACGGCACGTTCTTGACGCCCAGGCCCAGACGATCGGCCAGCGGGCCGATCGCCTTGAGCTTGTCGGCGACCGCCGTGTAGTCACGCTCGATCATGTGCAGCGCCGGCATCGTGCGGCCGGGGATCGGCTCGACGTCGCCGCGCTTCCAGTCCAGGACCGTGCCGCTGGGCTGGGCCATCTCGCCGGGGGTGTCGTGCTGCATCGGCACGGCGACGATGTCCTGGCGGACCCCCAGGTGCGTCTTGGCCAGCTCGGAGAACTTCTTCGCGACGTGGTGGAACATCTCGAAGTCGGTCTCGGACTCCCACGGCGGGTCGATCGCCGGCGTGAACGCGTGCACGAACGGGTGCATGTCCGTCGAGGAGAGGTCGTGCTTCTCGTACCAGGTCGCCGCGGGGAACACGACGTCCGACAGCAGCGTCGTGGACGTCATGCGGAAGTCGGCCGACACGAGCAGGTCGAGCTTGCCCTCGGGTGCCTCCTCATGCCAGACGACGTCCTTGGGGCGCACCGCGGGCTCGCCGTCGACTGCCTTGGCGTTGGAGTGCGTCCCCAGCAGGTGCTTGAGGAAGTACTCGTTGCCCTTGGCGGAGGACCCGAACAGGTTCGACCGCCACAACATCAGGGTTCGCGGCCAGTTCTCGGGCGCGTCGACGTCCTCGATCGCGAACTTGAGCGACCCGTCCTTGAGCCGCTGCACCACGAAGTCATTGACGTCCGTCGCGGTTCCGGCCTCGACCGCCGCGGCGGCCTCGTCGGCGAGGTCGAGCGGGTTGCGGTCGAACTGCGGATAGAACGGCATCCAGCCCATGCGCGCCGACTGGGCGATCGTGTCGGCCGTGTGCATGCCGGTCAGGTGGCCCTCCGCCAGCGGCGACGCGAGTGCGTCGGCCTGGTAGCCGTCGGAGCGCCACTGGTCGGTGTGCATGTACCAGTACGAGGTGCCCGTCATGGTGCGCGGCGGCCGGGCCCAGTCGAGGTTGTTCGCCAGCGAGATCCACCCGGTGATCGGACGGCACTTCTCCTGGCCGACGTAGTGCGCCCAGCCGCCGCCGTTGCGACCGATGCAGCCGGTGAGCATCAGCATCGACATGATCGCTCGGTACGTGGCGTCGGCGTGGAACCACTGGCAGACGCCCGCGCCCAGGATGATCATCGAGCGACCGTTCGAGTCCTCGGCGTTCTTCGCGAACTCCCGCGCGACGCGCACGCAGGCCTCCGGGGTCACGCTGGTGACCTCGGCCTGCCACGCCGGCGTGTACGGGGACGTCGCGTCCTCGTAGCCCGCGGGCCACTCGCCCGGCAGGTCGGGGCGGCCCACTCCGTGCTGGGCCAGCATGAGGTCGAACACCGTGGTGACGAGGTGATCGCCGACGCGAGTGACCGGCACGCCGCGACGGATGATCTCTCCCGTTCCGTCGACTCCGGCGAACGACGGCAGCAGCACCTCGGCCGATTCAGGATCGACCTTCGCGTCGCGCAGCGACAGGGCCGGGGTGACGCCCTGCAGATCGAGGTTCCACTTGCCCTCGCCCGACTCGGAGTAGCGGTCGCCCAGCGTGCCGTTCGGGACGACGGGCTCGCCGGTGGCGGCGTTGACCAGGACCGTCTTCCACGCACCCTCGGGCGTCTGGTCGCCCAGGTCGCGCGACGTCAGGAACTTGCTCGGCACGAGACCGCCGTGCTCCTCGTTCTGCTTCAACGTGATGAGCATCGGAAGGTCGGTGTACTGCTGGACGTAGTCCACGAAGAACGGCACGCGCCGGTCGACGAAGAACTCCTTGAGGATGACGTGGGTCATCGCCATCGCGAGCGCGCCGTCGCTGCCGGCCTGGGCGGGCAGCCACTCGTCGGCGAACTTCGTGTTGTCGGCGTAGTCGGGACTGATCGTGACGACCTTGGTGCCGCGATAGCGGACCTCCGTCATCCAGTGCGCATCCGGTGTACGGGTGACGGGGACGTTCGAGCCCCACATCATCAGGTAGGTCGAGTCCCACCAGTCGCCCGACTCGGGGACGTCGGTCTGGTCGCCGAAGACCTGGGGGCTGGCGACGGGCAGGTCGGCGTACCAGTCGTAGAACGACGTCATCGCGCCGCCGAGCAGGTGGGTGAAGCGGGCGCCCACGGCGTGGGACACCATCGACATCGCCGGGATCGGGCTGAACGTCGCGATGCGGTCGGGCCCATGCTTCTTGATCGTGTGGATCTGGGCGGCCGCCGTGATCTCCACGGCCTCCTGCCAGTTCGTGCGGACGAAGCCGCCCTTGCCGCGGGCCTGCTGGTAGCGGCGACGGCGCTCGGGGTCGGCCATGATGTCCGCCCATGCGAGCACGGGATCACCCAGGCGCTTCTTGGCCTCGCGGTACATCTCCAGCAGCACGCCGCGGGCGTACGGGTAGCGCACCCGGGTCGGCGAGTAGGTGTACCAGGAGAACGCCGCGCCGCGCGGGCACCCGCGCGGCTCGTACTCGGGACTGTTGGGTCCGACGGACGGGTAGTCGGTCTGCTGGGACTCCCATGTGATGATCCCGTCCTTGACGTAGACCTTCCATGAGCACGAGCCGGTGCAGTTCACGCCGTGCGTGGACCGGACCACCTTGTCGTGGCTCCAGCGATCTCGGTAGAAGACGTCGCCCTGGCGGCCGCCTTCGCGGAACACCGCCCGCCCGTCGTCCGACTCGTCCCAGCGTGTGAAGAAACGGCCGGCCCGCAGCACTGCTGCGGTCGCGGGCCCGTCTGGAGGATTGGCCATGGGTCAAACACAAACTGGTACCGGGGGTCACTCGCAACCGCACTGGTCCCACCAGGTGCAACGATGAGGGCATGCGCCCGGTCCACGCCATCGTGCTCGCAGGCGGTCGTTCCAGTCGTCTCGGCGGTCGGGACAAGCTGCTGGTCCGCGTCGGCGGCCAGGCCCTCCTGACACGGGTCGTGTCGGCCGTCACCGACGGCGTGGACGGCGTCGTCGTCGTCGGCCCCCCGCGCGACGTCCCGCTCCCCCGCACCGTGCGGTGGGTGCGTGAGGATCCGCCCTTCGGGGGACCCGCCGACGCCGTGGCCACCGGGTTGGCCGCACTGGAGCCGAGGCGGGACGACGAGGTGCTGATCCTGGCGGGGGACCTCGTCCGGCCCGACCTGGTCGTCGACGCGCTACGGTCCGGTGAGGGCAACCGTGTCGGTGTCGATCCCTCCGGTCACCGCCAGTGGGCGTGCAGCTGCGTCCGCGCCGGCGACCTGGCCGCGGTCATCCGCGGCGTCGGTACCGCCGGCAGCCCGCTGAAGGCCCTGATGGGGCCACTCGAGCCCGTCGAGGTCCCGCTGAGCGAGGCCGCCTGCGCGGACCTCGACACCCCCGACGACGTGAAGGAGTACGCCGATGAGCAACCCCGATGAAGTCCTCGGGCGGTGGTGGCAGGCCCTGTGCACCGAGCTCGGCATCGCACCGGACGCCGACCCCGAGGCGCTCCTCGACCTGGCCGGCACCGCCGCGCACTCGATCGTGCGTCCCGCGGCTCCGCTGACCACGTTCCTCGTCGGCTACGCCGCTGGTCTCGCCCAGGCAGACCGCGACGGACTCGCCTCCTTGGTCGAGCGCGCCGAGCGGGCCGCCGAGGACTTCGGGTGAGCGACCTGCCCTGGGCCGCGGCGCGTGAGCGCGCTCGGACCGCGTGCGCACCGGGACCGGTGGCGCTCGTCGCGGTGAACGATGCGCTCGGCGACACGACCGCGTCGGACCTGCTCGCTCTGGGACCTGTGCCGCACGCCGCGACCTCCGCCATGGACGGCTGGGTGGTCGCGGGCGAGGGCCCGTGGAAGCTGGACGCCGGGTCGGGCCCCCTGCCCGACGGCCACGCGCGGGTCATCGTCACCGGTGGCGTGCCACCCGAGGGCGCCGATTCCGTGTTGCCCGTCGAGCACGGCGACGTGTCCGGCGACCGGCTCAGTGGTCCCACTCCCCCGCCCGGGCGGCACATCCGCCCGGCCGGAGAGGAGGCCCGGACCGGTGATGTCATCGTCGCCGGCGGTCGCGTCCTGACGCCGGCGCGTCTGGCCGTGCTGGCCACCACGGGTCACGATGAGGTCCCGGTGCGCCGTGCACCCCGGGTGCTGCTGCTGGTCACCGGCGACGAACTCGACTCGACGGGCATCCCCGCCGTGGGCCGCGTGCGTGACGTCATGACCCCGATGCTCCCGCCGATGCTGGAACGCCTGGGGGCCCGGGTCGTCCGGGTCGAACGGGTCCGCGACGACGCCTCGGACGTGGCCGAGGCGGCCGAGCTCGAGGAATCCGACCTCGTGGTCAGCGCGGGTGGCACGGGGCGATCCGCAGCCGACCCGATCGGCTCGGCCTGGGAGAAGCTGCGGGCCGATGTGCGCTTCCGCGGAGTCGACATGCGCCCGGGCCATCCTGCGTCCCTTGCGGTCCTGCCGGACGGACGCCCGTGGCTCGCGCTCCCGGGCAACCCGCTCGCGGCCGTGGTGACCGCCTTGTCGTTCGTCCCCGCGTTGGTGGCGGGACACACCGGCGCACCGCTGCCGGAGGCGTCGGTCGCCACAGCGGGCGCGTCCTTCTCGGGCCGGGCCGGCACCACGCTCGTGCCCGCCGAGCACGGCCCGGAGGGACTCGTCCCGGCGACCACCAGCCGGCCCCACATGCTGCGCGGCCTGGCGGAGGCCGACGTGGTCGCGATCGTTCCGGCCGGCGGGGTCGAGCCCGGCCAGGCCGTGGCCGTGCTGCCACGCGTCTGGTGAGTAGCGTCGGGCCCATGGACGCGACGATCTACCACCTCCCTCGCTGCTCGACCTCACGCAAGACGCTGGACCGCCTGCGCGATGCCGGGATCGAGCCGACGGTCGTGAAGTACGCCGACGAGGGCTGGACCACCGAGCAGCTGCGCGAGCTCTTCGCCGCCGCCGGGCTGACCCCCTCCGAGGCGGTACGCAGGCGCGAGAGGCTCTACGACGAGCTGGGGCTGGCGGACGCGACCGACGACGCGATCCTGTCCGCGATGGTCGAGCACCCGATCCTCGTGGAGCGTCCCTTCGTCGTCACCGCCAAGGGCACCCGCCTCGCGCGCCCCGTGGAGTCGGTCGACGAGATCCTCTGACCGCCGATCGCCCGCCCCCTCCACTTTTGGAACGAGATTCCGCCCCAAACGCCCATCCGGCGGTAAACGTGCTCCAAAAGTGGAGGGCAGTGGCGGTCGGACCGCGCCCCCGTCCACCAGGCGACGCCCGGTGAGACCCTCCACGAGGGGCGCGACATACTGGCCCCGACCCTGAACCTCCACGGAAGAGAGTCCCCGTGCGCAATCCTCGTGCTTTCCTTCGACCGCTGGCCGTCGGGGCCCCGAAGCCCAGCGCCGACGTCCCGTTCCGCCCGAGCCGGATGATCCACTTCTTCGATCCGAGCAACGAGAAGATGGCCGCCAAGGTCCCCTCGATCGCCGCCAAGGTCGACATCATCCTGGGCAACCTCGAGGACGCGGTGAAGACCGAGAAGAAGGAGGCCGCGCGCCAGGGCCTCGTCGACATCGCCAAGGCGACCGACTTCGGGGACACCCAGCTGTGGACCCGCGTCAACAGCCTCGACTCCCCGTGGGTGCTGGACGACCTGATCACGCTGGTGACCGAGATCGGCCACAAGCTCGACGTCATCATGGTCCCCAAGGTCGAGGGCGCCCAGGACATCCACTACATCGACCGCATCCTGGCCCAGCTCGAGGCGCGCGCCGGGCTCGACCGCCAGATCCTCGTGCACGCGATCCTCGAGACCGCCGAGGGCGTCGCCAACGTCGAGGAGATCGCCGCGGCCAGCCCGCGCATGCAGGGCATCAGCCTCGGCCCGGCCGACCTCGCCGCCAGCCGCCGCATGAAGACCACCCGCGTCGGCGGCGGACACCCCGGCTACCTCGTTCGCCAGGACCCGACCGGCGAGGACCTCGCCGTCGGCCGCGAGACCTACCAGCAGGACCTGTGGCACTACACGATCTCGCGCATGGTCGACGCCTGCGCGATGAACGACATCCTCCCGTTCTACGGCCCCTTCGGCGACATCAAGGACGTCGTGGCGTGCGAGGACCAGTTCCGCAACGCCTTCCTGCTCGGCTGTGTCGGCGCGTGGAGCCTGCACCCGGTCCAGATCGACATCGCCAAGAGGGTCTTCTCCCCCAGCCCCGAGGACGTCGCGCACGCCAAGCGCGTCGTCGAGGCCATGGGCGACGGCTCCGGTGCGGTCATGATCGACGGCAAGATGGAGGACGACGCCTCCTGCAAGCAGTGCCTCGTCATGCTCGACCTGGCCAAGTCCCTCGCCGAGCGCGACCCCGAGCTGGCCGCGGCCTACGACCTCTGAGGAGCCACCATGACTGAGATCCGCCCCCGCCGCTCCGTCCTGTACATGCCGGGCGCCAACGAGCGTGCGCTGGAGAAGGCCAAGTCGATCGACGCCGACGCGCTGATCCTCGACCTCGAGGACTCCGTGTCACCCGACGCCAAGGAGGCGGGCCGTGCCAACGTGTGCGCCGCCGTCGCCTCGGGCGAGTACGGCCACCGCGAGCTGGCGATCCGCGTCAACTCGATCGGCACGCAGTGGCACGACGACGACGTCGCCGCCGCGGCGAAGGCCGGCCCCGACGCGATCCTGGTGCCCAAGGTCGAGTCGGCCGAGCAGGTCCGCAGCCTGGTCGCCGCGATCGAGGCCGCGGGCGCGCCCGACAGCACCGCGCTGTGGGCCATGATCGAGACCCCGCAGGCACTCCTGCACGCCGAGGATATCGCGGCAGCCCACGAGCGCCTGACGGTGATCGTGATGGGCACCAACGACATCGTCAACGAGACGTACGGGCTGCACGTCCCGGGTCGCAACCCGCTCGTGCTGACCGCCTTGTCGTGGACCCTGCTGGCCGTGCGCGCGGCGGGCAAGGTCGTGATCGACGGTGTCTACAACGACGTCAAGGACGCCGAGGGCTTCGCCGCCGAGGCCCGTCAGGGTCGCGAGATGGGCTTCGACGGCAAGACGCTCATCCACCCCTCGCAGGTCGACCCGGCCAACGAGGCGTTCGCGCCCAGCGAGGGCGACGTCGAGCGTGCCCAGGGCATGATCGCCGCGTTCGAGGAGGCCACCGCTGCCAAGAAGGGCGTCGCCACCTTCAATGGCAAGATGATCGAGGAGCTGCACATCCGCGACGCGAAGCGCATCCTCGCCTACGCCGAGGCGCTGCAGAGCCGCTGAGCCGAACGACGCGAGGCGCGTGCCGAGAGAGATCTCGACACGCGCCTCGCGCGTTTCGTGCGGTGGTCACCGGTTGGCGCGAATGCCCCAGACCTGGCTGTAGACGGCCGACGCCTGGCGTTCAGCGCGCCGGCGCTGCTTGACCTGCTCCAGGACCACGAGTCGATCGAGGTCGGCGCGCAGTCGCGGGCGGGGTCCGAGTCCGAACAACGACATGGAGGTCACCTCCTCTCCCGTGGTCGCTTCCGTCTGAGGGGTCCCGAAGTTCGGGACGGGTGTCGGAAGTGTGGTGTTCGCGGGCATGAGGTGGGGGAATGTCGTGGTCATGACGCGCCTCCTTTCTGATTCGTGGGGATGGATGGACAAAGAAAAACCGCCTCAGACGAGCGTCCGAAGCGGCGGGTGATACAGGCGAGGGTGAGCCAGTTACAACAACGACACTGCGGAGGCGGTTCCGAGAGCGAACGCAAACGTGGTGTTCTTCATCGGGGCTCACCTCCTGTGGTCGTGGGCGTCACTCGAGCGAGCGACCTTTGAACCTTAGGGCACGGAGGATGCCCGTGTCGAGCATCACTTTGCGCGCCTGTCGTCAGTCGATGTCGAGCAGGTCGTCGAGGGCCGACCGCGGGACCCCTCCGGCCATCAGCAGGTCGGCCGCCAAGGACCGCACCTGCGCCGCGATCGACGCGGTGTTGACCGTGAGCCGGACGGCCATCGCGTGCATCGCCAGGTCGGAGGCCTCGACGAGGCGCGCGTTCGCCCGCTCGAGGTCGACCGCGGAGGCGAACTCGTCCGCGTAGATGCCGACGGCCTCCTCCAGGGTCTCGACCGCGGCCGTGAGCCCCTCGGGCGGCTGCTCGTCGTGTCGCAGCATCGAGGCGACCCGGCGAGCCAGCACCCGAGCGTCACGCATCGCGTTGTCGAGGTCGTTCACGCTGCCGGTGTACCGCTCGACCTCGGCGCGCTGGCTCCACCGCATGGGCGCGAGGCGCACGATCTCGCTGACGCTCATGGCCGTGGCCTGCAGCGACTCGAGCGTCGCCTGCGCGTCGCGCGCCTCCTCGAGGGCGCGATCGGCCGGCCCCGCGTCGCCGGTCCGCATGGCCTCGCCGATGCCGGCGAGCACCTCGCGCAGTCGGTCCAGCAGCTTCTGGAGGCTCTCGTCGATGTCGCGCTGGGTGTTGCGTGGCAGCAGGAGCATCATCACGAAGCCGCACAGGCCCCCGATCAGGGCGTCGAGGAACCGCGTCATCGCGGGATTCGACGAGCCCGCCAACGGCACCACCGCCGCCAGCAGCACTCCGGAGTTGATCGCCTGGGTGAGCGCCATGCCCGTCAGGTTGAACAGCATCGCCCCGATCGCGGTCAGCGCCGCGACGAGCGCCATCTGCCACGCGCCACGCCCGATCGCGAGGATGAGCAGCTCCCCGACCAGAACGCCGAAGGCCACGCCGAGCACCAGCTCGAAGATGACGCGCTGGCGCCGGCCCGCGCCCGCCATCATCGTGATGACAGCGGCGATCGGCGCGAAGAACGCCTGGGTGTGGCCGAAGACGTGGGTGGCGATCGCGAAGGCGGCACCCGTCGCCACGACGAGCCGCAGCAGCAACCGCCAGCTGCGACGGACCCGGATCACCCGGTCGCGCAGCGAGACCTCGGAGCGAGGCAGCCGCAACCGGCGGAACGGCAGCCGGTCGCCGGTGCTCACAGGTAGAGGCCGGTCTGGCCCTCGTCGATGCGCTCGGACGCGACGGCGTGCAGGTCGCGCTCGCGCAGCAGGATGAAGCTCTCGCCGCGCACCTCGACCTCGGCGCGGTCCTCGGGGTCGAACAGGACCCGGTCGCCGACCTCGACGGCCCGGACCTGTGAGCCGACCGCCTCGACCCGCGCCCATGACAGGCGGCGGCCCATCGCGGCGGTCGCGGGGATGACGATGCCGCCCGACGACCGGCGGTCGCCGGCTTCGGTGTCGAGCGAGACCAGGAGCCGGTCGTGCAGCATCCTGATCGGCAGCTTGCCGTCCATCACTTCAGCAGGCGGCGCAGCACCACGATGCCCACGATCGTGCCGACCACACCGGTCACCACGGGGACGATGTGCTCGAACCTGGGTCCCGTCTCCTCGTCGACGAAGTAGTCCTTCACGGCCTGGACCTGACGCTTGGCGACGTTGGCCGGCTTGACCCGATCGACCAGCTCGTCGACGTTGCGGCTGAGCCGGCCCAGCAGGACCTCGAGCTCGTCGACGATCTCGTCCGGGGACGCCTGGGCGGGGTCCGTCTGCGTTCGTGCCACGGGAGTCCTCTCGATGGATGCGGGGATGCCTTGTCAGGATAGTGCCCATGACGACCCGACTGCAGCCCGGCGACCAGGCACCCGACTTCACCCTCCCCGCGGACGACGGCAGCGAGGTGTCCCTCTCGGACCTGCGCGGCCGCCGCGTCATCGTGTACTTCTACCCCGCGGCGATGACCCCGGGGTGCACGAAGCAGGCGTGCGACTTCAGCGACTCGATCGACCGGCTGAAGGCCGAGGGCTTCGACGTGCTCGGCATCAGCCCCGACCAGCCCGAGAAGCTGGCGAGGTTCCGCGAGCGCGACGGACTCACGATCACGCTGCTGTCCGATCCCGAGAAGCAGGTCCTCGGGACCTACGGCGCGTTCGGCGAGAAGAAGCTCTACGGCAAGGTCGTCGAGGGCGTCATCCGCTCGACGTTCGTGATCGATGCCGAGGGCCGGATCGAGCTGGCGCAGTACAACGTCAAGGCCACCGGTCACGTCGCCAAGCTGCGCCGCGACCTGGGCCTCGAGGCCGCCTGAGCCGACGCGCGTCCTAGGGTGGGGCCCGTTGCCGGTGTGGCGGAACGGTAGACGCGCCAGGTTTAGGTCCTGGTGTCCTCACGGGCGTGCAGGTTCGATTCCTGTCACCGGCACGGCGTCTCGGGTGTCCGGGGGGGGTCAGTCCCGCGGCTCCAGCACGAAGACGGGGATCCGGCGATCGGTCTTCTTCTGGTACTCGGCGTAGTCGGGCCACACGTCGACCGACCGCTGCCACCAGGTGGCGTACTCCTCGCCTTCGAGCTCGCGGGCGGTGTAGTCGCGCTTCACCTCACCGTCCTGGAGTTCGACGTGCGAGTCGGCCTTGAGGTTCCAGTACCAGCTGGGCTGCTCGGGGTGGCCGCCCTTGGAGGCCACCACCGCGTACTTGCCCTCGTGCTCGACGCGCATGAGCGCGGTCTTGCGCAGCTTGCCCGACTTCGCGCCGACGCTGGTCAGCACGATGATCGGCACGCCCTTGAGCAGGTTCGCCTCGCGACCACCGGTCGCCTCGTACGTCTCGGCCTGCTTGCGGGCCCACCCGGACGCGCTGGGCGCGTACTCACCGGTCAACGGCATGGTCTCTCCTCGCGATCGATTTGCTCCAGCAAAGCACGCCCGGATGACCTGCGCGAGACACACCTGTGGATGGCGGGAGGCGGCTGTCGGTGGCCGTCCCTACCGTCAGGTCCCATGACTCGTCGCCACCTGCGCCTCGTGCCCGCCGCGCCTCCAGCCTCCCTCGTCCCCTCGAGCCGCCTTCTCGACGAGACCCGTCTCGCGGCCCACGAGTTCCTGCGCAAGCCCCGCTCGCGGGACTACCCCTACGACGTGTGCATCGAGCTGCTCGAGGGCGCCATCGAGCACCACGTCCGGCGCGGCCAGAACGTGTGGCGCTGGACCGATGACGACGTCGCCGACCTTCTCTCGAGCTGGTTCCCCGAGCCGCCGCTCGACGACCCCGAGCGGCTGCGATATCTCCCCGACCTGATCGGCGACTTCATCGCCTTCGCCCATCGCGACCGCGTGCCGCCACACGTCACGGCCGCGATCGCGACGACGATCGACCGCGTGCGTCCTGAGTTCCTGTGCATCGTGGGCGCCTTCGACTGGAAGACCCCGCCGTACCACCGGCCCCCGGAGCCGGCCGAGGCGACTCATCCCCTCCAGGACCTGGCCGACCTGGTCGGCGGGCTCGTCGCACTCGAGCACCTCGACACCACACCGCTGCCCGACGAGTCGTTCGCCTGGACCGAGGTGCCCGACGAGCTGGCCCCCGGGCTCGAGGACCTCCTGCCCCTGCTCGACGCGTGCGCGGATCAGCTGCTCACCCGAGAGCACCGCACCGCGATGCGCCGGTTCACCGCCACTGTCGCCCGGCGCGACTCCCGACCGTTGCGCCGGGGCACCGTGGCCAGGCGCGCCGCGGCCGTCGCCTGGGGCGTCCTGCGCGCCAACGACGATCTCGGCCCGGGACGCGGTCGCCTGCTGACCGCCAAGGAGCTGGCGACGTGGTTCGGGCTCGATCGCGAGCTCACGAGCGTGGGACGCACGATGGTGGAGGCCGGCGGGGGGTCGTTCCAGTGGTCCGCGGCCACCCGGGACCGCGTCAGCGTCGGGGACGCGCGGGTGCTCACGGCGCAGCGTCGGGCCGCGATCATCGCCGACCGCGATCGGCGCGACCTGGGCGCCGGGAGCGAGCCGGAACCGCGCTGGCCCTTCTCCTGACGATTCACCAGAGGGCTCTGCAGCGCCGTGGCCCACCGCCCGATGTCGTGTCCGGCCGCCCGGCCGGAGGCCGGCCGCGTAGGGTCGGACCGTGAGTGAGACCGCCCCCGGGCCCCTGACCTACCTGCTGGTGGACGGCGAGAACATCGACGCCACGCTCGGCATGTCGATCCTGGGCCGACGCCCCCAGCCGCAGGAGCGGCCGCGTTGGGACCGGCTGCTGCGGTTCGCCGAGGACGTGTGGGACCAGCCCGTCCGGGGCCTGTTCTTCCTCGCCGTCGACACCGACCTGCCAATGCCGTTCGTCCAGGCCCTCACCTCGATCGGCTTCCGCCCCATCCCCCTGTCGGGGACGCCCGACCAGAAGGTCGTCGACCTGGCCATCCAGCGCACGCTGGAGGAGATCGCCCGTCGCGAGAACGACGTCATGCTGGCCAGCAACGACGGCGACTTCGTCCCGCAGGTCGAGGCCCTCGTCAGCGGCCGTCGACGCGTGGCCGTCCTCGGGTTCGAGGAGTTCCGCAACTCGCGCTTCAGCGCACTCGTGCCCCGCGGGCTGGAGTGCTTCGACCTCGAGCACGACGTCGACGCCTTCACGGTGCAACTGCCGCGCATCAAGGTCATCCCGATCGACGAGTTCGACCCCCGCGACGTGCTCTGACGACGCCGGCCTGAGGTCCTGCCGTGGGGCCGGTGACCCCGATCGGCCCGCTCAGGCGGCGGTGGGAGCGGCGATCGGCTCGTCGCCGTCCAGCTGCTCCCAACCGGGGCGGCCCAGCAGGTCGATCTCGACCGGCCACGAGTCGACGACCTCGACGTCGTCGGGCAGGAGCTGCTCGAGCCCCAGCAGGACGTCGCCGTGGGCGTCGGCGATCCAGCGCGCCCGCTCCGAGTGCGTGAGCACCGCGTCATGGAGCCCCAGCCGGACCCACGGGGCCGGCAGCCCCGTCCGCGCGTCCATGAGCTCCGCGAGCCGGCTGGAGCCGATGGGCTGCGAGACGGCACTGACGACGAAGACCTCTCCGTTCTCCTCGAGGGAGATCAGGTCGCCCGCCCGCAACTGCGAGACCGGGCGGCGGATCGCCTCCGTCATCGTGGTGCCTCCGTACGTGTGCTCGAAAATGTCCGGCATCCAGTACGCCACAGGCCCGGCCATCGCGCATCTTGACGGCTCAGGAGACCGAGCTGCGCAACAGCCGGCGGACCGCACTCACACGGGCGGCCCGCCGACCCGCTATCGCCGCAGGACCTTGCGGGCCAAGGTGTTGCCGAGCAGCTGCCCGAGCTGGACGAACGCCACGATGATCAGCACGACGGTCCACGTCACGACGGTGTCGAACTGGCGGTAGCCGTACAGCTGCGCGAACGCGCCCAGGCCGCCGGCACCGATCACGCCGGCGATCGCGCTCATGTCCACGATCGCGACGAAGGCGAAGGTGTAGCCCAGGATCAACGGGCCGAGCGCCTCCGGCACCACCACGGTCAGCAGGATGCGCAGGCGGCTCGCGCCCATCGACCTGGCCGCCTCGATCACTCCGGGCTCGACCGTCACGAGGTTCTGCTCGACGATGCGGGCGATGCCGAACATGGCCGCGAGCGTCATCGCGAAGATGATCGCGCGGTTGCCGATGCCGATGCCCACCACGACACGCGCCAGCGGCTGGACCGCCGCGATGAAGATGACGAACGGGATGGGCCGGAAGAAGTTCACGAAGAAGTTGACGAGCCCGAACGCGGCGCGGCTCGCGAACAGCCCACCCGCACGCGTGGCGTACAGCGCCAGACCCAGGCCGAGGCCCAGGACGCCGCCGATCGCCACGGTGATGGCGACCATGTACATCGTCTCCCACGTGGCCTCGCCGACGAGCGGCCACAGCTCGGGCAGCTGGGTGTCCGTGCGGATCATCCGAGCACCTCCACGCCGTCGAGGCGACCGATCTCGGCCACCGCCTCGTCCACGCCCTCGCCACGCACCGCGAGCGTGACGTGGCCGAACACCTCGGCCCCGACCCGGTTCACGCCACCCTGCACGACCTCGACCGAGAGGCCGCGGCTGCCGAGCGCCGTGAAGACGTCGGACTGACTCGTGTGGCCCTCGACGTCGACCACGACGAGGCGCCCGTCGAACTGCCGGCGCAGCGCCTCCAGCTCGGCCCCCTGCGGCACCTCGTCGACGATGGTGCCGACGAACCGTCGGGTCACCTGCTCGCGCGGGCGGGCGAAGATGTCGATGACGGACCCGCTCTCGACGACGCGCCCGTTCTCCATGACGCTCACGCGGTGGGCGATCGTGCGCACGACGTCCATCTCGTGCGTGATCACGATGATCGTGATGCCGAGGTCCTCGTTCACCTTGCGCAGGAGCCCGAGCACCTCGCGCGTCGTGTCCGGGTCGAGTGCGCTGGTCGACTCGTCGGCCAGCAGGATCGACGGGTTCGTCGCCAGGGCGCGGGCGATGCCCACGCGCTGCTTCTGGCCTCCGGACAGCTGCTCGGGATAGGCGTGCGCCTTGTCGGCCAGGCCGACGAAGTGCAGCAGCTCCGAGATCCGGCGCTGGCGCTCGGCCTGATCGATCCCCGCCAGCTTGAGCGGGAACTCGAGGTTTCCCCACACGGTGCGCGACCGCATGAGGTTGAACTGCTGGAAGATCATGCCGATGCCCTGGCGGACCTTGCGCAGCTCGCGCTCCCCCAGCTGGTCGAGCCGCGTGCCGTCCACCGTCACGCTCCCGGACGTCGGCTGCTCCAGCGCGTTGACGAGTCGCACCAGGGTGGACTTGCCCGCGCCTGAATAGCCGACGATCGCGTGGATCTCTCCGGCTGCGACGTCCAGGTCGACACCGCGGATGGCCTCGACGGGCTCGCCGCCGCGTTTCGTGGGCGCGTACGTCTTGTGGACGTCACGCAGCTCGACCAGTGCCATGCGATCAGCCCCGGGCGCGGGTGTCCGCCTCGACGTCGGCCAGCGACGCCTGCAGGTCGGCAGCCGGGGTCTTGAGCAACTGGGCAGTGCCACCGGAGACGTCCTGGACGCCGTCGAGCACCTTCTGGCTGTTCTGGTAGATCTCGATCAGCTTCGCGTACGTCTCGTTGTCCTTGTCCTCGGCGCGGACGGCGAAGACGTTGATGTACGGCACCGCGTTCGGGTCGGAGGGGTCGTCCTGCGCGATGGCGTCCTCGAACTTGAGGCCGGCCTTCTCGACGAAGTCGTTGTTGACGATCGCCGCGGTGACGTCGGGCAGCGACGTCGGCGTCAGGTCGGCCTTGATCGCCTTGACCTTGACCTTCGAGGCGTCCTCGTCGACGTCCTTGAGGGTCGAGAAGATCGAGCCGCCGTCCTTGAGCTTGATCAGGCCGGCCGACTGCAGGATCAGCAGGCCGCGGGCCTGGTTGCTGTCGTCGTCGGGGACGATCACGGTGTCGCCGTCCTTGATCTCGTCGACCGAGTCGACCTTCTGCGAGTACAGGCCCAGCGGGTAGATCGCGGTGGCGCCGACGGGCACGAGGTCCTGGTCATTCGCGACGTTGTAGTCCGCGAGGTACACGATGTGCTGGAACTGGTTGATGTCGATCTCGCCCTCGGTCAGCGCCGGGTTGGGCTGGGCGTAGTCGGCGAAGTCGATGACCTCGAGGTCGATGCCCTCCTTCTCGGCCTCCTCGGTGAGCGTCTTCCAGTACGGATCGCTCGCGCCGACGGTGCCGAGCCTGACCTTGGTCAGGTCGTCGCCGGCGCCGCCGCCGCGGGTGAAGGCGAAGACCAGCAGGCCGGCAACCACGGCCAGGACGACCACGGCGATCGCGATGGCGCGGCCGCGGCTCTTGGGGGCTTCGATGAGCGGGGAGTTCGTGTCGGACACGGGTGGTTCCTTTCCGGGGGAAGGGCCCTTCCTCGTGAGATGGGCCGACTCGACATTAGGCAGGCGCCACCCAACGCCTCCCACCCGTCTCAGAGTGCAGGAACGGTCACTCAGGCATCATCGGCCGTGTTAGCGAGGCGCAGATCGGCCACGAGGTGCTCCAGCTCGGCGTCGTAGTCGCCGTGGTCACGCAGCCGCAGCAGTGCCGAGGGGTGCGTCGTGACGACCACGCGGCGCTGCGCCAGCTCCTCGATCACCCGGCCGCGCTCACGACCGATCGTGACCGGCCGTCCGAGCACGGAGCGACCCGCCGTGGCGCCCAGACAGACGATCGTGTCCGGATCCACCACCTCCACCTCGGCCTCCAGCCAGGGGTGACAGGCCTCGATGTGACTGGCGGCGGGCTTCTGGTGAATCCGGCGTTTTCCCCGTCGTTCGAATCGGAAGTGCTTGACGGCGTTGGTGAGGTAGACGTCCTCGCGCGCGATCCCCGCCCGCTCGAGCGCCTCGTCCAGCACCCTCCCCGCCGGCCCGATGAACGGCGTACCGTCGCGATCCTCCTGGTCGCCGGGCTGTTCGCCGACGAGCATCAGGCGCGCGCCGCGGTCGCCGACCGAGAACACCGCCTGGGTCGCGTCGCGGTACAGCTCGCACCGACGGCACTGGTCGACGTCACGGCTCAGCTCGGCGAGGCGGTCCACGTGCGGGAGGTACCCCGGCCGTGACGAACGACACGCATGGAGCCGGCTGCTGGGGGAACCTGATCGACGTGACCACGGACAACTCCCTCGCCCCCACCGCGTCGTTCGGCTCCGATCGGACCCTCTCGCTGCTGCGTCACGGCTACCGCTTCTGGGAGGTGATGCGCGAGCGCCTAGGCTCCGAGATCGTCCGGGCCCGGTTCGCCCACGAGCGGGTCACCGCCGTCCGCGGCTCCGCGGCCGCCGAGTTCTTCTACGAGCAGCCCGGGACCGAGCGCTCGAGCGCACTGCCGACCGTCCTCGTGGGCCCCCTCTTCGGCTCGGGACCGGTCCATCTGCTCGACGGCGACCCGCACGCCCATCGCAAGGCGATGTTCACCGGCCTCCTGGACGGCGTCGCGTCCGCGGACGTCGCGGCGCGGGTCGGCCGGCTCTGGGACGAGCGCGTGCCGGCGTGGCGCGGCTCGCCCGACGTGTTCGAGAGCACGACTCGCAGGGTCATGGTCACCTCCTA
>NZ_DAMDLR010000025.1:0-42402 GCF_032084975.1 Aeromicrobium sp.
CCGCCCGAGCGGACCGGCCGGGTCGCGCCCGAGGTCGCGGACCAGCTGCGGGCGCGGCGCGGCGAGCTCGCCGACGCGTGTGGGCTCCTGGCCGAGTCCCCGGTCCCGTCCACCTGGCAGCACGGCGACCTCCACCAGGACAACCTGCGCGACACCGGCGACGGGATCGCGTTCTTCGACCTCGGCGACGGCATGTGGTCCCACGCCGTCGAGGTCCTGTGCGTCCCCCACGGGGTCGTGACGGACACCGGCGGCATCGACTGGGCGGACGTCGCGAGGGCCTGGTGCGAGGTCTGGGAGGTCGAGCGTCCGCACTTCGACGAGCTGTGGCGCGCCTCGGGCTTCACGCACGCGGTGAACCGCGCGGTGACGTGGCACCGCGCCCTCGCGACGGCGACCACCGAGGAGGTCCTCGAGTGGGGCAACGCCGTCGAGCACCACCTGACCTCGATGCTGGACGCATGATGCCCGTTCCCCTGCCGCCGTCCCCGTGGGCCTTCGAGCCGAGCGAGTGGCCGGACGACGACTGCATCGCCGGCGGCGCCGACCTCGAGCCCGAGACCTTGGTGGACGCCTACCGGCGCGGAGCGTTCCCGATGCCGCACGGGCGGCGGCTGCTGTGGTGGTCGCCCCTGGAACGCGGGGTGCTGGGGCCCGGCGACCTGCGGGTCTCGCGGTCGCTGCGCCGGTCGATGCGCGACTTCACGATCACGGTCGACACCGACTTCGAGGCCGTCATCGACGCCTGCGCGGATCGCCGCCGACCGGGTCGGTGGATCAACGCCGCGATCCGATCGGCCTACGTGCGACTGCACGACCTGGGCTATGCGCACAGCGTCGAGACCCGCGACGAGGACGGCGCGCTGGTGGGCGGGCTGTACGGCATCGGTGTCGGCTCGCTGTTCGCGGGCGAATCAATGTTCCACCACCGCACCGACGCCTCCAAGGCCGCTCTCGTGGCCCTCGTCGAGCGCATGTCGGCGCTGCCGGACTGGCTCGTGGACACGCAGTGGCAGACGCCGCACCTGGCCTCGCTGGGGGTGAGGGTCGTCCCACGCGGGACCTACCTCGCGCAGATCACGACCCTGGTCGACGGTCCGACACCCGTTTGGGGCTGAAATCTCGCGACACGCCGTGGGTACCCCGGGTCGGAGGGCCGCTGCGTCGTCCCTAGACTGACGAGCGACCCATCAATCCATTTCAGGAGCAGAATCGTGGCACTTTCCCGCAACGATCTCGTGGCCAAGCTGGCCGAGAAGACCGGCAGCACCAAGAAGGACGTCGACGAGTTCGTGACCGCCTTCGCCGAGCTCGTCATCGACTCGGTTGCCCAGGGCGAGAAGATCTCGATCCCGGGTGTCCTCTCGGTCGAGCGCGTCCAGCGCGCCGCCCGCACGGGCCGCAACCCCGCCACCGGCGAGACGATCGACATCCCCGCCGGCTACGGCGTGAAGGTCAGCGCCGGCTCGCGCCTCAAGGCTGCCGCGAAGTAATCCTTCGCGTTCCGACGCCCCCGCCCTGTCCCCAGGGTCGGGGGCGTCGTGCGTGTGTGAGGATTCAGGCGATGACGCCGTACCACCGTCAAGCGCGCGAGTCGCCCGACTTCGAGCACTGGCGCCTGCCCGTCGCCGCCCTCACCGGGATCGGCGCCTACGGGTTCCTGTCGGTCGTGCTGGCCGTCGTGTGGATGGTGGGACTGCTGGTCGCCGGCGTCGACGTGGATGCCTGGCTCGACCTGGCCGGCACCGAGATCGCGCTGGACCGTCCTTCCGTCCTCGCGTTCCAGCTGCTCTCGATCGCGCTGTTGATCCCGTGCGTGCTCGGGCCGATCGCGATCTTCTGGCGACGTCACGTCGGCTACGTGCACTCGGTCCAGGGACGCCTTCGGTGGAGTTGGCTCGGCCTGTGCTGCGCGCTCGCGTTCGCCGTCGTCGGCGCGAGCCTCGGGCTCACGGTGCTGGCGTCGGCGTGGACCGGTGACGAGGTCCGGGTCGACTCGCTCGACGGTGCGGGCGTGGCCGCCCTGGCCGTCGTGCTGCTCGTCGTCCCCTTCCAGGCCGCGGCCGAGGAGTACGTCTTCCGTGGCGGCCTTTTGCAGCTGGTCGGCTCGTGGACGCGCTGGGCCGCGATCCCCGTCGTGCTGACCAGCCTGCTCTTCGCAGCGGGTCACCTCTACGACTTCTGGGGCCTCGTCTCGGTCTTCCTCTTCGGCGTCGTGGCTGCGGTCATGACGATCCGCACGGGCGGTCTCGAGGCCGCGATCGCGCTCCACATCGCCAACAACGTCGTCCTGATGGTGCTGGACGTCCTGGGCCTGGTCGACTCCGGCGGTGAGGGAGCCGGCGTGCTGAACGAGGTGGTCCCCTCCACCGCGATGTGCCTGGTGTTCTGGGCGCTCGTCGAGCTCGGTGCGCGACGCCGGGGCCTGCAGCGCCGTCGTCCCCCGTTGCCCGAGCTGCCGAGGACGCCGGTCCTGCGGTTCGTGCCGCCGCCGCCGTACGTCCCGCCTCCGGGCGAGCTGTCCGCCGCGCCCGTGCCCCCGCCGGTACCGCGGACGGCGCCCACGCCTGTGCGTCCGCTCGTCCCCGAGAACGCTCCGCCGTACCCCGGCGATCCGGGCGTCTGGGGCCGTTGAGCGCCATCGACCGCAGTCGGTGCCGGGTCCCGGTCCGGCCCTGACGGGGCGAGCGAGCGGCCCGTGGGGTGGGTCACCCGCGCAGCGGCGAGGGGTGCGTAACCTCGGGAGGGGCCTTGTCTCCGAGACGGTTGAATGGTTAATTGGTACTACTCACGTTCGCGTGATTGAGGATCGTCGTGCCGCTCCGGCGCCCGGTCGCACGATCTGGCACGCCGCTAGGAGGGTTGATGGTTCACCGGCACGATGTCGTCCGTTTGCCGTTCGAGTCGTCGACCCCCGGCATCGCGCGCACGAAGCTGGCCGCCTTCCTCACCCTCAACCGCACGCCCCTGCCGGTGATCGACAACGCCCTGATCGTGCTGAGCGAGATGATCGCCAACGCCGTGTCCCACGGAGCTCCCGACGCCGACGGCACGATGGAGATCAGCTGGAGCATCCTCGACGGCCACCTGCTGCTCAGCGTGCGCGACGCCGGACACGGCACCGACCTCGTCCCGCGACCCTTCGACGAGGACTCGCTCGGCGGCCGCGGACTCTCGATCATCAGCCGGGTCGCCGACAAGTGGTCGGTCGACCTGTCCGAGGGCACCTGCGTGCGTGCCGAGCTCGCACTGGCCTGACCTCGGCCGTCCACCCCGGGGCGGATAGCGTGTCGCCATGGGCAAGAAGTCGAGACGGATCAAGCCGGCCAAGCAGCGGATGCCGTTCGTGGCGCGCACCTTCGAGGGACTCCCGTCCGAGGGTGACTGGGTCGCCCTGCGCGAGTTCGTCCCGTCGGCCACCGCGACGACGACGCTGAAGGACGGTCGCACGGTGCGCATCTGCACCCTGCTGCCGGGAGCCGGCGCGGGCCTCGTCCGCCCGGACGGCGAGATCTGGGTGGGCCTGCAGGTCATGCACAACCACGGCGACATCAGCCGCGACCTGGCCCACGTCATCGAGATCGCCGGCGACACCGAGCCGGGCACGCCGATCCGGATGACCCCGCCCGGGGTGGGTGCCCGCCTGCAGGACCTCGTCGATCCCGGTGCGGGCTTCGACGTGGAGCTGCACGACGGCTTCGACTGGTGGCTCGTGCCGGAGGACCGTGAGTCCGGTGCGGCCGCCGCGGCCCTCGAGGAGGCCAACGCCACCATCGCGCCCACCACGCGACTGGGCGCGACCGACTCGGCCTACGTCACCGACATGGGCGACCACGCGTACCTGCGCTGGATCATGCTCCACGACGAGACGCCCCTGCTGGACGCGTTCGCGCGGCTGCGGGCGGCCGACGACGACGCGATCGTCGACGGGACCACCCTGATCGGCATCTTCCGCGCCCACGGGCTGCTGGTGCCGGTGTGGGAGCTCGACGGCGTCGGCCCGGACGAGCTCGACGCCGCCGTGCCCGCGTTCGCGACGAAGCTCGACGAGGCCATGGCGGCCACCGGCGAGCTGTCGGCCGCCGAGCGCACCGCTCGGCGCGACCTCGTCAGCCGTCAGGTGACGATCCGCTGACCCGCGACCCGCAACCGGTGTGGAACGCGCCACTTCCGCCCCAGCGGGTTCGCGCCGAGCGCGGGGGTTGCCCCTAGGCTGAACGCGTGGACTGGAACGACTACGACGCCGCCCTGTTCGACCTCGACGGAGTGATCACCCCCACGGCCGAGGTCCACCAACGAGCCTGGGGCCGGATGTTCACCGACTTCCTGGCCGATCACCCGGATGCTGAGCCCTACGGCGACGACGACTACTTCGCGTACGTCGACGGCAAGCCGCGGTACGAGGGCGTCCAGTCGTTCCTCGAGTCCCGTGGCATCGACCTGCCGTACGGCGACCCGTCGGACGACCCGGCCGAGCAGACCGTCTGCGCGCTGGGCAACCGCAAGAACGACTACTTCTCCGACGTGCTGCGCACCGACGGCGTCGAGGCGTACCCGGGCTCCGTCGCGCTGCTCGATGCGCTGGAGGAACGAGGGGTGAAGGCGGCACTCGTCTCCAGCTCGCGCAACGCCCGCAAGGTGATCGAGGCGGCCGGCGTGGCCGAGCGCTTCGAGGTCGTCATCGACGGCGAGGTCGCGGCCGCCGAGGGCATCGCGGGCAAGCCCCGCCCCGACACGTACTCGGCCGCCGCAGAGCGGCTCGGCGTCCCGACGACCCGGTCGGTCGTCCTCGAGGACGCGGTCTCCGGCGTCCAGGCCGGCGCTGCCGGCGACTTCGGGCTGGTGGTCGGCGTGGATCGTGGTGCCGGGGCCGAGACGTTGCGCCGCAACGGCGCCGACATCGTCGTGAGCGACCTGGCGGAGCTGTTGTGAACCGGCGTCCCGAAGCGCCCACCGAAGAGGACTATCTCGATCGCACGCGCTGGCCGGCCGACCCCTGGCGGCTGATCGAGGCGACTCCCGACCAGACCGACCTGGGCGTCAGCGAGACCCTCTTCGCGATCGGCAACGGGTACCTGGGCATGCGGGGCAACGTCACCGAGGGACGCGACTCGCACACGCACGGCACCTTCATCAACGGCTTCCACGAGACGTGGCCCATCCACCACGCCGAGGAGGCATTCGGCTTCGCCCGCGTGGGCCAGACGATCGTCAACGCCCCCGATGCCAAGGTCATCCGCCTGTACGTCGACGACGAGCCGCTCCTGCTCAGCGTCGCCGACCTGCTGCAGTACGAGCGCTCGCTGGACTTCCGCGACGGCGTCCTGAGCCGCGAGATCATCTGGCGAACCCCGTCGAACAAGCGCGTGCACGTCGTCGCCAAGAGGATGGTGTCGTTCACCGAGCGGCATCTCGCGGTGCTCGAGTTCGAGGTCACGATGCTCGACGCCAAGGCGCCGATCGCGATCTCGTCGCAGATCCTCAACCGCCAGGACGGCGAGGACGAGTACCACGTCCGCTCCAAGGCGATGGGCGAAGGACACGACCCCCGCAAGTCCGAGGGCTTCGACCGCCGCGTGCTCGAGCCCAAGCACAGTTGGGGAGATGCCGAGGAGGCTCGCGTCTCACTCGGCTACCGCGCCGTCGAGAGCGGCATGACCCTCGCGGTGGCCGCCGACCACTTCCTCGAGACCGAGAACCAGTACACGCAGCGCGTCCACGTGGACGACGACCTGGCCAAGATGACCTACCGGATCGCCGCCGAGCCCGGCAAGACCATCCGGCTGACGAAGCTGGTCGCCTATCACACGTCGCGAGGCGTCCCCGTGCGTGAGTTGGTCGACCGGTGCCGCCGCACCCTCGACCGCGCCCACGACGCGGGCATCGAAGTGCTCTACAGCGACCAGCGCGCGTGGCTCGGCGACTTCTGGACACGGTCCGACGTCGAGGTCCCCGGCCATCTCGAGGTCCAGCAGGCGATTCGCTGGAACCTGTTCCAGGTGGCCCAGGCCAGCGCCCGGGCCGAGGGTGCCGGCATCCCCGCCAAGGGCGTGACGGGCTCCGGGTACAGCGGCCACTACTTCTGGGACACCGAGATCTACGTCCTGCCGTTCCTGACCTACACGAACCCCGACCACGCCCGCAACGCCCTGCGGTTCCGGCACAGCCTGCTCGACGCCGCGCGGCGCCGGGCCCGCGAGATGTCCCAGTCGGGCGCCCTGTTCCCGTGGCGCACGATCAACGGCGAGGAGGCGTCGGCCTTCTTCGCCGCCGGCACCGCGCAGTACCACATCGACGCGGACATCGCGTATGCCGTGACCCAGTACTACCTCGCCACGAACGACGAGGACTTCATGATCCGCCAGGGCATCGACGTGCTGGTCGAGACGGCGCGCATGTGGCTGGACCTGGGCTTCTGGCGCGACGAGGAGGTGGGCACGTTCCACATCCACGGTGTCACCGGACCCGACGAGTACACGACCGTCGTGAACGACAACCTGTTCACGAACGTGATGGCCCGGTTCAACCTGCGCGCCGCGGCGCTGGCCGTCACCCGGCTGGCCGAGCGCGACGGACCGGCCTACGACCAGATGGTCACCCGGCTCGCCCTCGACGACCACGAGGTCGCCCGGTGGGAGCGCGCCGCGCGGGACATGGCGATCCCCTACGACGAGGCCCTCGGGGTCCACCCGCAGGACCAGCACTTCCTCGAGCGCGAGGTCTGGGACCTGGACAACACTCCGGAGGACATGCGGCCCCTGCTGCTGCATTACCACCCGCTGGTGATCTACCGCTTCCAGGTGATCAAGCAGGCCGACGTGGTGCTGGCGCTGTACCTGCAGGGCAAGCACTTCACGGCCGAGCAGAAGCGGGCCGACTTCGAGTACTACGACCCGGTCACGACCGGCGACTCCACGCTGTCGGCGGTCGTGCAGTCGATCATCGCCGCCGAGGTGGGCTACCGCGACCTCGCGTTCAACTACTTCCTCGGGGCGCTGTTCGTCGACCTGGGCGATCGCCACAAGAACACCACCGACGGCGTCCACGTCGCCTCCACCGGCGGCGTCTGGAGCGTGCTGGTCGGTGGCTTCGGCGGCTTCCGCGACCACCAGGGCGAGTTCACGATCGATCCGCGCCTGCCGGACCTGTGGCACGAGCTCACGTACCGAGTGACGATCCAGGGCACCCGCGTTCGCGTGACGGTGCGCCAGGACGAGCTCGAGCTCGAGGTCGAGGACCAGCAGGAGAATGGGGTCGGCGAGCTCGTCGATCCCGTGATCAGCGTCCGCGGCGAGGCCGTCACGGTGAAGCCGGACGCACCCGTCGTGATCCCGCTCGACGGCCAGGGCCCGAACATCGCCGGCACGCCGCCGCGCGTGGCCGGCCGGCGCCGCGCCGACGGCACGATCATCACGGCGATCGTGCCGGGGGGCTGACCGACGGTCAGACGACGGGAGGCAGGACCGACGGGACGCGCACCAGCAGCTCGCCGGGGTGGATCTCGGCGGTGATCTCCTGCCCCTCGCCGGCAGGATCGCCGTCCAGCTGCATGGGCACGGGCTTCTCGGCCCGCACCAGCACGCGCTGGCCGCACAGCCGGGTCAGGCGCTTGTCGTTGCTCTTGCGGCGGGTGACCACACGCGCCACGATCGACAGCCAGCCGATGAACCGCTTCGGCGCGACCACGACGACGTCGAGCATCCCATCGTCGATCTGCGCGTCGGGCAGCAGGGGGATCCCGCCCTGCAGGAAGCCGACGTTGCCGACCACGACCGTGCGCGCCTTGAACGTCACGGGAGGCTGGTCGTCGATCGTGATCTCGACCTTCGTGCGGGGGAACGTGATCGCCTTGACGCCCGAGACGAAGTACGCGAGGTAGCCGACGCGCTTCTTCAGGTCCTCGTTGACGCCGGTCATGATCATGGCGTCCATGCCCAGTCCGGCCATGACGAGGAACGAGGTGCGGTCGCCGCCGTCGGTGGCGAAGGACGCGATGTCGATCGCGCGGTCCTGTCCGCCGAACACGACGTCGAGCGCATCGCGCGTGTTGACGGGGATGTCGAGGTTCCGCGCGAGCAGGTTGCCCGTGCCGTGCGGCAGGACGCCGATCGCGACGCCCGATCGCGCGGCGGTCTCGCACACCGCGCGCACGGTGCCGTCGCCGCCCGCGGCGATCACCAGGTCGACATCGGCCTCGAGGGCCGCACGCGTCTGACCGTGGCCCGGATCCGCGATCGAGGTCTCGTACCAGCGCGGCTCGTCCCAGCCGTGCGAGGCGCCGACCTGGCGCACCTTGGCCTTGAAGTCCTCGACGTCCCCGACCTTGCTCGGGTTGAGCACGACGGCGGCGCGACGACGGCCCGAGCCCGTCGTGACCGCCAGCTCGGACGGCAGGCGGCCCCGGCCGCTGACCAGGACCTGCCACACCGCCAGGGTCACGACGGTCCCGAAGCACAGGCCCGCCGTCACGTCGCTGAGGTAGTGCACGCCCAGGAAGACCCGGTCGGCCGCCACCAGCAGGGCCAGCACGATCCACAGCGCCAGCAGCAGGCGGCGGCGCAGTCCTCGCCCGGTCAGGACGATGGTCATCAGGGCCACGACGGTGAAGAACAGGCCCGCGCCCGCGGAATGACCGCTGGGGAACGAGTAGCCGCCGATCTCGTGCAACGGCAGGTCCCACACGGGGCGCTCGCGACGGACGACCAGCTTGATCAGGGCGTTGCCGCCCAGGACCAGGACAGCGCTGACGACGACCCAGATCGAGAGCAGCCGCTCGTTGCGCCACCACAGCAGGCCGGCCAGGATCGCCAGCACCACGCCGACCGACCAGTTGCTGGTGACGGCCGCGACGACGTCCAGCAGCGCCACGAGCCAGTCGCGCGGGGCCGAGACGTCGTAGGCCCACTCGGCGACGGACTGGTCGAGCTCCATCAACGGCTGCCACGTGGTCGCGACCATGACGGCCAGGACCAGGAAGACCACGGACCCGATCGCGAGGAGTGCGGGGGTGAGGAGCGGCCGGTCGCCGTCTGCGCGGCGCAGGTCGATCGTCACGGTGTTCCTCTCGTCGGGGTGCTCGACTCAGGGTATCGGCGCCCCGGCGACGGCGCCGTCAGGACTGCGCCGTCACGCCGGGCCCGGACCGGCCTCGCTAGGCTGGCAGCGTGATCGATCCCCGACTGTTGCGCGACGAACCCGACCTGCTGCGAGCCGCCCAGGAGCGCCGGGGCGAGTCGTCGCAGCTCGTCGACGACCTCATCACCGCCGACGAGGCCCGCCGCGCCTCCATCGTGACCTTCGAGGCGGTCCGCTCCGAGCAGAAGCAGCTCGGCAAGCAGATCCCGAAGGCACAGGGCGACGAGAAGCAGGCGCTGTTGACGCGCACCAAGGAGCTCAGCACCGAGGTCAAGGCCGCCGAGGCCGCCCAGTCCGAGGCCGCGAAGGCGTTCGAGGACCTGCTCAAGTCGCTCCCGAACGTCGCGACCGAGGCCCCGCCCGGCGGCGAGGACGACTTCGTCGTGCTGGAGGAGGTGGGCACGCCGCGCGACTTCGCGGCCGAGGGCTTCGAGCCCCGCGACCACCTCGAGCTCGGCGAGATGCTCGGCGCGATCGACATGGAGCGCGGTGCCAAGGTCAGCGGCTCGCGCTTCTATTACCTCACCGGCGTCGGGGCCCAGCTCGAGCTCGCGCTCGTGCAGCTGGCGATGTCGACCGCCGCCGAGTGGGGCTTCACGCCGATGATCCCGCCCGCGCTGGTCAAGCCGCAGGCGATGGAAGGCACCGGCTTCCTCGGCCAGGCGGCCGACGACGTGTACCGCCTCGAGAAGGATGACCTGTACCTCGTCGGCACGTCCGAGGTGCCGCTCGCGGCCTATCACGGCGGCGAGATCCTGCCGACCGAGTCGCTGCCGCGGCGCTACGCCGCCTTCAGCCCGTGCTTCCGGCGCGAGGCCGGCTCGTACGGCAAGGACACCCGGGGCATCTTCCGCGTGCACTGGTTCGACAAGGTCGAGATGTTCGTCTACACGACCCTCGAGGAAGCCGCCGCCGAGCACCAGCGCCTGCTCGGCTGGGAGAAGGCGTGGCTCGAGAAGCTCGAGCTGCCGTTCCGCGTCATCGACGTGGCCGCCGGAGACCTGGGCCTGTCGGCCGTCCGCAAGTTCGACTGTGAGGCGTGGATCCCCACGCAGGGCAAGTACCGCGAGCTGTCGTCCGCCTCGAACTGCACCGAGTTCCAGGCGCGCCGCCTCGACGTGCGCACCCGGGCGACCGGCGAGGACAGCACGTCGCACGTCGCCACCCTCAACGGCACCCTGTGCGCCATGACCCGCACGATCGTGGCGCTGCTCGAGAACGGCCAGCAGGCCGACGGCTCCGTCCGCCTGCCGGCCGCGCTCCACCCGTACCTCGGCGAGGTCCTGCGGCCCCTCGGGAACGGGGTGAGCTGAGTGACCTGGCGTCCGAAGCTCGTCGCGCTCGACGTCGACGGCACGATCGTCAACCACCTCAACGAGCTCAGCCCGTCCGTGAAGGAGGCCGTGCTGGCGATCCGCGCGCAGGGCATCCCGGTCGTCATCGCCACCGGCCGCGCCGTTCCCGGCGTCTACGACGTGTTGGACAAGCTGGGCTTCCGCGAGGGCCTGGGCATCGCCAGCAACGGCTCGGTGGTGTTCGAGGTGGACCCGTTCGAGCTCGTCCACACCACCACGTTCGACGCGCGCGAGGCGGTCCGCCGCGTGCTCGAGCGCGTGCCGGAGGCGCTGGTCGCGGTCGAGGAGGTCGGCGTCGGCTACCGCGTCAACCGCGCGTTCCCCCACGGTGAGATCACCGGCGAGATCATCCTCGACGAGGTCGAGCGCATGGTGTCGCAGCCCGTCACCCGCGTGGTCGTCCGCGCGCCCGACCACTCGCGTGAGGAGTTCTCGGCGATGGTCGAGGACCTCGGGCTCGACGGCACGAACTACTACATCGGCTACACCGCGTGGCTCGACCTCGCGCCCGAGGGCGTCTCCAAGGCCTCGGGGCTGGACGAGGTGTGCCGCCGGATGGGCCTGACCGCGGCGGACGTGCTCGCCGTCGGCGACGGCAACAACGACCTCGAGATGATCCAGTGGGCCGGTCGCGGCGTCGCGATGGCCCAGGGCTCGGCCGACCTCATCGCGGTCGCCGACGACGTCGCCGGGCCCGTTGAGGAGGACGGCCTCGCCGACGAGCTTCGTCGCTGGCTGGACTGACGGTTTCCCCGGTTAAGTAGGTTCTCTGGCACTTCACGAGGGTTGCAACCCTCGTGAAGTGCCAGGAAACGCACTTAACCGGGGAAACTTCCAGCCGCCCACCGCTCGCCGCACGACAGGGGCCGCTCGTCGGTGTGGTCTGGCGCACATGCGGGGTGATGGGGCACCGTAAAGTCGTCGGCAGTTGTGATCCGCGACACCCCACACCCCCGCGCCAGGAGGCCCACTCGTGACTCAGACCGGTATCGACAACCTCGCCCACGAGGACCGCAGCTTCGAGCCGCCGGCCGAGCTGGCCGCGAACGCCAACGTCACCGCCGAGGCGTTCGATCGCGCCGCCGAGGACCGGCTGGGCTTCTGGGCCGAACAGGCCGGTCGCCTGACGTGGGACACGCCGTTCACCGAGGTCCTCGACTGGACGAACCCCCCGTTCGCGAAGTGGTTCGTCGGCGGCAAGCTGAACGTCGCGTACAACTGCGTCGACCGCCACGTCGAGAACGGCCTGGGCGACAAGGTCGCGTTCCACTTCGTCGGCGAGCCCGGCGACACCCGCGACATCACGTACGCCCAGCTCAAGGACGAGGTCTCCAAGGCCGCCAACGCCATCACCGAGCTCGGCATCGAGGCCGGCGACCGCGTGGCGATCTACCTGCCGATGATCCCGGAGGCCGTCATCGCCATGCTGGCGTGCGCCCGCCTCGGCGCCCCGCACACGGTCGTCTTCGGCGGCTTCAGCTCCGACGCGCTGGCCAGCCGGGTCGAGGACTGCGAGGCCAAGCTGGTCATCACCGCCGACGGCGGCTACCGGCGCGGCAGTCCGTCCGCGCTCAAGCCGGCCGTGGACGAGGCGATCGCGAAGCTCGGCGACAAGAGCCCGGTCGAGAACGTGCTGGTCGTACGCCGCACGGGTCAGGAGGTCGCCTTCGACCAGGACATCGACGTGTGGTGGGACGAGCTGGTCGACGAGTCCTCGCCGGACCACACGCCGGAGGCGTTCGACGCGGAGCACCCGCTCTATGTCATGTACACGTCGGGCACCACGGGCAAGCCCAAGGGCATCCTGCACACGTCCGGCGGCTACCTGACGCAGTGCGCGTACACCTTCGACGCGGTCTTCGACCACAAGCGCGACACGGACGTGTTCTGGTGCACGGCCGACGTCGGCTGGGTCACGGGCCACTCGTACATCGTCTACGGCCCGACGGCCGAGGGCGCGACGCAGGTGCTCTACGAGGGCACCCCCGACTCGCCCCACAAGGGCCGCTGGTGGGAGATCATCCAGGAGAAGAAGGTCACGATCTTCTACACCGCTCCCACCGCCATCCGCACGTTCATGAAGTGGGGCGACGACATCCCGGCCCAGTACGACATGTCCACGCTGCGCATCCTGGGCTCGGTGGGCGAGTCCATCAACCCCGAGGCCTACGTCTGGTACCGCACGAACATCGGCGGCGACCGCACCCCGATCGTCGACACGTGGTGGCAGACCGAGACCGGCGCGCACATGCTCAGCCCGCTGCCCGGCGTCACCGTCGCGAAGCCCGGCTCGGCCATGGGCCCGCTGCCCGGGATCAGTGCCGAGGTCGTCGACGACGCCGGCAAGCCCGTGGGCAACGGCGAGGGCGGCTACCTGGTGCTCACCGAGCCGTGGCCGGCGATGCTGCGGACGATCTGGGGCGACGACCAGCGATTCAAGGACACGTACTGGTCGCGCTTCAAGGACGTCTACTTCGCGGGCGACGGCGCCAAGAAGGACGCGGACGGCGCGATCTGGCTGCTGGGCCGCGTCGACGACGTCATGAACGTCTCGGGCCACCGCCTGTCCACCACAGAGATCGAGTCCGCCCTGGTCTCGCACCCCACCGTCGCCGAGGCGGCCGTGGTCGGCGCGACGGACGACACGACGGGCCAGGCCGTCGTCGCGTTCGTCATCCTGCGCGAGTCGGCTGCCGAGTCCACCGAGGAGCACATCGCCGCGCTGCGGAACCACGTCGCCAAGGAGATCGGCCCGATCGCGAAGCCGCGCCAGATCATGGTCGTCCCCGAGCTGCCCAAGACCCGCTCGGGCAAGATCATGCGTCGCCTGCTGCGTGACGTGGCCGAGAACCGCGAGGTCGGCGACGCCACCACGCTGGCCGACTCGTCCGTGATGGAGCTCATCACCGCGGGCCTGAAGAAGCCTGCGGCGAACGACGACTGAGGCACCCACGGCGAGCGCGGCGACCATCACGGGAGGTCGTCGCGCTCGGTTGTGGGTACGCTCACCACTATGACCAAGCCTGCCGACGACCCCACGATCGGACGCCTCGTCGCGGATGTGACGCGGGACCTGTCCTCGATCGTCCAGCACGAGATCGCCTTGGCCAAGTCCGAGCTGCGCATCAGCGTGAAGGCCGGCGGCATGGGTGCCGCCCTCGTCGCGGTGGCGGCGTTCCTGCTGCTGATCGTGCTGATCCTGGCGTCCGTGACGATCGCGTACTTCATCACGATGGCCGGGCTGCACCCCGCGTGGGCGTTCCTCATCGTGACGGCGTTCTACCTCCTGCTGGCCGTCGTGCTCCTGTTCGTCGCCTGGCGCCGCTTCAAGAAGATCCGCGCGCCCGAGAAGACGATCGGCGCGGCCCGTCAGATTCCGTCGGCCCTGAAGCCGGGACCGCCCGCCGGGAACCGGATCAGGAGCGCAGCGCGCGACTAGCGAGACCCAGACCGGCGACGACGACCCCGACCAGGGCGACCCACAGGAGCGTGGGGTCCAGTGAGGCGACGACCCGCTCGGTCACCACGTTGCTGAGCGCGCGACCGTGGGCGGTCGTCTCGCTGTTGCGGTCGACGAAGGACGGCAGCAGGGTGCGTCCGGCGAGCCACCAGGCACCGGCGGCCAGGACGGCACCCAGGCCCAGCGCCGCGAGCATCGTGGAGCGCCTCCGGGCGGCGACGAGCGCGAGCAGCGCAGCCACCGCACCCACGACCGCCGCGACCAGCGCGAGCGATCCCGCACGCGACGTGGCCTCGACGAACGGGCCGGGGTCCTCCTCGTTCACCACGACCAGCAGCTCGTCCGGGGAGGGCACGGGGACCGGGATCGTCCTGCTCACCTCGTCCACCGCCACGTCGATGATGGGCGCGACGTCGACCCGCACGTCGGTGGGCGTCGGCTCCGAGTAGAGCCGGCGGTGAGTGTCCCGCACGGTGGCGCGCCACGCGTCGTCCCAGCCGTCCGAGGACGTGAGGCGCAGCACGGCGCGACTCATGGCGGTGGCCACCGGATCGTGGAACGAGGCAGGCACGGACGGCTGGTCCGCGAACGCCTCGCCCGCGAGGTCGGCCGCCGCCTCCTGGACTTCGGTGTCGTCCCCGAGCCGGGACGCCATCGCCACGAACCCGTCCTCGTCCTGCACGTTCAGGGCGGTCCACCCGGCTCCGATCGTCACGACGAGCGATGCCGTGGCGACGAGCCACATGAGGGCGGCGAATACCCCGCGCATCACGCGCAGCGCCCGGTGGAGACGGTGCGGTCGACGCCGCTGGACTTGCGCGCGATCATCCGGGCCTCCGACGCGGACACGGCGTACCCGGTCTGCCCGTCCGAGATCGACGCCGCGAAGATCACGCCGATCACGTGCCCCCGGGGCGAGATCAGGGGCCCGCCCGAGTTGCCGGACCGCACCAGCGACCGGATCGAGTACACGTCGCGCGACACCCGGCCCTGGCCGTAGATGTCCGGTCCTCGCAGGTCGAGGCGGCCCCGGATCCGCGCCGCCCGCGCGTCGAACGGGCCGTTCTCGGGGAAGCCCAGCACGACGGCCGGGTCGTCCTCCTTCGCCGTCGTGTCCCAGCGCAGCGGCGTGCCGTCGAGACCGGGCACGTCGACGACGGCCAGGTCCAGGTCGCTGTCGAACCACACGGGCCGGGCGTCCAGGCGACGGTCGCCGAGGGTGATCGTGGGCTCGTCGACGCCCGCGATGACGTGGGCGTTCGTCATGACGCGCTCGGGACCGATCACGAATCCCGATCCCTCGATCATGCGGTGGCACTGCGCGCGGCCCAGGACCCGCACGACGCTGTCCCGCGCGGCCTTGACCCCCGGCCGTTGCAGGGTGCGCTCGTCCGGAGGCGCGGTGTCGCGGATGATCTCGGTGTCGAACGGGTCGAGGTAGTGGGGGAAGACGTCGACGGTCAGGGTGTCGGTGAACGAGCGAAGGGCGTCTCCCGCCGGCCGCGGCATCAGCGAGTCCACCCGCGCCAGGACCGTCGAGTCGCGGACCGCGGTGCTGACGTACGGCAGCGTCGAGGCGCTCACGGCGTAGCCCAGCGCCCACGCCGCCGCCATCACGACCGTGGTGCTGAAGACGGCACCGAGGGCGGCGTCCACCGTGCGGGCCTTGCCCCGGCGGATCTTCGCCGCGCGACCGATCATCGTGCCGAGGAAGTTGCCGACACCCGCACAAAGGAAGACGAAGGCGATCGACATGACAGCCGACGTCGCGTCGCCCGAGCTGTCACCGAACAGCTGGGGCGCGAGGCCGATGCCGACGAGGAACCCGATCAACAGGCCACCGGCGGAGAACAGATTCGAGACGAAGCCGTGGATCCAGCCGGTCCAGGCGTACGCGGCGATCAGGACGAGCAGGACGAGGTCGAGCCAGTTCATCGTCACTCCGGCAGGGGTCGGGTCTGCGAGGCGTCCCATGGGCGGTCCCACCCGAGTCGCTCGAAGAGGCGGGAGATGATGCCGGCGGTGAAGCCCCACAGGGGGACGTCCGTGCCGATGTCGAAGCCGGGCCCGGTCCACCCGGACGGGTGCACGATGCTGAACCGGCGCTCAGGGTCGACGAGCAGGTCCAGCGGGGTCGACAGCACGCGTGCCACCTCGGCGGGGTTGTGTGCTTCGAGGGGGCCCGGGTTCGTCCAGTAGCCCAGCACCGGAGTGACGGCGTGGTTGCTGGGCGGGATCCACAGCGTGGGCAGGGTGCCGAAGACCACGACCTCGCGCGGGTCCAGGCCGACCTCCTCCTGCGCCTCGCGCAGGGCGGTGTGCACCGCGTCGCGGTCGGTGTCATCCTGGCGACCGCCGGGGAAGGAGATCTGTCGCGCGTGGCTGCGCAAGGTGGCGGCCCGCTCGGTCAGCAGCAGCTCCCGGCCGTTCTCCCCGTCCGAGAACAGCATCAGCACCGCGGCGGGGCGGGCGTCCTGCGGGGGATGCGGGAAGCGGGGGGCCAGGTGCTCGGCCTCGACGCCGTCCAGCATGTCGGCGAGGGGCTGCAACCAGTCCGGCAGCGAAGTGTGCGCGGTGTCGGTCATGCGGGCCCCTGGGTGGTGACGAGGGCCTCGGCCACCTCGGGATCCGTCGGGCCCGTTCCGTAGGAGGGGCACCACTGGGCGACGGGGCACGCGCCGCACGCGGGCTTGCGCGCGTGGCAGCGTCGCCGGCCGTGCCAGATCACGTGGTGGCACAGCATCGTCCAGTCGCGCCGGGGGAACAGCGCGCCGACGGCGTGCTCGGTCTTGACGGGGTCCTTCGAGGTGGCCTCGTCGACCCACTCCCACCGCCTGACGAGTCGCATGAAGTGCGTGTCCGCGGTGATGCCCGGCACGCCGAACGCGTTGCCGAGCACGACGTTCGCCGTCTTGCGGCCGACGCCGGGCAGCGAGACGAGGTCGGGCAGCCGGCCGGGGACCTCGCCGTCGAAGCGCTCGACGAGGGCGGACGACAGCCCGAGGATGCTCTCGGTCTTGGCCCGGAAGAAGCCCGTGGGCCGGATGATCTCCTCGACCGCGGTGCGCTCGGCACCGGCGAGCGCGGTGGCGTCCGGATAGGCGGCGAACAACGCCGGCGTGATCGCGTTGACGCGGCGGTCGGTGGTCTGCGCCGAGAGGACCGTGGCGACCAGCAGCTGGAAGGGGTCCTCGAAGTCGAGCTCGCACCGCGCGTCGGGGTAGGTCTCGGCGAGGACGCGGTTGATCTTGCGCGCGCGACGGACGAGCGAAGTCGCCGGACGCGGCGTCTCGGGACTCGTCGCAGGGGTCACGATGACACCGTATCCGGGATACGCACACACGCCCGGAGCCGTGTCGAGTGTGATTTGGCTTCCATGTGGGAAACTAACCGTGTGACCGATGATGTTCTGCGCCAAGCTCCTCTGTTCAACGGCCTCGACGACGACGCCTCCGGCGCGCTCGAGTCCTCCATGTCCACGGTGACGTTGCGCCGCGGCGAGATCCTGTTCGGCGAGGGCGACGAGGGCGACCAGCTCTATGTCGTGATCGACGGCAAGATCAAGCTCGGCCGCCGATCCGTCGACGGGCGCGAGAACCTCATCGCGATCCTCGGACCCGGCCAGATGTTCGGCGAGCTCTCGTTCTTCGATCCCGGACCCCGGTCGGCCACCGCCACCGCCGTCACCGACGTCGAGCTGCGCAGCCTCGGACACAGCGCGCTCAACCCGGTGCTGCAGTCGCACCCCGACGTCGCCTACGCCCTGCTGAACCAGCTGGCGGGCCGCCTGCGCCGCACCAACGAGGTCGTCGGCGACCTGGTGTTCTCCGACGTGCCCGGCCGTGTCTCCAAGGCGCTGCTCGACCTCGCCTCGCGCTTCGGGCGTCAGGCCGACGACGGCATCCACGTCAACCACGACCTCACGCAGGAGGAGCTGGCCCAGCTGGTCGGCGCCTCGCGCGAGACGGTCAACAAGGCGCTCGCCGACTTCGCGTCGCGCGGCTGGCTGCGCCTCGAGCCGCGCTCGGTCATCATCCTCGATCTCGAGCGACTCAAGCGCCGCTCGCGCTGAGCGCGTGGACCGAGCCGAGGTCCAGGCGCTCATCCGGGACGAGCGCGCTCGACTGCTGGGGGTCCTTGAGGCGCTGCGTCCCGAGCAGTGGCGGACGACGTCGCGGTGCCCGCGATGGTCGGTGGAAGACGTGGTGGCGCACCTGAGCGCCGCCGCGAGCACGGGCACATCGGCTTGGATCGCCAGCATCGTGCGAGCCCGGTTCGACACGGACCGGCACAACGACCGCCTCATCCGCCGTCACCGCGTAGACACCCCGGCCGAGACGCTTGCGACCTTCCGTGCGCTCGTACCCAGCCGAACCGCCCCGGCCGGCGCCCACGTGGCGATGCTCGGCGAGGTCGTCGTCCACGGCCAGGACATCGTCCGGCCGCTGGGGGTCGAGCTGGTGCCGGACCCGGCCGCCGTGCTGGAGGTCGCGCGCTTCTTCGCCTCGAAGGACTTCGCGGTCAACAGTCGCACGCTGGTCCGGGACCTGTCGCTGGCGGCGGACGACGCGGGGTTCGCCGCGGGCTCGGGACCCGCCGTCACGGGCCCGCTGCTCGAGCTGACCCTGGCGATGGCCGGGCGCTCCGAATCGATCGCGCGGCTCCGGGGGCCCGGCGTCGAGGAGCTGGGCCGCCGCATCGCGGCGGCAGCCTGATCCGGACTCAGGCCTTCAGGTGGTCCAGCTGGGCGCGCACCGACAGTTCGGCGGCGTCCCACAGGACGGGGTCCACGTCCGCGTAGACGGTCTCGACGACCTCGCGCGCGGTCTGCGCGCCGGCGGCCACGGCGGTCCGCACCTGCTCGAGGCGCTCCTCGCGGTGTGACAGGTAGTAGTCCAGCACGGCGGCCGGATCGGCGACGACCGGTCCGTGGCCGGGCAGGATCGTCTCGACCGTGCCGTCGGCGACCAGCGACCGGAAGCGGCGGATCGACTCCAGGTACGGGCCGAGCGCGCCGTCGGGGTGCGCCACGACGGTCGTCCCGGTACCCAGCACCATGTCACCCGTCAGCAGGGCGCGGTCCTGGGGCAGGACGAACGCCACCGAGTCGCGGGTGTGGCCCGGAGCCGCGACGACGTCGATGACGAGCCCGTCGACCGTGATCGTCTCGCCGTCGCGCAGCGGGTCGGCGTCGCGCGTGTACTCGGCCGAGATGGCCCGGGTGGGCGCGCCGGTGGCCGTCACGATCCGCTCGAGGGCGTCCGTGTGGTCCCAGTGGTGGTGCGTGAAGAGCACGAGGGCGACGTCGCCGGCCGCGGCCACGACCGCGTCGATGTGCTCGGCGATGTCGGGCCCGGGGTCGACCACGACCGAGCGGCCGGCGCCGGGCTCGCGCAGGATCCAGGTGTTGGTCCCGTCGAGCGTCATGATGCCCGGGTTGTCCGCCAGGATGAACGACGCTCGCGGGGTGACGACAGTGCTCAAATCTCTTCCTCACGGTTCACGTCGAGCCACCACTGGCCGTCGGCCTGGACCGGCCGCGGCTCGATGGGCCAGATCCGGCGCTCGGCGGAGGCAGGCAGGACGCTGTCGGCGGACAGCGGGGCCAGCTCGCGGCACGTGACCGCGGTGGGCGGCAGCATCGCCGCGTCGCCGGCATCGACGTGCTTCAGCACGGTCGACAACGGGGCCCACAGCGAGTGGTCGGCCTCGAGGCTGACCGAGTCGATCTGCTGGCCCTTCGGGAGCGCGGCCACGAAGAAGCGGGTGTCGTACCGGCGCGGCTCGAAGGCCGGGGTGATCCAGTGGGCCCAGGCGCCCAGCAGATCGGTCCGCAGCACCAGTCCGCGCTCGGCCAGGAAGTGCGCGAACGAGTACCGCTTCTCCTCGAGGTCGTCGCGCGCCTGGTCCATGTCGGTCGTGTCGTCGACGATCGAGTCCGCGTCGGGGCCGGCGAGCAGGACGCCGGTCTCCTCGAAGGTCTCGCGCACGGCGGCGACCACCAGGCGGCGGGCGAGCTCGGGCGTGCACGAGAAGCGCTCGGCCCACACCTCGGGCGGCGGGCCGACCCAGGTCAGCGGCTCGTCGTCGTCCTCCTGGACGCCGCCACCGGGGAACACGTACATGCCCGGCGCGAAGGCCATGCCCGAGTTCCTGCGCATGAGGAAGGCCTCGAGGCCCTCATCACCGTCACGGACGACGGCGATCGTGGCCGCGTCCTTGGTCGGTGCGGCACTGGCGGGATCGAACCCGTCGAGGCGATCCCTCAGCATCGGCGGAACGGGGACGAGCACGTCAGCTCAGCTCGACGATCGCGTCGATCTCGACCGGCGTGTCCATCGGCAGGACCGCGACGCCGACGGCGCTCCGCGCATGGGAGCCGGCCGCGCCGAAGGCGGCCGCGATCAGGTCGCTGGCGCCGTTGGCGACGGCGGGCTGCCCGGTGAAGTCCGGCGCGCTGGCGACGAAGACGCCGAGCTTGACGACCCGGACGACCCGGTCGAGGTCGGCGACCGAGGCGATCGCCGCGATGACGTTGAGCGCGCACAGCTTGGCGTACTCGGCGGCGTCCTCGGGCGAGATCTCGGCGCCGACCTTGCCGGTGGCCGGCAGGGCTCCGTTCACGAACGGCAGCTGGCCCGACGTGTGGACGTAGGAGCCGGTGACGACCGCGGGCACGTACGACGCGACGGGGGCCGCGACCTCGGGGACGGTGAGCCCCAGGGACGCCAGCCGGTCGACGACCGCGCCCATGTCAGGCCACCGGGCGCTTGAAGTAGGCGACGAGGTTCTCGGGGTTCATGCCCGGGACGATCTGCACGAGCTCCCAGCCGTCACGGCCGAAGTTGTCGAGGATCTGCTTGGTCGCATGGACGAGAACCGGTGCCGTCAGGTATTCCCACTTGGTCATGGGCCGACTGTAGCCGCAGCGCTGCGCGGCCTCGACAGAGAACATGTTCGCCCGACCGTCGCTAGGCTCGACCCGTGGCGAACTCGACCCCCCTGCACGTCGTGACGGGCAAGGGCGGCACCGGCAAGACGACGGTGGCCGCCGCGCTCGCGCTGGCCCTCGCGAGCCGAGGGTCGAAGGTCCTGTTGTGCGAGGTCGAGGGCCGCCAGGGGATCGCCCAGCTCTTCGACGTGCCGCCGCTGCCGTACGAGGAGCGACGGATCGCCACGAGTGACGAGGGCGGCCACGTGCACGCGCTCGCGATCGACCCCGAGGCGGCCCTGCTGGAGTACCTCCAGATGTTCTACCGCCTCGGCCGCGCCGGTCGCGCGCTCGACAAGTTCGGCGTCATCGACTTCGCGACGACGATCGCGCCGGGCGTCCGGGACGTCCTGCTGACGGGCAAGATCTACGAGGCCGCACGCCGTCGCACCGGCGACCGGAGCTCGCCGTTCGTCTACGACGCCGTCGTCGTGGACGCCCCGCCGACCGGCCGGATCGCCCGCTTCCTCGGTGTGAACGACGACGTCGCCGGCCTGGCGAAGGTCGGTCCCATCAAGGCCCAGTCCGAGTCGGTCATGACGATGATGCGTGCACCGCAGACCACCGTCCACCTCGTGACGGTGCTGGAGGAGATGCCCGTGCAGGAGACGCTCGACGGGATCGAGGAGCTCACCCGTGAGGGTCTGCCGGTGGGCCACGTCGTCGTCAATCTCAAACGGCCCTCGCTGCTGTCGGCCGACACGATCGAGGCGCTCGACGCCGGCCGGCTGAGCGCGAAGACCGTCGCGCCGGTGCTGGAGAAGGCCGGCCTCCCGCGCGACGCCGCGGACACGCTGGTCGCCGATGGGAAGGGACACGTCGAGCGTCAGCAGCTGCAGGACGAGCAGCAGCAGATCATCGACGGCTGCGGCCGCCCCCATGTCGAGCTGCCGCTGCTGACCGGTGGCATCGACATGGGCGCCCTGCAGGAGCTGGCCGACCTGCTCGCGCCGCTGGCGGAGGATGCGCGGTGAGCCCGGGCCCCACGACGGACGGGCGCGACCGCCGTCCCCACACCGAGCGGCACATCTCCACGCACGAGCGACCCACCCGTGTCGACGTCGACGCACTGATCGCCGACCGTCGCACCGAGATCGTCGTGTGCTGCGGCTCCGGCGGGGTCGGCAAGACCACGACGGCCGCGGCGCTCGCCCTGCGCGCGGCCGAGCAGGGACGCACGGTGTGCGTCCTGACGATCGACCCGGCGCGTCGGCTGGCCCAGTCGCTCGGGCTGGTCGAGCTGGACAACACCCCGCGGCCTGTCGCGGGCATCGACACGTCCGCCGGCGGCTCGCTCGACGCGATGATGCTCGACATGAAGACGACCTTCGACGAGGTCGTGGAGGCACACGCCTCGCCGCAGAAGGCCGCCGAGATCCTGGCCAACCCGTTCTACGTCGCGCTCTCCAGCTCGTTCGCCGGCACGCAGGAGTACATGGCGATGGAGAAGCTGGGCCAGCTGCACGCGCAGGGCCGGTGGGACCTGATCATCGTCGACACCCCACCCTCGCGGTCGGCGCTGGACTTCCTGGACGCACCTGAGCGGCTGTCCTCGCTCCTGGACGGCCGGTTCATCAAGCTGCTCCTCGTGCCGGCCCGCGGTCCGGCCAAGATGCTCTCGGCCGGACTCGGCATCGTCACCGGCGCGCTCAACAAGGTGCTGGGCGCCCAGGTGCTGACCGACATGCAGACGTTCGTCGCCGCGTTCGACACCCTCTTCGGCGGCTTCCGCCAGCGCGCCGAGGCGACGTTCTCCCTGTTGCAGGCCGAGGGGACGGCGTTCCTCGTGATCGCGGCGCCCGAGGCGGCGGCGATGCGCGAGGCGGCCTACTTCGTCGAGCGACTGGCGGCCGACGACATGCCGTTGGCCGGACTCGTGGTCAACCGGGTGCACGACGAGAACGCGGCGGGCGTCAGCGCGGCCGACGCCGAGTCGGCGTCGCCGCGGCTCGCGAGCGGCACCGCGGCGCAGCGCCGGACGGCGGAGCTGCTCGACGTGCACGCGGAGCGGATGCGCCTCGCCGAGCGGGAGAACCGGCTGCGTGCACGGTTCAGTGCCTCACACAGGAACGTCGAGGTCGTTCCCGTCCCTGCACTCGACACGGACGTGCACGACCTCGACGGTCTGAGACTGATCGGCCGGCACCTCGGTACCCCCGGGGCCGGCTAGGGGTCAACTGGCCTGGACGAGCAGCTCGCGCCACTTGCGGACGTTGGGCTTGCGGCGCAGCAGAGCACGACGCTCGCGCTCGGTCATGCCGCCCCAGACGCCCCACTCGATCCGGTTGTCGAGGGCCTCGGACAGGCACTCCGCCCGGACGCTGCAGCCGTTGCACACGAGCTTCGCGCGGTTCTGCTCAGCGCCCTTGACGAACAGATCGTCGGACTTGCCCAAGCAAGCGGCGTCCTGAGACCAGTTTTCGTTCCACATTGGCAGAGACCTTTCCCGAGATCCCCCGGTCCCCGTGACCGGCGGAAGAAGTGCTATCTGCTGCGCTCTCAGCCTAGGGAGAAGACGTGGAACCGGACAGATTCGTCCGGGTAGTTCGGGCATAGTCACGATGAGTCACTCCAGCCCCGTTGGCTCCGCCGGCCGGGCCGGGCCAGTGGCGGCGCGCGGGTCGTGATCGGGCTGCACCGGCGTCTTGCGGAACTCCCGTATTCTCGTGCCCATGGCGTGGCACGAGATGAGCGACTCGATCAAGAAGGTCGCCGAGAGCGAACCGCGGCCCGCGTCCAAGCTGGGAGCGATCGGGTCGTTGGCGTGGCTGTCGGTCCTCGCGGGCGTGATCGTCGCGGCGATCTTCATCCCCGGCACCGCCTTCATGGCGTCCACCTCGAACAAGGTGAGCAAGGACATCGTCGACCTGCCGCTCGCGCTGCAGGACCTGCCGAACCCTCAGACGACCCGAGTGCTGGCCTCCAACGGCAGGCGCATCGCGTACTTCTACCAGGAGAATCGCCAGGACGTCCCGCTCGAGCGGATCGCGCCGGTCATGCAGGAAGCCATCATCTCGATCGAGGACTACCGGTTCTACGAGCACGGTGCCCTCGACCTCAAGGGCACGCTGCGCGCGCTCATGAACAACGCGGCGGACGGCAACACCCAGGGCGGCTCCTCGATCACGCAGCAGCTGGTGAAGCTGACCCTCGTCCAGCAGGCCGCCACGAAGGAGCAGCGTGCGGCCGCCACCGAGGTCTCCACCGCGCGCAAGATCCGTGAGCTCAAGCTGGCGATCAACTACGAGAAGAAGTACGACAAGGACGAGATCCTCGAGCACTACCTGAACATCGCGTACTTCGGCGACGGTGCCTACGGCGTCAACGCGGCGGCGTACCACTACTTCTCGGTCAGCCCCGACAAGCTCTCGACGTCGCAGGCGGCCACCCTGGCCGGACTGGTGCAGAACCCCGAGCAGCACAACCCGCGGGTCTACCCCGAGCGGGCGCTGCAGCGCCGCAACACGGTGCTGGGCGTCATGGCCCGGCTGGGCAAGATCACGCGCGCCGAGGCCGACCAGCTGAGCACCACGCCGATCGGCCTGAAGATCACGTCGTTCCCGAACGGCTGCGTCGACTCGAGCGCCGCGTTCTCGTGCGACTACATCCGTCGCTACCTGCTCCAGGAGCCGGCGCTCGGTGACACCGTCAAGCAGCGCCAGGCCATGCTCGAGCGCGGCGGGCTCACGATCAAGTCCAACATCGACCTGTCGATGCAGAAGCACGTCAACGACGCCGTGTCGAAGTACGTCGCGCCCACCGACAAGGCGCTCGGCGCGATGGCGTTGGTCGAGCCCGGCACCGGCAAGGTGCGTGCGCTGGGCCAGTCGCGCCCGATGGGCCGCGACAAGAAGAAGGGCCAGACCTTCCTCAACTACGTCGTGCCCAAGCAGTACGGCGACGCGAACGGCTTCCAGGGCGCCTCGACCTTCAAGATGTTCACGACGGCGGCGGCGCTCGAGGAGGGCATCCCCACCAGCAAGAGCTACAACTCGCCTCAGACGATGACGATCCCCACGGGCGAGTACTTCGACTGCGACGGCAACGGCACCGGCGCCTGGGAGAACCTGAAGAACTCCACCGGCGCCGGCACGTTCGACATGGTCGGCGGCCTGCGCAAGTCCATCAACACCTACTTCGCGCAGCTGCAGCGCGACGTCGGCCTGTGCGAGACGGTCACGATGGCCAAGAAGATGGGCATCCCGATCACCGAGCCCGACACGAAGAAGGGCGAGCCCGGCAGCTACGTGCCCTCGTTCACGCTGGGGGTCACGGACGTCAGCCCGCTGCACATGGCCGCGGCCTACGCCGCCCCCGCGTCCGGCGGCACGTACTGTGAGCCGGCTCCGATCTCCGAGATCATCGATCGTTCCGGCAAGACCATCAAGAAGTACAAGACCGACTGCAAGCGCGTCATGAGCAAGGAGACCGCGGCGAAGGTCAACGCGATCCTCGTCGGCCTGCAGCAGCCGGGCGGCTTCGGTCACAGCAACGGCACGGCCCTGCCGATTCCGTCGGCCGCCAAGACCGGTACGAACGATGCCGCCAAGGCGGTCTGGTACGTCGGTTACACGCCAGAGCTGGTCGCGGCTTCGACGATCGCCGGACTCAACAGCAAGGGTCAGCCGACGGCGCTCCCCGGCACCACCCTGCGCGGCACGGAGATCACCTTCGGGCAGGCGGGCGGCTCGTCCCTGGCCGGTCCGCAGTGGAAGGCCGCGATGGGACCGATCTCCGAGAACCTCACGCCCGCCAAGTTCGACTCCGTGACCTTGCAGACGTACCAGCCGCCGCAGCGCTCGCGCGGCGACGATCGCGATCGCGGTCGCGGTCGCGGCCGTGGCGGGGACGACGACGACTGACCGGGTCAGGCGCCGAGCTGGCGCCTGACCTCGGCGGCGACGGCAGCGCCGTCGGCGCGACCCTTCGTCCGGGCCGTCACGATGCCCATGACCTTGCCCATGGCCTTCATGCCCTCACCGGCGGCACCGGTCTGGTCGATGGCCTCGGCGATGACGGCCGACACCTCCTCCGGGCTCAGCGCGGCGGGCAGGTACTCGGCGAGGATCTCGGCCTCGGCACGCTCCTTGGCCGCCAGCTCGGGCCGGTTGCCCTCGTCGAACGCGGTGGCGGACTCGCGGCGCTTCTTGGCCTCGCTGGACAGCACCGTCAGCACGTCGTCGTCGGTCAGCTCACGCGCCTGCTTGCCGGCGACCTCGGCATTGGTGATGGCGGCCAGCACCATGCGGATCACCGAGGTGCGAAGCGCGTCGCGAGACTTGATGGCGGTGTTGAGGTCGTCGCGGAGGCGGTCCTTGAGAGCTGACATGGCTCCATTCTCCCACCGCCGCGACGCCTCTTCGCCTCAGTGACGCGGCTCCCAGCGGAACAGGCGCTTCGTCAGGTCGTACCCGAGGTAGGTCCACAGCACGAGGCCCGCGACGGCGACGCCGACGTTGCCGTACACGTCGATGTCGTAGGCCGCCCGCACGAGCGTCACGAGGGCACCGCCGGGCGTGAGGTCGAGCCAGGGGCTCTCCGTGATGGGCGAGGCGATCAGTGTCCCGAGGGCGAGGGCCACGAACGGCATGCTCGAGATCTGAGACGCACTGGCGTTGGGGGTCAGGGCGGCGGTCGCCGTGGCCGCGGTCACGGAGGCTGCGAGCAGACCGAGGAGGGCCAGGACGAGCCACCACCAGTGGCCGGGGATGCCGTTGCCCAGGGCGATCATCACGACCATCACGACGGCGGTCTGGAGCAGGCACAGCGCCACGGGCGGCAGCAGCAGTCCGGCCAGGATGACCAGGTCGGGGGACTCGCCCGAGCGCAGCCGCTTGAGGAACAGGTCCTGTCGTCGCGTCACGAGGGTCGTCGTGGCCGTGATGTAGACGGTGAACATCACGAAGAACATGACGACCATCGAGACCATGCCCACGGACGCGACCGAGTCGCCGGAGGCCTCGACGGCGGCGTCACGCTGCACGAACAGGAACACCGCGAACATCAGGGGCAGCGCCGTCGCGCTGAACAGCACGGCCTTGGACCGGGCGATGAGGCTGAACTCGGATCCGGCGATGGCCCTGATCCGCGAGATGGACGTCGGCGATGCGGTGGTCATGGTGCTCATGAGGCATCCTCCAGTCGGGTGTGGCTGACGCGGGCGAAGATCTCGGACAGGCTGGCTTCCGAGGCGTTGAGGCGTTCGAGGCGGTGGCCGTGCTGGTCGGCCCAGTGCAGGAGGCGTCCCAGCGAGGTCTGCAGGTCCTCGACGTCGAGCCGGACCCGGTCGGCCGCGATCTGGAGGCCGACGGGATCGACGACGGTGCGCAGCTCACGGTCCAGCTCGGCACCGGGACGGTCGGCGATGCTGAACTCGATCGCGGCTGGCGCGGTGCCGACCACCTCGGACAGCGTGCCCTCGGTGGCGATGCGCCCCTCGTGCATGATCGCGACGCGATCGGCGAGGGCCTCGGCCTCCTCGAGGTAGTGCGTCGTCAGGACGACGGTCGTGCCGTTCGCCTTGAGGTCGGCGACGAAGCGCCAGGCGGACTCGCGCGACTCGGGGTCGAGGCCGGCGGTCGGCTCGTCCAGGAACAGCACGTCGGGCCGGTTCAGCGTCGCCAGGATGAGGTCGAGGCGTCGTCGTTGGCCACCGGAGAGCTGGACCACCCGGGTGCCTGCCCGGTCCGTCAGGGCGAGCCGCTCCAGCGCCTCGTCGCTCGGACCGGGATTCGTCGTCAGGCTCGCCCACAGGTCGACGGTCTCGCGCACGGTCAGGTCGCCGGCGAAGCCGGACTCCTGCAGCATGATCCCGACCCGCGGCCGCAGGGTGGCGCGTTCGCCGACGGGGTCCAGGCCCAGGATGCGCACCTCGCCTCCGTCGGCCGCGCGGTGCCCCTCCAGGGTCTCCATGGTCGTGGTCTTGCCCGCGCCGTTCGTGCCGAGCAGGGCGAACAGCTCACCACGGTGCACCGTCAGGTCCAGGTCCCGGACGGCGGTGAAGTCGCCGTACGAGCACGTGAGTCCCCGGGCCTCGATCACGGTCGTGTCGTTGGTCTCCATGCCTCCACCCTCGCGTGGCGCGACGGGTCCGGACCAGAGTGCCGTCTCACGACATCTCGTGACATCTGTCATGCGTCGTCTCGGATACCGTCGAGCCCGTGAGACCGAACCCCGACGGCTTCGTCGCGACGTGGCGCTACACGGCTTCCAGCCTGTGGTTGTACGTCGTGATGGGTTTCGCCGGGCCGGTCGCCCGCAGCGCCGTCGACCTCATGCAGGGCACCGCCGTCGTGCGGAACGCCGCACTGTTGCTGGTGATCGCCGCAGTGACGTGGTTCTCGTGCCGGCCGTTGATCGGCGCTGCCCAGTCTGGGCTGGGCCACGACCGGATGAGCCGGCACGAGCGCCTGCGGCTCCTGGCTCCGGCCCTGCTCGTGCTGCCGCTGGCCTGGATCGGCCCCGACTTCCCGGTCGGCATCGTGCTGGTGCCGTGGGTCGTCGTCTGCCTCATCGCGATCGACCTTCCGCGGTCGCAGCGCAACGCGGTGTTGCCCGTCGCGCTGGTGTTGATCTGTGGTGTGTACGCGATCGGTGGCCTCGACGGCCTGCGGGCGCTGGACTGGAGCGGCGCCTACGCGATCGGGTTCTTGGTCGCGTTCCTGCCCGTCGTCGTGATCTTCCAGGTCTGGCTGTGGCAGCTCATGCTGCAGGTGAGGTCCAGCGGCGAGGCGGAGGCCGACCTGGCGGCCGTCCGCGAGCGCCTGCGGCTGGCTGCCGACCTGCACGACGTGCAGGGCCACCACCTCCAGGTCATCGCGCTGAAGGCGGAGCTCGCCGAGCGCCAGCTCGATCGCGATCCCGAGGCCGCCCGAGCGGCGATGGGCGAGGTCCAGCTGATCGCGCGCACCGCCATCGCCGAGACGAAGGAGATCGTCCGCGGCTACCGGCGCACGAGCCTGCGCGAGGAGATGGCGAACGCCGCCGCGGTGCTCGAGGCTGCGGGGGCGGCCGTCACCGTCGAGTGCCCCGACGGGCTCGACGAGCCACTGTTCGCCCTGGCCCTGCGCGAGGCCACCACCAACGTCCTGCGCCACAGCGACGCGACGCGCGTGCAGATCGTCGCGACGCCGGATCGGTTGACGATCACGAACGACGGCGCCTCCGAGGCGGTCCCGGGCCGTGGAACGGGTCTGACGTCGCTCACCGAGCGGATCGCCGCCGGCGGTGGCCGCCTGGCGGTCGCTCGCGAGGGCGACCGCTTCACGCTCGAGGTCCAGCTGTGATCCGGGTCGTCGTGGTCGACGACGAGGAGATGATCCGCAGTGCGATCGTGGCCCTGCTCGCGCTCGAGGAGGACCTCGACGTGGTCGGCGAGGCGGCCAACGGCGCGGACGGCCTCGACCTCGTGAGGGACCAGCGGCCCGACGTCGTCCTGCTCGACCTCGAGATGCCCCCGACCGACGGGATCGAGGTGGCGACCCAGATCGAGGCGCCCATCCGCTCGGTCCTGATGACCCGTCACGCGCGGCCCGGCGTGCTGCGCCGCGCGATGGCCGCGGGGATCGCCGGCTTCGTGCCCAAGTCCAGTCCGGTCTCGGCGCTCGCACAGGTGATCCGCGAGGTCGCCGCGGGCAGGCGCTACGTCGACTCCGAGGTGGCAGCGGCCGCCCTGGACGCGGAGGCCTGTCCGCTGTCCGAGCGCGAGCTGGACGCGCTGCGCCTGACCCGGCGGCACGCGGCGGTCGCGGACATCGCCACGACCCTCCACCTGGCCGAGGGCACGGTGCGCAACTACCTCTCCAGCGCCATGACCAAGACCGGCACGTCCTCGCGTCACGAGGCCGCCGAGCACGCCTACGAGCACGGCTGGATCTGAGCGGAGTGGCTAGGCTGGCCCGCATGCGACTGGGCCGCCTGCTGACCGCCACGACCGCGCTGGGCCTGGGCACGTTGGCGTACTCGTACGTCGAGGCCACCCGTCGCTTCGTCGTGCGCGAGCTCACCGTTCCGGCGCTGCCGGCCGGGCGGGACCCGATCCGCGTGCTGCACCTGTCGGACATCCACCTCGTGCCGGACCAGGCGCCCAAGCGCGCGTGGCTCCGGTCCCTCGCGAACCTCGAGCCGGACCTGGTGATCGACACCGGCGACAACCTCGCACACCACGGCTCGGTGGGCCCGCTCGTCCAGGACCTCGGACCCCTGCTGGAGGTTCCCGGCGCCTTCGTCTTCGGCTCGAACGACTACTTCGCGCCGCACCGCAAGAACCCGGCCGCCTACCTGAGCGGGGGGACCGGGGTCGACCGGGGCGGCGAGTGGGAGCGCGAGAAGGACCTGCCGTACGAGCTCCTGCGAGCCGAGCTGTCGAGCGGCGGGTGGCTGGACCTCAACAACGCCCGGGGCGAGCTGACCGTGAACGGCACCCGCCTCGCGTTCACGGGCGTCGACGACCCCCACCTGCGGTACGACCGGCTCGATCCGACGCCTGCGGACGCATCGGCCGACCTGCGGATCGGCGTGGCGCACGCGCCCTACCTGCGCGTCCTGGACACCTTCAACGCCACCGGGAACGAGCTGATCCTGGCGGGTCACACCCACGGGGGACAGCTGCAGGTTCCCGGGTACGGCGCCCTGGTCACGAACTGCGACCTCGACACCAAGCGCGCGAACGGCCTGCACACGCACCGGACGGAGGGCAACGACGCCTCGTGGCTGCACGTCTCGGCGGGGTGCGGGACGTCGCCGTTCACCCCGTTCCGATTCTGTTGCCGACCCGAGGCGACAGTTCTCACCCTCACCGGGTAGAATTCCTGAGGTTGCACGGGGTGTGGCGCAGCTTGGTAGCGCGCGTCGTTCGGGACGACGAGGCCGCAGGTTCAAATCCTGTCACCCCGACCCAGTCGCAGGAGCCGTGATTCCTTGGAATCGCGGCTCCTGTGCGTTTGTGGAGCCTACGGCGTCAAGGCCGAGAGCAGGTTCGACAGCATGCGCCACAGGACCTCGTGCTCAGGGTCGTCGACGACCTGGTCCATGCCCGCCAGCTCCAGCATCGTGTAGCCGTGCAGGGCACTCCAGAACTGCGCGGCGACGGCCGAGGGGTCGCCCGCCCGCAGCACTCCTGCCTGCATCGCGCGCTCGATCGCGTCGGCAAGCTGGCGGAACGCGGCATGGGCGACCCCGAGGTCGGGTCCGTGGCCACCGAGCCCGCGCACGCTGACGGCGCCGAACATCACCGCGTACAGGTGCTGGTTCTCGAGTGCGTTCTGCCGGTAGGCGGCCGCCATCGCCAGCAGGTCGGCCCCCGGGTCGTCGCTCACGACCACCGTGGCGACGTGGTCGATGAGACGCTGGAAGCCCTCGGTCGCGACGGCGTCGACGACCCCGCCCATCGCGCCGAAGTGGGTGTAGACGGCCATCGTCGACGTCCCGGCCTCGTTCGCCAGCCTGCGCACGGACAGGGCGGAGGGTCCCTCCTCGTCGAGGATGCGCGCGGCTCCCTCGAGGAGCCGACGACGGACGTCCACCGGGCCGGATGGGTCGGAGCTCATGCTGGACAGCATCGCATAACGGCGTTATGGTCGAGCGATAACACCGTTATGCGGCTCGGGCGCCCACCTGCAGGAGACGTCATGACGCACACCCTCGAACCCGCTGCGGCTTCCGCGAATCGGTACCTGCGCGACACCTTCGCCCCGGTGCGCGAGGAGCTCACGGCCACCGACCTCGCGGTCGCCGGTCACCTGCCCGAGTACCTCGACGGCCGGTACCTGCGCATCGGCCCGAACCCGATCGACGATCCGGGCGACCAGCACCACTGGTTCCTGGGCGAGGGGATGGTGCACGGCGTCCGGCTGAGGGACGGCCAGGCGCAGTGGTATCGCAATCGGTGGGTGCGCTCGGCCTCGGTCGCCGAGGCGCTCGACGAACCCGTCCGGGGCGAGCCGGGTCACCTCGACTTCCCCGCCAACACGAACGTGCTGGAGCACCACGGCCGGACCCTGGCGCTCATCGAGGCCGGCGCGCCGCCCTATGAGCTGACCCACGAGCTGGAGACGGTCGGCCCGTGCGATTTCGACGGGACCCTGCCCAGCCTGCCCGGTCGACCTGGCTACGCGGCGCACCCACACCGCGATCCCGAAACGGGCGAGCTGCACGCCGTCTCCTACAACTGGATGCGAGGCAACCGGGTCGCCTACTCGGTGCTGGGCACCGACGGCCGGATCCGTCGCAGCGTCGACGTCGAGGTGCACGGCAGCCCGATGATGCACGACTTCGCGCTCACCGAGCACTACGCCGTGATCCTGGACCTGCCCGTGACCTTCGACATCGCGACGGCGACGGCGGACGTGCCCCGACTCGTCCGCCCATTGGTGCGCGGCGTGCTCAACCGGGTCATCGGCCGCAACCCGCTGCCCGAGCCCGTGATCGCGCGCATCGCCCGCGGGGGCGGCTCGGCCACGTTCCCGTACCGCTGGAACCCCGACTACCCGGCCCGGGTCGGCCTGCTCCCGCGCGACGGCGACGGCAGCACCGTCCGGTGGTTCGAGATCGACCCCTGCTACGTCTTCCACACGCTGAACGCCTACGAGGACGGCGACACCGTCGTGGTGGACGTCATCCGGCACCCGCGGATGTTCGCGACCGTCCTGAACGGCCCGGACGAGGGGCCCGCCACGATGACGCGCCTGACCCTCGACCTGCGGACGGGGTGCGCCCACGAGAGCAGCCTGGACCAGCGCTCGCAGGAGTTCCCCCGCCACGACGAGCGGCTGACGGGGCGCCGGCACCGCTACGGCTGGGCGGTCGGCTTCGACGACGGGGCCACGGGCGACACCGTCCTGAGGCACGACCTCGACGCCGGTGCCACGCAGGTGCGCAGCCTCGGCGCCGGCGCCGAGGCCAGCGAGTTCTGCTTCGTGCCGCATCCCGACGGGACCGCCGAGGACGACGGCGTGCTGCTGGGATACGTGCACGACCGAGCCGAGGGCCGCAGCCACCTGCGGGTGCTCGATGCCGCCACGCTCGAGGACGTCGCGGCGGTGCAGCTGCCCGGGCGCGTGCCGGCCGGCTTCCACGGGAACTGGGCACCGGAGGGGACGGACCCGGCCGACGCCCAGTGACGTCCGGGCCTCGTCCGGCGTGTCCCAGGCCACACCTAGACTGCGTCCATGCCCGCTGATGTCCTCTGGAACCCGCCCGCCACGGGCACGACGGCGATCGAGCGGTTCTCCTCGTGGGTGAGGGACAGCCGCGGGATCGACGTGTCCGGCTACGACGCGTTGTGGCAGTGGTCGGTCGACGACCTGGCCGGGTTCTGGGGCGCGTGGCTCGAGTACCTCGACCTGCCCTTCGACGGCGACGCCGGCACGGTGCTGGCCGACGCCTCGATGCCCGGCGCGCGGTGGTTCCCCGACCTGCGGATCAACTACGCCGAGGCGATGCTGCGCCTGCCCGGTCGCGCCGACGACGACGTGGTGATCGTCTCGCGCTCCCAGAGCCGCGCCGAGGTCACCCTGACGGCGGCCGACCTGCGGGACCAGGTCGCGCGCGCCCGACAGGGGCTGATCGAGCTCGGTGTCGGCGAGGGCGACCGGGTGGCCGCCTACTCGCCGAACATCCCCGAGACCCTGGTGATGATGCTCGCGACCGCCAGCCTCGGCGCGATCTTCTCCTCGTGCGCGCCCGAGTTCGGCACGCAGAGCGTCATCGACCGCTGGCAGCAGATCGAGCCCGTCGTCCTGCTGGCCGTCGACGGGTACCGCTACGGCGACAAGGACATCGATCGGCGCGAGCAGGTCAAGGCGATCACCGCCGCGCTGCCCAGCGTCCGGACGGTCGTGTGGCTGCCCTACCTCGATCCGCAGGCGCCCGCGCCCGCCGGTGCGATCACGTGGGAGCGATTCACCGCCCAGGCCGGTCCGCTCGAGTTCGCGCGCGTGCCGTTCGCGACGCCGCTGTACGTGCTGTTCTCGTCGGGGACCACGGGGCTGCCCAAGCCGATCGTCCACGGCCACGGTGGCATCACGATCGAGCACCTCAAGGCGCTCATCCTGCAGAGCGACATCGGTCCGACCGACCGCTTCTTCTGGTTCTCCACGACCGGCTGGATGATGTGGAACTACCTCGTGTCCGGCATCGGGTCGGGGGCGACCGTCGTGATGGTCGACGGCAATCCCGCTCATCCCGACCTCGGCGCCCTGTGGCGGATGGCGGGCGAGCTCGACGTGACCTACTTCGGCACCAGTGCCCCGTTCCTGCTGCAGTGCCGCAAGGAGGGCCTGCACCCGGCCGCCGAGGCCAACCTGTCCGCCCTGCGGGCGATCGGCTCGACCGGCGCACCGCTGCCCGAGGCGGGCTTCCGCTGGGTCTACGACGAGTTCGATCCCGGCGTGCAGCTCTCCTCGGTCTCCGGCGGCACCGACACGTGTGCGGCGTTCGTCGCCAGTGCGCCGACCGTCCCCGTGTACGCCGGCGAGATCTCCTGTCGCGCCCTGGGCGCCGACGTGGACGCGTTCGACCCGGCCGGCCAGCCGGTGCGCGACCAGCTCGGCGAGCTGGTCATCAAGCAGCCCATGCCGTCCATGCCGGTGGGCTTCTGGGGTGACGACGACGGATCGCGTTACCGGGCCGCGTACTTCGAGGACTTCCCGGGCGTGTGGCGCCACGGCGACTGGATCAGCATCACGGCGTACGGCTCGTGCACCATCACCGGCCGCAGCGACGCGACGCTCAACCGCGGCGGCGTGCGACTCGGCACCTCCGAGTTCTACTCGGTCGTCGAGTCGCTGCCCGAGGTCGCCGACAGTCTCGTCGTCCACCTCGAGGACGACGAGGGCGGTGCCGGACGCCTCATGCTCTTCGTGTCGCTCGTCGAGGGCGCGACCCTCGACGGCGCCCTGACGAAGCGGATCGCCACCGAGTTGCGCACGAAGCTGTCGCCGCGTCACATCCCCGACGAGGTGCACCAGGTGCGAGGCATGCCGCGCACGCTCTCGGGCAAGAAGCTCGAGGTGCCGGTCAAGAAGATCCTGCGCGGGACGCCGGTCGACCAGGCGGCGGCCAAGGGTGCGCTGCAGAACCCCGAGGTGCTCGACGACTTCGAGGCCTTCGGCCGTGCCCACTGACACCACGCTCGCCGTGGCGGTCGAGCCGCCGACCGCACCGGATGTCGTGGCGCTGCTGGCCGAGCACCTTGACGAGATGCACGCGACCTCGCCTCCCGAGAGCGTCCACGCGCTCGACCTCAGCCGACTGCAGGCCGACGACGTCGTGTTCGTCACGGCGCGCGACGACGACGGCCGCCTGCTCGGCTGCGGCGCGCTGAAGCTGCACGTCGGCCTGGCCGAGATCAAGTCGATGCGCACGAGCGCCGCAGCACGCGGACGCGGTGTCGCCGCGGCCGTCCTGGTGTTCCTGCTCGACCTGGCGCGGGCGCACGGTCGGGCGCAGGTCAGCCTCGAGACGGGCGTCGAGGACCACTTCGCGCCCGCGCGCCGGCTCTACGAGCGCCACGGTTTCACGCCCTGCGCGCCGTTCGCCGACTACACGGACGACCCGCTGAGCGCCTACTTCACGCGCGCGCTCTGACTTAGACCAGCAGCTCGGCGATCTGGATCGTGTTGAGCGCGGCGCCCTTGCGCAGGTTGTCGCCGCTGACGAACAGCACGAGCCCCGTGTTGCCCTCGAGCGACCGGTCCTGACGGATCCGGCCGACCAGGCTGACGTCCTTGCCGGCGGCGTCCAGCGGCGTGGGCACGTCGGTCAGCTCGACTCCCGGCGCCGACGAGAGGATCTCGACAGCCTGCTCGGGGGTGATGTCCCGGTCGAACTCCGCGTGGATCGACAGGGAGTGACCGGTGAACACCGGAACGCGCACGCACGTGCCCGCGACGCGCAGCTCGGGCAGGCCGAGGATCTTGCGCGACTCGTGGCGCAGCTTCTGCTCCTCGTCGGTCTCGTGCGAGCCGTCGTCGACGATCGAGCCAGCCATCGCGATGACGTTGAACGCGATCGGCGCGACGTACTTGTCCGGCTCGGGGAACGAGACCGCGTGGCCGTCGTGCGTGAGTGCGTCCGCCTTCTCGACGGTGGCGAGCGCCTGGGAGTGCAGCTCCTCGACGCCGGCCAGTCCCGAGCCCGAGACGGCCTGGTAGCTGCTGACCGTCAGGCGCACCAGTCCGGCCGTGTCGTGCAGCGGCTTGAGGACCGGCATCGCGGCCATCGTGGTGCAGTTCGGGTTGGCGATGATCCCGCGACCGCGGGGGCCGTCGCCCGCCGGGATGTCGTGCGGGTTGACCTCGCTCACGACGAGCGGGATGCTCGGGTCCTTGCGCCACGCCGACGAGTTGTCGATGACGGTGACGCCGGCCTCGGCGAAGCGCGGGGCCTGGACCTTGCTCATCGTGGCACCGGCGCTGAACAGCGCGATGTCGAGGTCGGACACGTCCGCCGTGGCGGTGTCCTCGACGACGATCTCCTGGCCGCGGAACGGCAGCGTCTTGCCGGCCGAACGGGCGGACGCGAAGAAGCGCACCGACTCGGCGGGGAAGTCGCGGTCCTCGAGCAGCTGACGCATGACGGTGCCGACCTGTCCGGTCGCACCCACCACTGCGATCCTGGTCATCGTCCGGTCCCTCCGTACACCACGGCCTCGGTGTCTTCGGTGCCCAGGCCGAACGCCTCGTGGGCGGCGTTGACGGCGGCATCGACCTCGTTCTCGGCGACCACCACGGAGATGCGGATCTCGGAGGTGGAGATCATGCCGATGTTGACGCCCGCGGCGGCGAGGGCCTCGAAGAACGTGGCGGTGATGCCGGGTTGCGAGCGCATGCCGGCGCCGACGATCGAGACCTTGCCGATGCTGTCGTCGTACTGCAGGCGCTCGAAGCCGATCTGATCCTTGAGCCGGGCCAGCGCGGTCATCGCGGCCTGGCCGTCATCGCGCGGCAGGCTGAAGGAGATGTCGGTCAGCGCGGTCGCGGCGGCCGACACGTTCTGGACGATCATGTCGATGTTGATCCGGGCCTCGGCGAGGGCGCGCAGGACCGCGGCGGCGTAGCCGACCTTGTCGGGGACGCCGACGACCGTGATCTTGGCCTCGCTGCGGTCGTGAGCGACCCCGGAGATGATCGCGTGCTCCATCGCCTGTCCTTCTTCCGTGTGCTTGCTGACGTCTTCGGCGGCCACGACCCACGTGCCGGTCTTGTCGCTGAACGACGACCGGACGTGGATGGGCATGTTGTTGCGGCGTGCGTACTCGACGCAGCGCAGGTGCAGGATCTTGGCGCCGTTGGCCGCCATCTCGAGCGTCTCCTCGTAGGAGATCGCCGGGATGCGGGTGGCCTCGGCCACGATCCGCGGGTCGGCGGTGAAGATGCCGTCGACGTCGGTGTAGATCTCGCAGACGTCGGCGTTCAACGCGGCGGCCAGCGCGACGGCGGTCGTGTCCGAGCCGCCGCGACCGAGCGTGGTGATGTCCTTCGTCGTCTGCGACACGCCCTGGAACCCGGCGACGATGACGATTGCACCGTCGTCGATCGCGGACTGCAGGCGGCCGGGCGTGACGTCGATGATCTTGGCCTTGCCGTGGACGTCGTCCGTCAGCACGCCGGCCTGCGAGCCGGTGAAGCTGCGAGCCTCCTGGCCGAGCGTCTCGATCGCCATCGCCAGCAGCGCCATCGAGATGCGCTCGCCGGCGGTCAGCAGCATGTCGAGCTCGCGGCCCGGGGGCAGCGGCGACACCTGGTTGGCGAGATCGATCAGCTCGTCGGTCGTGTCGCCCATCGCGGACACGACGACGACCACATCGTGACCGGCTTTCTTGGTCGCCACGATGCGTTGGGCGACTCGTTTGATGCTGGTGGCGTCGGCCACCGACGAGCCGCCGTACTTCTGCACGACGATGCCCATGGAAGATCCTTGCTCTGGGAACTTGCGAACACAGCGGGAGGACGCCACGCTGCGCCCTCGCCAGTCTAGACGAGCGCCCCGGCGCCCGGCCTTCGAGTCCGTCGCGTGGACGGGGCGAAGTTTCCCCGGTTAAGTAGGTTTTCTGTCACTTCACGAGGGTTGCGATCCTCGTGAAGTGCCAGTTTCCCCGCTTAACCGGGGAAACCGTCACGTTCAGCCGACCGACGTGCGGCCCTCGAACGCGCGACCGAGGGTGACCTCGTCGGCGTACTCGAGGTCGCCGCCGACGGGCAGGCCGCTCGCGAGCTTGGTGACCCTGAGGCCGATCGGCACCAGCATCCGCATGAGGTAGGTCGCGGTCGCCTCGCCCTCGAGGTTCGGGTCGGTCGCGATGATGACCTCGGTGACGGTGCCGTCCTGCAGGCGACCGAGCAGCTCCTTGATGCGCAACTGGTCGGGCCCGATGCCCGCGATCGGGCTGATCGCACCGCCCAGCACGTGGTACCGGCCGCGGAACTCGCGCGTGCGCTCGATCGCGATGACGTCCTTGCTCTCCTCGACGACGCACAGGACGGTCTCGTCGCGCCGCGGGTCGGAGCAGATCCGGCACGTGGTGTCGACGGTGACGTTGCCGCACACGCTGCAGAAGAGCACCTTGGTCTTGGCGTCCACGAGGGTCTGGGCGAAGCGCTTGACGTCGTCGGGGTCGGCGTCGAGCAGGTGGAAGGCGATCCGCTGGGCGCTCTTCGGGCCGATGCCCGGCAGTCGTCCGAGCTCGTCGATGAGGTCCTGGATCACGCTTTCGTACACGCGAGCCAGCCTAGTCGGCCCGGCCAGCCGGGCGGGTCCGCGCGTGCGCGAGTCCGCGCCCGGTCAGTGCGCCATCTTGAGGCCGACGATGCACCCGATGAGTCCGCCGATCAGCAGGATCTTGGTGAGCGAGACGGGCTCGGTCCCCGTCACCATCGCGAACGCCACCGTGAGGACGGCACCGATGCCCACCCACACGGCATAGGACGTGCCGATCGGCAGCTCGCGCATGGCCCACGCGAGCCCGCCCATGCTGATGACGAGGGCGCCGGCGAAGACGACCGACGGGACCAGCTTCGTGAAGCCCTCGCTGCGGCCCAGGGCGGTGGCCCACACGGCTTCGAAGACACCTGAGACGACCAGGACGATCCAGGACATGACGCGCTCCTTCGTGGCCGTCTTGTCGCGATCCGGGTACGACTCCACTCGTCCGGCGGCCTGCGCAGGCCGTGCCCCCATCATGCCAAACGGGTCAGCGGCGCAGGAAGCTCGCGAGCAGGTCGTGACCGCGCGAGGTGAGGATCGACTCGGGATGGATCTGGACGCCCTCCACCGGCAGGGTGCGGTGCCGCAGCCCCATCACGATGCCCGAGCCCGTGCGCGCGGTGACCTCGAGCCCGTCGGGGACGTCCTCGACGACCAGCGAGTGGTAGCGCGCGCAGACCAGCGGCGAGGGAAGCCCGGCGAACACTCCGCGTCCGTCGTGGTGGACGAGCGAGGACTTGCCGTGCACGACCTGATCGGCGCGGACGACCCGAGCTCCGAAGACCTCGCCGATGACCTGGTGCCCGAGACAGACGCCCAGGACGGGCGTGTGCTCGCCGAATTGCCGGACGACCTCGGCGCTGATCCCTGCCTCGGCCGGTCCCCCGGGGCCGGGCGAGACCACGACGTGGCTGAACCTGCCGTCGAGGAGGTCCTCGACGGCGGCCTCGTCGTTGCGCACGACCTCGGTGTCGGCGCCGAGCTCGCCGACGTACTGGACCAGGTTGAACACGAACGAGTCGTAGTTGTCGACGAACAGGACCCGCGGTCGCTCGGTGCGGGACGGATCCGTCGAGGCTCGGCCCACTGGGGCGGGACCGATCTTGTGCCGATTCGGCCCGTATGTGGGCTCGGCTGACCCAACATCCGTGGCGGACGTGGGCGAAAGGCCCAAAGATCCGTCCCCCCGCAGGGCCGAGGCCAGCTGGGCGGTCAGAGGTCCGGGGGGCCAGGTGCCCACGCCCTCGCACGAGGTGATCGGCACGAGTCCGCGCAGGGCGTTGGTGGCGAAGACCTCGGTGGCGTCTGCCAGGTGCGTCGTCGTCAGGCTGTGCTGGAGGACCGGGATCCCCAACGCCGTCGCCAGGTCGATCACGCGTGCGCGCGTCGTGCCCGGCAGCACTCGTCCGTCGAGCGCCGGCGTGTGCAGGCCATCGTCGAGTACGGCGAAGAGGCTGGCCCGGGCCGTCTCGAGGACCGACCCGTCCGTGTCGAGCACGAGCGGCTCACCCGCGACGTCGATCAGACGGTCGCGGTCGGCCCACTTGTGCTCACCGAGTCCTCCGGGCAGGACGAGCGGAACGACCGACCACTGGGCTTCGGTGGCACCAAGCTCGGCGACCGTCATCGACACCCGGACGTCGCCACCGGACGGCACGGCATCGATGCGGAGCCGGTGGCGGCCCGGCGATCCGGAGACGCGCAGGCGGATCGCGTCCTCGAGACCGGCTCGGACAGTGCTGCCGTAGACGGCCCGCACGCTGGCATCGAGGCGGGCCAGGTGGGCATCGAGGTCGACGGGTCGGCCGTCCTCGACGAGCAGCGTCTCGAAGACGCCGCGGTCGCGGTCGATGGCGAGAGCCGGCGCCCGGGGCGCGTGGGCGGGTGCCGCCGTGGGTGCCGCGGCCCCGGCCTCCAGGTCGAGTCGGCCGCCGATCGCCTGGATCAGCGGCCGGGCCTTGGCCAGCACCTCGGCGTACTCGTCGTCGGGATCGGAGTCGGCGACGATGCCGCCCCCCACCCCGAGCCAGACGCGGGTGGACCCGTCGGCGGCGCGGGCGAACTCGAAGGTCCGGATCGCGACGTTCAGCTCCAGCCCGGCGGTGGCGCTGACGTGACCGATCGCGCCCGTGTACGTCTCGCGTCCCGTCGTCTCGAGCTCGGCGATCAGCTCCATCGCGCGGACCTTGGGCGCTCCGGTGACCGATCCGGGCGGGAAGGTGGCGCGCAGGAGGTCGCCGTCCCCGGCATCGTGGGGGAGATGGGCCACGACGTCGGACACCAGGTGCCAGACGGTGTGCCGCTCGACCCGGTTGACCGCCGGGACACGGACCGATCCCGGCACCGCGACGCGGCCCAGGTCGTTGCGCATGAGGTCGACGATCATCACGTTCTCGGCCCGGTTCTTCGCCGAGGCGGCCAGCTCGCCCGGATCGGTGTCGAGGGCGGCGGTGCCCTTGATCGGGGAGCTGAGCACCTCGGCGCCGGTCCGCCGCAGGAACAGCTCGGGGGAGAAGCTGGCGATCACGCCCTCGGGCGACGAGACGTAGGCGGCGTAGGCGGGTCGCAGCTGCTCGACTCCGGCACAGAAGGCGTCCAGCGGGTCGCCCTCGAACGGTGCCTCGAGCCGGGCGCAGAGGTTGACCTGGAAGATGTCGCCGGCGGCGATGTGCTGGAGCGTGCGCCGGATGGCCCCTCGATGGCGTTCGGGCTCGGGCGTGAGCTCGAAGTGGCCGGCCGTGAAGGACTGGGCGGGAGCAGGGACCGCGATCGCCGCGAGCAGGTCCTCGACGCGTGACGGTGTGGGCTCGCCGAGCGACTCGAGCCACCACACGCCCCGGACGCGCCGCAGGACGAGGTCGTAGAACCCCACACGATGGTCGGGTTGCGGCAGGGGGCGGACCGGTCCGTCCGGCAGCCGTTCGACGCGCTGCCCGAGTCGATACCCCCAGGCGCCGATCCACCCGCCACCGAACCCGTCGGACTCGCGGTGTGGGAGCTCGATCCCGTCCCACGCCTCGAGCACCCGGACGGGCTCGCACGCGATGAGGGCCTCGCCCTGGTGCCACGCACCGATCAGGCCGACCAGCCGCTCGCGCCCGCGCAGGCGTCGCAGCACCTCGGCCGGGGAGGCCTCGAGGTCGAGCCGCCGCCGCGTGGGTCCCGCGGATCCGTCAGCCGCGGTGGGGAGTCTCGTCAATGATCTCGGCCCCCAGGTGCTCGGCCAGCAACGCCTCGGCGTCCTGGGAGCCGTCGTCGACGACCGGGTCGTTCGGGTCCACGTCGGCGTCGGGATCGACCGGGGCGGTCGGCACGGGACCCTGTCGCAGTGCCTCGCGGACCGACTCGGGGACGCGCGACTCCGCCGGTGCCGCCGGAGGTGTCGCGGCGGCCGCGGGGACGGAGGGAGCAGGCGTGCTGCCGGTGGGCGTCGCGGACGGGTCGACGATCGCCTCGATGCGCCACTGGACCGCCATCACATCGGACAGGGCCTGCTGGACGATCTGGTCGGACCCGCTCTTGACGAACGAGTCGCGCGCACCGGTGTTGACGAGGGCCAGGGTCAGGGTCGATCCGTCGAGCGCGGCGACCTGCGCGTTCTGGCTGAGCATCACCCACGTGAACCGGCGCAGGTGCTGGACGCGCTCGAGCACCTGGGGCCACAGCCGGCGCACGTCGGCCGTGGTGAGTGCGCCGGGCGCGGCCGGGGCCTCGGGCGCGGTTGCCTCGACCGGCGGAGCGGGCCGGGATTCGGGGGG
>NZ_DAMDLR010000026.1:0-40170 GCF_032084975.1 Aeromicrobium sp.
GGGGAGCCGGTCGCGTTCCTCATAGGGTCGTGACCATGACGACGACCATCCTGCAGGCCGACGACCCGCGCGGCATCCTGCTGTTCGCGCCCGGTGCCGGCGGCGACCCGACGCGGTACGCGCGCCTGCTCGAGGCGGCGAACGCGGAGGGTTTCATCGTGGCGTCGCCGGCGCATGAGCTGGCGGAGTCCTACCCCGACGAGGTGCTCCGGGAGCGGGTGACCGCACTGCGCGAGCCGCTGGCGGAACTGGGACGTGACGACCTTCCCGTGGTCGCCGCCGGGCACTCGCTGGGCGGGTTCGCCGCGCTCTGCCTCGCGGGCGGGCGCCCTCGTGACCGCGACGGACGACTGATCGAGGTTGCTGCCGAGCCCCGTGTCTCCCGAGCGATCGTGCTGGCGCCCGCCGCCGGCTGGTTCGTCGGGCGGGACGCGCTGGCCGACGTCACGGTCCCGCTCACCGTGATGGTCGGGTCCGAGGACGACGTGACTCCGCCCGAGTCGGCGGAGGTGTTGCGAGGGGCCACCTCGATGGACCTGCGCCGCTACGAGGGAGTCGGCCACTTCGACTTCATGTCGCCGCTGCCCGAGAACAAGGAGCCCGTCGTCGACGACCATCACGCCTTCCAGGAGCGCTTCATCGCCGACTTCGTCAGGGCTCTGGGGTAGTCGACTCCGGGCCGTCCTCGCGGATGAACGTGTCCAGCGCCCGTCGCAGCGCGAGGACGACGCTGTGCACCAGCATCTGCTCGTGGGTCCGGAAGGACTGCGCCTCGAGCAGCCGGTTCAGCTCGGCGTCGGCGGCCGCCAGCTCGGGGTCGGGGTCGGAGCCGTGCCCGTACGCGTCCAGCCCATCGGCCAGTCGCACCATCGCGGTGGCGATCGGCTCGCGCACCTCGTCGGTGAGCGCCGCCTGCATCGACGGGTAGCCCGGCACGCCGTGCGGGCGCAGGACGAGGTCGCTCACGTCGGCGACGAGCAACGAGATGCGCTCGAGCGACTCGGCCTCCTGCGTCAGCTGGTCCATTGCCTGCCGGTGGCGCCGCGCGCGAGCGTTGCCGGTCAGCGACTCGTGCACGCGGGCGACGGCGCGCTGCATGGACGAGCGGGCGCGCCCCAGGTCGCCGTGCTCGCGATGCCACTGCTCGAGGGTGGGCAGCTCGAACTCGACCATCAGCTCGGCCAGCTCGCGCAGCTGTGACGCCAGGACCGTGCGGGTCTCGCCGATGGCCAGGCGCGCGGGTGCCAGGGGCAGGGGCGGGGCGATCATGTTGACCAGGATCCCCACGAGCGCTCCGTACAGGGTCAGTCCGCCGTACGCGCCGATGAACCCGGCCTCGCCGTGCCCGATGATCAGGGTGAAGACCGCGGCCGTGGGGGCCCAGCCGCCCATCGCCCCCAGCGGCTTCCACCCGGCGACGCTGACCGAGAGCGCGACGACCAGGCCGATCGTGAGTGCGGCCACCTCGTCACCCACGGCGGCGTCCACGACCCACGCGATGACGCCACCGACGACGATCGCGCCGACCGCCTGCAACGACTCGCGCACCGAGCCGGCCAGGGTCGAGGTGGTGGCGATGATCGCGCCGAAGGGGGCGTAGTACGGGTAGTCCTGCGAACCGGGCAGGAATCGCACGGTCGTCCACGCGACGGCCGCCGCGACGGCAGCGCGCAGGGCCAGGGCGATCCGCGGATGGTTCATCCAGCGGTCGAGGAGCCACCTGCGTGCAGCGTGCATCCCTTCACCGTGGCACGGGCGGCGGCGGTCGGCACGTCGTCGGGCGGATGCCCACCGGGCGCGGCCGGGCCGTCACGATCCGTGCCCGAGGACCGGTGCCCGCAGGACGCGGCGCGTCGCGCCTCGCATCGCGGCCAGAGCGGTCACCGCCACGAGGGCGCTGATGGCCGGGATGACCCAGAGGGGGCCCTGGGGCCACGGCCTGGCGAGGACGCCCAGCCCCAGCACCGACATCGGCAGGACCGCCAGGACCGTGCCGGCCGCGATGGCCAGGCCGGTGAGCAGGGCGGCCTCGCGGGTCACCATCGCCCGGATCTGTCGCGGCGTCGCGCCGAGCATCCTGAGCGTGGCCATCTCCTCGCGACGCCGTGACGTGGTCGTGCGCAGGCTGTTCGCGACGGCGACGAGCACGTACCCGAGCATCGGCAGCAGCACGATCAGGCTGATCCAGCGCTCGGGATTCGCGTCGCCCCTGGTCATCGATGCGCCCGGTGCGACGGCGACCTCGGGACGGCTCGCTGCCCAACCGGCCACTGCCGCGCCGTCGCCGTCGACCAGCACGGTGTCGCTGGACCGCGCGAGTCCGTGCGCGGCCAAGAGGTCGGTCGACACGACCACCGCTCCGAAGCCGAGGCCTCGGCGATAGGTGGCGGCGACGACAGGACTGACCCGGTCACCATTGCCGAGCCGCAGGTCCACCCGGTCGCCCACCTCCACGCCCCAGCGGCCCGCGGTCGCCTCCGCCAGCGCCACGCTCTCTCCCTCCAGGTCCGCCAGGTCGCCCGCGGCGACATCGAGGTCCACGACCCGGTCAGCACCCGGCCCCAGGGCCAGGGCAGGGGAGCGCTCGGTCGTCGAGTCGCCCAGCATCCGGCTCGTGCGCACGATCGACGTCGTCACCAGCGGCACCGCCGCGTCCACGCCGGCCACCTCACCGAGGTCGGCCACCTCGGCCGCCGTCATCGGACCGCTGACGGTCGCGGCGGCGGTGAAGGCCTCATCCTGCTCGGCTGCGGTCGCGCGCTCCAGCGTGGACTGGGCGTAGACCTGGGCCACGGTGAGACTGAAGGCCAGGGCCAGCACGCTCACGGCTCCCGCGGTCCGCAGCGAGTACGCGTGGGTGTGGTGCAGCGCGAGCCAGCGGACGACGGGAGCCTGCCGGCCGCTGTACCCGGCCAGCCGACCCGTGACCGTGCGGGCGATCACCGGACCGGCCAGGGCCAGGCCGACGATGCCGACCAAGGTGCCGCTCACGGCGGAGAGGAACGCGTCCTCGCCGCTGAACGCCAGTGATCCGAAGGCCGGAGCCAGGGAGAGCGCGATCAGACCCAGCCCCACGACGGTGCGGATCCGGGACGGGTGGCGAGGCTCCACCCGGGCCTCGCCCAACGCCTCGGTCGCCGGTCGCCGCGAGGCACGCAGGGACACGCCACGGGCGGTGAGCTGGACCACCAACAGAGTCAGCACCACGACGACAGCGCCCGCGAGCGGGGAGGTCACGAGGGGCAGTGACGTCGACAGCAGGCCACGCTCCGCCAGCTGGTCGCCGAGCCAGCCGGCGACCAGGTAGCCGAGTGCCACGCCGGGCACCAGGCCCGCCGCGGCCGCCGCGGTCGCCTGACGGGCGACCAGGCCACGGACCTGCCGGGGCGTCGCGCCCACAGCGCGCAGCAGCGCCAGCTCGCGTCGCTGGTTCGCCACCGAGTTCGCCACGGCGCTCGCGACGATGAGGCCGACGAGGAGCAGCAGGGTTCCGGCCGCGGACGCGGAGAGCTCGAGGAGCTGGAGCCGGGCGTCGCCGACCACCAGCGACTCGACGGCACCTCGCGCGTCCCCGGTGGTCACGGCATAGTCGCTGCCGACCACGTCCGAGATCGCGGCGGCGACCTCGTCGGGCGAGGCACCGTCACCCAGGCGGACCGCGACGAGGTCGCTGGCACCGCTCGGCAGTGGGCTCAGGTCGCTGAGCGTCGCCGGATCGAGATGGACTTCGGTGCCCGGTGCGTCGACGACCCCGCTGATCCGCAACGGCAGGTGGGTGCCGCCGGCAGCCAGGTCGATCCGGTCGCCGACATCGAGTCCGGCAGGGTCGGCGATCCCGGTGTCGAGGACGACGGAGTCCGGGCTCGGTGCAGAGCCCCGCAGTTCCGGGTCGCCGAGCGCGGCGACCGGCCAGGGGTGGGACTCATGGGTGCGGGTCTGGCCACTGATCGTGACGGACACCGGGACGCTCACGTCCGCCACGGCGGAATCGACGCCGGGCACCGTGGCGATCCGGTCGACGAGGTCGCTCGGAACCGTCGCCCGCTCGGGCAGGCGCACGTCGAAGTCCTCCGCCACCGCCACGCGCTGCGGCGACGAGACCAGGACCTGGGCGTCCGCCAGCCGCACGGGCGGGACCTGCGAGCGCAGGCTGGTCTCGGTGAGGACGGCGCCGGCGGTGACCAGCGTGGTGCCGCCGAGGATGGCGAAGGCCAGTGCCAACAGCGCGCCGATGTGTCCTCGAGCCATGGCGCGGGCGCGGAGGCGGGCAGTGGCGGACATCAGCGTGCCCCGGCCAGGGAGTCGGTGAGCAGCTCGAGCGTGGGCTCGGTGACGAGCTCCTTGATGCGGCCGTCCTCCATGACGACGGTCGCGTGGGCGCGGTGCGCGGCCCGCGGGTCATGCGTCACCATCACGACGGTCTGGCCGAACTCGTCGACGAGGTCCCGCAACAGCCCGAGCACCCCGTCCGCCGTGCGTGCGTCGAGGGCGCCGGTCGGCTCGTCGGCGAAGACCACGTCGGGTCGGGCCGCCAGCGAGCGGGCGATCGCGACGCGCTGCTGCTGGCCTCCGGACAGCTCGTTCGGTCGGCGCTCGAGGTACGGGCGCAGGCCGATCCGGTCGATCACCTGGTCCAGCCACGCGCGGTCGCCCTCGACGCCGGCCAGGCGGAGCGGCAACGTGATGTTCTCCCGGACGGTCAGCGACGGCAGCAGGTTGTACGACTGGAAGACGAATCCGACCGCATCGCGACGGACGAGGGTGCGCTGGGTCTCGTTCAGCCGGGAGATCTCCCGGCCTCCGATGACGACCCGTCCGGAGGTCGGGCGGTCAAGGCCGGCAGCGCACTGCAGCAACGTCGACTTGCCCGAGCCGGACGGTCCCATCACCGCGAGAAACGTGCCGCGCGGCACCTGCAGGCTGACGTGGTCGAGGGCGTGGACGGACCCGTACGACCGGGTGAGGTCGTGCAGCTCCAGTGCGAGGTTCGAGGTCTGGGAACTCATGCCTCGACGCTAGGAACCCCGGACCGCCGAACCCATCCAGCCCACTGCCCGATCGAAGGTACAGCGCGCTGTACCGACGGCCCCGATCCCGGCCGGTAGCGTGATCGCGATGGACAGCGAACGGGCGGTACGAGACGGGCGAGGCCCCCGTGCCCGGTTGCGGTCCGCTGTCCGGGGTACCGGCTTCGCCGTCTGGGGTGCCGGCCTGGGACTGCTGGCCGTCGTGACGTTCCCGGTCGCGATCGTGGTCGCCGTGTTGTGGTTCCTGCGCGTGGGACGGCCGCTGGTCCTGCCGTCGCTGTCGTGGCTCCGCTGGCTGACCGGCGCCGAGCGCGCCCGGCTCCGGCGCATCGGGCACCGCCTCGAGGACCCGGTCCGGGCGGACGGGACGCCCGAGGAGCAGGTCATGGACCCGGTCACGCGGCGAGAGCTCGGCTGGCTGCTCGTGCACGGCACGGCCGGGCTGCTGCTCGGCGCGATCGTCCTGCAGCTGCTGCTGACGGGCCTGCACGACATCGCCTACCCGCTGTGGTGGGAACGAGTCGGCCCGAGCGAGCAGGAGCTGCTGAACGGACTGCTTCCTGCGCGCACGGAGGAGCGAGCACTCTGGGGGCCGGCGCTCGGCCTGATCGCGCTGGCACTGTGGCTTCTCGGAACGCCGCGACTGCTCGACTGGCAGACGCGCAGCGGCAGGGCGCTGCTCGGCCCGGTGCCCGGCGCCGACCTGTCCGCGCGGGTCATCGAGCTGACCGCGACCCGGGCCGCAGCACTCGACGCACACGCGGTCGAGCTGCGGCGGATCGAGCGTGCGTTGCACGACGGGGCGCAGAACCGGGTCGTCGGCGTGGCCGTGCTGATCGGAGCCGCCCGTCGCGAGGTCCAGCGCGACCCCGTCCACGCCGAGGAGATCCTGGCACGGGCCCAGGACACGACCGAGGAGGCGTTGGCCGAGCTGCGGTCGGTCGTCCGCTCCATCCTGCCGCCGGTCCTGGAGAACCGTGGGCTCGCCGGAGCACTGACGGCGCTGGCGGCCGAGTGCGCCGTGCCGTGCACGGTCACGATCGACGTGCCGGTGCGCTGCCCCGCCAGCGTGGAGGCGACCGCCTATTTCGCGGTGGCCGAGTCGCTGACCAACGTCGCCCGCCACAGTGGCGCCAGCCGCGCCGAGGTGGAGGCGCGACTCGCCGACGGCCGACTGCTCGTGCGGGTCCTCGACGACGGGCGCGGGGGAGCAGACCCCGCGGCCGGCACCGGACTGGCCGGGATCATCCGCCGTGTGCAGGCGCTCGACGGCGAGGCCGTCCTGTCCAGCCCGCCCGGCGGTCCGACCGAGCTGGAGGTGGCGCTGCCGTGCGGATCGTGATCGCCGAGGACGACACCCTCCTGCGTGAGGGACTCAGCCTGGTGCTGCGCGGCGAGGGCTTCGACGTCGTGGCCGCCACGGCCGACGCCCCGTCGTTCCTGACCGCCGTCGCCGAGCATCGGCCCGACCTCGCGGTCGTCGACGTGCGGATGCCGCCGACACACACCGACGAGGGCATCCAGGCGGCGGTGGCGGCACGTCGCGCCCAGCCCGGACTCGCGGTGCTGGTGCTGTCGGCCTACGTCGAGCAGAGCTTCGCCACCGACCTGCTCGCCGACGGTGCCGAGCGGGTCGGCTACCTGCTCAAGGAGCGCGTCGGGCGGGTGGACACGTTCGTCGAGGCACTGCAGCGGGTGGCCGACGGCGGCACCGCGATCGATCCAGAGGTGGTCGCCCAGCTGTTCGCGCAGAAGCGGACCGGCGACCCACTCGAACGGCTCACCGCGCGCGAGCGCGAGGTCCTCTCGGTGATGGCCGAGGGTCTCGGCAACGTCGCCATCGGCCGCCGGTTGCACATCACGGACAACGCCGTGCACAAGCACATCCGCAACATCTTCATGAAGCTCGACCTGGCCCCGGACGACCACACCGACCGGCGCGTCGCGGCCGTCCTGCGCTACCTCGACGGCGCCTGAGCCCACTCGACGACAGCGCCCCGGGTTCCAGTCACCTGGTGACTGCAACCCGGGGCACTGTGCGATGGGACGAGGTCAGCGCCTGACCTTGCGGCCCTTGCTCGTCTTGACGACGGTCAGGTACTTGGGCTTCTTCGCGACGACGCGGACCTTGATGACCTTGTGGCGGTCGGCCTTGCGGACCTTGTAGGTCGCCTTCGTCGCACCCTTGATGACGCGGCCGTTGCGCAGCCACTGGAAGCGGACCTTGACGGGCCTGGGGCCCCACCTGGCCGTCTTCGCGGTCAGCTTCTTACCGACCTTCGAGGTTCCGGCGATCTTGACGGTGCCGACCTTCAGCGGACGCTTCGCGATCGTCGCGGTCGAGGTGCTGACGTACTGGTTCACCCAGCCGGGGCGGGCGACCGTCACGCGCACCTTCAGGCGCTTGTTCACGTCGACGGCCCGCACCTTGTAGCGGCTCTTGGTCGCACCCTTGATGGTGGTGCTGCCGCGCAGCCACTGGTAGCGCACGGTCGCCGTCGGGTCAGCGGTGACGGTTCGCGGCGCGGCCAGGATCCGTCCGACGGTCGGCTTGCCGGCCACGGTGGGCCTCTTGGCCAGCGGCTTGGCGGGGCGGCTGCCCGCGACCTGCACCTGGACGCGGTGGAACGAGTCGCTGCCGTCGACGTAGTTGCCCGCGGCGTCGGTCCGGTAGAGCTGCAGCCGCGCATCGATGCGGGCACCGGCATGGGAGGCGGCGACGGTGAAGCTGGACGAGGCCTGGCCCCAGGTCGTGGACCGCGGTTGCGGGACGCCGTCGACCAACCACGTCAGCGTGCTGAAGGTGTTCGCGGGCTTGCCGAAGCTGGCGGTCAGCGTGGCGCCGGGCTTGGCGCTGCCGGTGACCTTGAGCGGCGAGGACGGCTGGACGTGGGTACCGCCGACCTTCGAGACCGGCGTCGTCAGCGTCGCCGGCTTGTAGCCCGCTCGGCTCGCGGTCACCTCCGCCCAGACCCACGCACCGGACTGCGCCGACGTGGGCGTGTAGGTCGCGGAGGTGGCGCCGGCGATCGGGACCGCCGCGACGCCGTCGCGCTGCGACATCCAGCGGTAGCTGAAGGTGGCGTTCGTCGGGCGCCAGCCCTCCTGGCCGACGACGGTGAGCGGCTCGTTGACCCTGAAGGAGCCCAGCAGGAACGGATCGACGGGCGCCATGCCCAGGGCCTGCTTGGGCAGCTTGACCGAGAAGGTCTTGGACGGCGCCGACGACGTCGAGGTCCACGTGGTCGCGTTCTGGACCGAGGTGGCGTTCGGCCAGCACGTGTCGCGGTGGCGCACCTCGGTCTGCCAGTAGGTGTCCTGGGAGTCCTGGCCGTAGTAGTCGTCGAAGAAGCAGACGCGGTACTGGCCGCCGACGGGGACCTTCCACGAGAACCGGCCCTTGGCGTCGGTGAGCTTGGGCCCGAACGGGTAGCCCTGCCACTTTCCGTCCTGCAGCTCGAGGATCTCCCAGCGAACGTTCTTCAGCGGTTTGCCGTCCGGCCCCACGGCGACACCGGTGATGGTGCCTTCGGCGGCGGCCTGGGCGGGCGTGGCGGCCAGTGGGACGAGCAACAACGCGAGGAGGCCCAGCAGTATGGGACGCAGGAGACGCATGGTGCTGAACCTACTGCCATGGGGACCGTGGCGGATCCCCCGGAATCGGGGGTGCCTGTGGCTGTCAGCCGCCGGCGGGGAGCTCCTCGAGCATGACCTCGGGGTTGTCGCGGGCGACCTTGTTCGCCCGCCACTGGTCGGTGAAGAGCGCCAGGTGCGTCCCGTCCGCGCGCTGCAGGACCTCCATGCCGCGCGTGCCGCCCAGGGCCCGTGCGCCGTCCGCGTCGGTCCGGCGAGCCACCTGGTAGTCCAGCCGCGAGAGCCGGATCGGTGAGTTGAACTCGTTCTTCATCCGCTCGTCGACGACCTCGAACTGCAGCGGGCCGACGGCGGCCAGGACCGGGCTCTGGTCGCCGCGCAGGTCCGAGCGGAGCACCTGGACGACGCCTTCCTGGTCCAGCTGCTCGATGCCGCGGCGGAACTGCTTGTACCGGCCCACGTCGCGGGCGGTGCAGGTCATGAAGTGCTCAGGGGCGAAGCTCGGCACCGGCGGATAGTCGATCGGGTCGCCGTCGTACACCGTGTCGCCGACGCGAAGTGCCTGGGCGTTCACGAAGCCGATGATGTCGCCCGGCGACGCCTGCTCGACCGAGGAGGTCGTCCGGCCGAAGACCGCCTGGGCGTACTTGGTCGCGAAGGGACGACCGGTCGTCGCGTGGGTCACGATCATGCCTCGCTCGAACGTGCCGGACACGACCCGCGCGTAGGCGAGCCGGTCGCGGTGCGCGCTGTTCATGCCCGACTGCACCTTGAAGACGAATGCGCTGAAGGCGTCGTCGACCTGGCGGACCGAGCCGTCGACGCCGGCGGTCGCGCCGGGTCCGGGGGCGAGCTCGAGCAGCAGCTCGAGCAGCTGGGCCACGCCGAAGTTCTGCAGCGCCGACGCGAACATCACCGGAGTGGTCTCGCCACCGAGGAAGCGATCCTGGTCGTGGTCGGCGCCGTCGAGCGAGAGCAGCTCGCTCTCGTCCGTCGCGGCCGACCAGACGTCGGCGTCGACGTCCTCCACCTCGGACGGCGACAGGCGGCGCTCGGGTGCCCGCTCGGCCCCACCGGCGGTGCGGGTGTACTTCACGAACTCGCCCGTGCGACGGTCCAGGACTCCGCGGAAGTCACCGGCCTCGCCAACGGGCCAGGTCAGGGGAGTGGGGCGCAGCTTGATCTGCTGCTCGATCTCGTCCATCAGCGCCAGCGGCGACAGGCCCGGACGGTCCCACTTGTTGATGACGGTGATCACCGGGATGCCCCGGAGCGCACACACGCGGAAGAGCTTGAGGGTCTGCGGCTCGAGGCCCTTGCCGGCGTCGACCAGCATCACCGCGGAGTCCACCGCCGACAGCACTCGGTACGTGTCCTCCGAGAAGTCGCTGTGGCCCGGGGTGTCGACCAGGTTGACGACATGGTCACGGTAGACGAACTGCAGCGCGGCGGACGTGATCGAGATGCCGCGAGCCTTCTCCATGTCCATCCAGTCCGAGACCGTCGCCTTGCGGTCGTCCTTGCCGTGGACGGCACCGGCCTGGTTGATGACCCGGGCATGCAGCGCGAGCGCCTCGGTGAGGGTGGACTTGCCGGCGTCGGGGTGGCTGATCACGGCGAAAGTGCGGCGCGGGCGTTTGTCGGACACCACCCGAATCTACTCGGCGCCCGGGAACGCCTCCTCAGCGCAGCGCCGAGGACGCCGGATCGGTGCTGAGCACGCGGACCGCGAGGGTCGTCGTCGACTCGACGCCCAGGTAGCCCACGACGGTGTTGATGCGTCCGAGGTCGAGCGGGAGCAGCCCCGGCGTGCCCGGGACGTCGGGGGTCAGGCCGAGCTCGAGGTCGTCCCGGCCCGACATCATCTGCACGTTGAACTCGAACCGCTCGCGGGCCTCGGGAGCGGCGAGCCGGCGGACGATGGTGGCACCCATCCGCCGTGAGCCGGTCTCCACGGCCCACGAGTCGAGGGTCGCGGCGAGCGTCCGCCCCTCGTTGTGGTCGATGTCGGCCCAGACGGTCTCCATCGACCCGGCCTGCGTGAGCAGGACCGCCGCGGTCTTCTCGCCGATGCCGGCGACGCCCGGCAGGTTGTCGCTGGGGTCCCCCCGCAGGGCCGCGAACGCGAGGTAGTGCTCAGCGGCGACGCCGTACATGCTGAGGAGCCGAGCCGGGTTCAGCAGGGGCGATCCGTCGATGCCGCCGTTGATCAGCCGGAGCACCTGGGTGTGGTCGCTGATGTTGGCGAACGAGTCCCGGTCGGACGTGACGATGACGCAGTTCCAGCCGTGGTCGCGAGCCCACCGGGCGCCGGAGGCGCTGACGTCGTCGGCCTCGAGTCCCGGCGGAGTGAGCGTGGCCAGGCCGAGGGCGTCGAGGAACGCGCCCGCGCGCTCGAGCTGGTCGACGAGCGCCGCGTCCTTCTCGGCGCGGCCGGCCTTGTAGGCGGGGTAGAGATCCGCGCGCACCGATGCCCGGCGGTCGTCGAGTCCGAAGATCACGGCATCGGGGGCGAACCGCTCGATCGCCTCGATGATCTGTCGCAGCATGCCGTGCAGTGCCCAGGCGGGCCGCCCCGAGCGGTCCATCAGCTTGGTGTGGGCCCGCGCGTGGTGGTTGCGGTGCAGGAGCGAGGGGGCGTCGACGACCAGCAACAGTCGGCGGGAACGATTCACGGGGGCAGACATGGGAGCTCTCGCGATCCTAGCCGCGAGCAGGTGCCGGGAGTTCCCGGCACTGCGGCGATCTCAGGTTCGTCGGCGCGCGAGGCGGTTACGCCGCTCCTCCTCGCGCTTGGAGTACGTGGCCGCGCGGATGGCGTCGTCGGACTCCAGTCCGCTGCCGAGGCCCCCGCCCACGGTGGCCGCGGACGCGACGAACCAGGCCAGCACGAAGAGGTCGCCGTAGCCGAGGGACATCTGGAGGTAGCCGCCCATCACCGACGGGTCCAGGACGAAGAGCGCCCACAGGAGGTTCACCACGTAGAGCGCGAGGTAGCAGATGAGGACCCCCGAGGTCAGCGTCACCAGGGTCGAGATGTTGTAGAGGCGCGACCTCTCCCGGGCCTCGGAGGAGTCGTCGTCCGGGCGGTCCCACAGCTCCCCGTCGATCACGAGCCAGCCGACCACGAGCGCGATGGACACGATCGTCGCGACCGTGAGGCGCCACCACGACAGCGACCCGGCCAGCAGCCACACCGTGGAGTTGATCGTGGCGACGGCTCCGGTCGCCAGCGCCGCGACGAGCGCCGACTTGAGTCCGGGCACGAGGAGCCACGGCCGGTTGGCCAGCACCATGCCCAGGAGCAGGCGCCTGCGGCCGCCGACGCGGGAGAGCGGCACCCGCTGCTCCTCCGTGGAGGTGGGATCGGCCATCCCGGCGACGAGGCTGCGCACCGCGCGGCGCGTGCGTGCCTCCATGCGCACGCCGCCGAGCGCAGGCAGGGACAGCACGGCTCTGCGCTGTTGTGGATCGGCCTCGATGAGGAGGTAGTGACCATCGTCGTCGCGCAGGGGAAGCTCCGTGAGCCCCACCACGAGGTCCCACTCGTGCTCCGCCGCCTGGTCGCCCAGTCGCGCGAGGGCGGTGTCGACGTCTTCGGAGCCGGTGGTGAACGGCTCGCTGACGACCTCGACGTCCCAGGAGCCGTCCTCGCCCCTGGGTGGGTCCAGGTCCTTGATCCGATGCGCCATCTGTGTGGGCGATGCCGGGTCTGCCACGAGGCCGATCTGGAGCTCGTTCATTCTCTCGGTGTACCCAGGTTGCCCGCAGGGATGCGCGGCTTCGGCGGCGGGGGTCAGCCTCAGAGATCGCGGTGGAGGTCCTCGGGATCGCCGGGGTCGTGGTGCGTCAGGTTGAAGATCGCCAGTGCGAGCCCGCCCCAGATGGCGGCCATCGCGACGATCATCATGATGATGGACGTGGTGGTCATCGTTCGACTCCTTCGGTGTCGTCGGTGGGCGCCTCCAGCGACGTGCCGCGTCGCCAGGGGATGGGCGCGAGGAGGTAGCCCGCGACCATGACGGACGCCGCGGCGCCCCAGCCGAACAGCGCGATCATCCAGGTCGGGTAGCCGCCGTAGGGCGTCTCGACCACGGCTCGGAACGAGTCGAATGCCAGGTAGGCCAACGCGATCGGCACCACGCCACCCACCAGGAGTCGCCACCACAGCAGCAGCTTGATCGATCCGTGCCGGTTCATGTGATCGGCCAGCTGCGGCAGGGCTCGCAACGACCACGCCACGACGACCATCGAGACCATCGCGACCAGGAGGATGCCGAACTGGTTGATGAAGTGGTCGAGGATGTCCAGCACGTACAGTCCGCTCGCGGTGGAGAAGAACACGAGGCTGATGGCGGCCGCTGGGATGCTGACGACGGCGGCGGCGACGGGCCGAGAGAGGTCGAACTTGTCCCGCACTGCGGACACGACCACCTCGAGCACCGAGACCAAGGACGTGACGCCCGCGATGACCAGGGAGCCGAAGAACAGCACGCCGATCACTGCGCCCCCGGTGGCCTCGCTGATGATCGTCGGGAAGGAGATGAACGCCAGTCCGACCCCGTCCCCGACGACCTCGTCGACGGCGACGCCCTGGCTCTGCGCCATGAACCCCAGTGCGGCGAACACGCCGATGCCGGCGAGCAGCTCGAAACTGGAGTTCGCCAGGCCGACGACCGTGCCCGATCCCGTCATGTCGGTGTCCTTGCCGACGTACGAGGCGTACGTGATCATGATGCCGAAGCCGATGGAGAGCGAGAAGAAGATCTGCCCGAAGGCGGCGGCCCACACGCTTGCGTGCGTCAGGGTGCCCCAGTCCGGGGTGAAGAACGCCTCCAGCCCCTCGCCCGCTCCGGGCAGGAACAGCGAGCGGATCACCAGCGCGACGAACGCGAGCACGAGCAGGGGGATGGCGACCACCGAGGTGAGGCCGATGCCCTTCTCGACGCCCACCACCATGATCACGATGACGGCGAGCCACACGATCACCATCGGGACCAGCACGCCGGCGACGACCTTCAGGTCGAGCGTGACGTCACCGGTCTGCAGGAAGTCCTTCATGAAGAACGTCTCTGGATCGTCGCCCCACGCCGTGTTCACCGAGAAGAACGTGTAGCGCAACGCCCACGCGATCACGGCGGCGTAGTAGACGGCGATCATGAAGCAGATGCCGACCTGCCACCAGCCGATCGCCTCGGCCGGACGGCTCAGCCGCGCGAAGGACAGGGGAGCCGACCCGCGGAACCGGTGACCCAGCGCGTAGTCCAGGTACAGGAACGGCAACCCGGCGCAGAACAGCGCCACCAGGTAGGGGACCAGGAACGCGCCGCCGCCGTTCTCGTAGGCGACGTAGGGGAAGCGCCAGATGTTCCCCAGCCCGACGGCGGAGCCGATCGCGGCGAAGATGAAGACCTTGCGCGAGGAGAACGCTCCCCGTTTGGCCTTCTCGGACGTGGCATCGATCGACATGTCGCTCCTCTCGAGATGGTGACCTGGGATCACCTCACGGTTCGACCATCGTGGCAGAAGAGCCGCGTCGGCGTCGGCCGGGCGAAGGGCGAGGAGCAGCCGGCTCGTCCAGATTGACGCCATGCGTCCCACCGTCCCGTCGCCGTTGTCCTGCGACGAGGGCCTGCAGCAGCGGATCGCGGACGAGGAGCCCGGCGTCAGGCTCTCGCCGGAGCATGTGCTGGACCTGAGGGACGACGTCGAGCAGTCGACGCTCGCTTCGCGCTGAGCCGACGGCACCGGAGCCGTCAGCCGTGGTCGAACGCCAGACGTTCCTCGAGAGCGTTGACCCGCTGCTGCCACAGCGGGGCGCCGGCGCGTGTGCAGAACGCGTTGGCCTCACCGAGGTGCCGTAGCGCACGTTCGGCGTCACCCGCCGTCAGAGCCGACATTCCCAGGTACATGTCGACGGGGCCGGCATCGATCGTGCTGTTGTTGGCGACCAATCCGGCGTGTGGCAGCAGGTGGTCGTAGAGGGCCTTGGCCGTGTCGGCGCGGTCCAGATGCATGGAGGCCTCGGCGAGGTAGCACAGGCCGAGGAGTTGCAGCATGTCCTGCGGGAGCCGCGCGAAGTCCACCTCGACGAACTCGTCCAGGATGGCGCTCGCCTCGTCATGCCGCTGCGCGGTGGTGAGGGAGAGGGCGTACGCGGCACGCCACGCAGGGATGCCGTCGGAGTGCGTCACCGCCTGCTCACCGATCGCGTCGACCAGCTCGGACAACCTCCCGGTGACGTGGTGCAGTGCGAACAGCTGTCCGGCGAACCAGGTCAGCGCGTCCGGCTGTTCACAGGCCAGACCGAGGTCCAGTGCCTCGGCGGCCATGGCCTCGCCGCGCGCAGGATCGCCCCTCATCGTGGTCCGGGCCGCCTCCCAACTGCGAACCATCCAGGTCCGGGCGGGATGGCGAAGCTCCTCGGCGAGAAGCCGGGAACGCTCCAGGGCGCGGTCCGCGGTGGTGAAATCGCCGGTCATCATGGTGGCCTGGGCCAACGCGATGGCTGCGTTCATCTGAAGTTCCGGGTCGACGCGCGTGTGCGCGAAGTCGTACAGCCTCTCGGCAAGCTCCACGCAGCCGTGCGGGTCATCGAAGGTGGCATACAGCACCGAGTAGCGATGGCACATGATCTCGCCGAGCAGGACCGGGTCGTCGGCGGTGAGGGCGAGCGCGTAGGACGACGCGCTCCGGCTCAGGGCCGTGGCGCGATGCTGGGGGTCGCGCACGTTCTCCATGGCCCACAGCGCGAGCAGCCGCGACCGCGACTCGGGTTTGGACACCGGGCACAGGGCGAGGGCCGCCTCGATGACCACGACCCGCTCGCGGTCCACCTCGACGGTGCTGGAGTACCAGCCCCGGTTGTTGGCGATCGCCGCTGCGCTGAGGCGGGATTCGTCCCCCAACTGCTGGGCCAGACGGCCGGCGTCGAGGAGATGGTCGCGGTACGCCACCCCGGCCTGGAATGCGACTGTTCCTCGGCGCAGCAGCAGGTCGCAGCGCAGTTCGGGGGAGGCGTCGTCGGGCAGGAGGTGCCAGGCCCGTTCGTACAACTCCAACGCGGCAGACGGCGCTCGCTGGGCGGCGGAGGCGTCCCCGGCATCCACGAGTGCCGCGATGGCTCGGTCGACCTGACCGAGCACGGCCGCCTCGACGTGGTGGTGCGCGAGTTCGTGCAGCAGTTCGGCGCTCAGCGGGCGGCCCGGTTGGTCCATGGCCTCGGCGACGTTGAGATGCAGGAACGCGCGTCGGATCCGTGGGATGTCCTCGTACACGGCGGCACGAACGACCGCGTGCGTGAACTGGTGTCGCAGTCGGGCCCCGGGGACCTCTTCGATGATGCGCGCGTAGGTCGCCGCTGCGAGGAAGTCGTCGACGTCCTCGTGGGCGAGATCCTGGAGCCTGCCCAGGAGCAGGGGGTCGAACTCCTGACCCAGGACCGCCGCCACCTGCAGCGTGTCGCGCAGCGTGGGCGCCAGCTGTCGCAGTCGAGCCCCGATCACGGCTCGCAACCCGGCGGGCAGTTCGTGGGGCAACGACTCGATCGAGAGGTCGGTGAGCGGTTTGAGCTGTCGGGCGAGCTCCAGGACGAACAGGGGATTGCCACCGGTCGCGTCGGCGATGTGACTGACCAGCTCTGCTGAGGTGCGCGGCGCCGCGTCGGGCTCGTCGAGTTCGTTGACGAGGAGTTCGGAGATCGCAGACGTCGCCAGACCGGTCAGGGGCAGGTGTGTGACGGTCTCGGAGTGGCGGACGAAGTCCGCGAAGGGGCCCGGAGCGAGCTCGGTGGGGGTCTCCCTGTCTCGGTAGGTCATCACGATCAGCGCCGGTACGGCCGCGGCGACGCTCATCAGGTGCCTCAGGACGTGGGGCGACTCCACGTCGGCCCAGTGCACGTCGTCGATCACCAGGCACAACGGCTCATGGACGGCTGCGGCGGTGAACCACGTGGTCACGGCGTCGAAGATCCGTTGACGCTCGATCGCCGGCGTGGAGGTGCCGGGCAGCATCGCGCCTGCCGGCACTCCCTCGAGCAGTTCGGGGATGAGCCCGCGAAGTGGACCGGCGCCGGACCCGACGCGGGCACTCACCTCGTCCGGATTCAACTCCGCCAGATCGGAGCGCAACAGGTCGACGACGGGTTGGTACGCGACCTCCAGCGAATCGAGGCATCGAGTCCACAGGACCCGGGACTGCGGGAGGGTGGCCACGAAGTCGGCGACCAGGCGGGTCTTGCCGATCCCCGGGTCGCCCGTCACGGTGACCACCTTCAGGCCGGCGCGGGAGGCCCGCCACGCCTCGGTGAGTTCGGTGAGTTCGCGTGCTCGCCCGACGATCGGGGCCGGCATCGGCGCCGGGTGCGCGGTGGGAGTCAGGAGGGCCGGATGAGCGGATTCGGCGGCGCGGAGGATCTCGTCGTGCAGCACCTGCAGGCGTTTGCCGGGCTCGATCCCGAGTTGATCGATCATCACGTCACGGGCCCGGCGGTAGACGGACAGGGCCTCGATCCGCTGCCCGGTCAGATGCAGTGCCCGCATCAACTGTTCCCAGCCTCGCTCGACGAGGGGCGCGGTCTCGAGCCGGCCGTACAACTCGGGGATCATCAACGCCGCCCGGCCCGCCGCGAGGTGTGCATCGATGAGGTCGGCGTCGGCGCTCGCCCGTTGCTGCGTCAGGCGTGCCACGTGCGTCTGGAGTCCCAGCACGTGACCGAATTCGCCGAACGGGGGTCCGCGCCACAGGGACAGCGCCTGGATGAGAGCGGCGATCGCCTCCTCGACGTCCCCGGCCGCGAGTGCCGCCACGCCGTGGAGGTGCAACTGCTCGAATTCCCACGCGTCCACCGTGAACGTCTCCGGCGCGATGCGATATCCGTTCGAGGCTCGTTCGATCTCGACGGACAACGCCGATCGCAACCGCGAGACGTGTGCCTGGATCGCGTGGGCGGGATCGCGCGGCGCGACCTGCCATAGGTCGCTGGCCAGCGTGTCGAGGTCCACGATGCCGCCGCGCGCCATCACCAGGTGGGCCAGGATCATGCGCTGTTTGGGGCCGCCGGTGGCCAGCGTGTGATCACCTCGGTGGGTCTCGACGCTTCCGAGAATCCGCACCTCGAGCATCGACTCGCAGTCCTGAGTGATCCCGTCGGTGTTGGCGGCGTGCATTCCGCAGGACTCTACCCGCCGTCGCGGTGCCGCGTGGGCGTTTGTGAGTGGCTTGTGAGCGACCCGTGGTGCGATGTGTCGGTTCACGCAGCGGCGTGGGCGGAAAGCTGACGCAGCCGAATCCCGGGAGACAGACATGAGCACACCGATCGACATGAACCACAGCCGGAAGAGACAAGGAACGAGGCCGGTGGTGCGACTCGCCGCCGCCAGCATCAGCGCCGCGGCGATGACGGGCGCGATGCTGGCAGCCGTCTCGACGTCGGCGCACGGATCCTCGCCGGGCGGGACGACGGTGCAGATGAGCGTGACCACGGGTGGTTTCGCCCCGGGGAACGGCGCCAACAACGACGGCAACGGCGCCGAGCGGCGACAGGTCAGTGCGGACGGCCGCTACGTCGTCCTTGCCGCGAGTGGTCCGGTCGTGCCGGGTCAGAAGCCCATCGAGTGGCAGATCGTTCGGCGGGACCGGCATCTGGGCACCACGACCCTGATCTCGCGCAACAGCACCGGCGTGGCCGGCAACGCCCGCAGTGGCGCCCCGTCGATCAGCGCGAACGGTCAGGTCGTCGCGTTCCACTCGTACGCCTCGAACCTCGTGGCCGGGGACACCAACAACCAGAGCGACGTCTTCGTCCACGACGTGAGAACGGGGAAGACCACCCGGGCCAGCGTGACCACCGCGGGTCAGCAGGTGTCGACCAGCGTCGGGACGAACATCGTCGGGCCTCCGTCGATCAGCGCCGACGGCCGCTACGTCGGATTCACCGCGATGCCCTCAGGGCTCGCTGCGGGGGACACGGCGAATGCCAACGCCTACCTGCACGACCGTGTCGCGTCCACCACCGAGGTCGTCGGGCGCAGCCACCTTGGCCTGGTGACAGACGTCACGACCGGGTCGGCCGTCAGTGTGAGTGCCGACGGACGACTCGTCGCGTTCCATTCCGGCAGCTCGTCGGTCGTGGCCGGCGACGGGAACGGCGACCCGGACGTCTTCGTCCGCGACCGTGTCGCCGGGACCACGAAGATGGTGCCCGGCGGCGAGGACGGCAGTGACCGCCACACGCTGAGTGCGGATGGTCGTTTCGTCGCCTTCGAGAGCGCCTCGGACACCCTGGTGTCAGGCGACACCAACGCGAAGACCGACGTGTTCGTCCTGGACCGCGCCTCGATGACGACGACGCGCGTCAGCGTGGCGACCGCAGGAGTGCAGGCGAACGGACGCAGCACCCATGCGAGCATCAGCAGTGACGGGCGTTACGTGACCTTCGAGTCCGATGCGAGCAACGTGGTGAGCGGGGACACCAACGGGCAGCCGGACGTGTTCCGCCACGACCGCGCCACGGGACAGACGATCCGCATCTCCCTCACGGCCCGGGGTGCGCAGAACAGCCAGGACGCCGAGTACGCATCGATCAGCGGCAACGGCCAGCACGTCACCTTCGAGAGCTACAGCCGCACGCTGACCGGTGTGGACACGCGGGGATACGGTCAGACGTTCGTTCGCGATCTCGGCGGGGTCTGGCCGGCCCTGCACGCGAGGATCGGCGCCCTCCCGACGCGGGTCAACCGCGACACGAACCACACCGCGAAGGTCCTGGACGTTCGTACGGGCCCGACCCTCGTCGTCACCTGGACACCGAGGAGCGGCACCAAGGGCAGAGTCGTGCGCCAGAGCATGCCGGTGCGCGGCACCACGTTCACCTTGCGCAGTCCCGGCGCTTGGGGCTCCTACAACGTGACAGTCCAGTACGCCGGCCACCTCCTGGGCGGCCGGACCATCACGGTCCTGCGTCCCTCTGCCCAGAAGCTGCCCATGAGGTTGAAGGTGCGCAAGAAGCTCGCGGTCCGGACGGTCGGCGTGAATCCTCGGACGAAGATCCGGGTCACGTTCGCGCCCAGCCGGTCGACCAAGGGCAAGACCGTCCGGCGGACGGCTGCGGTGAACCAGAAGGGGATCGCCAAGGTGGCGCCGCCCCGCGCACGCGGGACCTACCGCGTGGTGGTGCGTTCCAAGGGCCTCGTCCTGCGCATGGGGGTCGTGCGGATCCGCTGAGACCGCACAGAACCGGCCCCTGACCTGCGCCAACGCAGGCCAGGGGCCGGTTCACTGGGCCGGTGGGCTCAGATGTCGTAGTACAGCTCGAACTCGTGCGGGTGCGGACGCAGCGCCACCGGGAGGATCTCCTCCTGGCGCTTGTAGTCGATCCACGTCTCGATCAGGTCGGGCGTGAACACGTCGCCGGCCGTCAAGAACTCGTGGTCGTCCTCGAGGCGGTCGAGCACGGCACCGAGCGAGGTCGGGACCATGTCGATCTCGGCGTACTCCTCCGGCGGCAGCTCGTAGATGTTCTTGTCGATCGGGGCGGCGGGCTCGATCTTGTTCTTGATGCCGTCCAGGCCGGCGAGCAGCAGCGCGGAGAACGCCAGGTACGGGTTGCTCGACGGGTCGGGGCAGCGGAACTCGATGCGCTTGGCCTTCGCGTTCGAGCCCGTGATCGGGATGCGGACGCAGGCGGAGCGGTTGCGGGCCGAGTAGACCAGCGCGATCGGGGCCTCGAAGCCGGGGACGAGACGACGGTAGGAGTTCACCGACGGGTTGGTGAACGCCAGCAGCGACGGCGCGTGCCTGAGGATGCCCCCGATGTACCAGCGGGCGGTGTCGGACAGTCCGCCGTAGCCGGACTCGTCGTAGAACAGCGGCTCGCCGTTGTTCCAGATCGACTGGTGCACGTGCATGCCCGAGCCGTTGTCACCGAAGATCGGCTTGGGCATGAACGTCACGGTCTTGTCGTTCGCCCAGGCGGTGTTGCGCACCAGGTACTTGAACTTCATCGTGTCGTCCGCGGCCTTGAGCAGCGTGTCGAAGCGGTAGTTGATCTCGGCCTGGCCGGCCGTGCCGACCTCGTGGTGGCCGCGCTCGAGGATGAGGCCCGCGTTCGTCAGGTTCGTCATCATGTCGTTGCGCAGGTCCGCGAAGCGGTCGGTCGGCTGGACGGGGAAGTAGCCGCCCTTGTAGCGGACCTTGTAGCCGCGGTTGTCGGCCAGGTCGTCGCCGGTGGACCAGGCGGACTCGGCCGACTGGATCTCGTAGTAGCTCTTGTTCGGGCTGGTGCCGTAGGCGACCCGGTCGAAGATGTAGAACTCGGCCTCGGGGGCGAAGTACGCCGTGTCGCCGATGCCGGTGGTCTTGAGGTACGCCTCGGCCTTGCGGGCGATGTTGCGCGGGTCGCGCGAGTAGGGCTCGCCGGTGATCGGGTCGTGGACGAAGAAGTCCATCGCGATCGTCTTGGGGTTGCGGAAGGGGTCGACGTACGCCGTGCCGTAGTCGGGCAGCAGCTTCATGTCCGACTGGTCGATGCTCTGGAAGCCGCGGATCGACGAGCCGTCGAATGCCACGCCCTCGGCCGCCGCGTCCTCGTCGAAGCCCGAGATCGGCATCGTGACCTGCTGCTGGATACCCGGCAGGTCGGTGAACCGGACATCGATGTACTGGACACCCTCGTCCCGGACAAACTTGAAGAACTCGTCGGCGTTGCCGAACATGTGGCCTCCTCGACCGCGGTGCAGCGGATAGATCGGTGTGGGTCGCAAACGTCCTGCGTCCGCCTTGAGGCTAGATCCGGGCAGTTTCCCGACCATCACCGGATTGTTACATGCAGGTTACGCCCTCGCCCGTTCGCGACCGGAGGCACCCGTATCGTCCGTCGGAGGTGGAAGATGTGTTGGAATCCGCCCGGATCGCAGGGAAAACGGCACACGTATCGTGCGCGCGCTCCCACGTCTCGTCTCAGTCAGGGTGGGCACTGTGCCCGCCGGAGGAGGCCACGATGAAGCTCAAGATGGTTCCTGCCGCCCTCGCAGCGGCCCTGCTCGTGGGCGGACTGGCCGGACCGGCCGCCGCCGAGACCGTCGTGCGACCGGACGCCACCGGTGACGCGCCGGACCGCATCGACACGACCCGCGCCGCCTACGCCCACGGCCAGCACCGCGTGCGGGTCATCGCCCGGGTCCCCGAGCTGGGCAGGTCCGGCACCGCCGACCTGCTGGTCTCGCGCTTCGGCATCTTCGAGGCCGGATACGTGGTTCGCATTCGTCAACGGCGCGACGAGCCCGCGCGGCTCTCCCTGCTCCACTTCGACCACTTCGACCTGAAGCGGGTCGAGTGCGAGGGACTCTCGGGCGCCTGGGGGCCGGGTCGGGTGAGGCTCTCGGTGCCGCGCTCGTGCCTGGTCGGGCACGCCACCAACCGGGTCTTCACGCAGTTCTTCATCGCCTTCGGCTCGGGCGAGCAGTTCGACGAGGTGCGTTCGGTCAGGCGCCTGCGCCGCGCTTGAGGCTCGGTAAGTACGCGACCCGGCGTCTAAAGGTGCGCGCCCAGACGAGTGCCGCATCCCGACAGGTGGGGTTGACGCCGGTATGCGCCGACGCGTTGAAGTAGGGGCATCCTCGAGACCGCAGCCGTTCGAAGGCGTTGGTCCGGCCCGTTGAAACACGATGCCCACGGCATGGTTGCCCGCAGACCCGGTTTGAGTCCAATCAAACGTGGGATCGCCGACGCGGGGGGCAGGAGCCAAAGCGGGTTGAGAAGAGCGTGACCTGTGCGCTTTCCGGACTGAGCGCCGACTCCGGGGTTGGCGCGATCTCAAGGATCTCGCGGGGCTTGAGGTCGTGCTCGAACAGAGACCCGATGAGCTGATCCGGCTTCTTGACGCTGCGCTGAGTGCACTCAACGAGGCGCCGCAGGTTCCTCAGCTCGACCCGTGCCGACCAAGTGAACGGGAAGAGCCAGCCGGAATCGTCAATTCCGACCCCCGGGGTTTGACCAACCATTACAGTTCCCTCGATGCCGAAGGGGGAGCCGGTTATGGATCAGATCCGCGACGCGATAGCGCAGCGACGCATGCTGCCGTTTTTTGGGGCTGGAGTGAGCAAGTCTCTGTGCCCTGCAAGTAAATCCTGGGTCGAGTTGATCGAGAGTGGGGCGGCCTACCTCTCGGAGCAATCGGATTTTAATGCTGGCCTCGTGCATAGCATGCTGGAGCAGCCGAGCCCAGCAATGCTGACCGCAGCGGCCACCGTCGTGCAATCGGATCTGAAACGAATCAACCGGTTCGGCGAGTGGGTAGCTCGAGAGTTCGAAACATTAAAGCCGTCCACGGATGGGATCGCTTCCGCCATCGCAGCCTACAGCGGGCCGATCCTGACGACGAACTATGACGACCTAGTAGAGCAAGCGACCGGGTTCAAGACTGTCACGTTCAGCGATGGTGGGCAGGACGCGCGGCGTGCACTCCAAGTGCGTGAACCCGCAGTCATCCATTTGCATGGCTTCTGGAAAGATCCGGACTCACTGGTCTTCTCGGCGGGTGACTATGGGCGCGCGGTGAACGACTCCCGCTTGCAGGTCATTCAGCAGTCGTTGGCGGTGATGAGTGTCTTCCTATTTGTTGGCTGCGGGGAGGGTCTTGAGGATCCGAACATAGGAAGCCTTTTGGCGCAGTTCAACGAATGGGGCACGCCGGACCTTCGGAGCGTGGCCCTCACACGAGGCGATCGGCGTTCGCCCCTTCCGGGCGTAGACGCGCACTCGTACGGTGATGAGTTTGACGATCTTGAGCCGTATCTCAAGTCCCTCTTCTCAATTCCCCATGCGTTGACCACGACCGGTGGTGATCAGTTCGCCGACTTCGCCGCGGAAGCCTTCGAACGCGTACTGGAGCCAATCCGCGAGGAACTCGTGGCGGGTGATCCATTGGGCGAGGAAGTCGACATCGACTCGCGAATCGTTCCTCCAGTAATTCTGCCCGTAGACAATGAAACGTACGCGCGGTCCCGTGAGGCGGACGAGGCCCGCATCGAGCGACTGTCAGCGTCGGTCGTGGCGGCAGATGGCGGGTCCATCCTTTTGGTGGGAGGTGAACAAACGGGACTTACAACGTCCTTGAGGTGGCTGATCGCCGAGCGGTTCAAGGTTCATGCGGACGGCGTTCCAGTTTACGTCGATTACCGCCTTCTTAGAGAAGCGCGAAAGCCATTGCGGTCTTATCTGCTCGACCATCTAAAGGTCTGTGGGCTACGGACGAAGGAAAATTGGCGATCTTTCGATTTCCCTCCTTTACTCCTCGCGATCGACAATTTCGTAGTCTCCGACTCTGTCAGGTGGGAGAGGCTTGTACAGGAGTTGGGAGACCTCCGGCTACCGCTCGTTGTGATTGGAACGCGGGAGGCGACAGAGTTTCAGGATTATTCTGCCCTTCAGTCGGTACTCCCCGATCTGCGCGTGTTGTATACCGGTCGTCTGAACGAGACCGATATCGCACTACTCGCTAAAGGGCTCTCGCCGGTTCGCTTTCGCGCTCTCGCGTCGAGGACAATCGTCGTGATCCGCGAGCAGCAACTTCCTCGCACGCCCTTCACCGTGACCCTGCTTCTGAACGCGCTGGCAGCGGGAGAAACGATGACCTCCACTGCTTCCCAGACACTGGTCTTGGACTCGTATCTGAGCCGCGTGCTGGGACGAGGAGAAGCGAGCGACGACTCACGGTGGGGGATGTCGTCGGCAGATCTGCAGGCAGTGCTTGAGCATTTGGCGACGGTCTTGCTCTACGAAGATAAGGGGGCGCTCGCGGAGAGCAAAGTGATTGCCTCGCTCGAAGAGTTCTTCGAGCGGTTCGGTTGGAGCGAGATCCCGTCCGTCGTCCTAAACACACTGGTCAGTCGGAGGCTTCTTCGGTATCACGACGAAAATCTCGTCGGCTTTGCTCAAGCCAGCTATCTCCACCTATACGCTGCCCGAGCGGCCACAGGCGATGACAAGGTTCGGTTGCACTTGCTCAATCGCCCACTCAGGTATGCGGAGGCGATCAAGCACTACGTCAGTTTGAACCGAGGGGACAGGGACGCGCTAGAACGAGTCGTTCGCTTGCTCGGTTCAACGACGCTTACGTCGGATCTCGCGAATCCAAGGTTCTCTCGAGAGTTACGGCCACGTCAGGTGCCCGACGAGCAGTTGGATCGAGTGCTTGACGAGTTCGAGACAGAAGACCTGCTGATCGAGGAGGAAGCCGCGGATCTTCTCGAAGCTGAAGACGACGATCCGAACTTTGGCCTGTTGGACTCTGAGGCTGATCCCGAGTACGTGCCGTTCCCGGTTGACGACGACACCGACATGCCGCCCCTGCGGCGTGCTGTCTTGGTTCTCACGCTCAGCTCGAACGTCGTCCGCGATAGCGAGATGGTGACCGACCTTTCTCTGAAACGTGACGTACTTGAGGCTGTGCTGTCTGGGTGGGTGGAGTTCGTCTCAGTCCTTGAGTCGGATGAGACGTTCAATGACATGATGACCGACGTCTTCGATCAACTCCCGGTCCCTTCGCGCGCGGCTCCCGAGAGGATTGAGGCCGCGAAGCGAGTCTTCATTGACACTGCGGGCCTCACCATGTCATTCGGCATGATGACCGCTACCCTCGCTTCGCGGAAGTTGAGCGCGATCCTTCGTGACTTGATGGGGGAAGAGAGTCTCCTCCAGGAGAGTCCGAAGGCAGTCATGGGCGCTCTGCTCAGCTTTGCTGTCGATGATTCGAGTTGGGTCGAGGCGTTCCGGCAGGTTCAAGAGCGACATCGGTCAACGCAGGGAGTGGTCGTGTTCATGGGCTCCTTGGCTGAACACGTATACGTCAATGGTGGGTTGCAAGGTGATCGTGCTCGCGAACTGGAGTCATTCATCGTCGATACAAAGTTGTTCATCAACGGAGTTTTGGGCACGCGGATTGCGGGCAGGATCCAGAGCATCGAGCGACAAAGGCTGCAAGATAAACGATTGAAGAACAAGGGAATCGCACGTTCCGCGAGCACCCGTGAGCTGGACGCGTCTCGGAATGACGGGACGTGACTACCCCGGATAAGCGCTGCCGTACTCTGCGTCTTTGGCGAATGTGCTCCAGAAGGCCCAGCTCCGAGCGCTGTGTGGCGGCTGCCTAGGCTGGACCCGTGACCGAGACCTTCGACGAGCCCAGCCTGGGCCGGCGTCTGCTCGCCCTGCTCATCGACTGGTTCATCGCCTCGTTCTCGGCGGTGGCGATCTTCGGCTTCACCGGCGTCCGGTTTCCGCCCGACGGGATCCGCGACCAGCTGATCATCAACGCCGTGTTCGTCGTCGAGGTCGCGATCCTGCTGGGCCTGGTCGGTTTCTCGATCGGCAAGCGTGTGATGGGCCTGCGGCTCATCAACCACGACGGCATGCCGATCGGCGTCCCTCGCGCGGTCCTGCGCACGGTCCTGCTGACCCTCGTGATCCCCGCGATCGTCATGACCGACGACAAGCGAGGGCTGCACGACCTGGCTGCCGGCAGCAAGGTCGTCAGGGCCTGACGTGGTTGTCGGACCGGTCTGGTAGCGGGTCTGGCTGTAGCGACCGCTCGAATCGCAGGGAAAAAGCCTGGACATTCGAACGCCTGCACAATAAGGTGGATGCATGTCTTCGGGGGTCGACGAGCTGATCGCGGTGTTGCGCACGGGTGCGCAGGCACTCCGTTCGGTGACCAGCTCGACGGCGGACGAGCTGCGCGCACTCGCCGCCATCCGCGATGCCGCCGAGGCGGCCATGAGCGACCGATTGGCCGATCTGGAGAAGACCCAGGAGCACGTCGCCGAGGATGCGCCGTCGGTGAGGACGTGGGCTCGTCGCGAGCTGCGCCAGAGCGGGACCGTGACGGGTCAGATGCTCAGGGCGGCCCACACCATGCGTGAGCTGCCGCAGGTGGGGGAGTCGGCACGGGCCGGCCGCATCAGCCTCGAGCACGTCCAGCTGTTCACGTTCGCGTTGGCGCACGTCGACAACGACGCGGTGCGCAGGATCGAGACCGAGCTGGTGACGGTGGCCGAGCGGCACGTGCCGCACCGGGTCAAGGAGCTGGTCGATCGGTTGCGGGCCGTGCTGCACACCGAGGAGCTCGACCGGGCCTGGATCGCGGGACAGGACAAGGCACACCTCAGCGTCAACGCCCTGCCCGACGGCTGGCACGTCACCGGCTTCCTGCCGACCGAGGTCGGCGCGAAGCTCAAGGCGGTGCTGGCCTCGGTGGCGGTCCCGCGCGAGGCGGGCGACCGGCGCTCGGCCTCCGAGCGACGGATCGACGGGCTCGACAACCTGCTGACCCGGGTGCTGGCCGACGGGTTGCCCACGGACGGGACCGTGCGGCCGCAGGTGCACGTGGTCGTCGACGCCGGAACCCTGCAACGAGCGCTCGCGCCCACCACGGACAGCGCCTTCGAGCCCGCCGAGCCGGCCACCCTGGTCGGGTTCGGACCCATCGGGCCGAACCTGCTCGCCCACCTGACGTGTGGCGCGGACCTGACGCCGATCCTGGTCGACCGGATCGCCCCGCACGCGGAAGTGCTCGACGTGGGACGCACCCACCGCGATGCCACGGCCAGGCAACGACACGCGCTGTGGATCAGGCAACGAGGCGCCTGCGCCACCGAGCACTGTGCGCACCCGATCGACCACGCGCACCACGACCGGCGATGGTCGGACGGGGGACCCACCGACCTCAGGAACCTGATCGGCCTGTGCGCCGCGTGCCACCGCCACGAACACCGCCGGGAGCACCAGCGAGAACGCGAACCGCTCGCTCGAGCGGGCTGAGGCAGGCTCAGCCGCGCATCATCTTGCGAGCGCCCTTCATGCTCGTGGGAATCGGACCCCGCGGCATGGGGGCGGCCGGACGCATCGCGTCGAGTGCCTTGAGCTTGTAGAGCAGGTCGGTCTGCTGGGCCGGCTTGATGGCCTTCTTGAGCTTCTTGACCCGCTTGACCAGGTCCGGCAGCGGCACCTCGCCGTCGCCGCGGCCGACGATCATGGTGGTCACGGGCACGCCCTCACCGACGATGCGCTGGTGCTTCTTGACCTCGGAGCCGAGCAGGTTCTTCACGCGGGCGTGCTGGCCCTCGCCGACCAGGACGACGCCGGGCCGACCGATCACGCGGTGCACGACGTCCTGCTGCTTGGTGAACGCGACGGCGGGCTTGACCTCCCAGCGGTTCCGCAGCATCTGCAGGGCGCCGGCGCCGGCTCCCAGCTGGCCCTCGGCCTGCTGGTACATCGACTTCTCGGCCCGCTTGCCGAACACGATCATGGTCGCGAGCATCGCCACGGTCAGCGCCAGGATCGCGACGATGATGATGCTGAACCAGCGGGTGCCCAGCAGCAGGATGCCCAGGCCGGCGGTCGCGGCGGCGGACAGCACGAAGACGGAGATCAGCAGCAGTCCGATGCGCGGCTGGGTCTTCTTCGTCATCTGGTACGCCTGGCGCAACTGCGCGAGGCGACCGGCGGAGGGCGCGGGGGTCGACATGGACCCGATTCTACGTCAGGCCCGTGCGTCCATCGCCTGCTGGTAGAGCCGTCCGGCGCGGTACGACGAGCGGACCAGCGGCCCGGACATGACGCCGGAGAACCCGATCTCGTCGGCCTCGTGCTGCAGCTCGACGAACTCCTCGGGCTTGACCCACCGCTCGACGGGGTGGTGGCGGGCCGACGGACGCAGGTACTGCGTGATCGTCACCAGCTCGCAGCCGGCTTCGTGCAGGTCGCGCAGCGCCTGCGAGACCTCCTCGCGGGTCTCGCCCATGCCCAGGATCAGGTTGGACTTGGTGACCAGGCCGAAACGGCGGGCCTGCGTCAGCACGTCCAGCGAGCGCTCGTAGCGGAATGCGGGACGGATGCGCTTGAAGATCCGCGGAACGGTCTCGACGTTGTGTGCCAGCACCTCGGGGCGCGACTCGAAGACATCCTCGAGCAGCTCGGGGATGCCGTTGAAGTCGGGGATGAGGTTCTCGACGCCGGTTCCCGGGTTGAGCTCGTGGATCTTGCGGACGGTCTCGGCGTAGAGCCAGGCGCCGCCGTCGGGCAGGTCGTCGCGCGCGACACCGGTGATGGTCGCGTACTTCAGCTCCATCGTGCGAACGCTCTCGGCGACCCGGCGCGGCTCGTCACGGTCGAGGGCGTCGGGCTTGCCCGTGTCGATCTGGCAGAAGTCGCAGCGACGCGTGCACTGCTCGCCGCCGATGAGGAAGGTGGCCTCGCGGTCCTCCCAGCACTCGAAGATGTTGGGGCAGCCGGCCTCCTGGCAGACCGTGTGCAGGCCCTCGCTCTTCACGAGCTTCATCAGCTCGTTGTACTCGGGACCCATCTTGGCGCGCGTCTTGATCCACGCGGGCTTCTTCTCGATGGGGGTCTCGGCGTTGCGGACCTCGAGCCGCAACATCTTGCGTCCTTCGGGAGCGATGGTCACGGTGACCACCCTACGCCGAGCCCATGATCCGGTCCCGGGTGCGTGAGACGGCGACCGGCCTACAGCAGCGGCACGGTGACGTGCTCGATCCGGTCGATGTCGGGCGAGGGCTCGTAGGAGCGCCAGGCCAGCAGGTCCCGCAGGTGCTCCATGACGACGGGCGCGACATCCGGCGGAGCGATGTCGTGGCCCAACTCGCGGTCCATGGACGTGACACCGGCGTCGGCGATGCCGCACGGCACGAAGCGGTCGTACCAGGCCATGTCGACGTCGCAGTTGAGGCTGAAGCCATGGGTCGCGACACCGCGCGAGACCCGGATGCCGATGGCCGCGATCTTGCGTTCGGGGCGTCCTGCCGAGGCCGGCAGCCACACGCCGGACCGTCCCGGGACCCGCCCGGTCGCCAGGCCGTGCTCGGCGAGCGTGCGGATGAGCGCCTCCTCGATCCGGCGGACGTAGTCGACGACGAGCACGTGCCCCGGGAGCTTGACGATCGGGTAGCCGACCAGCTGGCCCGGTCCGTGGAAGGTGATCTTGCCGCCACGGTCGACGTCGACGACGGGCGTCCCGTCCTGGGGACGCTCGTGCGGCTCGGTGCGCCTGCCCGCGGTGTAGACCGGCGGGTGCTCCAGCAGCAGGACGGTGTCGTCGATCCGATCGGCGACGCGCTCGGCGTGCAGGTCGCGCTGGAGCTGCCACGCCTGCGTGTACTCGATCGCGGCGTTGCCGTACCAGTCCTGGAGGAAGCGCACGGGTTCAGCCTACGGCCAGGCGCAGGATCGTCAGGTCGAGCCAGCGATCGAACTTGCGGCCGATCTCGGGCAGGCGTGCGCACAGCTCGAAGCCGAGATCCTCGTGCAGCTCGATCGAGACGGTGTTGCCGGACTCGATCAGCGCCAGCACGACGTGGACGTCGGGGTCGTCGCACGCGTGGCCCAACAGGGCGACCATGAGCTCGCGGGCGATCCCGCGACGCCGGTGGTCGCGATGGACGTAGACGGCATCCTCGACGGTGTGCCGGTACGAGGAGCGCTGCCGGAAGGGCCCGTAGCTGGCATAGCCCGCCACCTCGCCTCCGACGTCCGCGACCAGGACGGGTCGTCCGGCGACGACCAGCCGCTCGTACCAACGGACCCGGTCGGCGAGGTCGACCGGCGTCTCGTCCCAGATGGCCGTCGTGGTCGCGATCGCGTCGTTGTGGATCTGCAGGATCTGCGGGAGGTCGGCCGGAGTCGCTGCGCGGATGTTCGCCACCAAGCCATCGTGGCAGGGCTGTGGATGCGCGGTCGACACATCGGGGACGGCGAAGCGAGACTGCGCGGATGGGTGAGGTGATCGCGGCACTCGTCGCGCTGATGGTGCCCGGGGCTGACCGGTGCGACGCCCTGGCCGCGCTCGACGTGGTCCGAGCGGCATCCTGGGCGTCGGGCGACGAGGCGGCGCTCGCACAGGTCTACGGACGCGGTGCGGGGGAGGGGGACGCTGCCCGGCTCCGCGCCTGGAGCGAGGCCGGAGTCCGGGTCGAGGGGATGCGGACCGTGCGGTCGCGTTGCCGCGCATCCGGCGCGACCGGTGTCGAGGTCGTCGAGCGGCTGGGGCCGGCCGTGGCGGTCCTGCCGGACGGCTCGCGTCGCGCGCTCCCGCAGGACGCGTGGGACCGGCGCGTCATCGACCTCGAGATGGTCGACGGGCGCTGGCGGATCGTGTCGGTGTCCTGACGAAGGACTCAGGCGCCGCGGCCCAGCGCGGTGCGCAGCACGCGGTCGATGCCCGGGTCGCCGAACGTGAAGCCGTCGTCCATCAGGGCGGCGGGGCGCAGGCGCAAGGAGCCCAGCAGGTCGTCGGCCAGTCCGCCGAGAGCCAGGCGGACCGCGAACGACGGAGCGACCAGGAACACGGGGCGGCGCACGGCCGCCGCCAGCGCGCGCGTGAACGCGCGGTTGGTCACGTCGTCGGGGATGGCGAGGTTGACCGGTCCGCTGAGGTCGCTCTCGATCACGTGGGTCACGGCCCGCACCCAGTCGCGGCGCGAGATCGTGGAGAAGTACTGGTCGCCGTCGCCCAGACGGGCACCGAGGCCGAACCGGAACGGCACGGCCATCAGCTTGAGGGCGCCGCCGGAGCGGTCCATCACGACGGAGGTGCGCAGGTAGGCGACCCGGGCGCCGGCCTCGACGGCCGGGGCGGCAGCGGCCTCCCACTGCTGCGAGACCTCGGCGAGGAAGCCCGTTCCCGGGCCGGCCTCCTCGGTCAGGACGTCGTCCCCGCGGTCCACGCCGTACCAGGACATGCCCGAGCCGGACAGGAACGCGGGCGGCGTGGAGGAGGCGGCGACGGCCCGCGCGAGCGTGCCCGTGGCACTGACCCGCGACTCGAGGATCTCGCGCTTGCGACCGCGGGTGCGCGGCCATTGCGAGATGGGCTCACCCGAGAGGTTGACCACCACGTCGGCGTCGTTGATCAGGTTCTGGTCGACGAGGCCGTCCGACGGCTTCCACCACGACTCGTCCTGGCCGGCCGTGCGCCGGACCAGAGCGGTGACCTCGTGACCGCGCTCCCTGAGGTGAGCGACCAGGGGCGCGCCGAGGAACCCCGACGCGCCTCCGATCACGATGCGCATGCTCAGCCCAGCTCACCCTCGAACGCCCCGGCCTGCAGGCGTTCCTTGATGGCCGTCAGGAAGCGGCCCGCGTCGGCACCGTCGATGATCCGGTGGTCGTACGTCAGGGCCAGGTACGCCATCGAGCGGATGGCGATCGACTCCGAGCCGTTCGCGTCCGTGATGACGACCGGTCGCTTCACGATCGAGCCGACACCCAGGATCGCGACCTGCGGCTGGTTGATGATCGGCGTGTCGAACAGGGCGCCGTTGCTGCCCAGGTTCGTGATCGAGAACGTCCCGCCGGACAGCTCGTCCGGGAGGATCTTGTTCGTCCGCGTGCGATCGGCGATGTCGGCGATCTTGCGGGCGAGCCCGGCGATGTTGAGGTCGCCGGCGTCCTTGATCGTGGGCGCCAGCAGGCCCCGGTCGGTGTCGACCGCGATCGACAGGTGCTCGCCGTCGGGGTAGGTGACGGTGCCGCCCTCGAGGTCGAGCGCCGCGTTGACCTGCGGGTACTGCTTGAGCGCCTCGATGGCCGCCTTGGCGAAGAACGGCAGGTACGTCAGCTTGACGCCCTCACGCTCGAGGAACGCGTCCTTGTGCTGCTGGCGCAGGCGGACGACCTCGGTGACGTCGACCTCGTGCACCTGCGTCAGCTGGGCCGCGACCTGCAGCGACTCGACCATGCGCGTGGCGATGGTCTTGCGCAGGCGGGACAGCTTGTCGGTGCGACCACGCAGCGGCGAGCTGGCGGGCGCGGACGGTGCCGCCGAGGCCGCCGAAGCGGACTCCGCGGGCTGCTCGGCCGCCTTGTTCTTCTCGGCGGCGTCGAGGATGTCCTGCTTGCGGATGCGGCCGCCGACGCCCGAGCCCGCCACCGAGGACAGGTCGACGCCGTGCTGCTTGGCCAGCTTGCGCACGATCGGGGTCACGTAGCCCTCGGACGAGTCGCCCGAGGACTCCTCGGTCTTGGGCTGCTCGGCCTTCGGCTCTTCCTTGGGCTCCTCGGTCTTGGGCTGCTCGGCCTTCGGCTCCTCGGCCTTCGGCTCCTCGGCCTTGGGCTCTTCCTTCGGCTCCTCAGCCTGGGGCTCCTCGACTTCCGGCTCGGCTTCCGGCTCGGGCTCCGACTCGGCCGGGGCCGAGCCCTCCTCGCCGATGATGGCCAGCTCGGCGCCGACCTCGACGGTCTCGTCCTCGGCGACCTTGATCTCGAGCAGCGTGCCGGCGACGGGGGAGGGGATCTCGGTGTCGACCTTGTCGGTCGAGATCTCGAGCAGCGGCTCGTCGACCTCGACGGTGTCGCCGACTGCCTTGAGCCACTGGGTGACGGTGCCCTCGGTCACGGACTCGCCCAGCGCGGGCAGCGTCACGGCCTGACCGCTGCCGGACGATGCCGGCTTGGCCTCGGGCTCGGGGGCGGGAGCCTCCTCGTCGGGCTCGGCGGCGGGCTCGTCGGCCTCGGCCGCGGGGTCCTCGGGCTCGGACTCGGGCACGACCCCATCCTCGTCGTCGCCGGACTCCGTCGACTCAGCGGTCTCGGGCTCGGCCCCGGCGGACTCACCCGACTCGCTTGACTCGTCCGAACCTGCGTCGGAGCCGCTCTCGCCCTCGTCGCCGATGATCGCCAGGACGGCGCCGACCTCGACGGTGTCGTCCTCCTCGGCGCGGATCTCCAGGATCGTGCCCGCGACGGGGGAGGGGATCTCGGTGTCGACCTTGTCGGTCGAGATCTCGAGCAGCGGCTCGTCGACCTCGATCGTGTCGCCGACGGCCTTGAGCCACTGGGTGACGGTGCCCTCGGTGACGGACTCGCCGAGCGCGGGAAGGGTGACTTCGGTTGCCATGTGGGTGTCCTTGATCTCAGGCGTGCGAGTGCAGCGGCTTGCCGGCCAGGGCGAGGGAGGCCTCGCCGAGGGACTCGTTCTGGGTGGGGTGCGCGTGGATGAACTCCGCGACGTCGTCGGGGTAGGCCTCCCAGCCGACCCAGAGCATCGCCTCGCCGATCTGCTCGCCCATCCGCGCGCCGATCATGTGGACGCCGACGATCGGGCCGTCCTTCTCGCGCACGACCTTGACGGTGCCGGCGGTCTGCAGGATCTGGCTCTTGCCGTTGCCGCCGAGGTTGTACTCGATGGACTCGACCTCGCCGTGCTTCTCCTTGGCCTGCGCCTCGGTGAGGCCGACGGACGCCAGCTCGGGCTCGCAGTAGGTGACGCGCGGGATGGAGGAGTCGACGATCGGACGCGGGTTGAGTCCCGCGATCTCCTCGGCCACGAAGATGCCGTGGGCGAAGCCGCGGTGCGCCAGCTGCAGGCCGGGCACGAGGTCGCCGACTGCGAAGACACCGTCGACGTTGGTGCGCAGGCGCTCGTCGGTGGGGACCCAGCCGCGGTCGACCTTGACACCGGCCTCCTCGAAGCCCAGTCCCTCCGAACGGGGGCCACGGCCCACCGCGACGAGGACGACGTCGGTCTCGATCGTGTCGCCGTTCTCGAGGGTGACCACGGCGGCGTCGTCGTTCTGCTCGACCCCGGTGAACTTCACGCCGGTCTTGAAGGCGATCTTGCGCTTGCGGAACGCACGCTCGAGCCCCTTGCTCAGGACCGGGTCCTCGAGCGGGACGAGCGTCGGCAGTGCTTCGATGATCGTGACCTCGGCACCGAAGGACTTCCACACGGAAGCGAACTCGACGCCGATGACGCTGCCGCCGATGATGACGGCGCGCTTCGGGACCTCGTCGAGGGTGAGCGCCTGGTCGCTGGTCATGACCCGGCCACCGATCTCGATGCCGAGGGTGCGCGGCTGGGAGCCGGTCGCGAGGACGACGTTCTGGCCGGTGTAGCGCTGGCCGTCGACCTCGACGGTCTTCGCGTCGACGAGGCGGCCCTCGCCCTCGACGACGGTGATGCCGCCGGACTTCACGAGGCCGGTGAGGCCCTTGTAGAGGCGGTCGACGACGCCCTGCTTGTAGGCGTTGACCTTCGTCATGTCGACGCCGTCGAACGAGGTGTGGACGCCGATCTTGTCACCCTCGCGCGCGGTCTCGGCGACCTCGGCGGCGTGCAGGAGCGCCTTGGTGGGGATGCAGCCCTCGTGGAGGCAGGTGCCACCCACTTTGGACTTCTCGATCATGGCAACGGTCTTGCCGAGCTGGACCGCGCGCAGTGCGCACGCGTAGCCCCCGCTTCCGGCTCCGAGAATGACGATGTCGAACGAATGGGGTGCGTCGTCGGGCACGATGTCCTCCGGGTAGGTGGTCTGCTGTCATCTTGTCACTTGCCCGGTGAGTACTGCCACCGGGGCGGCGGAGCCGCATGTGACTTGCGCGTAGCGTGCGCGGCGCCTGTGCGCGTTCCGGCACAATGGGGTCGTGGCCTGGTTCAGACGTCGTTCCCGCACCGACTCCGGTGCTGTCGTGTCCGATCGCGACGCCAGCAAGGCCGACCTGGCCGCGCTGCGCGAGTTCGCGTCGTCGCGGACGGGGGTCGAGGCGTACGTCGAACCCCAGACCACCGTCACCCAGACCACCGTCGTGCTGGTCGCCGGGGACGGTGAGTGGACCCGCCGCCGGATCCCGAACGTCAAGGCCGCCACCGACATGGCGCGCGACCTCAAGATCCCGCTGTACGACGCCAACCGCGTCGGCTATCCGCAGCGCATGCGCGACTACAACGCACGCGCGTCGGCGAAGAAGACCAGCGTCGACGTCGAACGCGGCGACTACAGCTCGGCGCAGTTCGCGGCGATCATGACCCTCGAGACGATCGCCGGCGTCGAGCCGCTGCCGCGCAACCCGTCGCGATCGGACCTCGAGCGTGTCCTGCGCTCCGCGCGCAGCCAGGCCCACCCCGACCGCAACGGCGGCGACCGGTCGCGCTGGGACAAGGTCGAGCAGGCCGCCCGCAAGCTCGGGCTCTAGCGGCTCGCGGGCGAGGTGGCTCAGCGTCCGTTCGAGGCTGGGTTCGGACGCTTGCTCACCGCTGCGGGGGGCTGGGGTGGAGCGGTGGCTCAGCGTCCGTTCGGCGCTGGGTTCGGACGCTGGCTCACCGCTCCCCACCGGCCCTCAGTGCCAGCCGCGCGGGTCGAGCCCGCCGGGGTGCTCCACGGCCGGGTCGTACGGCTCGCGCGCGAGGACGAACGACGCGAGGTCCAGCGCACCGTCGGGCCGCACCACCAGTCGCTCGCCCGCGTAGTACGTGTCGAGCCCGCGCCAGCCGTCGCCGTCGCGCACGAAACGCGAGCGCCGGTTGGCGTTGGCGTCGGACAGGTGGAACCCGTCCGCCGTGGGCTCGAGCCGGAAGGGGACGGGACCCCAGAACCAGTCGCCCACCAGTCGAGCCACGTCCGGCGCCGGATCGAACGCGGGTGTCGCGGGTCGCTTCGCCGGGCGCGCGGCGTCCAGCAGTGCGCTGGCGAGGTCGCCGATGCGCAGCGTGTCGTTGACGAGCACGACGACGCCGGTCCCGGACTCGGGCTCGGCCTGCAGGGTCGCGAGGAAGCCCGGCATGGAGCCGCCGTGGCCGACCTGGCGGCCGGCGACCGTACCCGGCCAGACGCGCCAGCCGAGACCCTGTGCCGTGGCCCACGGGACTCCCGGCCGGTCGTCGACCGCCAGTGGGACGACCATCTCTGACCACGTCGAGGAGGACAGAACGGAGCCCGTGTCGCCCGCGGCGAACGCCGCCCACCGCACGAGGTCCTCGGCGCCGGCCCAGAGCTGGCCCGCGGGAGCCATCGCGCCGGCGTCGTGGTGCGGCTCGACCAGCAGCCGGTCGTCGAGGGGATGGTGTGACAGGCCGGTCGCCGCGTCCGCGGTGGGGTGCTCGGTGATGCCGGTCAGGCCGAGCGGATCGAGGATCCCGTCCCGGATCGCGTCGAACCACGAGGTCATGCGCAGCACCTCGACCAGGCGGCCCAGGACACCGAAGCCGACGTTCGAGTAGTGGAACCGCGTGCCGGGAGTGTGGACGAGCCTCGGCCCGGACGCGATCAGCGCGCTCCAGTCGCCCCCGGGCGTGCGCTCCCACCACGGACCGTGGGTCTCGGCCTCCAGGCCGGAGGTGTGGGAGAGCAGCTGGGCGATCGTCACGTGCCCGAAGGGGACCTCCGGGAGGTGCCGGCCGATCGGGTCGGCCAGGTCGAGGCGGCCCTCGTCCCGCAGGCGCATGACCTCGACGGCGACGAACGTCTTGGTGATCGAGCCGATGCGGTACTGCGTCGACGCGGTGGCCTCGGGGCCGTCACGGCCGTCGGTCGTGCCGACCGCGCCCGACCACTCGAGGACCCCGTCGCGCACGACCGCCGCCGCCACCGAGGCGGATCGGGACTGGGCGTGCTCCGCGTGCAGCAGGTCGTCGTACGACGCCACGGATCAGTCCAGGTCGCGGGCGAGGCGCACGAGCGTGCGGACGCCGGCACCCGTGCCGCCGACGGGCGTGTAGTCGAACGCGCCCGAGTCGTTGAACGCCGGTCCGGCGATGTCGAGGTGCGCCCACGAGGCGTCGGCCACGAACTCGCGCAGGAACGCCGCGGCGAACATCGTGCCGCCGTACGGCTTCGGGTTGTGCTGGCGGATGTCGGCGATCGAGGACGACGTGACGGCGCTGGTGATCTCCTCGGTGATCGGCAGGCGCCACATCGACTCGCCGGCCGCGCCGGCCGCGGTCAGGACGCGATCCTGGAGGGCGTCGTCGTTGCCCAGGACAGCGGTGGTGCGGGTGCCGAGGGCGACCATCGCGGCGCCGGTCAGCGTGGCGACGTCGAGGATGTGGTCGGGCTTGGCCTCGACGGCCAGGGCGAGGCCGTCGGCCAGGACGAGCCGGCCTTCGGCGTCGGTGTTGTGAACCTCGACGGTGGCGCCCGATCGCATGTGCAGGACGTCGCCGGGACGCGTGGCGCTGCCGCTGGGCAGGTTCTCGGCGATGCAGGCGAACGCCGTGACGCGGATGGGCAGGCCGAGTCGCGCGATCGCGTGCGTGGCCGCGACGATCGCCGCCGCACCGCCCATGTCGCACTTCATGGTCATCATCGAGTTGCCCGGCTTGAGCGAAAGTCCGCCCGAGTCGAAGGTGATGCCCTTGCCCACCAGGGCGATGTGCTTCTTCGCGCCGGCGGGGTTGTAGTCCAGCTTCACCAGGCGCGGCGGGGCCTGCGAGCCGGCGCCGACGCCGACGATCCCGCCGCAGTTCTCCTTCGCGAGGCGCTTCTCGTCCCAGACCGTCACGCGCACGCCCTCGGGGGCCGAGGCCTTGATCGCGTCTGCGAACGCGGGCGGGCGCAGGTCGGCCGGGGGAGTGTTGACCCAGTCACGCGCCAGGCACGTGGCCTCGGCGACGACGACGGCCTCCTCGACGGCGCGCTTCGTGCCGGCCTTGCGGGCGTCGGGGGACAGGATCGTGACCGTGTCGACGACGGTGGTCTTCTTGCGCGCGTCAGCACCCTTGTACTCGAGGTACGCGTACGAGGTCAGGACGGCGGACTCGGCGATCGCGGCCAGGTCGGGCTCCGCGAGCTGCGACGCATCGATGCCGATCTTGGTCGCCTTCGGCAGGGCGCGCAGGCCCTTGGCGACGGCACGGCGCTGCTGCTCGGCGTCGGCGTCGGCGGCGACGCTGACCCACGCGGTCACCTGCGCATCGCCGCTGGGGACGACGGCGACCTGGCCGGCCTCGCCCGTGAAGCCGAACGCCGACCACGGCACACCCGAAGGCAGGCCCGATCCGGACGGCAGGAGGGTGATGATCGCTTCGACGGTGGGCAGGGAGGCACGCAACTGGACCGTGGGCATGTGGGCCACTGTAGTCATCGGTAGTTTGGCTCGCATGGACCTGCTCCAGTCGCCCCTGCACCAGCGCCACGAGGCTCTCGGTGCCAAGTTCTCCGAGTTCGGCGGGTGGTCGATGCCGCTCGAGTACGCCGGCGGTGGCGTCCTGGCCGAGCACAAGGCGGTCCGCGAGGGCGTCGGCGTGTTCGACGTCAGCCACCTGGGCAAGGCGCTCGTCCGCGGCACGGGCGCGGCCGCGTTCGTGAACTCCTGCCTGACGAACGACCTGACGCGGATCAGTCCCGGGCGGGCCCAGTACACGCTGTGCTGCGCCGAGGACGGCGGCACGGTCGACGACCTGATCGCGTACCTGCGCAGCGACTTCGAGGTCTTCCTCATCCCCAACGCCGCCAACACGGCCGAGGTGGTCCGTCGCCTGCGTGCGGCCGCCCCCGAGGGCATCGAGGTCGAGGACCAGCACCGCGACCACGCGGTGCTCGCGATCCAGGGGCCGTTGAGCGACGAGCTGCTGACGGCGGTCGGACTGCCGGTCGAGCACGACTACATGTCCTTCGCGTCCGGGATGATCGACGGCATCGAGCTGACCGTCTGCCGCACGGGCTACACCGGTGAGCGTGGCTACGAGCTCGTCGTCGCCGCCGAGGAGGCCGGCCCGGTGTGGGACGCGGTCATGGCGGCGGGGGAGTCGCTGGGGATCCGCGCGTGCGGCCTCGGCGCCCGCGACACCCTGCGCACCGAGATGGGGTACCCGCTGCACGGCCACGAGCTGTCCGCCGAGGTGTCGCCCGTCATGGCGCGCACCGGCTGGGCCGTCGGCTGGTCCAAGCCCGCGTTCTGGGGCAAGGAGGCGCTCGAGCGCCAGCGCGCCGAGAAGTCGGTGCGCACCCTGCGCGGCCTGCTGGCCCAGGGCCGCGGCATCCCGCGGCCCGGCATGAGCGTGCGTGACGAGGACGGCGCCGAGATCGGCGAGATCACCTCCGGCACGTTCTCACCGACCCTGCGCCAGGGCATCGGCCTGGCGCTGCTCGAGCCCGGCGTCCCCGACGGGGCGACGGTCACCGTCGACGTGCGCGGCCGCCAGGAGGCGTTCACCGTCTCCAAGCCGCCGTTCGTCCAACCCTCCACGAAGGAGTCCTGATATGGCCTGGTCCTGGCAGTACGAGAACGGCGCGGGCGACCCCGTGGGCGCCTCGGAGCAGTTCGAGCAGCGCAGCGACGCCGAGACGTGGATCGGCACGTCGTTCGAGGACCTGCTGGAGGACGGCGTCGAGCAGGTGCGCCTGCTCGAGGACGGGACCGAGGTCTACGGGCCGATGGGGTTGCGACCCGAATAGGTCAGTAGTGCTCGCGCAGCGGTTGGCCGATGGTGATGGTCGGCTTCGGCAGCCGCATGCGCCGCAGCTGCGTGCTGCGCAGGACGGCGTAGAGCACGGCACCGCGGCGCTCGGCCTTGCTGAAGCGCCGCTTCAGCTCGCGCTTGAGCGCGACGACGAGCCAGATCTCGTCGACGGCGGTGGCCAGGATCGCGACGGTCCACAGCGAGAACACGATCGACGCGGCCTGCGGGAAGAAGCTCATCACGAGGATGACCAGCAGGATCGGCAGCATGAACTCCGCGACGGTGCGGCGGCGGTCGACGGCGTCGCGCGCCAGCGCCCGCGACGGGCCGCGGTCGCGCGGCGGCAGGTCGGCGGTCGAG
>NZ_DAMDLR010000027.1:0-21908 GCF_032084975.1 Aeromicrobium sp.
GATCGCAACCCTCGTGAAGTGACGGCTTCCCCGGTTAACCGGGGAAACCGTCACGCGGACCGAGCGGACTCAGCGCTTGACGCGCACCAGCTTCGTGCTGGTGGACGGCAGGTGCTGTCCACCTCGGGGCGCCAGCCTGACGGTGACGACGGCCCAGCCGGAGGCCCGGCGGTGCAGCTTGCCGAGCTTGACCTTCACCGGACGACCGGCCTTGACCTTGACCGTCCGGGTGAGCTTCCTTCCACCCACCCGCACCGTCACGCGCACCGTTCCGGACTCGCTCGGGCGGACCCGGACGACCGGTCGCTGGCCCGCACGGACCTTCGTCGCGCCGATCTTGACCGAGGTCGCGGCCTTGCCCGGCTTGCTCGTGTCGGTCACGACGACCGCCGTGGGCACCGAGTGGACCGTCCGCGTTCCGGACGTCACGGCCACGCGGTACTGGAACCGGCCGGTGTTGGCGGTCACGTCCTCCAGGACGAGCGTCGACTCGTCCTGGTTGACGATGTCGCTCCATGCGTCCTGGCCGGTGCGCGTGCGCTGCCACTGGTAGGACAGATCGCCCTCGCCCTTCGCCTCGACGGACAGGGTCACGGTCCCGCCGACCTTCGTCCGCACGGAGGTCGGCGACTGGTCGACGATCTCGGGGGCGGGCGTGAGGTCCTCGAACTCGGGGATCGGCGCGCCGGCCTCCGTGACGACCTTGCGTCCGTCCTCGTGCTTCGTCACCACGAACTCGTCCCACACGCCGCCGACCGGCACGTCCGTGGTCGACGTCGCCGTGTGCTCCGCGATGTACGACTTGTAGTGCAGCTGGTCGCCGCTGACCTTCACGACGGCGAAGCTGCTGAAGTCCTCGCCCTTGCGGACCTGGGTCGCCCCGTTGTTGGTCCAGACGTTCTTCTCGTCGGTCTCGAGGTCGTAGTGCTTCGCGCCCGAGTTCTGGACGATGTAGACCGGTCCGTCGGTCACGCCGTCGATCTCGGTCCTGTTCTCGTTGTTGAAACCGCGGGCGTAGACGTGGTCGTGGCCCATCTGGACGAGGTCGATGTCGTGCTTCTGGAACACCGGGACCCACGGTCCGCGCAGGTGCGGCTCGTCACGACCGGCCGAGGCCGAGTAGACGGGCTGGTGGAACGTGACGACGTTCCACTTCGACGGGGACTCGCCCAGGATGTGATCGAGCCACGCCGCCTGGTACTCGATCCACAGCGCCGACGCACGGTTCGACGGGCACTCCTCACCCGAGCAGGACGGCAGCCCCTCGGGCTTCAGGAACGTCGAGTCGGTCGTGGCGTTGATCGTGATGAACCGGACGTCCTGGTAGTCGCTGAAGTAGACGGTCTCGTGGGCGAAGTCCGACCAGTGGTCGAAGTAGGCCTGGTACTGGCGCGCGACGTCGGTGTCGCCGACGGTGCGCTGGGCCAGGTCACCGATGGTCGACGCGTTGGGATGGTTGTCCGGGTACTCGAAGTGGGCCTTCCACGACTGCAGCAGCTTGTCGCCCGAGTACTCGTGGTTGCCCGGCGCGGCGAAGATGTTGGTCGTCGCGGCGGCCTCCTCCATGCCCAGGAACCAGTTGCTCCACTCGGTGTCCTTGCTGGAGGTGTTGATCAGGTCGCCGGCATGCACCGAGCCGATCGAGTCAGGCGCCTTCTCCTGGGCCAGCTTCACGACGTTCGGCCAGGTGGAGTCCAGGCCGATCTGGGCGTCGCCGTAGTAGACGTACTCGAACTCCTCGGCGTCCGGATCTGCGGTGGTGAAGCTCTTCCACTCGCTCCACGCGTCCGTGTTGCCGACCCGGTAGGTGTACTCCGTGGCCGACTGGAGCCCGCCCACCGTGGCCGAGAAGTGCGGGTTGGCCTGGTTCACGGCCGTGCCCTGGCCGGCGCCGGCGACGCTGCGGACGGGACCGTCCCCGATGCGCAGCTGGACGGTGCCGCGCGTGACGTCCGGCGCACCGGCCAGCCAGGTGAAGCTCTGGGACGTCGCGGGACGCTCGGTCGGCGTCAGGATGACCCGGCTCGGCGCCGCGACATCGGGTCCGGGAGGCGGAGGGGGCAGCTCGCCGCCGAGGTGGTCCAACGAGAACCAGATGTCCGAACTCGAGGCGCGGTCCTGGTGCAGGCGGACGGCGATCGTGTTCTTCCCGGCCCGGAACGCCGAGGCAGGGATGGTGAACTCCAGGTCGCCGCCGAAGCCGTCGTCGTAGGCGACGTTCGGTGTGGTCTCCTCGACGAGGTGACGGTGGACCTCCTGGCCGTTGACGAAGACGACGGCCGCGTCGTCGACGTAGCCGTCGAAGCGGATGTCCTCGCCCGTCGCTAGCTGCTCGGCGGTCACGTCGAAGGAGGTGCGGAAGAAGTAGGTCGGAATGTTGTCGCCGCCCCCGGGTCGCATCGGCAGGACCGTCCGGGCGTTCATGCCCGAGTCGTACGCGGCGGACTCGGCGCCGCCGTCCCACTTCGCGCCGAAGCCGCCCAGGCCGGTCGACCAGGCCGCGTCGTCGAAGTCCGGCTGCGTCCATGCGTTGCGGTCCCCCGTCGGTGACGGGTCGACGCCCGTCGCGAGGTAGCGCCAGGTGGTGTTCGCGTCGACGAGCGGCGCGAAGTAGGTCGGCTCCTCCGCGGCCCGGACGATGCCGGGCGCGGCGGCGGAGGCCGAGCCGACCGTCGCGACGGGACTCAGGCAGCCCACGGCGGCGACGGCGAGGGCGGTCGCGGCCAGTGACATGCGCCGGGAACGCGCCCGGCCCATGGTGTTCTTCATCTGGTGTGTCCTCTCGGTACGTGCGCATGGATGCGCACCTGCGAGCCATTCAGCCGGGGCCGGGTGAATGCCGTAGGTCCAGCGGGCCACCCCCAGGTGACGCATCACGGAAGACGCCGGGAACTGCCTGACACCGCGTCCGGTGGTGGTGCCACGCCGCTGTCGGTGGCCTCTGGCATCGTCGTCGGCATGGATGATCCGGACCAGAAGTCGACCTACGCCGCCGAGGACATGGTGACCGCGTGGCTCGACGCCGTCTCCCCCGACACGGGCGTGGTCCAGGTGACGCTGAGCCGCGGCGGACAGCGGCGACTCGTCGACTTCACCCCCGAGACCGAGCCCCGCTTCACGAGTCCCGCGGACGTGACGGGGTTCGTCGACCAGGTCCTCGAGCGCCTGCGCCAGCAGGCCCGCTCCTACGGCTCGAACTATCGCGGTCGCGAGAACAGGCCCGTCGAGGTCATGTCGTTCTCGGGATGGAAGAAGGCCACCTACCGCGACGGCGCGATCCTGCTGCCCGAGCGCGAGCGCGGCGGCGCCTGGGCCCTGCGCGGTTTCGTGGTCGTGCATGAGCTGGCCCACCACCTCAACACCGGCGTCGACGGTGCCATCATCGATACGCACGGCGCCGGCTTCCGCGCCACGATGGTCCAGCTGCTCGAGGACATCGGCTGGACCGCGATCGCGGCGATGCTTCGCGAGGCGCACCACCAGCTGGGGCTGGACGGCCGGCGACCCCACGACGACGGCATGCTCGCCAAGGTCGGCAAGATGCTCCGCCACGCCGAGGGCGCGGCCACCGAGGCCGAGCGCGACGCCTTCTTCACGAAGGCCCAGGAGCTGGCCACCACCCACTCGATCGAGCTCGCGGTCGCGCGCGCAGCGCACGAGACGGGTGAGGCGACGGCGACCCCCACGTTCGAGCCGGTCCGCCTGGGGCACCGGGGCCAGCAGTCGAACGTCCGCTACATCGAGCTGATGCTGGCGATCGCGCGCGCCAACGACCTGCGCTGCACCATCCGCGGGGACAACACGGGCGTCACCCTGTACGGGTTCCAGGGCGACATCGACGTGACGAAGACGCTGTACGTGTCGCTGGTCGTCCAGATGGTGGCGGACGCCGATGCGTACATCCGGTCCGGCGCACACCGGCCGGTGCACGGTCGCACGGCGCGGGCCGCCTTCTACTCCGGGTGGACCTCGCGGATCGAGCACCGCCTCCAGCTCGCCCAGCGGGCCGCGCAGGTCAGCGCCGGCGCCTTCGAGCCCGTGGACGACGAGCCGGCCGGCGAGTCCAGCGGAGTCAAGCTCCCAGCGCTCGTCGCCAAGGAGGTCGAGGTGCACGACTACTTCGCGTACATGAGGCGCCAGCACGGCGTCCGGGGCACGTGGCGGGGCAGCAACGCGGTGGCGGACGAGCGCTCTGTCGCCCACGGGCGCGCAGCGGCCGAGCGCGCTCGGCTGGGTCGCGCGAAGGAGCTCTCCGCCTAAGGCGAACGACAAGGGCCGGGCGGCCCGCTCACGCGAACCGCCCGGCCCTCATCCGGTCAGTACGTCACCACTTGTGGTTCGTGCCGTACTCGATGTTGTGATACATGCCGATGTGCGTGTAGAAGTTCATCGCACCGAACAGCAGGAAGACGATGCCGCCGATGACCCAGGCCCACACGACCCAGCGCAGCAGCTGAGGACGCCCGGTCAGGATCGCGAAGGCAAAGAGCAGCGCGCCCACGGCGACGATGCCCCACAGGCCGCCCAGGAACAGGGCCTCGAGGATGGGCAGGTGGCCGAAACGTCCGCTGATGGGCTCCTCCGGGGGCGCAGCGCCCAACTGGAAGCGAACGAACGTGATGGCCAGGACGGCCATGCCGAGACCCAGCGCACCGACGAAGATGCTGGCGGGCTTGGCGGCCTCGAGCGCGACCTCACGCAGTCCCTCGGTCTCGCGGGTGAAAAGCTCGCGGTTGCGCCAGAGGTAGATCGCGGCGAACAGCAACAGGGCGCCGAACGCAGCGGCCGGCTGGCCGAACGCGATGTTGGCGTACTCGAATCCCTCGCCGCCGAACGGCCACGTGACCGTCGTGTGCACGCCCAGGACGAACAGCAGCAGGCCCGAGACGCCGAAGAACGCCGCCCACCCCTCGCTGTCGATTCGCTTGCCGCGCAGGAGACTGCTCAAGAACAGGGCAACGCCGATCAGTCCGGCGCCGGAGGCCACTGCCACGATCTCGTTGTAGACGACCATTCAGGTCACCCGTCCTCTCGTCATCGACAAAATAGTTGAACGCTTAACTATCTTGACGATATCACCGCCGGAGGGTTTCCCCAAAAGCGGTCGGGCGGGCGCCTGCGGACGTCACGAAAGATGATGCGTCCGGGTGCTCCAGCGGGGCGAAACGCATCATCGTGCGTCGTCAGGAGGTGGTGAACCTCTCCTGCACCTGACGCCGCATGACCTTGCCGATCTGCGAGCGCGGCAGCTCGTCGACGACCTCGACCCGCCGCGGCAGCGCGTACCGCGCCAGGCGCTGCTCGCCGTGGGTGCGGACGGCCTCGACGGTGGGTGCTTCGGCGCCTGCCTCCAGCACGAACGCCGCCACCACCAGGTCGTCGCCGCCGTCCGTCCGCACGCCCACGACCGCGACGTCCGCGACGCCGGGCATGAGCCGCAGGTGCTCCTCGACCGTCGACGGATAGACCTTGAAGCCGCCGACGATGATCATCTCCTTGACCCGGTCGACCAGGGTGACCCAGCCGGTCTCGTCGACCTGGACCACGTCACCGGTGCGCAGCCAGCCGTCCTCGACCAGCTGGTGGTCCGTCTCGTCGGGGCGGTTGAGGTAGCCGGCGAAGACCTGCGGGCCGCGGACGAGCAGCTCGCCGCGCCGGCGACCGTCCTCGTCGGGCTCGACCTCGCTCGTGTGGTCGTCGATGTCGACGATCCTCATCTCGGTGTTCGGGAACGGCACCCCCAGCGTCCCCGGCCGCCGGGTCGGTGCGCACGGGTTGCCCAGGGCGATCGGGGCGCACTCGGTCATGCCGTAGCCCTCGATCAGGAGCCCGCCGGTCAGCCGCTCCCACCGCTCGACCGTCGACGGCGGGATCGGCATCGCGCCGGCGAAACCCAGGCGCATCTGGCGCAGTCCCTCGGTCGGGGGCTTGTCCGCGGTCTCGGCGGCCGTCGCGATCCGGTCGAACATCGGGGCAACGCCGCCCATGAAGGTGCCGGGCCGGCGACCGAACGCGGCCAGCACGGCGTGCGGGTCGAAGTTCGGGAACATCACGAGCGTCGCGCCGATGTACGCCGGCAGGTTGAGGCAGAAGGTCAGCCCGAAGGCGTGGAAGAACGGCAGCACGCCGTAGACCGTCTCCTCGCCCTCGCGGAAGTCGGCCCAGGCCTGGCCGTGGACCAGGTTGGCGACGAGGTTGCGGTGCGACAGCATCGCGGCCTTCGGCGTCCCGGTCGTGCCGCCGGTGTACTGCAGCAGCGCGAGGTCGTCCGCCCCCACCTGTGCCGCCGGGACCTCGCCGGTCGCGCCGCGGACCAACGTGTGCCAGTCGGCGACGTCGGACGGCACCGTGCCCAGCAGGGCGTCGCGCTTCTCGCGCGCGGGCTTCACGGGCAGGCGCAGCATGAGCCGCGAGAGCCCCGGCAGGTCGCGGCTGACGTCGACGCTGACGAGCGCCCGCAGCGAGTCCCGCACCCCGAGCACCCGCTCGACGGCCTTGTGCCACACGAGCGCGTGCGTGGCCGCACTGTCGGCGAGCAGGTGCTCGAGCTCGGCCTGCGTGTAGGTCGGGTTGAGGTCGATCACGACGGCGCCGAGGCGCAGCGCCGCGTGGTAGGCGACGAGGTGCGACGGGCAGTTCGGCAGCACCAGCGCGACCCGCGAGCCGGGTTTCACGCCGAGGCCGGCCAGGACGACCATCGCCCGGCGCACGGCGTCCTCGGTCTGCGCGTACGTGGCCGTGGCCCCCATGAAGTCCGTCGCCACCCGGTCCGGCCATCGCCGGGCCGACCGCTGCAGACCCGCGGTGACCGGCTCGTCGGGGATCTCGATCCGCGCCGGCACCCCCGCTCCGTAGTGGACGGTCCACGGACGCTCGTCGTGCTGGTGCATGGCTCCTGCTTCGGGGGTGGGGGGTCGGACGCCACGGGCTCCGACGGTCGATCCGAGTCTAAGCAGTGGCACCGACCCCCCGTCCTGAGCTCAGGACCCGGAGCGGAATGCCCTCGAGCCCACGGCCACGACCTGCCCCGTCCCCGGTGCACCGAGGAAGCTGGCGATCGACCAGGCGCTGGAGTAGAGCGTCCCGCCCGTCCACACCATCCCGGTCGGCATGGTCACCTGCGCGTAGGTCCGCCTGCCCCACGGGCTCACCTTGACGATCTGGCCGACGCTCGCCGGGTCGAACTCCGGGCCCGGCTCCCCCTGCGGAGCGCCCTCGAGCGCCTCGGAGACGTAGACGGTTCCGTCAGGAGCGACCGCCACGCCCGTCGGCGCGGTGAAGCCCTTGATGACCTTCTTGACCTTGCCGCGCTTCGCGTCCAGCACGTACACCCGACCCTCTCCGGGCGCCTCGCCGTTGAGCGTCGACACGTAGATCGTGTTCCTCGGCCCGTATGCCAGGCCCGTCGGCACCGAATCACACCCGGTCGAGGCCGCGTCGTTGTTCGGCCGGCCCGCGCACTCCCCCGTCGTGATCGTCGGCGGCACGAAGAACGTCGAGACCTTGCCCCAGGGGCTGACCCGCAGGACCGCGTTGGCGCCGCCGTCGGCCACCAGCACGCCGCCGTGCCAGCCACGCAGCGCGAGGAGGCTGAACGGGTTGGACAGCGCATCGAGCGGCTCGCCCGAGACGGGGTCGAACTGTGTCTGCCCGTCCGGGTTCCTCTTCAGCTCGTACGCCAGCAGGTCCGCGAGCTGCTTGACCTTGCCCTTCTGCGCCACCAGCACCGACGACGCCGGGTACGGGGGCGGCGGCGTCCCGGGGGGCCCGCCGGCCTCACTGGTCGCGATGTAGATGCGCCTGCCGACCTTCACGGCGCCGGCCGCCGCGTTGGGGCCGAGGCCGCGCACCAACGTGTGCGCCTTGCCCTTGCGGTGACGATCGACGGCGATGACGCGGCCGGCGTCGGCCTCGGTGACGATCAGGTGACGGCCCGACGCCGAGACCTGGTAGGGACCCTCGAGGCCCTTGGCCAGCACCGTGATCGGTGCGTGGTGATGTCGCGGCCGGTGCTTGCCGTGGGCCGTGGCCGACGGGGCGAAGGCGAGGGCGACGCTGGCCGCGACGCCGATGGCGGTGGTGGTTCTGAGGACGGTACGCATCCGGGCACTCCCTTGCAGAGACGATTTCCCGAGACGATGAACCCATCCACGGTATCCACGCACCGGCCTGCGAGAACCCCCTCGTCGGGAGGGTCCGAGACCGTCCCGACGACCCATGAGTCGCCACACCAGCCTCGCGAATCTCGCTGGTAACGCAGGAAAATGTAACCCCCGGTCACACCTGCGGGGCCGTCGATCTCCCTTAGGCTCGGCGCGAGAGGAGGAACCCCCTTGACGAGACTGTCCGCAGAGGACCGGCGCGAGCAGATCCTGGCCGCCGCACGCGACGAGTTCCTGAGTGTCGGCCCCGAAGGTGCCCGCATCAGCCGCATCGCCGAGCGCGCCGAGGTGAACCAGGCGCTGCTCTACCGGTTCTTCCCCTCGAAGGAGGCCATGTTCGAGGCCGCCGTCATCGAGCCGCTCGACCGGATGCTGACCGACCTGCTGGTCGAGCTCTCGCGCCAGGTCGAGGTGGACCAGGCGCCGGAGGTCATCCAGACGTTCTTCAGGAACCTGCTGGGCATCTTCACCGAGGCGTTCGAGCTCTTCAGCACCGTGCTGTTCAGCGACCGGACGAGCGGGCACGAGTTCTACCGCACCCGCATCGTGCCGTTCATCGACAACCTCGCCGACCAGGTGAGCAGCGCCGGCGACGGGTGGCGCCAGAACCAGGATCCCGCGATCACCGTGCCGATGAGCGTCGGGATGTGCTGGGGCGTCGTCATGGACGCGCACTTCCGCGAGCTCGACCTCGACCTGGACGCCGCCGCGGTGCAGCTGACGACGTTCGCGGTCGCCGGGATCTTCGGCTCCACGCGAGCCGACTGATCCGCGGGCCGCCCGACACGACGGGCGGCCCGACGGGATCAGACTCCCAGGTACGCCTTCTGCACCCGGGGATCGTTCTGCAGCTCCTTCGCGGTGCCCGAGAGTGCGACGCGGCCCTCGGCCAGGACGTAGCCCGACGTCGCGATCTCGAGGGCGGAGTTGGCGTTCTGCTCGGCCAGCAGGACGCCGATGCCCTCGTTGTTGATCTGGACGATCGTGTCGAAGACCTGTTGCGTGATCAACGGCGCCAGGCCCATCGACGGCTCGTCGAGGATCAGCATCGACGGATCGGACATCAGGGAGCGCCCGATCGCCACCATCTGCTGCTGTCCGCCCGACAGCGAGCCGGCGGGCTGGCGCCGCTTCTCGCGCAGGACGGGGAAGAGGTCGTACGAGCGCTCCAGCAGGGTCTTCACCCGCGCCTTGTCGCCACGGCGGACGTAGGCCCCCAGCATGAGGTTCTTCTCGACCGACATCTGCGGGAACAGGTGCCGTCCCTCGGGGCAGTGCGCCAGGCCCTTCTTGACGATGCTCGCGGGACTGCTGCGGGTCACGTCCTCGCCGTTGAACTCGACCTGGCCGCTGCTGGGTCGCAGCACGCCGCTCACCGCCTTGAAGAGCGTCGACTTGCCCGAGCCGTTGGCGCCCAGGATGACCGTCAGCTCGCCGTCGTTGGCGGTGATGTCGATGGAGTGGAGGACGTCCACGGCCTCGTAGGCCGCGCTCAGTCCGCTGATCCTGATCACGATCGCGCTCCTGCCTGGTCGCTGTTGGCGCCGAGATAGGCCTCGATCACGAGCGGGTCGCTCTTGATCTCGGCGGGGGTTCCGGAGGCGATCCGCTGACCGTGGTCGAGCACGACGATCTGGTCGGCCAGGTTCATCACCATCGACATCTTGTGCTCGACGAGGCACACCGTGATGCCGCGACCCACCATCTGGCGGATGAGGTCGCCGAAGGCCTCGGTCTCCTCGTCGTTCGTTCCGGCGGCCGGCTCGTCGAGCAGCATGAGGCGCGGCTGCGTCGCCAGGGCGAGCGCCATGGACACGCGCTTCTGCGCCTCCTGCGGCAGCTTCGAGGCCACCTGGTCGGCGAGGTGCGCCGCACCGACGAACTCGAGCTCCTCCATCGCCCTGGCCCGGCTGGCGCGCTCGTCGCGCCGGTACCGGGGCGTGTGCAGGACCGCATCGATCGCGTTCGACTTCGACCGGACCACACAGCCCGCCAGGACGTTCTCCAGCACCGTGGCGTCCTCGAACAGCTGGGTCGTCTGGAACGTGCGGGCGATGCCCTCGCGCACCGTGCGGTGCGGCTTCATGCCGGTGATGTCCTTGCCCTCGAACGTCACCGTGCCGGAGGTGGGCCGGTAGAAGCCCGCCAGCAGGTTGAACAGCGTGGACTTGCCCGCGCCGTTGGGACCGATGATCGCGGTGATCTGGCCCTCGGGGACGTCGACGTCCACGTTCTTGACGGCGTCGAGGCCGCCGAACCGCTTGCCGAGACCGCGTACCTGGAGCAGCATCACAGCACCTCCTCGTTCTTCGTGGTGGAGCCGGCCGGAAGGGCCGAACCGGACAGGGTCGTGTCTCGGCGCTTGAAGCGGGCGGGCACCGCACTGTTGAGGTACCCGATGATCCCGCGCGGGGCGAAGATGACCAGCAGCACGATGATCGGGCCCAGGACGATGAACCGGTACGTCTCGAGGTCCTGCAGCATCTCGAACAGGAACGCGACCAGCAGACTGCCCAGGATCGGGCCCATCACCGTGCCGAGCCCGCCGATGAGCAGGAACAGCAGCAGCTCGAACGTGCGGTCGATGCCCGCCGAGTCCGGCCCGATGAAGCCGTTCAGTGAGGCGAACAGGCCTCCCGCGATACCCGCGATCGTCGCCGAGGCGGTGAACGCGAGCTGCTTGCTGACGGCCACGTTCACGCCGATCGACTTGGCGAGGTCCTCCGAGGTGCGGATGGCCACGAGCGATCGCCCGGCGTTCGAGTTCAACAGGGCGTGCGTGGTGTACGCCGCTGCGGCCAGGAACAGCAGGATGAAGTAGTACATCGTCGCCGGCTCGGTGAAGTCGATCGGTCCGATGTTCTCGGGGAACTTCACGCCGCTGACACCTGAGTGCGCGTGCGTGACGGACTCCCAGCGAGTGATGACGATGAAGATGATGAACCCGAGGGCCATCGTGAAGATCGCGAAGTACGCGCCCTGCGTGCGCAGCGCGATCAGGCCCGAGACGTAGCCCAGCACCGTCGTGGCGACGATCGCCACGGCGAACGCGGTCCAGAACGCCCAGTCGTAGTCGGTCGTCAGGAGCCCGACCGTGTAGGCGCCGACGCCGAAGAAGGCACCGTGCGCGAGGGACAGCTGGCCGGTGAGACCCAGGATGATGTTCAGGCCGTAGGCGGCGATGGCGTAGATGGCGGCCGTGGACACGACGCGCAGCAGGTACTGCTGCTCGGAGAAGACGATGGGTGCCAGCAGCAGGGCCACCACGATCAGGGCGACGCCCAGGAGGCGAGGATTGAGTGCGTTCTTCATCGCTGGGCCACCGTTCCGAAGATTCCCGTGGGTTTGATCGCCAGGACGGCGATGAGGATGACGAAGATCGCCGCCTCGCCCGCCGCGACCGAGATGTAGGTCGAGGCCATGACCTCGGCGATCGCGATCGAGAAGCCGCCGATGATGGCTCCGGGCAGCGATCCGAGCCCGCCGAGGATGATGATCGCGAACACGGTCAGGCCGAGGGCGTCACCCATGCCGGGCGACAGGAGGTTGATCGGGGCCACCAGTCCGGCCGCGATGGCGACCAGGGCCAGCGACACCGCGAAGGTGACCATCGAGACCATGCTCGGGTTGATGCCGACCAGCGCAGCGCCCGTGCGGTCCTGCTCGATGGCCTCGATGGCCTGCCCGTGCGGGGACCGCTTGAGGAACCACGTCAGCAGCAACAGCACGACGACGGCGGTGACGATGATGATGATGCGCTGCCACGAGACCTGCGCGCCGAGGACGTCGAGCTGACCCTCGACCGGCGACTCCATCCGCAGGAAGCCGGTACCCCAGACCTCCTGGACGAGCGCGATGAGGAAGAACATCACGCCCACCGTCGCGATCATGTGATGGGTGTGTGGTTTGTTCCGTAGTGGGTGGAACACGAGTCGCTCGAGGACGACTCCGAGGAAGGCCAGCACCACGGCGGCGGCCAGGATCGCCACGACGTACGGCATGCCGGCGTCGGTGAGGAAGAAGTAGGTGAGGTAGGCGCCGAGCATGTAGAGGGCGCCGTGCGCGAGGTTGGGGAAGCCGAGCACGCCGAACACGAGCGTCAGGCCGATGGCGGCCAGGCAGTAGATGCCGCCCAGTGCCAGGCCGTTGGCCAACTGCTGAACGAAGAGGGTCATCAGAGCACCTTCAGATGGGAATCGGTGTTACCGGGACGTGGAGGGGCCCCGCCGCCGACGGTGGACGGTGGCGGGGCCCCGACCATTCACTCCTTGGGCTGCTCGATGTCGAACGGCTCGTACTCGCCCTGGTTGTTGCGGTACGCGGCCTGCAGGCCGTCCGCCTGCAGGTGGCCCTTGTCGGTGATCGAGTTCGGCACGAAGAAGACGCCCTCGACCGACTTGACCGCCTCGGGCATGGCCTCGCGGATGGCCTTGGGGTCATCGACCGACTTGGCGATCTTCATCGCCTCGAGGAAGATCGGCAGCGACTGGTAGTTCAGCGCGATGTCGGCGTTGACCGGCTTCTCGGAGGAGAACTTCTCCTTGTAGTCGGCGATGAACTGATCGGTTCCCTCGAACAGCGGCAGCGGCATGATGCCGACGGAGTTGTTGAGGTTCTTCGGGTCGGTGAACTCCTCGAGCTCCTCGAACTTCGCCTGGTCGATGATCAGGAAGGCGCCCTTGAAGCCCTGCTCGCGAGCCTCCTCGATCAGCAGCGCCGTCGGCTGCGACGGACCGCCGACGAGGATCACGTCGGGCTTGCCGGCCAGCGTCTTGGCGACCGGGCCCGCGAAGTCCGAGACCGTGCCGTAGTCGATGTTGTTCTTGGCCAGCACCTCGCCACCGGAGGCTTCCCACTTCTCGATCGTCGTCTTGGTCCACTCCTGACCGAACTCGCTGGCCGTGGCCATGAGGCCGAGCTTGGCGTCCGGCTTGGTCTTGACCTTGTCGATGAAGGGCTGGACGTAGCTGTCGAAGCTCGGCGGGATCATGACCGTGAGCTCGTTGCCCGCGTCGAGGATCGCCGGGTCCGAGGAGTAGGCGCCGATGAGGAACTCGGTACGACCGGAGTTCAGCTCCTGGGCGGCCTTGATGCCACCGGCGTGCGGGACGAAGACAACCGCGGCGCCCTCCTTCTCCACGAGGCGCTGCACGTTGGTGCCGGTGGTGCCGGGCTGGTACTGGTCGTCGAGGGACTCGAGCTTGACGGTGTACTTCTTGCCGTCGATCTCGACGCCTTCCTCGTTGGCCTCGTCGATGGCCATCTTCAGGCCGTTCTGGACGTTCACGCCGTACTCGGCGGCGCCGCCACTGAGGCCGGCGGAGTAGCCGATGACAAGAGTCTCCTCGCCCGAGTCGCCCGAGCCTCCACACGCGGCCACGGCGGCGAGCATGCCGACACTGGCCACGGCGGCCACGTTCCTGAACATGCGCTTTGACAACCGTTGAGTCATCGTCTCTCCCTAGATGTGATCTGCTTCATATTGAACCTGAGCTCAGGTTAAGTGACCCGAGGGGCACAGTCAAACTTCTGGTGACCCAGAACACAGAAAATTGATGGTGCGGGTCGCGATGATCTGCTATTCGCCACCAACCCGAGCGAAACCCGCTCCTGCTAGCGTCGCCGCATGGTGGACGATGCGAGCGCCGACGGCGCGCCGTGGCTCGACGACGACCAGGCCGAGGCCTGGCTGGCGCTCGTCTCGATCCTCGAGGTGCTGCCGGCGGCCCTGGACTCCCAGCTCACGCACGACGCCGACCTGACGTTCTTCGAGTTCCTCGTGCTGGTGCAGCTGGCCGAGGTTCCCGGGCACCGCCTGCGCCTGTCGGACCTGGCGACCGCGACGCACACGAGCCTGCCCCGGCTCTCGCGGGTCGTCGCGCGCCTGGAGGCCGACGGACTGGTCGTCCGCGAGGCGGACACGGCCGACGGGCGCTCGCGCCACGCCCGGCTCTCGGCGCGGGGCTGGCAGAAGCTGGAGGCGGCTGCCCCCGGTCACGTCGAGCTCGTCCAGCGCATCTTCGTGGCGCCGCTCAGCCGGGGACAGCTGGGACAGCTGCGCGGCATCGGCCGGCGGCTGATGGCCGAGCTCGACCCCGCTCACGAGGTGCTGCGCGAGACCCGGAACGCGACGAACGGGCGGCCGGGACTGTCCCGACCGCCCGCTCCATCGACCGATGACTAGGCGCGGTGCAGCTTCCAGAAGAGCAGGATGAAGGTCGAGATCCCGCACGACAGCGCGACGGCCATCCAGATGGCGCTCTCGGCACCCACGCGGACCTCCTGCACCGGGAGGCGGAAGACCTGGACGATGGCCACGACCCACGTGACCGCCACCACGGCGAGCATGGCCGTGAGCCACTTGCCGCCGTTGGAGGTGGGCTCGCCCTCGTGGCCCTCCCACTGATCGGTCCCCCGCTCGTTCGCGGTCTGGTCGGTGGTGCGGACGTCCATGTCCCGGCGTCCGTGCGATCCCTGCGTCTCCACCATGTCGAGCTCCCCTTCCGCGAAGTTGGTTGTATCTACAACCTTTCAGGTCCAGTCTACGTCGGCGTTCCAGGCGTCACAACCGCGGGCGACCCCTGCCAAGCGTCAGAGGACGGCCGGATCGAGGTCCAGCACGGTGCGGTCGAGTGAGGCCAGCAGATCCAGCTGCGGGTCCACCTTCGGCAGCTCGAAGGCGAAGAAGAACCGAGCAGCGGCCCGCTTTCCGTCGAAGAAGGCGTCCTGGCGATCGCCGACGGCCATCAGCTGCTCGAGCCAGATCCAGGCGACCACCACGTGTCCCGCGGCCTCGAGGTACACCGCGGAGTTCGCCAGCGCGACCGACGGGTCCCCGTCGGCCCACAGCGCACCCGTGACCTCCACGAGGCGCTGGACGCGGGCGTCCAGCTGCTCGGCGTACGCGGCGGCGTCGCCGCCGGCAGCGGCCGCACGCTCGACGGTCTCGCGGATCGCCGACACGAGCGTCGCCAGCCCGGCACCGCCGCCGGCCACGACCTTGCGGCCGAGCAGGTCGAGGCTCTGGATGCCGTGCGTCCCCTCGTGGATCGGGTTCAGCCGGTTGTCGCGGTAGAACTGCTCGACGGCGTAGTCGCGCGTGTAGCCCGAGCCGCCGTGCACCTGGATCGCCAGGTCGTTCGCGGCCAGGCACCACTGCGAGGGCCACGACTTCGCGATCGGCGTGAGCACCTCGATCAGGTCGTGGGCTCGCCGGCGTGCGTCCTCGTCCGGAGCGCTCACCTGCTCGTCGACGAGTCGCGCGCAGTACAGCAACAGGCCGAGACCGCCCTCGACATAGGACTTCTGCGCCAGCAGCATCCGGCGGACGTCGGGGTGCGAGGTCAGCGGGACCATCGGCGCGAGCGGGTCCTTGTCCGCGACCGGGCGACCCTGCGTCCGCTCCCTCGCGTACTCGAGCGCGTGCAGGTAGCCGGTGTACCCGAGCGCGACGGCACCCATGCCGACCGAGATCCGGGCCTCGTTCATCATGTGGAACATCTGGGCCAGCCCGCGGCCCTCCTCCCCCACGATGTGGCCGACGGCCCCGGCCCGTCCACCCGGCGTGGCGAGTCCCTCGCCGAAGTTCAGCAGCGTGTTGGTCGTGCCGCGCCAGCCCATCTTGTGGTTGAGGCCGACGAGGGCGACGTCGTTGCGCTCACCGACCGATCCGTCCTCCTGCACGAGGAACTTCGGGACGATGAACAGCGAGATCCCCTTGACGCCGGCGGGCGCCCCCTCGACCTTGGCCAGGACCAGGTGGACGATGTTCTCGGTCAGCTCGTGGTCCCCGCCGGAGATCCACATCTTCGTGCCGAAGAGGCGGTACGTGCCGTCGTCCTGGCGCACCGCGCGCGTCGTGATGTCGCCCAGCGACGATCCGGCCTGCGGCTCCGAGAGCGCCATCGTGCCGAACCAGCGACCCTCGATGACGGGGCGGGCGAACCGCTCGACCTGCTCGGGCGAGCCGTGGGTCACCAGCAGGCTCGCGTTGCCCGTCGACAGGAACGGATAGGACGCGGCCGCCGCACTGGCGGCCTGGAAGAAGGCGAAGCCGGCCTGCCCGACCGAGAACGGCAGCTGCATGCCGCCGTGCTCGTGGTCGAAGGTCGCCAGCGGCATCCCCGAATCGGCGTACACGCGCAGCGCATCGCTCAGCTCGGCCGGGAGCACGACCTTGCCGTCCTCGCCCACGACCGGCTCGTGCGTGTCGAGAAGCCGGTTGATCGGCGCGAAGCGCTCGGTGGCGATCGTCTCGCACAGGTCGAGCACGGCGTCGAACGTCTCGCGCGAGTGCTCGCCGTAGCGGTCGCGGTCGGTCAGGTCGGCGGCGCCGAGCCAGTCGAACAAGAGGAAGTCGACATCGCGACGGGACAGCACAGTGGACATGGAGGGCTCCTGACTAAGCGCTTGCTTAGTGGAGAGTAGCCCACGTCACGGGGATCACGCGAGCGAGCGGATCTCCTCGCGCAGGTGCGCCATCTGGGCGTCGAGGTCGGCGGCGGTGCTGGCGACCTCGCGAAGCGTGTCGTTGAGGTGCGCGGGCACCTGCTTGCCGTACTTGTAGTAGATCTGGTGCTCGACGCTGGCCCAGAAGTCCATCGCGATCGTGCGGATCTGGACCTCGACGGGCACGTGGACCGTGCGGTCGGACAAGAAGACCGGCAGCTCCACGATGAGGTGCAGGCTGCGGTAGCCGTTCGCCTTCGGCTCGGCGATGTAGTCCTTGACCTGCAGCACCTTCAGGTCCTGCTGCTGCGTCAGCATCCGGGCGAACCGGTAGGTGTCCTCCACGAACGCGCACGAGACACGGATCCCCGCGATGTCGTGGATCCGCTCGCGGATCACCCCGAGGTCGCGCGGGCAACCCGTGCGCTCGACCTTCGCGACCAGGCTCTCGACGGACTTCAGCCGCGACTTCACGTGCTCGATCGGGCTGTAGTCGTGGACCAGCTCGAACTCCTCGCGCAGGATCGAGATCTTGGTCTCGACCTCGTCCAGCGCGAACTTGTACTCCATCAGGAACGACGCCATCCGCAGCTGGACCTCGCGCAGCATCGCCCGCGGATCCGTCACCTCGTCGTCCGCCCCCGAGAGCTGGCGCAGGACGGTGAGGTCGAGCGAGTCGGACAGCTCGGGGCGCGTCATGGAGCCATTGTGTCGGGCCCGCGAAAACGGCGGAACCGCTCGTCTCAGCTGCGCCAGTCCTCGAAGCCGAGCACGATGAGCCTCATCTGGCGCCGCGCGCCCTCGCGGATGCGCTCCTCGAGGTCGGGCCTGCCCTCGGGCATCTCGACGACCTCCTCGGCGTTCGCGACCATGTTGCGCACGAACAGCCGCGACACCATCTGGACGTCGTCGGCGCTCCAGTTCTCGATGTTGGGCAGCCGCGCCAGGACGACCGCCAGCTCGGAGACGAACAGGTCCAGCTCGTGACGGATCGCGTCGCGCACGACCTCGGTGCCACCGACGCGCTCGCGGGCGACGAAGGCGAAGTCGGCCTTGTTCTGCTTGACGGCGTCGACCAGGATCTCGGCGGCGGCGTCGATGATCTGCAGGAACACCTCGGGATCACGGGACGCGTCCCGGATCATCGTGCGCAAGGTGCCGAAGCACCGCTCGACCAGGGCGAGTCCGAGCTCGTCCATCGACTCGAAGTGGCGGTAGAAGGCCGCCGGGACGACCCCCGCACGCTTGGCCACCTGGCGCAGGCTGGTCTGGGCGAAGCCCTGCTCGCGACTCAGCTCGAGCGCGGCGCCCATCAGTGCCCCACGCGTGCGCTCCTTCTGCAGCTGGCGAGCATTGACGGCATCGGACACGTGCCCACCCTAGGGGCAGGCGTCGGCGGTGAGCTCAGGCCAGGGCCTTGGCCTTGAGCCGATCGAACTCGTCCGGCGTGATGGCCCCACTGTCGAGCAGCGCCTTGGCCGAGGCGATCTGGTCGGCGGGCGAGGCCGCGACCTCACGGATGTAGGCGTCAGTCTGCGCCTTCGCCTCCTGCATCTGCGCGGCCGAGCGACGCGCCATCCCCCCGCCGCGGGAGACCAGGTAGATGAGGGACGTGAGCACCGGCAGCAGGATGAGGAAGAAGACCCACACGGCCTTCAGCCAGCCCGAGAGCTCGTGGTCGCGGAACAGGTCGACGATGACGTTGAACAAGACGATCAGGTAGGCCATGAAGAAGAAGATCGACACGGTCCACCAGAAGAACTCCCAGAAACTGTCCATGACAGAACAGTGCCCGCGGTCCGCCGCCACGGACTCACCCTGCGCGGATGATCGTGCACGTCGCCGCGGACGAGGCTGTCGCTCTCAGTGAACACGTGTTCCACGACACGGCCAGTCGCCTTGACCGAGCCACCCGGTCCCTGACATGCTTTGGTGAACAGGTGTTCACTGATTGACGCCGCTCATCCGACAGGAGCCCCATGGGACTGATCCGCAAGGCCCTGGCCTCGCCGGCCATCGCCAAGGTGACGTCACCGCACCACCTGGACGACTACCTGACCCTGGTCCACCCGATGATGACCGTCAGCGCCGTTCGCGGCCGCGTGGTCGACGTCATCCGCGAGACCGGCGACGCCAGCACCGTGGTGCTGCGGCCCAACGGCACGTGGTCAGGCTTCGTCCCGGGCCAGCACGTCGAGTTCGGCGTCGAGGTCGAGGGCACCCGTCGCGTCCGCGTCTTCAGTGTCTCCAGCTCCGCGGCGCGCAAGGACGGGCTGTTCAGCGTCTCGGTCAAGGCGCACCCCGACGGCTACGTCTCGCAGTTCCTGCACGCGGGACACCTCAAGCCCGGCACGGTCGTGTACCTGTCCCCCGCCTCCGGCGACTTCGTGCTGCCCGAGCGCGTGCCCGAGCACATCCTGCTGATCAGCGGCGGCTCGGGCATCACTCCCGTCATGAGCATGCTGCGCACCTTGGCCGATCGCGGCCACACCGGTCGCGTCACCTTCTTGCACTACGCGCGCACGCGCGAGGACGAGATGTTCTCGATCGAGCTCGACGCGATGGCCGAGCTGCCGTTCGTCGACATGGTCCGCGTCCACACGCGCTCCCCCGAGCCCGACGCCGAGCTGAACGGCCGCATCACGCTCGACCACCTGCGCCACCTGGCCGTCGACCCCGCCAGCACCCCGACCTGGGTGTGCGGCCCGGCCGGCCTGATCCAGACGGTCACCCAGCTCTACGCCGACCTCGGCGCCAGCGACCAGCTCACCGCCGAGTACTTCAAGGTCCCGTCGGTGAACCTCGACGCCGAGGACGCCTCGGGCAGCGTCTCCTTCGACGCCAGCGGCGTCGCGGCCGCCAACTCCGGAGCCACGATCCTCGAGCAGGCCGAGGCTGCCGGCCTGTCCCCCGTGTACGGATGCCGCATGGGCGTCTGCAACACCTGCGCGGTCAAGAAGCTCCACGGCGCGGTGCGCCATGTCATCAGCGGTGAGGTCAGTGCCGACACCGACGAAACGATCAAGGTCTGCGTCAACGTCCCGGTGGGCGATGTCGCGATGGATCTGTGAAGGAGAAGAACATGTCCCTCTTCCAGCGCACCAAGCACGCGCCGATCAAGCCGCTGAGCGCCTCGGCCCACAACCAGGCGCCCGTCCCCCTGGTCGACGCGTACGACCCGAACCGCAGGTCCACGGTCGGCCTCGACCTCATGACGTATGAGCAGCTCGAGGAGTTCGGGCAGGAGCTCGACGCCGTGCGCCAGCGCGTGCTCGACAACCTCGGCCAGGAGGACGCCGACTACATCCGTCGCGTCATCCGCGTGCAGAAGTGGTTCGAGGTACTGGGCCGCATCGGCATCTTCCTGCCGATCTTCCCGCCCGCCTTCATCGCCGGCGTCATCTTCCTCGGGCTCTCGAAGATCATCGAGAACATGGAGATCGGGCACAACGTCATGCACGGTCAGTACGACTGGATGAACGACCCGATGATCGACGGCAAGCGCTACGAGTGGGACAACGTGGCGCCCGCGCAGGACTGGAAGCACGGCCACAACTTCATCCACCACACGTACACGAACATCCACGGCATGGACCGCGACATCGGCTACGGCCTGCTGCGGATCGATGACGGCCAGCCGTGGTACCCGAACCACCGGTTCAACCTCCCGCTGGCGTTCGTGCTCATGCTCTTCTTCGAGTGGGGCGTGATGTACCACGGCATCGAGCTCGACGAGTACCTCGGCGGCAAGATGAGCAAGGAGGAGTTCGTCGCCCGCAAGAAGCGCGCCTACGTCAAGGTCCGGCGTCAGCTCTTCAAGGACTACGTCGTCTACCCGGTTCTCGCCTGCGCCGCGATCCCGTTCGTCGGCTGGTGGGCCCCCCTGGCGGTGCTCGGTGCCAACTTCACGGCCAACCTGATCCGCAACATCTGGACCTTCCTGGTGATCTTCTGCGGTCACTTCCCGGCCGACGTCGAGACGTTCGACGAGCAGGACGCGCAGAACGAGACCCGTGGTCAGTGGTACCTGCGCCAGCTGCTCGGCTCGGCGAACATCTCCGGCTCCAAGCCCTTCCACGTGATGACGGGCAACCTCAGCCACCAGATCGAGCACCACCTGTTCCCCGACATCCCGGCGCGGCGCTACCGCGAGGTCAAGGTCGACGTGCAGCGGCTCGTCGAGAAGTACGGCCTGCGCTACAACGAGGGCCGGCTGTCCAAGCAGCTCCTGAGCGTGGCGCGCCAGCTGGCGATCTACTCCAAGAAGCCGTCGGACCCGTACAAGGTGGGCAAGTCCCCCGAGTCGAAGGCGCTGCGCCGCGCCAAGCGCGAGGCGAAGCAGGCGGTCACCGCCGCCTGATGCCGACGGTCCACGGACCGAGATGCCCGACGGAGCGCATGGAAATCCCTGATTTCCGTGCGCTCCGTCGCATTTCCTGCATGTTTCCGAACCGGCTGAAAGTCCTGTTACCGAAGTGACCACTGACTTGTAAACGCTGGTTGCACATTCGCCAACGGCGCCCTAGCGTGTGTGTTGTCTGTCACAGCCAACACCCCGAGGGCTCCTCTCGCGTTCTCGAGGTTGCGGCGCAACTCCCATCGAAGGACACCTTGTGAAGAAGATGACAAAGACCGGAAGGGTCCTGGCGACAGGGGCTGCTGTCAGCCTCAGCGCCGCGGCCCTCACTGTGATTGGAGCCGGCAGCGCCAACGCTGCCGACCAAACGCTCGAAGCGGACTTCCTCTACAAATGTGAGGTTGTCGCCGGCGGCCTGAACCTGGGCATCCAGGACATCAACGTGAACGCGTCCACCGTCGTTCCCGACGCCGTCACCCCCGGCGAGGTGATCCCTGAGACCCAGGTGAACATCACCCTCACGATGCCGGAGCTGCTGCGCCAGTCCACCGCGCTGCTGCTCGGCGGCCGCGAGGCCGCAGGCGCGTCGACCGACTCGACCGTCACCCTCACCACGGGTGGCCAGACCACGGTCGTCCCGATCCCCGAGCTGGGCTCGCCGCGCACCCCGATCCCCCAGGTCGCCAACGAGCCGTGGCTGATCCCCGCCAGCGGCACCGTGCCGCCGATCACGACGCCGGACTACGCCGTCGACGAGGTCGTCGTGGGCATGCCGCCGTCGTTCAACATCGCCGCCACGATCTACAAGGCCGACAACAGCACCATCCCGTCGACCCTCTCCTGCGCCGGCCCCGCCACGCTCGCCCTCGGCACGATCGCCGTGAACGAGCCCACGACGGAGCCGACCACGGAGCCGACCACGGAGCCCACGACGGAGCCGA
>NZ_DAMDLR010000027.1:22008-38841 GCF_032084975.1 Aeromicrobium sp.
ACGGAGCCGACCACGGAGCCCACGACGGAGCCGACCACGGAGCCGACCACGGAGCCCACGACGGAGCCGACCACGGAGCCCACGACGGAGCCGACCACGCAGCCCACGACGCAGCCGACCACGCAGCCCACGACGCAGCCGACGACGGCTCCGACGACGCCGCCGGCCGACACCATCGTGGACGTCGCCTTCAAGCTCAAGGGCAGCACCACGATCAAGGCGGGCAACGGCACGGCGCCGTTGAACGGCAAGATCAACGCCAAGTTCAACCTGAACAAGAGCACGTTCGACGCCGACCTGGCGCTCGATCCCACCAAGGCGAAGCTGAAGGCGCTGGGCTTCCTGCCCGTCGACGCTGACCTGAAGTTCCAGTCGCTGGGCAAGACGACCGGTGCGATCAGCACCAGCACCGGCGTGCTGACCGCGGACTCCAAGGTCAACATCCAGATCACGTCGATCAAGTCGTTCGGCCTGAAGCTGGGCGGCGGCTCGAAGTGCCAGACGTCCAAGCCGTCCGACATCCGCCTGACGTCGCAGGGCGTCTTCAATCCGCTCCAGGGCGGAACGGTGTCGAGCACCTACTCGATCGCGAAGCTGGAGGGTTGTGGCCTGCTGAACAACCTCCTGTCGGTGTTCGCCTCGGGTTCGGGCAACAAGCTGACCGCCACGCTCGCTCCGTGAGCCACGGCGTCAACGACAACTGAACATCGGGGAGGGTCCCGCCGCTGCCGCGGCGGGGCCCTTCCCTCGTTCCGACACACGGAAGGCACACCATGAACAGGACGACCCGGGCGACGCTGGCCGTCGCGGCCCTGGGACTCGCGTTGAGCGGCTGCACCGGCAGCACCGACGAGGACCCCGAGGCGGAGACGAAGGCGACGCCCCAGGACACCTGGGCGAAGTCGCTGTGCGAGGGCCTCGCGCCCACGACTGCCGTCATCGACCCGCCGGCTACCGAGGGCGCAGACGTCGCCGAGTCGAAGGAGGCGATCGTGACGTTCCTGGAGACCCTGCAGGAGCGGCTCCAGAGCCAGGCCGGCGTGTTGAAGGACGTCGGCGCACCACCGGAGGTCGACCCTGCTGCCTACAAGAGCGCCCGCAAGTCGCTCAAGGCCGGCGCCTCGACGCTCGACGGCGTCATCGACCGCCTGAAGCAGGCCAGCCCGAAGGACGCGTCGCAGATGGAGGCCAGCCTCCTGCAGGTCAGCGAGACCCTGGCGAGCTCGGCCAGCTACCAGGGGCCGCTCGCCGAGCTCAGCGCGAGCGACGAGACCCTCAAGACGGCCTTCGAGAACAACGACCAGTGCAAGATGATCATGAGCTGAGGAAGTCCGACGCCCTCAGCGTGCCCCGGTGCCTCAGCGGTACCGGGGCACGTTGCGCTCCGAGGGCTTCGGCCACGCGTTGAACGTGCAGCCGGCGCGCCCCTTGGACTGCTGCATCATGATGGGCGCCTTCTGGCCGTTGCCGCCGCACGAGGCGTGACCCCACTCGAGCCAGTGCCCCACCTCGTGGTTGACCACCATGTGGCGGTACCCGCGCACCGTGGTGCCCTTGCCCGCGTTCCACGCGGGGGTGGCGTGCTTCCAACGGTCCTGGTTGATGATGACGTGGCGGCCCACGCGACAGCTCCACTGCGACGAGCAGCCGCTGGAGAAGTCGGGCACCCGCGAGGCCTGCGACAGCACGATCGTCATCGAACCGCCAGACTTGACCCGCGTGAACCTGATGCCGGCGGAGCGCCACCCGCGCGGGTCGTCGAGGGTCTGCTGGACCTGGCGACGGAAGGTCGACACCTTCGCCGAGATGGAACCGCGCGTCTCGACCGTGTACTTCACGGTGTGGCGCGTGTCGCGGACGTGCTTGACCTTGCGGTACTTCGACCGACGGGCGATCGTGCGGTGCCCGGGCTTGCTGACCGTCACCCGCACGCGGATGTGGTGCCCGACGTCGCGCACCCGCAGCGTGTACTTCGCCTTCGTCGCACCGCGGATCGGCTTGGCGTCGCGCAGCCACTGGGTGCGGTAGCGGGCGCCGGCGACCGAGTAGCGACCGAGGGTGCGCTTGAGCGTCCTGTCGTAGCGCGCGGTGCCCCGCACCTTCGGCCGCTCGCGCATCGTGATCGGCTTCAACGGAGCCGCGGTGGGCGGCGCCACGGTGGGCTGCGTCGGGGTGGGCTCGGCCTGCGCCGTGGCGGGCGCCACCGCCAGCAGGCCGGCGATCATCACGACGGCGAGGATGCGGGAGAACATGACCTCAGGCTAACCAGCCATGCCGCCGGGACCTATTCGTAGAAGACCCGCTCGACGACCTGGCGCGCGCGACGCGTGACGCGCAGGTAGTCGTTGATCATCTCCTCGGTGTGGTCCTGGCCGATGCCGAGCAGGTGGGCGAGGCCGGCGCGGTCGGCGGCGGTCTCGACCATCGACTCGGCCGCCTTTGCGCGCCACAGGACGACCCCGTTGCGGATGCGGGCGACCAGCCGCCATGCCTCGACGAGCGCCTCGACGTCCTCGGCGCACAGGATGTCCGCGTCACCGGCCGCCTTCAGGGCGTCGATGGTGCGCGTCGTGCGCAGCGCAGGGACATCGTGGGCGTGCTGCATCTGCAACAGCTGGATCGTCCACTCGACGTCCGCCAGCCCACCGCGGCCGAGCTTCAGGTGCGTGTTCGGGTTGGCGCCACGCGGCAGCCGCTCGGAGTCCACCCGCGCCTTGATCCGCCGGATCTCGCGGACCTGCTTCTCGTCGAGTCCGCCCTCGGGGTAGCGGAGCGGGTCGATCAGCGCGGTGAAGCGCGCACACAGGTCGGGGTCGCCGACCGATGCGTCGGCACGCAACAGCGCCTGCGCCTCCCACGTGTCGGCCCACTTCGCGTAGTACGCGGCATATGCCTCGAAGGTCCTCACGAGCGGCCCGTTCTTGCCCTCGGGACGCAGTCCGGCGTCGATCTCGAGCGCGGGATCGGCTCCGCTGGCGCCCAGCTTCTGGCGGACCAGCTGCGCGATCCACAGGGCGGACGACTTCGCCTCGTCCAGGTCGGCGCCCTCGACGGGGTCGTGCACGAACATCACATCGGCATCGGAGCCGTACCCGGCCTCGTGGCCACCGAGGCGCCCCATCAGGACGATGGCGTTGCGGGTCGGCAACGGCCGGTCGAACTCGAGCGTCCACGCGGCCTCGGCCGTGGCGAGCGTCGCGGCGATCGTGGCGGTGTTGATCGCGCTGAGCGCCTCCCCCACCTCGACGATGTCGAGGCGGCCCAGCACGTCGGCCATCGCCACGCGCGAGAGCTCGCGCCGCCGGATGCGCCGCACGGCTCGCACCGCACCGTCCGGGACGTCGTGACGGGAGGCGGCCAGGCGCATTTCCGTGTCGAGCCGGTCGAGGTCACGGGGCACGAGCGCCTCGTCGTCGCCCAGCAGCGCCACCGCGTCGGGCGCGCGGCGCAGCAGATCGGTGACGTACGTGCTCGACGAGAGCATGTGGGCGAACTGCTGCGCGCCCGTCCCCTCGTCGCGCAGCTTGCGCAGGTACCACGGCGAGTCGCCGAGCTCCTCGGAGATCTGGCGGAAGGCCAGCAGCGCGCCGTCGGGATTGGGCGACTCGGCGAACCAGTCGAGCATCGCCGGCAGCAGCGAGCGATGGATCGCGGCGCGTCGGCGCACACCGGACGTGAGGGCCCCGATGTGCGCCATCGCGCCCTTCGGATCGCTGTAGCCCAGCGCCTTGAGCCGGTCCTGCGCCGCCTCGGTGCTCAGTCGCAGGCGGTCCTCGGGCAGCGCCGCGACCGCCTCGAGCAGCGGGCGGTAGAAGATCTTCTCGTGCAGGCGGCTGACGATGCGGCGGTGCGCCTGCCACTCCTTGACGAGATTGTCCGCAGGGTTGGTGCGAAAGCCCAGGCTGCGGCCGATGCGGCGCAGGTCCTCGACGTCCTCCGGCACGAGGTGGGTGCGCTGGAGCTTGAACAGCTGGATCCGGTGCTCGAGCGCCCGCAGGAACTCGTACGCCTCCTCCAGTGCCGAGCCGTCGCGGCGGCCGACGTAGCCGCGCTCGGCCAGCTCGCGCAGTGCCGCGAGGGTGTTGGGGCTGCGGATGTGCTCGTCGACGCGGCCGTGGACCAGCTGCAGCAGCTGGACGGCGAACTCGACGTCACGCAGCCCGCCGCTGCCGAGCTTGAGCTCGCGATCTCGGTGCGCGGCGGGGATGTTCTCGATGACCCGCCGGCGCATGCGCCGCACGTCGGTGACGAAGTCGTCACGCTCGGCCGCCTTCCACACGAGCGGCCGCAGCGCGGCGAGGTACTCACCGGCGAGCTCCCGGTCGCCCGCGGCGTACCGCGCCTTGAGCAGCGCCTGGAACTCCCACGTGACCGCCCAGCGGTCGTAGTAGGCGACGTGGCTGGCCAGGGTGCGGCTCAGCGGGCCGTTCTTGCCCTCGGGCCGCAGGTTGGGGTCGACCTCCCAGATCGTGCCCTCGGCGGTGTGGACGCCGCAGATGCGGATGATGGCCGAGGCCATGCGCGTCGCGGCGCTGGAGGCGCGCTGCTCGTCGGCGCCCTCGACCGCCTCGTGCACGAAGATGACGTCCACGTCGCTGACGTAGTTGAGCTCGTGCCCGCCCGTCTTGCCCATGGCGATGACGGCCAGCCGCACGAGGTCGGCGTCGTCCTCCTCGTCCGCGGCGATCCGCGCCGCCGCGTCCAACGTGGCGACGGCCAGGTCAGACAGCTCGCACGACGACTGCTCGAACGTCGTGTACGCGTTCAGGTCGCGTGCGGCGATGTGCGCCAGCTCGCGGTGGTAGCGGACCCGCAGGTCGTCGGGGTCGCGTGCGTCGGCCATCCAGGCGCGGTAGTCGTCCTCGGTGGCCGGCTGCTGCAGCAGTGCCTCGTCCGTGAGGTCGAGCACGTACTGCGGGTGCCGGTGCCAGAACTCGCCGATCGCGCGGCTGGTGCCCATGACGATGAGCGCCCGCTCGCACAGGACGGGATCGTCCTGCAGCGCGGCGAGGATCTCGGGGCCCCGGTCGGTCTCGTGGATGGCCACGAGGGAGACGAGCGCCGTGTCGGGGTCGGCGACGGCCGCGATCTGGTCGCGCAGCGCGTCGGACACCTCACCCAGCCGGGCGAGGTTCGCGGAGGCGCTCTCGGGATCGGCGAACCGGGATCGGGTCACGTCGAACGCCTACAGGACCGGCATCAGGCGGTCGATCTCGAACTGCGTGACCTGCGAGCGGTAGTCCTGCCACTCCGCGCGCTTGTTGCGCAGGAAGAAGTCGAAGACGTGCTCGCCGAGGGTCTCGGCGACCAGCTCGCTGTTCTCCATCGTGCGGATCGCCTCGTCGAGGTTGCGCGGCAGCGGCGCGATGCCCATCGCGCGGCGCTCGTTCTCGCTGAGCGACCACACGTCGTCCTCGGCCTCGGGCGGCAGCTGGTACTCGTTCTCGATGCCCTTCAGGCCCGCCGCGAGGATCAGCGCGTACGCGAGGTACGGGTTGCACGCGGAGTCCAGGGCGCGCAGCTCGACCCGGGCGGAGCCGGACTTGTGTGGCTTGTACATCGGCACCCGCACCAGCGCGGAGCGGTTGTTGTGGCCCCAGCACACGTAGTTCGGTGCCTCGCCGCCCCACGCGAGGCGCTTGTAGGAGTTGACCCACTGGTTCGTGACCGCGGTGATCTCGGGAGTGTGCTCGAGGACGCCGGCGATGAACGCCCGGCCGGTCTTGCTGAGCTGGTACTCGGCGCCGGCCTCGTAGAACGCGTTCTCGTCACCCTCGAACAAGGACACGTGCGTGTGCATGCCCGATCCGGGGTGGTCGGTGAACGGCTTGGGCATGAACGAGGCCCACTTGCCCTGGCTCAGCGCGACCTCGCGGACGATCGTGCGGAACGTCATGATGTTGTCGGCCATCGACAGCGCGTCGGCGTACCGCAGGTCGATCTCCTGCTGGCCCGGACCGCCCTCGTGGTGACTGAACTCGACCGAGATGCCCATCGCCTCGAGCATCGTGATGACCTCGCGGCGGAAGTCCTGGCTGGCGCCCTGGGCCGTGTGGTCGAAGTAGCCGCTGTCGTCGACGGCGACGGGGCGGGTGCCGGGCTCGGGCTTGTTCTTGAAGACGAAGAACTCGATCTCGGGGTGCGTGTAGAACGTGAAGCCGGCGTCGGCCGCCTTGTTGAGCGCGCGCTTGAGCACGTACCGCGGGTCGGCGTACGACGGGCTGCCGTCGGGCATCGCGATGTCGCAGAACATGCGCGCCGTGGCGGGCGTCTCGCCGCGCCAGGGCAGGATCTGGAACGTCGACGGGTCGGGCTTGGCCAGCATGTCGGCCTCGTGCACGCGGGCGAAGCCCTCGATGGCGGAGCCGTCGAAGCCGATGCCCTCCTCGAACGCACCCTCGAGCTCGGTCGGCGCGATCGCGACGGACTTCAGCGAGCCCAGCACGTCGGTGAACCAGAGACGGACGAAGCGGACGTCCCGCTCCTCGATCGCGCGTAGGACGAAGTCCTCCTGCTTACCCATGCGGTCAGTGTAGGGGCGGGGTGGATTTTGCTGTGTGTCCCGTGGGGAATCGCTGTGAGACTACCAGATTTGCCCTATGGTTCAGGGGCAAATCGCTCGTATGCGTTGCGCGCCGTGTCGCAACGAGACTGGGGTTCTCGTGGAGTTGCTGCAGGACGCTTGGCCTCACCTCGTTGCCAGCGGCACTTACGTCCTCACCTTCCTCGCTGGTGGCGGTCTGGTCTTCTTCGTTGCTCCGAAGGCTGAGCGTGGTCGTGCGCTACGTGAACACCGCCGAAAGGCCTACGAAGACTTCAGTCAATGTCTCGTGGAAGCTCTCGGGGTCGTTGACACCCACATGGCCTTCAGCCGTCAAGTCTTGGACCATGACGCTTACACCCCCCTAGTTCCAAGACTCTTCACGGGACTTGCGCGCGTGCACGTCGCGGGCTGTTCGGACGACAAGCACGCTGTGTTTCGGGACGCCATCTTCACGTTCGTTCACTGGGCTGAAATCGGCATGGACCCTGACGATGGACTGCCTGACCCAAAGGTCCATGGCGACTGCATTGAGGTGCTCGTGAAAGCCCTAGAAACGACCTCAGCACTCTTGAAGAAGGTCTAGACCACTAAGCCGGACCCGGCTTGGGCAGGGCCAATCCGTCCAGGCCGAGATGTCAAAAAATTCCTCAGCCGGTCGAATCCATGTAGGGGCACTTGTCGCCCTTTGCCAGATAGTGCGCACGTGCCGAAGGTTCTAGAAGCTCCAGCCTTGGGACCGGACGAACTCGAAGAACTTCTGACACTTGACGCCGTGCTCGTCGGCAACGTTAGGAATTTTGAGGTTCTCGTCTATCGTCCCCGGCCCCTTACGGTTCTCCTCGGTGACTATCGGAGCGTGGTTCCACTTCGCATGCGCAACTACGAAGGGGTCAGCCTCGTTGAGCTGCCCTTGAACCCAATCAGGATGCGCAAGTCCGATTTCAGCGACCGTCATCAGTTCATCTGCCGTCGGCTGGCAGGTGAATCCGGGGAAGCTCTTCGCCCAGGAATGCAGCACGTCACCTCCTCTGTTCAACTCACGGAGAACAGCAGCACAGATGCAGACTTCGCCGTTGGTGATGGCTGACTCAATCGAGTCCCACAGCGAGCCAAAAATATCCCGCGGATAGATGCGACCCAGGTTGATGAGGATGTTGGTGTCCAGGGTTGACCTCACGCGTCACCTCCGGTGCGGTAGTACTCCTGGATGAGCTGGTCCACCATGGGGAGGCGAGCATTCAGCAGATACGTCGCGTCGACAGCATCGATGCGGGCGTCCTCCAACGCTTGAGCTACGGTGCCGATGTACGTCGGACCTAGGTCTCGATATCTGAGCCGCCACGGGGGAACGAAGCCATCAGACTCCTTCTGCGCCCTACGGGTCTGCTCCCAGATTTCGTTGCTCTCGTCCCATATGTCCTCTAGAGCTTCCTCATCGATTTGACCGAGGCCTCGCAGGCGCACCCCGGCAGCCAAGGTGCTCACCTTGAGTGCCGCGGCAACGGCCCGCGCCATCTCCATCGGTTCCGTGTTCGCATCAAGGCACGCTCGAACGAGCAGTTCCGGCATGAGGAATGCGGCAGCGAAGCGATTCGCAATCGCCTCCTCGTTCACGTCTCTGTCAAGCACGCACAAGCCGCTGGTGCGGTTCGCCAAGTGAGCTAGCTCGTGGAACAACGTGAACACTCGTCCGTTGGCGGAGTCCGCTCCGTTCAGCACAATCACGGGCAGAACGTCGTAGTAGATGGACAGTCCACGGAAGACGGAGAGGTCAATGCGCGTGGTCTGAAACACCAAGAAACCGCGACTTTCGACCAAACCCCGCCAGAAATTGAACACCTGGTTCATCTGGGATTCCGGGGGTGCAAAGCGTTCCGTCAGCCCAAACTGAGTGCGGACGTCGGAAGCAGCCTCTTCGGCCGTCCGCCAGGTCATCGGCACGAGGTCGAGCGTGGAGCCAGGAGGGCCTGCGAGGTCAAGCATCGCGTCGCGATGCTGCACGGCCCGCTTCATCTCCTTTGCCAACGCCGCGGGAATATCCTCATCCCCTCTACCTCGGAAGTCCGCGGCTTCAGGAACGTCTGGCAACGCCGGGGCCGGAGCGAAGAAGAAGCCGAGCGGGCGGTCAACCTTGGTTGCTAGAAGCCCGAGTTGGCGAAAGGTGGGCTGCGTCACTCCCGCTTCGAACTCCTCGATTCGGGCGGGTGTCGTCCCGGCAGCCTTCGCTAGGTCACCACGGTCGACATGGGCGACTTCGCGCGCCCAGCGGAGCGTGTCCCCGATGATTGGGGCCTTCGCCATGAGAACTCCCCCGGTGGATATCCGACGACCTTGTGTCGAGCCGACTCTTACACAACTTAGTTCCAGGCGGAGACAGTACGTCTGAACTGGTGAGAGAATACACTAAACGGTCATTTGATGTAAAGTGAGCACGGTGAAGCGTTGCGAGAACCAGGTCATTGGCTACCTCCGCGTCTCGACCGAGGAGCAAGCCGTCAGCGGACTTGGCCTCGCCGACCAGCGAGCGATTATCGCGACGGAGGCTCAGCGCCGGGAGTGGCGAGACATCCAGTTCGTCTCTGATGAGGGTTACTCCGCCAAGAACCTGTCTCGGCCCGGCATTGCGTCGGCACTCGAAGCCCTGCGTCGAGGCGACGCGTCCATCCTCGTCGTATCGAAGTTGGACCGGCTTTCGCGGTCCCTGCTCGACTTCGCGACCTTGATGGACCGGGCAAGGCGAGAAGGTTGGGAGCTAGTCGTCCTGGACCTTGCCATCGATACGACGATTCCGTCGGGTGCGCTGATGGCGAATGTCATGGCTGCTTTTGCCGAGTACGAGCGCCAACTCATCGGCACTCGTACCAGCGCAGCCCTTCAACAACTCAAAGCCAGCGGAAAGCGACTCGGACGGCCGCGGACACTCTCGCCGGAGGTCACGGAACGCATCGTGTCGGCCCGCGCGGAAGGCGCAACGTTGCAATCCATTGCCGACGCCTTGAACGCTGACGGCGTGCCGACCGCCCGCGGTGGAACTCGCTGGTACCCATCCACCGTGAAAGCTGTCCTTGTGTCTAGCGACCTGGACGCGCTGGCAACGACATAGGCGCGGGTCACCAAGGTTCGAGTCAGAAGCGCAGTCGCGACATGCTGCCCGTCGGCCTGCTCATGCCACCCAGATTGAACGTCGGTGCGTCAGGCTCGCTGCTCTCGTCCGCGTCGGAAGCTGCCTTGCTTGCAGCCACCCTGAAGCCGTTGGTGTTCTCTCCGGTGTACGAGCGCGTCCTACGCACACTTCCTACTTGAATTCCAAATGTCATAGCCATCCCCTCGCACTCCCCTTGGGATTTGCGGGTGGCCGGTAGAGCACGGCGACGAAAAGTCTCAAAAATCGAGCCTGTTAACTCTACCGACCACACCGCATAGAGGGGTGCTGATACCTCAATTATACCGCCAGAGCGATTATGATGCCAAATATCTTGGACCGACATTACGAGCTGTCAGCCCTTGCATCATGACCCGATTTCGGACCACACCACAAGCCTGTGCATCTTATCCGGGAACCTGCGCAGATTTATTCGACCACACCACAACGGCCCCGAGAATGGGGTACCGTCGCTTCGCGCCGGGCGGTATCGCTTCGCTCAACCGCTGAATCCAAGAAGAGGACTTGCCTCTGAGTCCTCCTTGCTAGCCCTCCCCTTGAATTGCGATAACCGACCGTAGGGAGGTTGTGGGGTTCTTAGGGGTTCAACCCCTAAGACGTTCCCTAGTCAGTATGTGATTCACGCAACATGATGATTGAGCCAATCATCATCTCCATATAGGCCGTCATCCCACTCCTTCTTATAGGCCGTGTCTGCACCGGCGACTAGGTAGAAGGTCGTTGAAGCTCCGCGCTTCTGCCCAATGGTCTCTACTCGGAGCCAGCCTGCATCCACCAACATGCGTATACCGCGCTGCACGTAGGAGATGGGTCCTGTCTTGTCGGATTCGCCGACTGCGTCAGCCAGCGACCGGTACGACGTAGTTACCTGCGAGTCTTCGCCGCACAATCTAGCGATTTGATGTGCAACCTTCTTGCCGTACATGGGCACCTGAAAAACGACGTCCCGGTACCAGCCATACGCCTGACCTACCGGCGGCATGTGCTCGTGCGCCATTGCAGACTCTCTCTTGCGATATCCCTCCGTATGTCTCAAAACTCTCTCTTCAAACATGTTCTCTTACCTTGTACATAAGTCAGGACGACATATGTTCCTTTCTGAATAAGTGAGGCCCCCAGAGCCGTTACTCTCTGGGGGCCGAACTAGAAAACGAATATGCTATTAGGGATATTCAGAAGCTTAGTGGTGCCTACAGTTCAGTAACGGTTCATCGCCTGCGTCACTCCTAAGTATACCATGCTTTCCTGCCCGGACGAAGGTGCAAGAATAGGTCAGGTTTGCTTCTGACGGGCCCAGAATGCCCAACCGACAGAGCGTCAGCCTCCCCCTCACTATCCAAAAGCGCCATGAATATGGGCGCCGGTATCATGCTGCGTGTAGACCTTGAGGGTCGTAGCGACGTCGGAATGCCGTAATTGCTTTGAGACCACCATCATGGGCACTCCCCTCTCTAGTGCGGTCGTTGCATACCAGTGCCGCAACTGGTGCGGGTTGAGGGCGATGCCAAGACGCCTACCGGCGCGCCTGACGGACTCCCTGACACCGTCGGGCTTCGCAGTCTCGGATACGTCCTTGAGGCGTTCTGCGAGCCATCTCGGAATCACAATGTCGTCCTCATAGGTCTTCACAGGTGCGATGCGGACGATGGTGGGCTTGCCTCTGTCCCTGAGCGCCTGAACCTGCTTGTCGACACGTAGGCGGTCTCCGTTCAAGTCAGCGCCGGTAATGGCACATGCCTCACCAAGACGAAGACCTCCGTACATCATCAGGAGCCCTCTGACCTCATGCGGAGAGGTCATCAGCGCAAGACGCAGTGTGTCCTCATCAGGAAGCACGTAGCGCCTTGAGACAGCTCTAGGGATGCGGATGGGAAGCCCTGTGACGGCGCGTACGGCGATTGCAGAATTACGCCGGGTGTTTGGGTTGGCGATTTTGAACAGAGCCTCAGAGACGCTTATGGCAGTCACCGAATCAAGGGTCACGCCCAAGAGCCCCAGACGGTCGATGGAGCGCTTGTATTCAAGGACAGTGCTAGGTCGCAGGTCACGCTCTAGGGAGACTTCGTAGAGACGTTCTTCTACGGTTTTCATGGTGAATCCTCCGTGTGGTCAGAGATTCCCCATGGCGAGAGGGCTACAACAAAACCGCGCGTAGGACGAAGTCCTCCTGCTTACCCATGCGGTCAGTGTAGGGGCGGCCGCGACCGGCTGAGGCGGCGCCGCGGCGCAGAAGTCCTACGCTGGGGACCGTGCCCCAACTCCGACTCGCACTCGCCCAGATCAACGCTGTCGTCGGGGACGTCGACGGCAATCTCGAACTCGTCATGGCGCAGGCGCGTGCGGCCCACGAGGCCGGCGCCCACGTGCTGGTGACCCCCGAGATGGTGCTCAACGGCTATCCCATCGAGGACATGGCCTACCGTCGCTCGTTCATCGAGCGGTCGCAGCAGGCCGTCCGCACGCTCGCCGAGCGACTCGAGCAGGAGGGCCTCGCCGACCTCGTCGTCATCGTGGGCCACCTCGACCGCGCCGAGGACGTGCCAGACCGCCTCGGCGTCCCGAAGAACGCACCCGTCAACGCGGCCTCGGTGATCACCGGCGGCGAGGTCGTGACCCGGTACGACAAGCACCACCTGCCGAACTACGGCGTCTTCGACGAGTTCCGCCACTTCGTCGCCGGCGACCGCACCCAGATCGTCCAGGTGCACGGCGTCGACATCGCGATCGCGATCTGCGAGGACATCTGGCAGGAGGGCCCGTCCCGCGCCGCGAAGGACGCCGAGGCCGGCCTGCTGGTCGTGCTGAACGGCTCGCCGTACGAGGCGGCCAAGGACGACAGCCGCCTCGAGTTGTGCGCCCGCCGCGCCGTCGAGGGCGAGTGCGCCGTCGCCTACGCCAACCTCGTCGGCGGCCAGGACGAGCTGGTCTTCGACGGCGACTCGCTCATCGTGGACGCCCGCGGCGAGGTCGTCGCCCGCGCACGACAGTTCGAGAGCGAGCTCCTCGTCGCGGACCTCGACCTGCAGGCGGCCACCGCCGAGATGCCCGCGCCCGGAACGCGGTACGAGGGCCTGCTGGTCGAGCGCACCGTGATCAGCAGCGACCCGCTGCCTGCCTACGAGCCCCTCGAGGGCAGCGTCGCCGAGCGCTGGGACGACCTGGGCGAGCGCTGGCAGGCAATCGTCCTCGGCCTGCGCGACTACGTCGAGAAGAACGGCTTCCCCTCCGTGCTGCTGGGCATGTCCGGCGGCATCGACTCGACCCTCGTGGCCGCCCTCGCGGTCGATGCGCTGGGACCCGACCGGGTCTTCGGCGTCTCGAACCCCAGCGAGTGGTCGAGCGAGCACTCGAAGTCGGACGCGGCCGACCAGGCCGAGCACACCGGTCTGGACCTGCGCACGATCGCGATCTCGCCGATCTTCGACGCCTACCAGGACGCGCTGCACCTCGAGGGGGTCGCCGAGGAGAACCTGCAGGCGCGCGTCCGTGCCGTGATCTGGATGGGCCTGTCCAACGCCGAGAACCATCTCGTCCTGGCCTGCGGCAACAAGTCCGAGCTGGCGACCGGCTACTCGACGATCTACGGCGACGCGGTCGGCGGCTACGCCCCCATCAAGGACGTGCCCAAGACGATCGTGTGGGAGCTGGCCAAGTGGCGCAACGCCTGGGCGGAGTCCCAGGGCGAGACTCCCCCGATCCCGCCGAACACGATCTCCAAGGAGCCCTCGGCCGAGCTGCGACCCGGCCAGCGCGACAGCGACAGCCTGCCCCCGTACCCCGTCCTCGACGGCATCCTCGACGCGTACGTCGAGCAGGACCTCGGGTCCGCCGACGTCGTCGAGCTCGGCTTCGACAAGTCGCTCGTGGAGAAGGTCGTCACGCTGGTCGACCGGGCCGAGTACAAGCGCCGTCAGTACCCGCCGGGACCGAAGGTCAGTCCCCGCAACTTCGGGCGCGACCGTCGGGTCCCCATCACGAACCGGTGGCGCGAGCACCTCTGAGCGCGCCGGCGCTAGCATGGCCGGGTCCGTGGACCTCGCCGAGGCCGCGAGATTTTCACCAAGGAGAGCACCGTGGCTGATCCCACCCCGCACGAGTCCGTCCTGCCCGAGGAGCCGTCGCCGTACGGCTCGGGTCCGACCACCGATCCCGCCATCCGCCGGGTGCGCACGCACCACCTGCAGCAGTGGAAGCAGCAGGGCCATCCCTGGGTCATGCTGACGACGTACGACCAGTACAGCGCCCAGGTCTTCGAGGAGGCCGGCGTCCCGGTCCTGTTCATCGGCGACTCCGCCGCGAACAACGTCTACGGCTACGAGTCGTCACTGCCGATCACGGTCGACGAGATGCTGCCGCTCGTGAAGGCGGTGACGCGCACGGCCAAGCGCGCGCTGGTGGTGGCGGACCTGCCGTTCGGCTCGTACCAGCGCTCCCCCGAGCAGGGCTACGACACCGCCGTGCGGTTCATGAAGGAGGGGCTGGCCCACGCGGTCAAGCTCGAGGGCGGCGCCGAGATGGCTCCCCAGATCAAGCTGATGACCGACGGCGGCATCCCGGTCATGGCGCACATCGGCTTCACGCCCCAGTCCGAGCACAACCTCGGCGGCTACCGGGTCCAGGGCCGCGGCGACGCCGCGCAGAGGCTGCTGGACGACGCGCTCGCCGTCCAGGAGGCCGGTGCGTTCTCCGTCGTGATGGAGATGGTTCCCGCGCCGATCGCGAAGCAGATCACCGAGACGCTGCACATCCCGACGATCGGCATCGGCGCCGGTCCGGACTGCGACGCCCAGGTGCTGGTCTGGCAGGACATGATGGGCCTGCGCACGGGCCGGGCGCCGCGCTTCGTCAAGCGCTACGCCGACCTGCACTCGATCATGCTGGAGGCGACGCGCGAGTTCATCGACGACGTCGCGGGCGGGACGTTCCCGGGCCCGGAGCACACGTTCGACAGCTGAGGGTCACTCCTCGTCGACGGGCTTGGCGTCGTCGTTCCAGTTCGGATCGTTGTCCCACGCCTCGTTGCGCTCCTCGACCTTGTCGAGCGCTCGGGCCGCCTCGGCCTCGGTGTCGTACGGACCGAGGCGGTCCTTCGCGCGGCAGCCGTCCTCACCCTCGACGGCATGGTGCTTGAGGCAGAAGAAGTAGCTCATGCCGTCAGCCTAGGGGCACCTCAGTCGCGCGGCACCCAGTCCATGGCGTCGGGATCCGGGCCGATCCTGCGGTCCGCGTCGAGCGCCGAGATCGCCCCCATGTCCGCCGCCGAGAGCTCGAAGTCGAACAGCTCGAAGTTCTGCTGGAGCCGCTCGACGGAAGACGCCTTCGGGAAGACGATGTCGCCGCGCTGGAGGTGCCAGCGCAGCACGACCCGCGAGACGCTGCGGCCGGTGCTCGTCGCGATCGCCTGCAGGGCGGGGTCGTCGAAGACCTGGCCCTGCGCGAGCGGCGACCAGGCCTCGGTCGCGACGCCGTGCTCGGCGTTGACCGCGCGCAGCTCGTCCTGGCCGAAGTACGGATGGATCTCGACCTGGTTCACGGCCGGGACGACCGTGCCCTCCTGCACGACCCGGCGCAGGTGGTGGGGCTGGAAGTTCGAGACGCCGATCGCCCGCGCCTTGCCGGCCGCGTAGACCTCCTCCATCGCCTTCCACGTGTCGACGAAGTCGATGTCGATCGTCGGCAGCGGCCAGTGGATGAGGAACAGGTCGACCCGGTCGAGCCGCAGCTTCTCGAGCGACTCGTCCAGGGCGCCGGCCACGACGTCGGGGTCGTGCCGGTTGTTGTTCAGCTTGGTGGTGACGAAGACCTCGTCACGCGCCAGGCCCGAGTCGGCGATCGCCGCACCGACACCGGCCTCGTTGCCGTACATCTGCGCCGTGTCGATGTGCCGGTAGCCGATCTCGAGGGCCTCGGTGACGCGGTCCTGCGCCGTCTCCGCCGGGACCTGCCACGTGCCGTAGCCGAACTGCGGGATCTGGACGCCGTTGTTGAGTGTGATCGTGGGAACCGTCATGTCGAACCACGCTACGACCGTCGCCCCAACCCGGCACGGTGAGCGTGCTCAGGCGTCCGCGAGCTCGTGGTCGACGTGCTCGGCCGCGGCCCGCTGCGCCCGGACCGGGTCGCGGTCCCTGATCGCCTCGAGGATGCGGGCGTGGTCGGCCTGGCGCTCCTCGTCCGTCACCACGGGATGGATCTCGCCGCGGCTCACGGACGTCCGCACGCCTTGCATCAGGCCGGAGTACAGCTGGGCCATGAACGCGTTGCCGGCCGCCTCGAGGACGACGTCGTGGAAGTCGCTCCGGTCGAGCGACGCCAGCCGCGCCAGGTGGTCGTCCGTGCGGTTCAGGGCGGCCAGCCGCGTGGCCTCCACCTCGATGAGCCTGCGCACGTGCAGGACCTCGGAGCTGTCGTGATGACCGAGGAAGTCCGACAGCACGACGCCGACCGGGTTCACCGAGCGCACGAACGTGCCGCGACTGCGTGCCGGCTCAAGCATGCCCAGGGCGGTCAGGGAGCTGACCGCCTCACGCAGGGTGCTGCGGCCCACCTTCAGCTGCTTCATCAGCTCGGCCTCGGTGGGGATCCTCGTGTCCAATGGCCAGCGTCCCGACGTGATGTTCTCCGTCAGGATGCGCAAGGTCTCGCGTGATCGGTCCGTCCCCCGGGCCGTGGACCGCCGCGTCGGCGGTGTCGTCATGGTGGTGAAAGTGTAGGTCCGCCAGCCCAGAATGGTGGCGAGATGAACCAACCGCCCAAGGTCCCCCGTCCCACGCCCCTGCCACGCGTTCCCGTGCCGGGGCACCTGCGCGTCCCAGGTCGCTTGCGCGCCGGCGCGGGACCCGTCGTCGAGTCGGACGGCGACGGATGCGTCGTGACGTTCGTCCACGCCGCACTCGAGGCTCAACGCGTCCTGCTGTTCGCGAACCCGGACCGGCACCGTGGGAGTCGGCTGACGGGCACGGCGCGCTGCGGGCGGTGCTCGAGGACGCGATCGGTCCCCGTGTCCGCCCCGGCCCGCGCGGCACGAGGTCGCGGGGCGTGACGTCTGGGTCCATCGCGTCGGCACCGGCGCCGAGCTTCCCGTCGTGATCGTCCTCGACGGCGAGGTGTGGCTCGACCACCTCGG
>NZ_DAMDLR010000028.1:0-35836 GCF_032084975.1 Aeromicrobium sp.
GAGGCGCAGGCCCGCTGGCAGGCGCGTCGCGCCTGCACGAGCCTGGCGTCACCGGTCGAAGGGCGGGACGCCGGCGATGAGCTGCCGGCATTCACGGGGTCCGTCGAGTCGATCGGGCCGGCGCTCGCGAGCCGGATGGCCTCCGGCCACGACGCGACCTGTCCCGTGCCGCTCGCGTCGCTGCGCCTCCTGCGGGTCACGCACGTCGACTTCGAGGGCCGCGCCCGACAGGGCGAGCTCGTCGCCCACGCGGAACACGCCGAGGACCTGCTCACCGTGTTCAGGAGCCTGTACCGCGCACGCTGGCCGATCCGGCAGATGCGCCTGGTCAGCGACTATGGCGGCGACGACCTCGCCTCGATGGCCGCCAACAACACCTCGGCGTTCAACTGCCGCCGAGTGCTCGGCCAGCAGCAGTGGTCACGCCACGCGTACGGAGCCGCGGTCGACCTCAACCCCGTGCAGAACCCCTACGTCACCTCGGACCGGGTCCTGCCGCCGGCCGGCACGCAGTTCGACGAGCTCGACCGGTCAGGCAGCGCCGACACCGCGCCCGGGGTCATCCACGACGGCGACGTCGTCGTGGATGCCTTCGAGCAGATCGGCTGGACGTGGGGCGGGCGGTGGCCCGAGCCCGACTTCCAGCACTTCGCAGCGCCCGAGTGATCAGGGCGCGGCGGGCGGCTTCTGGCTCGGCCTCGGGCTGGGCGTCGGCTCGGGATCGGGTGTGGGCTCCGGCGTCGGCTCGGGCGTCGGCTCGGGATCGGGCGTCGGCTCGGGATCGGGCGTGGGCGTCGGCGTCGGACGGGGAGTCGGACGCTCGGTCTTGCGCTCCTTCTTCTCCTTCTTCGGCTCCTCCTTCCTCGGCGGCGGTGCGTTGGAGATCGAGGTGCCCTCCTCGGCCCGGATGTTCGCCCGCGGAGGGAACGTCCCGCACTCGGAGCCCTCCAGCGCCGCGTTCATGTACGTCGAGAACGTCTGGGCCGGGTACGTGCCGCCGAAGAAGGGGTTGAGGTAGCCCTCGAGCTGCTCGTTGCCCTTGCCGCGGTTGTACATGACCGCCGTCGCCAGCTTCGGCGTCGCACCCACGAACCACGAGGACGACACGCGCTGCTCCTCGCTCTTCGCGTCGGTCGCGGTGGCCGTGCCGGTCTTGCCCGCGGTGGGGCAGAACGTGGCCCCGCTGCGACCCGAGCCGCTGCGCACGACCGTCTGCAGCGCCGCGAGCGTGTCGGCCGCGACGTCCTCGTCGATCGCCTGGACCGTCTTCTTGCTGTGCTTGAAGACGCGCGCCCCACGGGAGTCCTCGACCTCCTCGATGACGTACCAGTCGGCGCGCTTGCCCTCGGCGGCGAGCGTCGCGTAGGCGTTGGCCATGTCGACCGGTGCGACGGGGGCGTAGCCCAGCGAGACGCCGATGACCGGCTCGATCGTGTCGATGGTGGCCTGGGGGATGCCCGCTTCCTTGGCCGCGGCGATGATCTTCTTCTCGCCGTCCTCCATCTGGTCCGTCAGGTCGACGAACGCGGTGTTGACCGAGAACTCGGTCGCCCGCTCCAGGTTGATCCTGCCGTAGGACCTGCCCCCGGCGTCGCCCTGGTTCTCGATCACGGCGTCGCCGATGCGGAACGGGGCGTTGCCGTCGAGGCTCGTCTGCAGGCTGTAGCCGTTCTCGAGCGCCGCGACCACCGCGAACACCTTGAACGTCGAGCCCGGCTGGGTGCCCAGCGTCGCCCAGTTGAGCTGGTTCTTGAGGTAGTCGGGTCCGCCGTACATCGCGCGCACCGCGCCCGAGCCCGGCTCCACCGAGACGACGGCGGTGTTGAGCTCGTCGAGCCCGTCGGGCCGGACCTCGTCGATGGCGTCGACGGCCGCGTCCTGCTGGTCCTTGTCGAACGTCGTGACGATGCGGAACCCGCCACCGTCGATCTCGTTGTCGAGGAAGCCCTCGGCGCGCATCTGGCGCTTCACGAGGTCGAGGAGGTGACCCTTGGGGCCACCGAAGCGCTGGTTGGCGCGCTGCTTCTTGAACTTCGGGAACGTGTCGCGGTGCAGATCGGCCTGCTCCTGCGTGATGGAACCCTGCTTCACCATGCCGTCGAGCACGTAGTTGAAGCGCGGCATGACCCGATCCTCGGCACCCTCGGCGTACGGGTCGAAGTACGACGGGTTGTTGATGACGGTGGCCAGGAAGGCCGCCTGGCCGACGTTGAGCTTCGCCGCGGGCTTGCCGAAGTAGGTCTGCGACGCGACCTCGACGCCGTATGCGCCGTTGCCGTAGTAGATCGTGTTGAGGTAGCCCTCGAGGATGTCCTGCTTCTCGAGCTGGTTGTGGATCTTGACCGAGAGGATCGCCTCCTTCACCTTGCGGGTGTAGGAGCGCTCCTGGTTGAGGTAGAGAATCTTGACGTACTGCTGCGTGATGGTCGAGCCGCCGCCGGTGATCTGGCCGCTGGTCGCGTTGTCGCGGGCCGCGCGGACGATGCCCTTGACGTCGATGCCGCGGTTGTCCCAGAACGTGCGGTCCTCGGCCGCGACCACGGCGTCGCGCATGATCTCGGGGATCTCGTCGTACTCGAGGCTGTCGCGGTCCTGCGTCGCGAAGCTGCCGATCTTGGTCTTGCCGTCCGAGTAGTAGACGTTCGTCGTCTCGGTCTGGAACGCGGCGTTGGGGTCGGGGATCTTGATCGTCATGTAGAGGATCGCCACCACGACGGCACCCAGGACGAACCCGAGGATGCCCAGGAACAGGAGCCACCGCAGCACGCGGACGGGCCATGCACCGTTGCCGCCGATGCGCTTCGCGAAGCGCGAGAGCCGGCCCTGCTTCGCCTTCGTGCGAGTTCTCGCCACGAATCGGTTCCTTTCCAACGACGTCTGACAACGCTCCAGTCTGACTGGTGTTCCTGAGAAACCGATGACCGGCCCGATGCGGGTCTTCATGAATCGCATGACGCGATGTATCGTACCGATATAGCCGTTCGTGGCATCGAATCGACGTGATCGTGGAAGGAGGCGGTGATGGCTCGACGTGGAGCAGCGCTTGAACTGGCCGTCCTCGGCCTCCTCGCCGACTCGCCCATGCACGGTTACGAGCTGCGCAAGCACGTCAACGGACTGCTGGGCTGGACCCGGTTGCTGTCCTACGGCACGCTCTACCCCTGCCTCAAGCAGCTCACGCGGGCCGGCCACATCGCGGCCGACACCGAGACGTCCCCGCGGGGCAAGCGCCCTCGCATCGTCTACAGGCTCACCGCCGACGGCAAGGAGTACTTCAGCTCCCTGCTCGAGGACGGCGGCCCGTCGGCGTGGGACGACGACAACTTCGGCGTTCGGTTCGCCCTGTTCGCCCGCACCAGTTCCCCCACGCGCGTGCGCATCCTCGAAGGCCGTCGGTCGCGGCTCGAGGAACGCCTCGAGAACGTCCGTACGGCCTCGGCCCACCGCCGCGAACGCATGGATGCCTACACCCGCGAACTCCAGCGCCACGGCCTCGAGTCGGTCGAGCGCGAGATCAGCTGGCTGACCGAGCTGATCGATCGTGAGCGCGCCGACGCGTTCACGCAGCACGAAGACAACAGCACGACAGACAAGGAAAAGTGAGGTCTCCATGAGTTCGGAGAACAAGGTCCGCGTGGCCATCGTCGGCGTCGGCAACTGCGCCACGTCCCTGGTCCAGGGCGTCGAGTACTACAAGGACGCCGACCCGGAGGGCACCGTCCCCGGGCTCATGCACGTCAAGTTCGGCCCCTACCACGTCAATGACGTCGAGTTCGTCGCCGCGTTCGACGTCGACGCCAAGAAGGTCGGCTTCGACCTGGCCGAGGCCACCCTCGCCAGCGAGAACAACACGATCAAGATCACCGACGTCCCGCCGACCGGCGTGACGGTCCAGCGTGGCCCCACGCTCGACGGCCTGGGCAAGTACTACCTCCAGACGATCGAGGAGTCCGACGCGGCCCCGGTCGACGTCGTCCAGGTCCTCAAGGACACGCAGGCCGACGTGCTGGTGTCCTACCTGCCCGTGGGCTCGGAGGAAGCCGACAAGTTCTACGCGCAGTGCGCGATCGACGCGAAGGTCGCCTTCGTCAACGCGCTGCCCGTGTTCATCGCCTCGGACCCCGAGTGGGCCCAGAAGTTCGAGGACGCCGGCGTCCCGATCATCGGTGACGACATCAAGAGCCAGGTCGGCGCCACCATCACGCACCGCGTCATGGCGAAGCTGTTCGAGGACCGGGGCGTCGCTCTGGACCGCACGTACCAGCTGAACGTCGGCGGCAACATGGACTTCAAGAACATGCTCGAGCGTGAGCGCCTGGAGTCCAAGAAGGTGTCCAAGACGCAGGCCGTCACGTCGAACCTGCACGGCACGCTGGCGGACAAGATCAACGATCGCAACGTCCACATCGGCCCGTCGGACTACGTCGCGTGGCTCGACGACCGCAAGTGGGCGTACGTGCGCCTCGAGGGTCGCGCCTTCGGCGATGCCCCCATCAACCTGGAGTACAAGCTCGAGGTCTGGGACTCGCCGAACTCGGCAGGCATCATCATCGACGCCATCCGCGCGGCGAAGATCGCCAAGGACCGCGGCGTCTCGGGCGCCTTGCTCTCGGCGTCGTCCTACCTGATGAAGTCGCCGCCGGAGCAGCGTCCCGACGACGAGGGCCGCGCCCGCCTCGAGGGCTTCATCGCCGGTACCGAGGAGCGCTGAGCTCGGTTCCCACCACACGAAGGGTCGGTGTCCTGCGGGACGCCGGCCCTTCGTCGTTTCCGGCCTCCGGCGAAGCGGCAGGGGCTGAGGTCAGTGGCCGGCGGCCGAAGAACCGCCGCGCACGCGCCTGATCCCGTTGACCACAGCGACGACGACGGCGCCGACCAGCAGGCCGACGAAGGCCGAGACCGCCGTGTTGGCGACCCACTCGAACGCACCGTCGGCGAACGGCATGATGTCGGCGACCCAGTGCTCGAGGTCGTGGACCTTGCCGTACAACCAGTGCCAGCCGAGGTCGTCCGTGCCGACCAGCAGGATGTGGCCGCCGACCCACAGCATCGCGACGATGCCGATCGTCGCCAGCGCCGAGAGCACCTTCGGCATGGCCTTCACGAGCAGTGTGCCCGTGCGCTTGGCCGCCGCCGACGAGCGCGCGGCCAGGCTGACGCCGACGTCGTCCATCCGGACGATCAGGGCGACCGCGCCGTAGACCAGCGCGGTGATGCCCAGGGCCACGACGACCAGGATGATCGCGCGCGACCAGAACGACTCGCCCGCCACCTCGTTGAGAGAGATGACCATGATCTCGGTCGAGAGGATGAAGTCGGTGCGGATCGCGCCCGAGACGACCTGCTGCTCGGCCTCGGGGCCTTGGGAGCTGCTGGGCTCTTCCTTCTTCTCGTGGTGCGGGTGCAGCAAGTGCCAGATCTTCTCGGCGCCCTCGAAGCACAGATAGGTGCCGCCGAGCATCAGCAGCGGCGTGAGGACCCACGGCAGGAACTGGCTCAGCAGGAGCAGTCCCGGGAGGATGAACAACAGCTTGTTGCGCAGCGAGCCCTTGGCGATCCGGCCGATGATGCTCAGCTCGCGCTTGGGGTCGACACCGTGCACGTAGCGCGGTGTGACCGCCGCGTCGTCGACCACCACGCCTGCGGCCTTCACACTCGCCTTCCCGGCTCCGGCGGCCACGTCGTCGATGGATGCGGCGGCCAATCGCGCCAGTGCAGCCACGTCGTCGAGCAGGGCGACAAGTCCTCCAGCCATGGGGTCAGCGTACGGCCGACCGTTGACAGCCACGACCGGACCGCTCAGGATGGGCCGACCGCTTGGTCCATCTCGGGGAGGATGCCATGTCCAGTCGTCGGCGCACGTTTCACCGCTCGATCGCCACGGTAGGTTCCGTCGCGCTCTCGCTCGGTCTTCTCTCCGCCCTGCCCGCCGACGCCGATGACGCGCGTCCGGCCGTGATCGATGTCGAGGTCGCAACCTCCGGCGCGGCCGCTGCCGGGGCCATGCCGAAGGCGTCCAGCCGGCGCTCGCCGCAGTCCGCGCGCCGGGCTCCCAGCTCGTCGAGCTCGGACCACGCGAGTGGCGCGACCCGCCGAACGGCGCGACTCGCTCGCTTCGTCTCGACGGGAGCGAACCCCTCGGCGGCCTACCAGATGACGCGGGCCGACGTCAGCCAGGACCTCGTCGGTCAACGGCTCACGGCGACCGTCCCGTTCCGGTCCACCCCGGCCGCCGACTCGTACATCTACGTCTTCTTCGGCCAGTGGCGCGGTGGCGAGTGCATCAGGCGCGCGCTGATCGCCGCCGGTGGCAACAACGCCGATGCCGCGGGAACGTTCTACGACGGGCAGGAGAATCCGACCACGAGCTTCGCCGTTTCGCGGTCGCGCTCGGGGTCCACCGTCTCCATCACCTCCGCGGCCAACTCGGCGTTCCGCACCGCGGAATACGACTGCTCCTTCGCCCTCGTCGCCGGCCCGAACGCGACTCCCGTCCACCACGGGCTCGGGGCCGAGAGCCTCGTCACCCACTTCACCCCGCGGCTCGCGATCAAGGGCGGCGAGTCGCTGCACGCCGCCCGCCGGGGCAAGTGGGTCAAGATGCGTCTCGACATCCACAACTCCGGCCGCGCAGACGCGGTCAACACCCGCATCACCGCCGCCGGCAAGGGCCTGCAGATCAAGCCCCGCAGCCGCAGCCTCGGACGGGTGAGCGACCGGTCGACGACGTACGGCGTCACGTTCCACGTGCGCGTCGCCAAGGGCACCAAGGCGCGCAAGATCAACTTCACGGCCACCGCGAACGGCGTGCGCGCCTCGAAGCGCTTCACGATCGGCGTCGCGCCGAGAGCGCAGAGGTACAAGAGCCTCAGCGGCCGGTACTTCTGGGGATTCGCCACGTCCTCGCTGAGCGACTCGTCCGGCTGGGACACCGAGGTCATCTGGTTCCTCAACAAGCGCTGGGCCCACATCGGCGCGCCGAAGAACGGCGTCGTCCCGAAGTGCCGCCGGACCACCAAGGCGTGCAAGAAGTACACGTACAACCGCAAGTCCGGTGTCATGCGCCTCGCGGGCCGCAAGGCCAAGGTCACCACATACGGCTTCTCCTACACCGCGCCGAAGCAGAAGCGCCGCCACTTCGAACCGCTGACCTTCCCGAAGAAGGGCCAACGGATCGGTGCCAACCTGATCAACCAGGACTGGAGCGGTCAGTGCGTGCTCATGTGCACCGCCACGACCACGTACCTGACGCTCGACCGCAAGGGTCGCTTTGTCCGCACCGGCTTCTCGGTGGGCTCGTGGCCGGGTCTCGGGTCGTCCTGGTCGAGCATCCCGCCCGACAAGCGCGGCACCTACCGGATGATCAGCCGTGGCCGGATCGAGATGCGCTTCGCCGACGGCAAGATCGAGCGACGCCGCATCGGCCTGAACCACAACGCGCTCAACCGGCCGTCCGCCGCGAGCGGTGTCGTCCTGGGGGACATGAACTTCTATCACTATGACTGACGCCCCCGATAGGGTTCTCGGCATGGTCATGGGCTTCGGGATCGACATCGGTGGCACGGGCACGAAGGGTGCCCCGGTCAACCTCGAGAAGGGCAAGCTGGAGGCGGACCGCTTCCGCATCCCCACGCCGAAGCCGGCGACCCCCGAAGCCGTCGCCGAGGTCGCGCGACAGATCGTCGAGCACTTCCCCGAGGCGGCCGACGTCCCCCAGATCGGCGTCGCGATCCCGGCGGTCGTGCAGCACGGCGTGGCCCGGTCGGCCGCGAACATCGACCCGACCTGGATCGACACCGACGTCGACGCGCTGTTCACCGAGGTGCTGGGCCGCCAGGTCCACGTCGTGAACGACGCCGATGCCGCCGGAGTGGCCGAGAACGACCACGGCGCCGCCCGCGAGGAGCACGGCCTCGTGTGCGTCATCACGCTCGGCACGGGCATCGGCTCGGCCCTCATCAACGCCGGCACGCTCGTGCCGAACACCGAGTTCGGTCACCTCGAGGTCGACGGACACGCGAATGTCGAGACCTGGTGCGCGGCCAGCGCCTACGAGCGCGAGGAGCTCTCGTGGGCGCAGTGGGCGGAGCGCCTGCAGATCTACTTCAGTCACCTCGAGCGGATCCTGTCGCCCGACCTGTTCGTCGTCGGCGGCGGCGTGAGCAAGAACAGCGACGAGTTCCTGCCCCTGCTCGACCTGCGCACGCCGATCGTCCCGGCCAAGCACCGCAACAACGCCGGCATCATCGGCGCCGCCGCCCTCGGCGAGCGCGGCTGACGGTTTCCCCGGTTAAGTAGGTTTCCTGGCACTTCGCGAGGGTTGCGATCCTCGAGAAGTGACAGGAAACCTCGTCCAGTGCGCCTCTGCGGTTCCGCCGGGGCTCAGCTCTCGGTCTGGACATCGAACGTCCGAGGCGGCCGCCGCACCGCGACTGAGCGAGGTTTCCCAGCACTTCTCGAGGATCGCAACCCTCGTGAAGTGAGGGAGAACCTACTTAACCGGGGAAACCGTCACCCGAGCAGCGCGTGCAGGGCGTGCTCCATCAGCCGGCGGCAGCGGTCGGCGGGGTAGCCGTGGTCGTCGTACATCAGTGACCAGGCGTTCCAGCTGACGGCGACGGTCATCGCGTCCAGCAGGACCTCGGGGTCGGGCGCCTGCTCGAGCTCGGTCGCGAAGGTGGTCTCGAGGTCGGTGCGGACCCGCCGGATGTGGCCCTCGCGGCTCGCGCGCAGGGCGACGTAGTCGGGCTCGCCCAGCACGGCGGCGCGTGCGGCCGGCGCGATGTTGACCAGGCGCCGCTCGCGCTCGGCACAGAAGTTGGCGATCCGCTCGTCCAGCGCAGCGGAGGGGTCGATCTCCTCGCGCAGCTCGTCGTCGAGGCGGAACCAGTGGTCGACGGTGCTGCCGAGCAGGCTCTCCATGTCGCGGAAGTTCGACCACAAAGTTCGGCGCGACACCCCGGCGCGCTCGGCGATCAGCGCGGCGGTCGGCTTGAGGACGCCCTCGCGCAGCAGGTCCACGTGCGCTTGCACGATCAGGGCACGGGTGCGCTCGCTGCGCTGCATCCGGCCGTCCGTCTGGCGATATTCCATTGACGTCACTGCTCCATGATCCCCCACGACGACAGGCCTTCACCCAATCGTCACCAAGTTTCGACACACCAAGTGTAGATAGTTCGTGACTTGGCTCACAAACCTATGTGAGGATGTCGTCACGTTCCTGCGAGGGGCTGTCGACGAATGAGGGAGGGAACGTGCTGAGTGTCAAGAACCTGGAGGTCGTCTACAACGACGTCATCCTGGTCCTGCGTGGCGTGAGCCTGACGGTTCCGCAAGGCAACATCGTGGCGCTGCTGGGGGCCAACGGCGCCGGCAAGACCACGTTGCTGCGCGCGCTGTCGGGACTGCTGGACATCCACGACGGAGAGATCACCAAGGGCGAGGTCATGCTGCGTGACACCCCGATCCACACGGCCGACGCGCCGAAGATCGTGTCCGCGGGGCTCGGCCAGGTGCTCGAGGGCCGCCGCGTGTTCGCGGAGTTCACCGTGGAGGAGAACCTGCGCGTCGGTGGCCACACCCGCCGCGGCAACCTCAACGAGGGGATCGAGGACGTCTACGGGCTCTTCCCCGTCCTGAAGGAGCGCCGCAAGAGCACCGCCGGCTACCTCTCGGGCGGCGAGCAGCAGATGCTGGCGATGGGTCGCGCGCTGGTCGCCCAGCCCGAGATCCTGCTGCTCGACGAGCCCAGCCTCGGCCTCGCGCCGCGCATCGTGGCACAGATCAAGGACATCGTGGTGCAGATCAACGAGCGCGGCACGACCGTCCTGCTGGTCGAGCAGAACGCCACCATGGCGCTGTCGATCGCCCAGCACGGCTACGTCATGGAGCACGGCAAGATCGTGATGGACAAGCCCGCCGCCGAGCTCCTCGACGACGACGACATCCGCGACTTCTACCTGGGCCGCGGTGATGCCACCACCAGCTACCGCGACACCAAGCACTACAAGAGGCGGAAGCGGTGGCTCTCGTGAACCCGGTTGTGAGCCTGCGCGGCGTCGAGCTGGCGTTCTCGGGGGTCAAGGCTCTCCAGGGAGTGGACTTCGACGTCTTCCCCGATGAGCTCTTCGCGGTGATCGGCCCGAACGGCGCCGGCAAGACCTCGATCTTCAACGTGCTCTCGGGCGTCTACCGCCCCCAGCAGGGCACCGTCGAGTTCGACGGCGCCGACATCCGGGGCATGCGACCGCACAAGATCGCGAACCTCGGCATGGCGCGCACGTTCCAGAACATCGAGCTGTTCGAGAACCTCGACGTCGTCGACAACCTGATGCTCGGCCGGCACGCCCACCTGGGCTACGGCTGGGCCTCCGCGGTCGCGTGGCTGGGCAAGGCCAAGCGGGCCGAGGTCGCCAACCGGCGCCGCGTCGAGGAGATCATCGACTTCCTCGAGATCGAGGGCTACCGCCAGCTGCCCGTCGGCATGCTCCCCTACGGCATCCAGAAGCGCATCGAGCTCGGTCGCGCCCTCGCGATGGAGCCCAAGCTGCTGCTGCTGGACGAGCCGGTCGCCGGCATGAACGGCGAGGAGACCGAGGACATGGCGCGGTTCATCCTCGACATCCGCGACGAGCTGCACATCCCGATGATCCTCGTCGAGCACGACATGGGCCTCGTCATGGACCTGGCCGACCGCGTCATGGCGATGGACTTCGGCAAACCCGTCGCCACCGGCACCCCGCACGAGGTGCAGACCCATTCCGACGTCATCAGGGCCTATCTCGGGCCCGTCGACGACTCCGTCGTCGCCGAGCTGCAGGAGGATCTCGCATGAACGCGGCCATCGACACGCTGCCGAAGCGGATCCGCGCCCGTGCCCAGGACACCCCCGACAAGATCGCGATGCGCGAGAAGGACCTGGGCCTGTGGGAGGAGGTCACCTGGGCCGAGTACTGGGACCGCTCCACGCTCGTCGGCCACGCCCTCATGGCGATCGGCGTCGAGGTCGGCGACCGGGTCGCGGTGCACAGCGAGAACCGACGCGAGTGGCTCTACAGCGACATCGGCATCACCGCGATCCGCGCGGCCACGGTCGGGCTCTACCCGACGAACCCCGCGCCCGAGGTGCTGCACGTGCTGCGTGACTCCGGCGCGTGCGTGCTGATCGCCGAGGACCAGGAGCAGGTCGACAAGTACCTCGAGATCGCCGACGAGCTGCCCGACCTGCGCACGGTCGTCCACGTCGACCACCGCGGCATCCAGGGGCGGTACGACCACCCCAAGCTGATGGCGTGGGAGGACTTCCTCGCGCTGGGCGAGCAGCACCGCGGCGAGCACCCCGACGCGCTGACCGAGCGCCTCGAGTCCGCGTCCCCCGAGGACCTGGCGACCCTGGTCTACACGTCCGGCACCACCGGACCGCCCAAGGGCGCGATGCTGTCGATCGCCAACATCGAGTTCGTCATCGGGACGCTGCAGAGCGGCGGCGCCTTCGTCGACCCACCCGCGAGCGACCGCGACCTCGTCGTGTCGTACCTGCCGCTGTGCCACGTCGCCGAGCGCGTCTTCACGACGTGGTTCAACGCGGCCGTCGGCTCGCAGGTCAACTTCGCCGAGTCGATCGAGACCGTCCAGCAGGCGCTGCGCGAGGTGCAGCCGACCCTGTTGTTCGGCGTTCCGCGCATCTGGGAGAAGGTCGCCGCCGGCGTCCACATCCGGATGAGCGGTGCGTCGTGGTTCAAGCGCAAGAACTTCGACTTCTGGATGAAGCGCGCCGCGTGGATCGGGCGCACGCTGGTGGAGAACCAGGGCAACCACACCGCGGCGACCCGTGCCGTGTACGCGATCGGCTGGGTCTGCCTCTACCGGCCGCTGCGAGAGCGACTCGGCCTGGCCAAGGTGCGGTACGCCGCGTCGGGTGCCGCGCCGATCGCGCCCGAGGTGCTCGAGTTCTTCATGGGCATCGGCGTCCCGATGCACGAGGTCTACGGCATGACCGAGAACTCCGCCGTCGCGACGGCCAACATGGCCGGCCGCGTCAAGGTCGGCACCGTCGGCGAGCCCCAGGTCGGCACGGAGGTGCGGATCGACGAGCAGACCGGCGAGATCCTCACGCGGCACGCCGGCACCTTCGTCGGCTACTGGCGCAACCCCGAGGCCACCGCCCGCACGATCGACCCGGACGGCTGGCTGCACACCGGCGACGTCGGCGAGTGGGTCGACGGCACGCACATCAAGATCACGGACCGGATCAAGGACATCATCATCACCGCAGGCGGCAAGAACATCAGTCCCAGCGAGATCGAGAACAGCCTCAAGGCGTCGCCGTACATCAAGGAGGCGATCGTCATCGGCGACCGTCGCAAGTACCTGACGGCGCTGATCGGGATCGAGCTGGACACGGTCGGCAACTGGGCCCAGCAGCGCAAGCTCGGGTTCACGACCTACCGCGACCTCTCCGAGAAGCCCGAGGTCCGCGAGCTGGTCCAGTCGGTCGTCGACGAGACCAACCTCAAGTTCGCCAGCGTCGAGACGATCAAGCGCTTCGCGATGCTGCCCAAGGAGCTCGATCACGAGGAGGGCGAGTTGACCGCCACGCAGAAGATCAAGCGCTCGGCGATCACCGAGCGGTTCGCGGTCGAGATCGAGGGCCTCTACGCCGGGGTGAGCGCATGACGACATTTCTCCAGTCCCTGCTGAACGGCTTCGCGCAGGGATCGATCTACGCGCTGCTCGCGCTGGGCTACGTGATGATCTTCAAGGCCACGCACGTCATCAGCTTCGCCCAGCCGGCGCTCATGGTGTGTGGCGGACTGTTCGCGTATCACGCCACCAGCGTGTGGGACCTGCCGTTCTGGCCGGCCCTGCTGGTCGCGATCATCCTCGGCGCCCTGCTGGGCATGCTGGTCGAGCGGCTGGCACTGCGGCCGATGGTGGGCAAGCCGGTGTTCACGCTGGCGATCATCACGATCGGCGTCGACATCGTCCTGCGCATCTTCACGAACCGCTACATGGGTCCGGACCCGCGTTCGGTCCCGTACCCCAACGGCAGCGAGCGCTTCGAGTTCTTCGGGCTGTCCATCTCGCACCAGCGGCTCGGCCTGATGGCCGTCACGATCGTCACGGTCATCGCGCTGGGCCTGTTCTTCCGGTACGCCAAGACCGGCTTGGCGATGCGGGCCACGGCCCTCAACCAGGAGACGGCGCTCGCCCAGGGCATCCGCGTGGGCACGATGTTCGCCCTCGCGTGGGCCATCGCGGGCGGCCTGGCCGCGATCGCCGGCACGTTCGTCGCGGCGACCGGCGCCGGCCTCGAGCAGAACACCTGGATCATCGCGCTCAAGGCACTGCCGGCGATCATCATCGGCGGCCTCGACAGCATCCCGGGCGCCGTGATCGGCGGCCTGCTGGTGGGCATCGTCGAGTCCCTCACGGCGGTCTACCAGCCCGACGTGGCGCCGTGGCTGGGCAACAACTTCGCCCTCGTCGCCCCGTACGCGCTGATGTTCCTGATCCTGCTGGTCAAACCCTATGGACTCTTCGGCACCAAGGAGGTGGAGCGCGTATGAGCACGACCCTGCGCTCGGCGCCCTCGACCAAGGCCCGCAAGGCCACCGGCGTCCGCGGCCGTCCCCTGCTGCGCACCAGCTACGGCCAGGACCTGGCACTGGCGAACACGGGAGCGAAGCGTCGCGGCGTCATCGGGATCGTCATCGCCTCGTTCGTGGTCCCGTTCCTGCTGACCGACGACCTGCTGCAGGTCCTGACGCTCGGCATGATCTCGGCCGTCGGAGCGATCGGCCTCAACCTGGTCACCGGCTACGCCGGGCAGGTCTCGCTGGGGCACGCGTTCTTCATCGGCGTCGGCGCCTACACGGGGGCCGTGCTGGGTGGCGATCCCGATGGCGCGGTGCTCGGCTACGGCCTGCCGATGTGGATCTGGTTGCCGGCCGCGGGCGTCGTCGCCGCCCTCGCCGGACTCCTGGTCGGTCCCCTCGCCGTGCGACTGCGCGGCCTCTACCTGGCGATCGTCACGCTCGGCCTGGTGTTCCTGGGAGACCACATCTTCCGCGAGGCACGGAACATCACCGGCGGTCCCGGTGTCGGTCGCCGCGGCGCCGAGCTCGAGCTGTTCGGGATCGACTTCGCGTCGATGGAGCCGATCTCGGGACTCTCGCGCGGGCAGGCCCAGTTCTTCCTGGCGCTGGTCTTCCTGATCGTCTTCGCCGTGCTGGGCCGCAACATCGCCCGCTCGGGCGTGGGCCGCGCGTTCGGTGCGGTGCGCGACCGCGACGTGGCCGCCGCCGTCATCGGCGTCGACCTGACGAAGTTCAAGGTCATGGCCTTCGCGATGTCGTCGTTCTTCGCCGGTGTCACCGGCGCCCTCTACTACGCCGTGATCGGCGTCTTCGAGCCCGGCGCCTTCAGCCTGCTGCTGTCGGTCCAGTACCTCGCGATGGTGCTGATCGGCGGAGTCGCCACGATCAGTGGCTCGATCATGGGCGCGCTGTTCATCGCGCTGCTGCCGCGGATCAGCCAGTTCCTGGCCCACTACGTGCCGGGCGAGCTGCTGACGGTGTTCCAGTTGGAGGCGATCCTCTACGGCGCGCTGATCATCGGCTTCCTGATCTTCGAACCGCGCGGACTGTTCGGGATCTGGACCCGGATCCGCAATTACTGGAAGGGCTGGCCCTTCTCCTACTAGACCCGGCCGCGAGGCCGCCGGCGGTGCGACCGCACCGTCGAACCACCCCAGGAGGAAGAACACGATGAAGCAACACCGAAAGTGGGTCCGCGTGGCCGCCGGTGCGGCGGTGGCGGCCCTCGTGCTGACGGGTTGCCGCGGTGGCGGCGACGACGACAGCGCTGCCGGCCCGGGCATCACCGAGGAAGCGTGCCCCGACGCCGTCAATGAGGACAACGGCTGCATCTACCTGGGCGCGATCTCGGACCTCACCAAGGGTCCGTTCGCCCCGCTGGCCGTGCCGATCACCGACGCCCAGAAGGCGTTCTGGAAGAAGGTCAACGACGACGGCGGCGTGGGCGGGTACGACGTCAACATCGACGAGTACATCGCCGACGCGGAATACAACCCCGAGATCCACAACAAGAAGTACCAGGAGATGCGCAACGACGTCCTGGCCCTCGGCCAGACGCTCGGCTCGTCGCAGACCCTCGCGATCCTCGAGGACATGAAGGCCGACGACGTCATCGGCGTGCCGGCCTCGTGGAACTCGGCCTGGGACTTCGAGGACCAGATCCTGCAGTCGGGCGCGAACTACTGCTTCGAGGCCATGAACGGCGTCGACTGGGCGGTGGCCAACCGCGGCGTCAAGGGCAAGGTCCTGGCCATCCACTACCCGAACGACTACGGCGGAGACGCCTCCGCCGGTGTCGAGGTGGCGGCCAAGGCCAACAACCTCGACTTCAAGGCCATCGAGACCGCGACCGGCCAGGACAACCAGGCCGGTGCCGTGGCAGCGGTGCTGAAGGAGAAGCCCGACCTGGTCTACATCACCACCGGACCGGCCGAGATGGCCACGATCCTCGGTGGCGCCGCCGCCCAGGGCTGGAAGGGCACCGTCGTGGGCTCGAGCCCCACGTGGAACCCGGCACTGCTCCAGACCGAGGCGGCTCCGGCCCTGCAGGCCATGTACTTCCAGGCCGGTCCGTGGGGACCGTGGGGCACCGAGTCCGAGGGACACGAGGCCATGCGCAACGCGCTCGACAGCGTCGACTCGCCGAGCGACGGCTACACGGCCGGCTGGGTGTGGGAGTACCCGCTGCTCGCCGCGCTCGAGGCAGCCGCCGACATGGACGGTGGCATCAGCCGCGAGAACGTCGTGAAGGCGGCCAGCGAGCTCGAGAGCGTCGACTACGAGGGCATGCTGCCCGACGAGGCGTTCAACAAGACGGGTGACCCGAACGAGGTCGCGTGGCGTCAGAGCGTCATCTCGAAGGTCGACGCGGACGCCCCCACCGGCGTCTCGATCGCGCAGGAGCTGCAGGCGGGTCCGACGGCGGAGGGCTACGACTACACCGAGCCCTGCTTCGCACTGGGCTGATGCAGTGACGAGGGGCCGGTCCGCGAGGGCCGGCCCCTTCGTCGTGCCCGGACCGGGTCAGACGACCTCGATCGAGCGGTCCAGGCCGAGGTCGGCGAGGAACGCGGCGTCGTGGCTGACCACGAGCAGGGCGCCCCGATACCCGTCCAGCACCTCGGTCAGGTGGGCGATGCTCGCCAGGTCGAGGTTGTTGGTGGGCTCGTCCAGCACGAGCAGCTGCGGCGCCGGGGTCGACAGCAGCAGGCTCGCCAGCGTCGCCCGCCATCGCTCACCGCCCGAGAGCGTGGACGTCACCTGGTCCACCGCGTTTCCTCGGAACAGGAATCGGGCCAGCTGGGCCCGCACCGTGCCGGGTTCCGCTTCGGGAGCCGCCTCGCGCACGTTCTCCAGGATCGTCCGCTCGGGTTCGAGCAGGTCGACCCCCTGCGGCAGGTAGCGCCAGGGCACGTGCACGACCGACCGGCCGGCCCGCGGCTCCTGGAGTCCGAGCAGTGCTCGCAGCAGCGAGGACTTGCCCGCCCCGTTCCGACCCACCAGCGCGATCCGCTCGGGGCCTCGCACGTCGAGGTCGAAGGAGCGCGCCGTGCCGAACGCGGGAACCACGCCCTCGGCACGGAGCACCTCGCGCCGGGGCGGCACCTGCGTCTCGGGGAGGTCCACCCGGATCCGGCGGTCGTCGCGCAGCCGGTCCTGCGCCGTGGCCAGTGCGGCCCGCGAGGCGCCGAGCCGGTCCTCGTGCATCCCACGCAGTCGTCCCGACGTGACCTCGGCCTTGCGCTGGTACGCCCCCGCCACGATCTTCGGCAAGCTGTCCGCGTTCGCCCGGCCCTTGCGGTCGCGCCGGGCCTGCTTGACCTGCTGGTCGACGAGGTCCTGGCGCTGGCGACGGACGTCGGCCTTCGCCGCCGAGACCGACCTGAGCGCCGCCTCCTGCTCCGCCTCGATCACGGCCTCGTAGTCGCTGAACGACCCCCCGAACCAGCGCACGGCACCGGCCCGGACCTCGCCGACGTGGTCGACGCGCTCGAGCAGGCTGCGGTCGTGGCTCACCACGACGAGGGTCCCGGAGAACTCGTCCACGATCCGGGTGAGGCGCGCACGAGCGTCGGCGTCCAGGTCGTTCGTGGGCTCGTCGAGCAACAGGATCTCGGGGTCCCCGAGCATGAGGCCGGCCAGTCGCAGCAGCGTGGCCTCACCGCCCGAGATCGCGGAGACGGGACGGTCCGGGCCCAGGCCGGCGAGGCCGACCTGCCCGAGCCACCGCTCGACGCGATCGGGCAGGTCCCAGTCGTCGCCGACCAGGTCGTAGTCGGCCGGGTCGACCGACCCGTCCTCGATCCGCGCCAGGGCGGCCAGCGCGGGAGCGACGCCCAGGACGTCGGCGACCGTCGCGCCGGCCCAGGCACGCGTCTGGGGGAGGTATCCGCGGCGGCCGCGGGCCTCCACCGTGCCCGCAGTCGGGGCGAGCTCGCCCGCCAGCAACCGCACCAAGGTGGACTTGCCGCTGCCGTTGTCGCCGACCAGGCCGTGCCGACCGGGTCCCAGGGCGAAGGTGAGGTCGTCGAGGATCGTGCGCCCCTCGGGCAGCACGAACGAGACATGGGAAAGAGAGAGGGAGGATGACATGGAGATCTCCGGGTCGCGGGTGGGCGTGACGGGATCTCAGTTCTCCATGTCCCCCAGACTAACCGCGCGGGCCGCCACCTGACCAGTCCCGCGGTGACGCCGCGACCGGGCGCGGGCGCGGCGGATAGACTCGACCCTCGTGGCTGAACTGACCGTGCACGAGAAGGGGCGTCTCGACGAGCTCCTCGCGGCGCACCCCGTGCTGACCGAGCTGGGAGCGCGGTTCGCCGACGCCGGACACGAGATCGCCCTCGTCGGCGGCCCCGTCCGCGACGCCCTGCTGGGTCGACCCGTGACGGACCTGGACTTCACCACCTCGGCGAGCCCCGACCAGATCGAGCAGGTCACCGCCGGGTGGGCCGACGCGACGTGGGACGTGGGACGCGCCTTCGGCACGATCGGACTGCGCAAGGGCGGCGACACGCTCGAGATCACGACCTACCGCGCCGACGAGTACGACCCCCAGTCGCGCAAGCCCGTCGTCGCGTTCGGCACGAACCTGTCCGACGACCTGGCGCGCCGCGACTTCACCGTCAACGCGATGGCGGTGCGCCTGCCCGGCCTCGAGTTCGTCGACGTCCACGGTGGCATCGACGACCTCGCCGACCGCACGATCCGCACCCCGATCGGTCCCGCGATCTCGTTCGGCGACGACCCGCTGCGGATGATGCGCGCCGCCCGCTTCGTCGGCCAGCTCGGGTTCATCGCCGCGCCCGACGTCACCGAGGCGATGGCCGCGATGGCCGATCGCATCGAGATCGTCTCGGCCGAGCGCGTGCGCGACGAGCTGAACAAGCTGCTGCTGTCCGCCGAGCCGGTCCTGGGCCTGCGGGTGCTGGTCGACACCGGCCTGGCCGAGCGCGTCCTGCCCGAGCTGCCCGCACTGCAGCTGGAGCGCGACGAGCACCACCGCCACAAGGACGTCTACGAGCACTCGCTCACCGTGCTCGAGCAGGCGATCGACCTCGAGCACCGGCTCGAGGAGCGCCCCGACCTGACGATCCGCCTCGCGGCGCTGCTGCACGACATCGGCAAGCCGCGCACGCGCCGGTTCCAGGACGACGGCACCGTCACGTTCCACCACCACGACGTGGTCGGCGCCAAGCTGGTCCGCAAGCGGATGCGAGCCCTGCGCTACCCGAACGAGATCACCGACGACGTCTCGATGCTCGTCGAGCTGCACCTGCGCTTCCACGGCTACGGCACGGGCGAGTGGACGGACTCGGCGGTGCGTCGCTACGTGCGCGACGCGGGCGACCAGCTCGAGCGACTGCACATCCTGACGCGCGCCGACAGCACGACGCGCAACCAACGCAAGGCGCTGCGCCTGCAGCGCACGTACGACGAGCTGGAGGCACGCATCTCCCAGCTCTCCGCGCAGGAGGAGCTCGAGTCCATCCGGCCCGACCTCGACGGCAACCGGATCATGGAGATCCTGCAGATCGGGCCGGGCCGCGAGGTCGGCGAGGCCTACCGCTTCCTGCTCGACCTGCGCATGGATCGCGGGCCGCTGCCCGAGGACCAGGCGATCGAGGCCCTGCGCGCCTGGTGGGCCGCACGCTGAGTTGCGTCCCGGCCGCGCGAGCCGAGACCACTACGATGACGTGGTGACGATCCGCGCCTGGCTCACCGCCTTCGTGGTCGCGGTGTCACTCGTGGTGGGCACTCCCGGCACGCAGGCGACCGCGTCCGACGGCTCACTCGCCGTACGGATCGACGCCCTCTCGCCCTCGCAGCTCTCCGGGGACGCGACGATCCGGATGCGCGGGGTCATCCGCAACACGGGCGAGTCGCCCTGGACCTCGGTCCAGGCCTACCTCGTCATCCCGCGCAGTCCGTTCCAGACGCGCGAGCAGATCCGGACGGCGATCGAGGACGGTCAGGCCTACACCGGCGAGCGCGTCGTCGACGTCGGCTCGTTCGACGAGGTCGGCGACCTGGCTCCGGGTGCGTCCGTGCGCTTCGACATCCGCGTGCCCGTGTCGCGACTCGGCCTGGCGGGTCCCGGCGGCGTGTACCCCGTGGGCGTCCAGGTGCTGGCCACCGACGACGAGGGAGACCGTTCCAACGCCGCCGTCGCGCGGGCCACGACCTTCCTGCCGTGGGTCGAGCGTTCCGCGCCGCCCGTCCCGGCCGGACTCGTCTGGCCCTTCACGCCGACCTGGCCGGTCGTCGACCCGGACTGGCAGGAGGTCGCCGACTCGGTCACGCAGGGACAGCTGCGTCACTACCTCGACGCCGCCCGCACCACGGCCCGCGCAGCGCGCACGATCGTGCTCGACCCGTCCCTGCTCGACGAGCTGCGACGCCTCGTCGATCCCGACACGCGGCCCGAGGGCGTCGAGATCAGCGACGACCAGGCCGAGGCGGTCGCCACGTGGCTGGCCGACCTGCGCGAGCTCGCCCTCGACTCCACGACGTGGATCGTGTCCTACGCCCGCCCCGACGAGCTGGCGCTGAATCGCTACCCCGAGAACGCCGAGACGCTCTGGCAGCAGGTCGACGCCGCCACGTCGGCAGCCCTCGTGGCGCACGCCCTCACCGGATCGCGCGCGAGCTGGCCGACGATCTCGGGGACCACCCGCGGCATGCTCGAGGACATCCGGACCCGCGGCGAAGGGCCCACGCTCGTGTCGCGTCGCAGCGTCCCGGACTGGGAGCCGCGACTCGGCTCGATCGTCAACCTCGAGACCACGAGTGGCCCCCTGCCACTGCTGGTCAACGGCTCGTTGCCGGACACCCCCGGGGTCGAGACCGCGGTGACGCTCCGGCAACGGATCCTGACGGACGCCGCCTTGGGAGTCCTGTCGCGCGAAGGCGACTCCGGGTCGCGTGCCGACGCCCTGACCATCGTGGATCCCAGCTGGAATCCCGGGCTCACCGGCGGGTCGATCGTCTCCCGTGCCGTGACCGCCCGGGGCAGCGCCGGGCTGACCCGCTCCGTGACGGCCGCCGACCTCATCCGCGCCGCCCCCAGCACCTACACCGGCGACGTCCCCGAGGACGTCGACACGCGCTCGCTGTCACCCACGGCGCTGGACCGGATCGCCACCCTGGCCGAGAACGTCACCCGGCTCCACGAGGTCGTCGTCGAGGAGGACCGCCAGGACCTGTCGCGCGATGTCGTCGAGAACCTCTCGGTGCGATGGCGCTCCGAGCCCGCGAAGCTGCTGGAGAAGGTCGACGCGCAGCTCGCGAGCGTCGAGTCGCAGCTGGCCGGGATCTCGATCGACAGCCCGTCGACCATCACGCTGTCCAGCAACCGCGGCGGCTTCCCGCTGACCATCGCGAACGACACGGAGCGCACGGTCCAGGTCGGGTTGAGCCTCGACGCGGACAACCCCTCGCTCGATCTCGGCGACATCCCGGCGGTCGAGATCGATCCCGGCGAACGGCACACCGTCACCGTCGAGGTGGACCTGGGCGACCAGACCTCCAGCACCGTCACCGCCCGACTGGCCACCGCCAGCGGCGTCGGCTTCGGCGACTCGGCCGTGTTCAACATCCGCTCCAGCAACGTCGGCCTGATCGTCTGGATCACGATGGGCGCCGCCGGGCTGCTCGTCGTGGCCACGTGGGCCCGTCGCTTCCTCGGCCGTCGCCGTCGCCGCGGCGCCGCCGCCGCGCATGCCGAGGGATTCGAGGACGTCGATGAGTGACCCGAACCTCGCGCGGGCCAGCGCCTGGATGGCGCTTGGGACGATCGTCTCGCGGATCACGGGCCTGCTGCGCTCACTGGTGCTGCTCGCGGTCGTCGGCTCGGCCCTGAACGGCTCGATCTTCAACGTCGCCAACTCGATCCCGAACTCGCTGTACATCCTGGTCGCGGGCGGCATCTTCAACGTCGTGCTCGTGCCGCAGCTCGTGCGCGCCATGAAGCACGATGCGGACGGCGGCGACGCCTACGCGAACCGGATCATCACGCTCGGCCTGCTGGTGCTCGGGTTCGCGACGATCGCCCTGATGCTGGCCGTGCCACTGCTGTTGCGGCTGCTGTTCGGCGCCGACATGTTCACCGACGAGTTCACCCGCCAGCGCGAGTCGGCATACCTGCTCATGGTGCTGTGCGTGCCGCAGGTGTTCTTCTACGGCGCCTTCGTCCTGGTGGGACAGATCCTCAACTCGCGCCAGCGCTTCGGGCCGATGATGTGGGCGCCGATCATCAACAACCTCGTCGCCCTCGCGGTGCTCGGGGCCTACGCGGTCGTCTTCGGCGTGGCCCCTCCCGGCGCGGCCGACGGTTTCAGCACCGGCGAGGCGTGGCTGCTGGGCCTCGGATCCACGCTCGGCATCGCCGTCCAGGCGCTGGTGCTGGTGCCGTTCCTGCGCCAGGTGGGCTTCCGGTACCGGCCGCGGTTCGACTTCCGAGGGGTCGGCCTGGGCCACACCCTGTGCCTCGGTGCGTGGACCCTGGCGTTCATCGTCGTCAACCAGATCGCCTACTTCGTCATCGTGCGCCTCGCGTCCGGCGCCGACATCGAGGGCAAGAAGCAGGGCGTCTCGAGCGCCGGCCAGGTCGTCTACGACGTCGGCTTCCTGATCAGCCAGGTCCCGCACGGCGTCATCACGGTCTCGCTGGCCACTGCGATCATCCCGACGCTCGCGGCGCGGGCCGCCGACCACGACTTCGGCCGGATGCGCCTCGAGCTCGCGCGCACCCTGCGTCTCGCGCTCATGCTGATCGCCCCGATCGGCGTCGCGATCGCGTGCCTCGGCCTGCCCGTGGCGTCCGTCCTGGCCGGCTTCGGTGCGGCCCGAGGCAACACCGACGCGATCGGCACCACGATCTCGGCCTTCGCCCTCGCCCTGGTGATGTTCAGCGTCCACTACATCGTCCTGCGCGGGTTCTACGCGCTCGAGGACACCAGGACGCCGTTCTGGATCCAGGCCGTCATCGCGGCGACGAACATCGGCCTGGCCGTGCTGGTCACACGGAACGCACCGCCGATCGAGGTCTCGACCCGTCTCGCCCTGGCCTACGGACTGGCGTACACCGTGGGCCTCGCCGTCTCGGCGACCCTGCTGTCACGGCGCATCGGCTCGCTCGCCGACCACGAGACGGTGCGCTTCGTCGTGCGCCTCGCGATCACGTGCCTCGCCACCGCCGCCGTCATGCTGGCGGGACGCTGGGCCTGGACCACGTTCGTCGACGGCGGCGAGCTGTCACCGATCTCAGCCGCGGGCGAGCTCGTCCTGGTCGGCCTGGCCGGCGCGGCGACCACCGTGCTCGTCTCCCGGCTGCTGCGGATCGAGGAGCTGCGGTATGTGGTCACCACGGTCCTGCGCCGCGGCTGACGCACGTACGATGGAGGCTCCGCGCCGTGCGGGCTGTGCCGAGGAGGATCGATGAGCGACCGGAGACCACACGTCTCCGGCGACGTGCTCGCTTCCCGCTATGAGCTCGCCGACCTCGTGAGCGAGAGCCTGGGGGCGTCGAACTGGCGCGGCGTCGACCGGATCCTGCACCGCAACGTGCGGGTCGAGCTGCTGCCGGCGGACGATCCCCGCGGTCAGAACTTCCTCGAGGCGGCCCGCCTGTCGACCACCGTCACCGACCACCGGTTCCTGCGCGTGCTCGACCTGTTGCAGGACGAGGACGGTGTGCACGTGGTCGTCCGCGAATGGGCCAAGGCCACGCCGCTCAGCCGGCTCCTGGCGCAGTCCCCACTGCCGAACCGCCGTGCGGCCGCCATCGTCGCCGAGGTCGCCGAGTCGATCGCGCACGCGCACGACCGCGGCCTCGTGCACCGTCGCCTCACGCCGCACCAGGTGCTGCTCAAGGAGTCCGGCGCCGTCCGCATCGTGGGGCTCGGCGTCGCCACGGCCCTCGCGCCCGCAGATCACCAGGACTCGGACGACGACCTGGCCGCCTACCGCGCCGCCGACGTCACGGCGCTGGGCAAGCTGCTCTACGCGTGCCTCGTCAGCCGGTGGCCCGGCGGCCACGTCGACGGGCTGCGGGCGGCCCCCACCGAGCACGGGCATCTCCTGCAGCCGACGCTCGATCCGGGGCCAGTCGTCGAGCAGGTCCGCGCGGGCGTCCTGCGCGACGTCGACCTCATCTGTGACCGGATCCTGGAGCCTCACCGTCACCGCGACCCGCTCACCACGGCGGACGAGATCGCTCGTGCGCTGTACGAGGCCGGCGACCTCGACGACGATCACTTCGACGAGCCCCTCGGGTACGACGTCACGTCGCCCGACCTGCTGCGGCTCGCCCCCGTCGTCGAGCCGTCCGGCCCGCCGCCGGGCCTGGAGCCGCCCCGGCGCCGTCCGAAGGCCTTCGATCCCCAGCCCCCCACGCGCCGCGAGCGGCTCGGCTCCCGCCTGCAGTCGATGACGCACGGCGACCGCGCGCTCGTCCTGCTCGCGCTGGTGACGGCCATCGTCCTGTTCGTCGTCCTGGCGTTCCTGGTGGGACGCGAGTCGGGACGGGTCGGCGATCCGTTCTCGCAGGCTCCCCCTGACACACCCGTGCGGGTGCTGCCGATCGACCGCGTGATCGACTTCGACCCGCAGAGCGATGACGGCCGCGAGAACCCCGAGCAGGTGGATCTCGTCATGGACGACGACCCGGCGACCGGCTGGACCACGAGCACGTACTTCGGTCGCGCCGACCTGGGCGGCCTCAAGGACGGTGTCGGGCTGATTCTCGACCTCGGTCGCGTGCGCGAGGTGGAGCAGCTGCGACTGACGATGGGCGGCACCCCCACCGACCTGTCGATCCTCACCGCGCCGTCCACCGTCTCCACCCCGCCGAGCGACATCGCCGGCCTCCGCGAGATGACCACACTCAACGGAGCCGGCCAGGACGTCTCGGTGGCGTTCCCCGCCCGGACCCGCACGCGCTACGTCGTGATCTGGCTGCGGTCCCTGCCTTCGGTCGGTGACGGTGAGTACCGGGGCGAGATCCGGCAGGCGACGGTCCGGGGTCGATGAGACCCCGCCAGCCGGGAACAAGCAGCACCTAGACTCCGTTGAACCACGTGAACCCCGATCGAAAGCGCATTTCTTCCATGACAGACGACGTTCGCAGCCTCATCATCATCGGCTCCGGCCCCTCCGGGTACACGGCGGCGACCTATGCCGCACGCGCCAACTTGAAGCCGCTCGTCTTCGAGGGCTCCGTGACGGCCGGTGGTGCGCTCATGAACACGACCGATGTCGAGAACTTCCCCGGCTTCCCCGACGGCATCATGGGCCCGGTGCTCATGGACAACCTGCGGGCGCAGGCCGAGCGCTTCGGTGCCGACCTCGTCGCGGACGACGTCACCTCGGTCGACCTCACCGGCGACATCAAGACGGTCTCGCTGGCGGACGGCCAGACGTTCCGTGCGCACGCCGTGATCCTGGCGATGGGCTCGGGGTACCGCAAGCTCGGCATCGCCGGCGAGGACGCGCTGTCCGGCCACGGCGTCAGCTGGTGTGCCACGTGCGACGGCTTCTTCTTCCGTGAGAAGCCCATCGCCGTCGTCGGCGGCGGTGACTCCGCCGTCGAGGAGGCGCTGTTCCTGACCCGCTTCGGCTCGAAGGTCACGCTCATCCACCGTCGCGACGAGCTGCGCGCCAGCAAGATCATGGCCGAGCGCGCGTACAACAACGACAAGCTCGAGTTCGCGTGGAACAGCGAGGTCGCCGAGATCCTGGGCGACGGCGCGCTCGAGGCCGTCACCCTGCGCGACACCGTCACGGGCGAGACCCGGCGGCTCGACGTCAGCGGCCTGTTCATCGCGATCGGGCACGACCCGCGCTCGGAACTGCTCACCGGGCAGGTCGATCTCGACGACGAGGGCTACGTCCTGACCAAGCCCGGTTCGACCGCGACCAACCTGCGCGGTGTGTTCGCGGCCGGCGACCTCGTCGACCACATCTACCGCCAGGCGATCACCGCTGCCGGCACCGGCTGCCAGGCCGCCCTCGACGCGGAGCGCTTCCTGGCCGACCTCGAGGCCGCCGGCATGCCGGCACCGGCCTCCGCCCTGACCGAATGACCACCCACCCCACCACCGAGGAGAACCATGGCTGACATCGCCGCCGTCACCGACGCCGACTTCGAAACCACCGTCCTGAAGGCCGAGGGTCCCGTCCTCGTCGACTTCTGGGCCGCCTGGTGCGGTCCGTGCCGCCAGCTGGCGCCGATCCTCGAGGAGATCGCGAACGAGAAGGAAGGCGCGCTGACCATCGTCAAGATGGACGCCGACGCCAACCCGGTCACGCCGGCGCAGTACCGCGTGACGGGCCTGCCGACGATGAACCTGTACTACCAGGGCGAGCTCGTCCGCTCGATCGTCGGTGTCCGCCCCAAGTCGGCAATCCTGACCGAGCTCTCGGAGTTCGTCGCCTGACACACCGTTTCGTCAATAAGGCCACTTGTCGATTTGTCGACAAGTGGCCTTATTGTTTTGTTGCTGCCTATTCGGTCTTCGGCGTGGGGTCCATCAGGTCCACGATGCGCTCGAGGTCGCCGATGGTCGCGAACTCGACGATGATCTTGCCCTTGGACTTGCCGAAGTCCACCTTCACGCGCGTGTCGAAGCGCTCGGACAGCCGGTGGCCCAGCTCGGCCACCCGTGGCGAGCTGGGACGCGTCGAGAGCTTGCGTGCCGCGGGAGTCGCCTCCTCGTCGCCGAAGCGGACGATCTCCTCGAGCTGACGCACGGAGATGCCCTCGGCCACGACGCGGACCGCCAGCCGATCCTGCAGGTCGGGGTTCGGGACCGCCAAGAGAGCACGCGCGTGGCCTGCGGACAGCACACCGGCCGCCACACGCCGCTGGACCGCAGGTGGCAGCTTCAGCAGCCGGATCGTGTTCGTGATCTGAGGCCGAGAGCGCCCGATCCGCGACGAGAGCTCCTCCTGGGTGCAGCCGAAGTCCTCCAGCAGCTGCTGGTAGGCCGCCGCCTCCTCCAGCGGGTTGAGCTCGGACCGGTGCAGGTTCTCCAGCAGCGCGTCGCGCAGGAGGTCCTCGTCAGTCGTCTCCCGCACAACCGCGGTGATGGTCTCGAGACCCGCCTTCTGGTGGGCGCGCCAGCGCCGCTCCCCCATGATCAGCTCGTAGGCCTCCGGGCCGGTCTGGCGCACGACGATCGGCTGCAGCAGACCGATCTCCTTGATGGAGTGCACCAGCTCCGACATCGCCTCCTCGTCGAACACCGTGCGCGGCTGGCGCGGGTTCGGTGAGATCTGGCCGACGGGGATGTCGCGCAGGCGGGCGCCTGCGACCTCCGTGAGACCGGACTCCTTCGCCTGGGCCGGCGAGGTGGGGATCAGCGCGGACAGGCCGCGACCGAGACCAGGACGGGGATTGCTCATGACGAGACTCCTTGATCGACACTGGCCGCACCGCGCTCGGTGATCTCGCGGGCCGCCTCCAGGTACGACAACGCACCGGTGGAACTGGGGTCGTAGGTGATGATGCTCTGCTGGTAGCCGGGCGCCTCACTGATGCGCACCGACCGGGGGATCGCGGTGGAGAGCACACGATCGCCGAAATGCCCTCGCACCTCAGCCGCAACGCTGGACGAGAGGTTGGTCCGGGCGTCGTGCATCGTCAGCAGGATCGTCGAGACGTCGAGGTCGCGATTGAGGTGCTGCTGCACCAGCTCGATGTTCTTCAGGAGCTGGCTGAGTCCTTCGAGCGCGTAGTACTCGCACTGGATGGGGATCAGCACCTCGCGAGCTGCGGCCATGGCATTGACCGTCAGCAGGCCCAAGGACGGGGGACAGTCGATGAAGACGTAGTCCACGTCCGCCCCGGCACCGGCGAGGTAACGGTCGATCGCCTCGCGCAGGCGCCGTTCACGTCGTTCGAGTCCGACGAGCTCGATCTCAGCTCCTGCGAGGTCGATCGTCGCCGGCACGACCCGCAGCGACGGTACGTCCGGGCTGTACTGCACGGTGTTCTCGATCGGCATCTCGTCCAGGAGCACCTCGTAGGTCCCGGGCGTGCCCGAGGCGTGGGGGATCCCGCCCGCCGTGGACGCGTTGCCCTGGGGGTCGAGGTCGATCAGCAGCACGTTGAGCCCGCGCGCCGCCATCGATGCCGCCAAGTTGACCGACGTCGTCGTCTTGCCGACGCCGCCCTTCTGGTTGGCGACGACGAACACACGCGTCGACGCCGGGCGCTGGTAGCGGCCCGCGCGTTCGACGCGCTCCATGAGCTCGACGTGATAGCTGGCCTGATCCGCGAGCGGGGTCGACACGGCGGTGTCCATCGGCTCGTCGGCGAAGTCAGCGGCTGTCGGAATCGTCACTACGGCTCCTGTCATGTTTCACGTGGAACATCGGCTGTTCCACGGGTTCTCACCGGCGCTGGACTTCGACGACGGTGGTGGGAACTTCGAGTCCCCAGTCCTCCCCGTACGTCGTCACCACGATATCGCCGGCACGGAGTCGTCCCAGGGTGGCGCGCGCACGCTCCACTTCTTCGGACGCACTACGGCCCTTGAGGGCCAAGAGGTGTCCACCCGGCTTCACCAGCGGCATGCACCAGCGGGCGAGCTTCTCCAGTGCAGCCACGGCACGCGCCGTCACGACGTCGAACTTCTGCGTGACGTCCTCAGCGCGAGACCGCAGCACAGTCACGTTGTCGAGACCGAGCTCTTCGGCGGCCTCCTCCAAGAAGGTCGTGCGCCGCAGGAGCGGTTCCACCATGGTCACGTGCAGGTCCGGGCGGGCGATCGCCCACACCATTCCCGGCAGCCCGGCTCCAGCGCCGACATCAGCGACGGTCGCGTCACGGGGGACCCGCACCACGGGTGCTGCGCAGTTCAGCAGGTGACGGTCCCACAGGCGGTCGACCTCGCGCGGGCCGATCAGCCCGCGCTCGACACCTGCGGTCGCCAGAATGTCGGCGTACCGCCGGGCCACCGGCAAGCGCTCACCGAACGCTGCCGTTTCACGTGAAACAGTCACTCGGCCGGGAGCACGACGACGTGACGGTCGGGGCCTGCGCCCTCGGACTCGCTGCGCAGACCCGCCTCGGCAACGGCGTCATGGATGACCTTGCGCTCGAACGGCGACATCGGATCGAGGCTGAGCGGCACCGCGCCGGACTTCACCTGCTCGATGGCCTCCTCGGCGATCTTCACGAGCGAAGCCTTGCGCGCGGCACGGTGACCAGCGATGTCGAGCATCAGGCGGCTGCGGGCACCGGTCTCGCGGTAGACCGCCAACCGCGTGAGCTCCTGCAGGGCATCGAGAACCTCACCGTCGCGACCGACCAAGTGGCCCAGGTCTCCACCGATGATCTCGACGGCGGCGCGGTCGCCGTCCACGTCGATGTCGATGTCGCCGTCCAGGTCGGCGATGTCGAGGAGCTCCTCGAGGAAGTCCGCGGCGATGTCGCCCTCACGCTCCAGATCGATGTCACTCATCGGAATCCTCCTTGGCAGGCTTGGTCGGCTTCGGCGCAGCGCCGCCCTTGCGGCGCTGGTCGCGGGTCTGCTTCTTGGGCTGCTGGCGGCGAGCCTGCTGCTCCTCGATCTCGGACTTGGCCTTGAGGACGGGATCGTCCTGCACGAGCTTGCCCTTCGCCCGGTCGCGGTCCTGCTTGGCCTTGAAGGCGGGCGTACCCGGAGCGGGGTTGTTGCGGATGACGTAGAACTGCTGGCCCATGGTCCACAGGTTCGAGGTGGTCCAGTAGACGAGGACGCCGAGGGGGAACGCGACGCCCGAGACGGCGAAGACGACCGGGAGCACGTACAGCAGGATCTTCTGCTGCTGGGCGAAGGGGCCGTTGAGCGCCTCCGGCGGCATGTTCTTGGCCATCAGTTGCTTCTGCGTGAAGAACTGCGTGGCGCACATGGCCACGACCATGGCCATCGCGATGATCTTCGTCTCGAGGTGATCGCTGGACAAGAAGGTGTCGGCGATCTTTCCGCCGAGCCACTGCGCGTTGGCGATCGACTCGGCGTGCTCGGCGGTGAGGAAGCCCTTCGCGCCTTCGGCACCCTTGCGGGACGCCTGGTCGATCATCCGGAACAGGGCGAAGAAGATCGGCATCTGCAGCAGCAGCGGCATGCAGGAGGAGAAGGGGTTGGTGCCCGTCTCCTGGAACAGCTTCATCTGCTCCTGGGCGAATCGCTCGCGATCGTGCCCGTACTTCTTGCGCAGCTCCTGCAATTGCGGCTGGATCAGCTGCATGTTGCGGCTGGAGTTGATCTGCTTGACGAACAGCGGGATCAGCATGGCCCGGATCGTGATCGTCAGGCCGACGATCGACAGGACCCAGGTCCAGCCGCCGTCGGGGTCCATCCCGATCTGCTCGAAGAGCCAGTGCCACCCGAGGATGATCCCCGACACGAAGTAGTACAGCGGCGTCATGATGGCGCCACCGATGCTGCCTAGGAAGTCGAACATGCTTCTCCTCGTTCACGGGCGCGGGCAGGCACGGGATCGTATCCGCCTGACGCCCAGGGATGACAACGGCCCAGACGACGGATCGCGAGCCAGCAGCCCTTCAGGGCGCCGTGCGTCTCGACCGCCTCGAGAGCGTATGCCGAACAGCTGGGGTGATAGCGACACACCTGCCCGTACATCGGGCTGATGATCGCTCGGTAGGCGCGCAACAACAGCACCACGAGCCGGCGCATCATCGCCGGACCCGCGACGCCGCGGTCGCGATCGCCTGGTCCAATTGGCCGCCGAGCTCTGCCGCACGCCGGTCCGCCGCACCCGGCAGGGCACGAACGACGATGCGCGATCCCGTGGGGACGGTCTCGAGCCGATCGCGCATGAGGTGGCGCAGGCGCCGCTTCACCCGGTTGCGATCGTGCGCGGGACCGACCTTCTTGGACACGACGAAACCGACGGACGTGACGTCCGTCGGTTCGACAGGTCCACCCACGTGGACGACGAGGTCGGGCTGCACGCCCTTTCCACCGCGACGCATCGCTTGGCGGAACACCTCACCGTCGCGCATGCGGTGCACGCGCGGCAGCACGGGGAATCAGGCCGAGAGCTTGTCGCGACCCTTGCGGCGACGGGCCGCCAGGATCGAGCGACCGGCACGCGTGCGCATGCGGAGGCGGAAGCCGTGCTTCTTGGCGCGACGACGGTTGTTCGGCTGGTAGGTGCGCTTACTCACAAGAGGTCCTTCGGTACGGATCGTGGCCAGATGGAGGGGCCACCGCTCGCCCACGACCGGAATTGTTCATGGGCACGCGGCAGACGTCGTTCGAGACGACCCCTTTACGGTACGGGGGGTGGCCTGACTCGGTCAAACCGACCCAAAGTCGCAAGTCTTACCGTGCCGCGACGGGGCGGGTCCACCCGACACGCCGAAGCCCACGCACAAATCCCCCAACTCGGTTGTGAGCGCACGGACGAGGCTGCTAGCGTCGCGGGATATCCACAGGCTTCCACCCCCGCTCGGGCGTGCGATCGCCTCGACTCGTACACAGCATGTGGACAACAGTGTGAACAAACGCCGGTGGTGACGTCCCCTGTCATCGCCATGAACTCGGGACGTCCTGTCTGAACGGCGGGAGGAAGGCTGTGCGGTGCGCGACGTGGATGACCTCGACCTGGAGTCCGTATGGCGCGAATCGGTCGCCTCACTCTCGCCGGGGGCCAAGGTCTTCGTCTACGCGGCCAAGCCGCTCTCGCTGCACAACGGGATCCTGATCGTCGCGGTCCAGGACGACCTCTCGCGCGCCCAGCTCGAGTCGCGCGTGCGTCCCGCTCTCGAGCAGGCGCTCACGACCCAGGCCGGTGAGGACGTCCGCCTCGTCGTCACGATCGATCCTGAAGTCATCGACGACACCCCCGATCCCCTGACGACGCATGCCACGGTCGCCGAGGACCCGAGTCCCCTTGTCGATTCGTCCACAAGTCGACTTATGGACAAAGATGAGGACGACGAGGACGACGACTCCCTGACTCCCAGCTGGGTCAGCCGGCCCACCACGACGCAGGGCGGCCCCTCCCACCGGGCGAACGTGGCCGAGGCACGACTCAACTCGCGGTACCAGTTCGAGAACTTCGTCATCGGCTCGTCGAACCGCTTCGCACACGCGGCCGCCGTCGCCGCGGCCGAGGCACCGGGCAAGGCGTACAACCCGCTCGTCATCCACGGCGACTCCGGCCTGGGCAAGACCCACCTGCTGCACGCGATCGGTCACTACGTGATCAACCTCTACCCGTCCTCGCGCGTCCGTTACGTGAGCTCCGAGGAGTTCGTCAACGACGTGATCAACGCCATCGGCGAGAACCGCACGCCCGCCCTGCGACGCAAGTACCGCGAGATCGACGTGCTCCTCGTCGACGACATCCAGTTCATCGAGAACAAGGACGCGACGCAGGAGGAGTTCTTCCACACCTTCAACGCGCTCCACAACGAGAACAAGCAGATCGTCATGACCTCGGACCGCCCGCCGGCCGAGCTGCGCACGCTCGAGGAGCGCCTGCGCAACCGGTTCAGCTGGGGCCTGCAGACCGAGATGCTGCCGCCCGACCTCGAGACCCGGATCGCGATCCTGCGCAAGAAGGCCGCCACCGAGAAGCTCACGGCACCGGCGGACGTGCTCGAGTTCATCGCGAGCAAGGTGCAGACCAACATCCGTGAACTCGAGGGTGCCCTGATCCGCGCCACGGCGTTCGCGAACCTCAACGGGACGACCGTCGACCTGCAGCTGGCGCAGATCGTGCTCAAGGACCTGATCGCCGAGGGCGACGACCCCGAGATCACCGCCGGCATGATCATGGCCCAGACCGCCGCCTACTCCGAGTACACGATCGAGGAGCTGTGCGGCCCGAACCGCTCGCGCAACCTCGTGCTGGCCCGCCAGATCGCGATGTACCTGTGCCGTGAGCTGACCGAGATGTCCCTGCCCCAGATCGGCAGCGAGTTCGGCGGCCGCGACCACACCACGGTCATGCACGCCGACCGCAAGATCCGCAAGCTCATGTCGGAGAAGCACGCGGTCTACAACCAGGTCACCGAGTTGACGGCCCGGATCCGTCAGCAGGCACGGCAGTCCTGACTCGATCCTTCTCCCACATCTGGGGACGAGCATGTGGATGACCGCCCTCCAGCGGTGCACCAAGACGGCGGGCTTGTGAATCAGGTGTGAACCAATGACAACAATCCACAGGCGCCGCTCGTCCCCCCAGTGCCACACTCACAACTCCATCCACGGGCCCGCAGGGCTCCCACCAGCACAAACGGTGGTTGTCCACAGGATCCACAGCACCTACTACGACGACGACAAGTACTAAGACCACGAATCGAGCAGAAGTCACGAACACCCTTGGGTGTGGAAGACCGCTCACCGTGGCAGGATTCGTTTGACGAAACGAGAGGCTCCAGCAACGTGAAGTTCCGCATCGATCGCGACACCCTCGCCGACGCAGTCGGTTGGACCGCGCGCAGCCTGCCGACCCGTCCGAGCGTCCCGGTCCTCACCGGACTGCTGCTCGAGACGTCCGGCGACGAGCTGCACCTGTCCGGCTTCGACTACGACACGTCGACGCGCGCCACGTTGCCCGCCGAGATCCGCGACGAGGGCAAGGCGCTGGTCTCGGGTCGCCTGCTCGCCGAGATCGTGCGCGCGCTGCCGGCCGGCAAGCCCGTCGACGTCGTCCACGACGGCACCAAGGTCCAGGTCACCTGCGGCAGCGCTCGCTTCAGCCTCTCGACGATGCCGGTCGACGAGTACCCGCAGCTGCCCGACATGCCGACGTCGTCCGGCACGATCAAGGCCGAGGACTTCGCCACCGCCGTGGGCCAGGCCAGCGCCGCGGCCTCGCGCGACGAGATGCTGCCGCTGCTGACGGGCATCCGCCTCGAGCTCGAGGGCTCGACGATCTCGCTCATGGCGACCGACCGTTTCCGCGCCAGCCTGCGCGACCTGACCTGGTACCCCGAGGTCACCGACATCTCGGCCCGCGCACTGGTCCCGGCCCGTGTGCTCTCCGACACCGCCAAGGCCCTCACGGCCGGCGGCGACATCACCATCGCCGTCTCCACGAGCGACACCGGCGACGGCCTCATCGGCTTCGAGGGCACGGTCGGCGGCGGCGTCCGACGCACCACGACGCGCCTGCTCGAAGGTGATTTCCCCCGCGTGCGACAGCTGTTCACGGCCCAGGCCGAGACGGTCGCGTACGTGGGCACCCAGACCTTGGTCGACGCCGTCAAGCGCGTCGCCCTGGTTGCCGAGCGCAACACGCCTGTGCGACTGTCGTTCTCGGAGGGCCAGGTCCTCCTCGAGGCCGGCAGCGGCGACGACGCCCAAGCGTCCGAGAGTGTCGAGGCCACGATCGACGGCAACGACATCTCGATCGGTTTCAACCCGAGCTACATGCTGGAGGGGTTGTCGGTCATGACCGAGCCGGTCGTGCACCTGTCCTTCACGCAGCACACCAAGCCCGCCGCGATGTCCGGAGTCGCGGAGGTGGGAGCGGATCCCGATGGCGCGTTCCGCTACCTGATCATGCCGGTTCGACTTCAGAACTGATAGCGCCACGACGTCAGGAGGCGGCATGCACATCGGACTCGTCGGTTTGGGGAAGATGGGCGGCAACATGCGCACTCGCATGCGCAATGCCGGCCTGACCGTGGTCGGCTACGACCGCGATCCCGAGTTGAGCGACGTCGGGTCGCTCGCCGAGATGGTCGAGCAGCTCCCCAACCCCAAGGTCGTCTGGGTGATGGTCCCGCACGGCGAACCGACGCACAGCACGATCACCGAGCTCAAGGAGCTGCTGTCCGAGGGCGACGTGGTGGTCGACGGCGGCAACTCGCGATGGACCGACGACGAGATCCACGCGGCGCAGCTGGGCGAGAAGAACATCGGCTACGTCGACTGCGGTGTCAGCGGCGGTGTGTGGGGACTCGAGAACGGCTATGCCCTGATGGCCGGCGGCTCGGCCGAGGACGTCGCCAAGGTGCAGCCGGCGTTCGATGCCCTGCGCCCCGATGCCGAGAACGGCTTCGTCCACGCCGGCAGGGTCGGCGCGGGCCACTTCAGCAAGATGGTTCACAACGGCATCGAATACGCGATGATGCAGGCGTACGCCGAGGGCTACGAGCTGCTCGAGGCCGTCGACATGGTCGAGAACGTCACCGAGGTGCTCAACTCGTGGCGTGTCGGCACGGTCGTCCGCTCGTGGCTGCTGGACCTGCTGGTCAAGGCACTCGAGGACGATCCGGGCCTGTCGCAGGTCCGTGGCTACGCCGAGGACTCCGGCGAGGGGCGTTGGACCGTCGAGGCCGCGATCGCCAACGCGGTGCCCGCTCCGACGATCGCCGCGTCCCTGTTCGCACGGTTCGTGTCCCGCCAGGACGAGTCGGCCGCGATGCAGGCCGTCGCCGCGATGCGCCAGCAGTTCGGCGGCCACGCCGTCCGCGCCGCCGAGGAGAGCCCGGACGTCCCCCCGGCCTGAGTCGTCGCGCCGGCGACCCAGATGTGTAGCGCTGTCCACGGATTCAGCCTCGAAATCGGCCGAAACGGGTGGACACCGCTACACATCTGGTCGGCCGTAGGCTGAGCCCATGCACGTGACCCGATTGGAGCTGGCCGACTTCCGGTCGTACGGCTCGGTCGAGATCGACCTGCGTGCCGGACCGGTGGCGTTCATCGGTGCCAACGGCCAGGGCAAGACGAACCTCGTCGAGGCGATCGACTATCTCGCCACGCTCGACTCGCACCGGGTCTCCTCGGACACTCCCCTCGTCCGCGCCGGAGCCGCGCGCGCGATCGTGCGGGCCCAGCTCCAGCGCGAGGACCGCTCGGCGCTGCTCGAGATGGAGATCACGCCCGGCAAGTCGAACCGCGCACGGGTCAACGGCAACCCGCTGCCACGCGTGCGCGACATCGTCGGCATCGCCCGTACGGTGCTTTTCTCGCCCGAGGACCTGGCGCTGGTGAAGGGCGACCCGTCCGACCGTCGCCACTTCCTCGATCACCTGATCGTGATGCGGCTGCCGCGCCTGGGTGGGGTCAAGGCGGACTACGACCGGGTCCTGAAGCAGCGCAACACCCTGCTCAAGACGGCCGGCCGGCGTGCCAACGTCGAGATCTCGACCCTGGACATCTGGGACGAGAACCTGGCGCGGACCGGCGGCCAGCTGGTCGCCGCCCGACTGGCGCTGCTCGACGCCCTGGCGCCGCACGCGACCGACGCCTACCGCGACGTCGCGG
>NZ_DAMDLR010000029.1:0-10502 GCF_032084975.1 Aeromicrobium sp.
CGCAGGCGGACGACCTCGCGCTCGGGCAGCGTCACCCGATCGACCATGACGACGCCCACCGCGTCGACCAGCGCCCCCAGCACCGAGGCCGGGTCGGCGCCCGCGTCCGGCACCCACACCGTGCGGTCGAGGTCGACCCCCACCTCGGCGGCCGCCTCGAGCCCGATCCGGTCGGAGCCGACGACGGCGCACCACGCTCCGTCGCGCGACGGTCCCGCCATCAGCAGGAAGGCCAAGCTGGTGGAGTCGACGCCGTAGCTGCCGCCGGGCTGCAGGGCCAGCAACCCGGACAGCGCCGGGTGCGTGGCCACGGAGAGCACCGATGGACGGCCCTGCATCCGGCCGATCTGCGCGCGCAGGTCATCGACCAGGGCGGTGTCGGAAACGGCGAGGCTCACCCCACCATGATCGAACATCTGTTCGAATCAGTCAATCTGGTTCGAACATCCCGATCGAACCGGGGGCTCGGTTGGAGCGGTCACTCAGCGTCCGTTCCACCTCGAGACGGACGCTCAGTCACCGCACCCCCGCCACCACCCGGCCGCCGTCAGCGCGAGAGCTCGATGGACCCGCCGGGGATCGCGTCGAGCAGCCGGCGCGTGTACTCCTGACGCGGGTTGCTGTACACCTCGTCGACCGAGGCGTGCTCGACGAGCTTGCCCCTCTCCATCACCAGCACGTCGTCCGCGATCTGGCGCACGACCGCGAGGTCGTGCGTGATGAACAGGTACGACAGGCCCATCTCGGCCTGCAGGTCCGCCAGCAGCGACAGGATCTGCGCCTGGACCAGCACGTCGAGCGCGCTGACGGCCTCGTCGAGGATGACCACCTCGGGCTGCAGGGCCAGGGCGCGCGCGATCGCGACACGCTGGCGCTGACCACCGGAGAGCTCGCTGGGGAACCGGCGGGCGACCGACCACGGCAGCGAGACCTTCTCGAGCAGGTCACGCACGCGCGCCTCCCGCTCGGCCTTGCTGCCGATGTCGTGCGTGGCCAGCGGCTCCTCGATCGCCCGGTAGATCGTGTACTGGGGATCCAGCGACGCGTACGGGTTCTGGAAGACCGGCTGCATCTGGCGGCGGAACGCCAGCTGCTGCTTCTTGGTGCGCAGGGTCGAGATGTCCACGCCGTCGAACTCGACCGTGCCGCTCGTGGGCGGCAGCAGGTCGAGCACCATGCGCGCGACGGTGGACTTGCCCGATCCGGACTCGCCCACGATCGCGACCGTGGTGCCGCGGCGCAGTGTGAAGGACACGTCGTCCACCGCGACGAACTCGTCCTTGCGCCACGGCGCGGAGCCGGGGATCGGGAACACCTTCGTGAGGTTCTTGGCCTCGATGACGACATCGCCGCCGCGACCGAACTCGTCCTCGCCCGACGTGGCGACCTCGACGGCCATCTCCTCGGCCACCTCGCGCGCCGCCTCGCGGACCTCGGCCCGCTGGGCCGACAGCAGTCGCTGGGACGCCAGCGACGGTGCGCTGGAGATGAGTCGCTTCGAGTACGGGTGCTGCGGCTCCCTCAGGATCTGCAGCGCCGGCCCCGATTCGACGACCTGCCCCTTGTACATGACGACCAGGTGGTCGGCGCGCTCGGCGGCCAGGCCCAGGTCGTGCGTGATCAACAGCACCGCGGTGCCGAGATCGGCGGTCAGCTGGTCGAGATGGTCCAGGATCTGCTTCTGGACCGTGACGTCCAGCGCGCTGGTGGGCTCGTCGGCGATGAGCAGCTTGGGCCGCGCGGCCAAGCCCATCGCGATGAGGGCACGCTGGCGCATGCCGCCGCTGAACTCGTGCGGGTACTGCTTGGCGCGCTTGGCGGCGTCCGGGAGGCCGGCCTCCTCGAGCAGCTCGATGACGCGCTGCTCGACCTCCTTGCCCTTGACGACGTCGTTCGCGGTCAGCACCTCGGCGATCTGCTTGCCGACCTTGACGAGCGGATTCAGGTTGCTCATCGGGTCCTGCGGCACCAGGCCGACCCGCGATCCACGCAGCGCCAGGACGTCCTTCTTGCTCGCTTTCGCGATGTCCTGGCCGTCGAGCGTGATGGACCCACTGGTGACATGACCCGTGCCGGGGAGCAGGTCGATGATCGCGTGCGCCGTGGTGGACTTGCCCGATCCGGACTCGCCCACGATCGCGACGGTCTGCCCCGGATAGACGCGCAGGCTCACGTCGCGCACGGCAGGGATGCTCTCCTTGCCGCGGCGGAACGCGACGTTGAGGTCGGTGACCTCGAGCAGCGGAGTGTGGCTCATGACAGCACCTCCGTGGAAAGAGCACAGTACGCCGGTGCCGTCACTCGACATCCGATGTTCACTCGCTGGCGCTCGCTCATGCGCGGTTCCTCGACTTCGGATCGAGGGCGTCGCTCACGGCGTCGCCCAACAGGATGAATCCCAGCGAGGTCAGTGCCAGCGCCGAGGCGGGCCAGAACATGACGCCGAGACGCTGGCCCGAACGCACCTGGTTCTGCGCCGCGGAGATGTCGTTGCCCCACGAGACGATGCTGGTCGGCAGGCCCAGGCCCAGGAACGACAGCGTCGCCTCGGCCACGATGTACACGCCCAGCGACACGGTCGCCAGCACGATCACCGGGGCCAGGGAGTTCGGCACCACGTGGCCCCAGAGGTTGGCCCGACGCGTCTTGCCGATCGCGCGGGCCGCATCGACGAACTCGAGGTTCTTGACCTCCAGAACGGCACCGCGCGAGATGCGCAGCACCTGCGGCCAGCCGAACGCGCCGAGCGCGCCCACGACGGTGAGGATGAAGCCCCAGTAGCCGCGATCGGGCCACAGGTTGTTGATGATCGACAGGATCACCAGGGCGCCCAGCAGCAGCGGGATCGCGAAGAAGATGTCCGCCACGCGGGAGATGATCGTGTCGGACCAGCCGCCGAAGAAGCCGGCCATCGCTCCGAACAGCACGCCGGGCACCGTCACCACGATGGTGCACAGGATGCCCACCAGCACGGATGCGCGGGCGCCGTAGATGGTGCGGGCGAACACGTCGTAGCCCTGCTTGTCGAAGCCGGCGATGTGACCCTCGCTGGGGCCCTCGAGGCTGCGGCTCAGGTCGGCGCGCGTCGGGTCGACGTCGGTGAACAGCTGCGGGAACAGCACCACGACGGTGACGACGGCCAAGATGACGACCGAGACCCAGAAGATCCAGTTCTTGCGGAGGTTCTTCCAGGCCTCCTTCCACTGGCTCTCGGGGCTGCGACTGTCGTCGAACGAGCCGGTCTCGGCGAGCGGGGTCGTCTCGACGGCCGCGACGAAGTGCTCCTGGCCCGGAAGGGCCTTCGGAGGCAGGTCGATGGGGAACTCAGGCATAGCGGATCCTCGGGTCGAGCCAGGCGTACAGGAGATCGACGAGCAAGCTCATGACGACGTAGATGAGGACCATCACCGTCACGACCGAGACGATGGTGGGGCCCTCCTTCTGCTGGATGGCGCGGAAGGCCAGGTTGCCCAGGCCGGGAATGTTGAAGATGCCCTCGGTCACGATCGCTCCGGCCATCAACGTGCCGAGATCGGCGCCGAGGTAGGTCACGACGGGGATGAGCGAGTTGCGCAGCACGTGGCGGCGGTTGACCTGACCGTTGGTGAGGCCCTTGGCTCGCGCGGTGCGCACGTGGTCGGCCGTGAGGTTCTCGACCACGGAGGTGCGCGTGAGGCGCAGGACGTAGGCGAAGGACACCAGTCCCAGGACGAACGCCGGGATGATGAGGCGGTCCCAGCTGGCGTCGCCACCGACGGTGACGGGAGCCCAGCCGAGCTTCACGCCGAAGATCAGCTGCATCACGAAGCCGAAGACGAAGATCGGGACGGCGATGACCAGCAGCGAGACGACCAGCATCGTCGAGTCGAACAGCTTGCCGCGCTTGAGGCCGGCGTAGAAGCCGGCGGCGATGCCGAGCACGCCCTCGATCACGAGCGCCATCAAGGCGAGCCTGAAGGTGACCGGGATCGTCTCGGCGAGCAGCTCGCTGACCGGACGCCCGGAGAACGAGACGCCGAGGTCGCCCTGCACCGCGTTCCCGAGGAAGAGCAGCCACTGGACGAGGAAGGGCTCGTCGAGGTTGTACTGCTGCTCGATCTGGGCGCGCACGGCGTCGGAGACAGGCTTCTCACCGAACAACGCGACGATCGGATCGCCGGGCATGGCGAACACCATCGCGTAGATGAGCAGCGTGGAGCCCAGGAGGACAGGGATGGCCTGCAGGATCCGCCGGCCGATGTACCACCACATTGTTATAAACCTCCGGAGCACGAGGGTCGTCCCGTGCGTCGATTAAGACTACCCGCGACCGCTGAGGCGGACGCAGGGTGTGTTCCTGCCCCACCGGTCACATGAAAGTGGGGCGGTACCTGTCGGCACCGCCCCACTTCAGGTGAGCATCAGCGCATCACTTGGTGATGTTCTGGTATTCCGGCTTGTTCTGCCAGTTGAACTCCACGTTCTCGACACCCTTGGCAGCGACAGCCGCCACGTTGGTGTTCCAGAGCGGGATGGCCGGCAGGTCCTTGAACAGGATCTCCTGCGCCTGAGCCAGCAGCTGCGCCTGCTCGTCGCCCTCGGCGCCGAGAGCGTCGTTGAGCAGCTTGTCGAACTCCTTGTTGGAGTAGTCGCCGTCGTTCGAGCCGGCGCCCGTGCCGAAGATCGGGCCCAGGTAGTTGTAGACCGACGGGTAGTCGGGCTGCCAACCGGTACGGAACGCGGTGCCGATCGTGCGATCGGTGACCTTGGTGCGCAGCTCGGCGAAGGTCGCGAACGCCTTCGGCTCGGCCTGGATGCCCAGGTTGTTCTTGAGCTGGTTCGTGACCGCCTCGACCCACTCCTTGTTGCCGGGGCCGTCACCGTTGTACGCCACGACGAACTTGCCCTTGAACGGGGCGATGGCGTCGGCCTCGGCCCACAGCTTCTTGGCCTCGTCGGCGTCGAACTCCAGGACCTCGGAGCCGGGGATGTCCTCGGTGAACTCGGGCATCAGCTCGGAGCTGAAGTCCTTCGAGGGCGAACGCGTGCCGTCGAAGATCTTGTCGGTGATCTCACCACGATCGAGTGCGCGGCTGAGCGCCTGGCGACGCAGGTTGCCCTCTTCGCCCTTGAAGCCCGGCAGCGAGTCCGGGATCGTGATCGTCGAGTTGACCGTGCCGGCCGCCTCGAACGCCTGGACCGCGTCATCGGTCTTGAACGTCGTGAGGGCGCTCGGCGGGGCCTGGTCGAGGACGTCGAGGTTACCGGCCTGGACGTCGGAGTAGGCCGAGTCCGGGTTCGTGTAGAACTTGAACGTCACGCCACCGTTCATGGCCTTGCGGTTTCCGTCGTAGTCCTCGTTGGGGCTCATGACGGCCTCGACGTTGTTCTCCCACGAGTCGAGCTTGTAGGGGCCGTTGCCGATCGGGGCCTTGCCGAAGGCGGCCATGTCCTCGAACGCGACGTCGGGCAGCGGGAAGTAGGCCGAGTAGCCCAGGCGCAGCGGGAACAGCGCCTCGGGGTTCTTGAGCGTGACCTCGAAGGTCTTCTCGTCGACGACCTTCAGGCCGCTCATCTCGGTGCCGTTGTCGACGATGATGCCCTCGTCGTCGGTGCCCTCGATGGGGTAGTAGAAGTAGCTCTGCAGCTGGGCGTTCTTCGCCGTCGCGCCGTAGTTCCAGGCCTTGACGAACGACTCGGCCGTGACCGGCGTGCCGTCGGTGAAGTTCCAGTCCTTGAGCTTGATCGTCCAGACCTTGTCGTCCTCGGACTCGATCGACTCCGCGACCTCGAGCTCCTGCGAACCATCGGCCTTGTACGAGACCAGGCCCGCATAGATGAGGTCGATGATGTTGCCGCCGCCGACCTCGTTCGTGTTGGTCGTGACCAGCGGATTCTGGGGCTCGGTACCGAACGCGGTGATGACCGAGTCGGTGGATCCGGAGCCGCCGTCGTCGTCGCCACCGCTCGAGCAGGCGGCCAGGGTCAGGCTGGCGGCCGCTGCGATGGCGATACCTGCGAGGGCTGAACGCCGAGTTCGCATGAATATCCTCCTGTGAATGTGCGTACGACAGAGTCGTGCGTGTACGCGCGTGATCCATGAGTACCACCTGGACGGGGGCGTACTCCAACCCGGAACGCCGACTTCATCGAACTGCAACAAACCAACCGGCCACGGCCACCGGCACACACGGGCCCAGGACGCACCACGGCGGCCCCACCCCGAGGGGTGGAGCCGCCGTGAGCGGACGCGAGGACTCAGCCCTTGCGCTTGTTGATCTCCTCGGTCGCCTGGGGCAGAACCGACTTGAGGTCACCGACGACGCCGAAGTCGACGAGCTCGAAGATCGGCGCCTCCTCGTCCTTGTTGACCGCGACGATCGTCTTGGACGTCTGCATGCCGGCGCGGTGCTGGATCGCACCGGAGATGCCGTTGGCGACGTACAGCTGCGGCGACACCGTCTTGCCGGTCTGGCCGACCTGGAAGGTGTGCGGCATCCAGCCCGAGTCGACGGCGGCGCGCGAAGCGCCGACCGCGGCACCGAGGGCGTCGGCCAGGGCCTCGACCTCGGTGAAGTCGCCGCCGGTGCCACGACCGCCCGAGACCACGATGGCGGCCTCGGTCAGCTCGGGACGACCGGTCGAGACACGCGGCTCGGACGCCACGATCTTGACCTGCTTGGCCGAGTCGGGGACGTCGAACGAGACGGCCTCGACGGTGCCGGCGCCGGCCGCGGCCTCGGGGGCCGCGGAGTTCGGCTTGACCGCGATCACGGGCGCACCCTGGGTGATCTGCGCGGCGACGGTGAAGTTGCCGGCGAACGCCATCTGGGTGGTGGTGACCGTGCCACCGTCGACGGTCACGTCGACGGCGTCGGTGATCAGGCCGGACTGCGACTTGAGCGCGACGCGGGCCGCGATCTCCTTGCCCTCCGAGGTCGACGGCACCAGGACGGCGGCCGGCGACTTCTCGGCGACGAGCGCGCCGAGCGCCTCGGCCTTGGGGGCCACCAGGTACTCGTCGAAGGCGCTGTCGGAGTAGGTGTAGACCTTCTCCGCACCGTATTCGGCCAGCACCGCGGTGTCGGCGTCGCCGAAGACGACGGCCGACGGCTCGCCGATGCGGCGCGCGATGGTCAGGAGCTCCAGCGAGGGCTTCGTGACCTTGCCCTGGGGAGCATCGATCAGAACGAGAACTTCACTCATGGATTCAGGCTCCTACTCACACGAACTTCTTGGACGCGAGGAACTCGACGAGCTTGCTGCCGCCGTCTCCCTCGTCGGTGACGATCTCGCCGGCGGTGCGCGGCGGGCGGGGGGTCGTGGACTCGACCTTGGTCCAGGCCTGCTCGAGGCCGACCTCGGAGGCGTCGATGCCCAGGTCAGCCAGGCTCCACTCCTCGACCGGCTTCTTCTTGGCGGCCATGATGCCCTTGAAGGACGGGTAACGGGCCTCGCCGGTCTGGTCGGTGACCGAGACGACGAGCTTGCCCGAGGCCTCGATCTGCTGCGTGGCGGCATCGCCGTCGCGGCGGATCTTCACCGTGTCACCGTCGACCGAGATCTCGGACGCGAAGGTGATGGCCGGCAGGCCGAGGCGCTCGGCGACGAGGGTCGGGACGACGCCCATGCCCGCATCGGTCGAGCCCATGCCGAAGAACACCATGTCGTACTCGAGCTTCTCGAGGGCCTTGGCCAGCACGAGCGACGTCGCGAAGGCGTCGGAGCCCGCGATGGCGTCGTCCTCGACGTGGACGCCGGAGTCGGCACCCATCTGCAGGGCCTTGCGCACGGCGTCGGACGCGTCCGCAGGACCGACGGTCAGCACGGTGACCTCACCGTCGCCGGCCTCGACGACCTGCAGCGCCTGCTCGACCGCGTACTCGTCGAGCTCGGACAGAAGCCCGTCGACGTTCTCACGATCGACAGTGTTATCAGCGTCGAACGTGCGGTCCGCCGTGGCGTCCGGCACGTACTTCACAGCGACAACGATCTTGGTCACGAGGACCCTCCTGTGAATTCGGGGCGCGAACGACGGTTGATCGTCCGCGAGTTATCGGGTCCACCCTGCCACGCGGCGAAATGCGTGGGTGAGGCGACCCTTTCCTGCCAGCCATGTTACCGAAAGGTAACCATCGGGCCCATGGCTGGCGGTGTGGCGTGGATCACTTGCCGGTGAACGTCGCCTTTCCCGGACCGTTCTCGACGAACGAGCGCATGCCGTCGGCCTGGTCCTGCGTGGCGAACAGCCCGGTGAAGCCGGCTCGCTCGATCTCCAGTCCCGTCTGCAGGTCGACCTCGAGGCCGCGGTCGATGACGTCCTTGGCGGTGCGCAGCGCGATCGCCGGGCCGCCGACGAACTGCGCGGCCCACTCGACCGCGCGCTCGTACACCCGCTCGGCAGGCAGCACCTCGTCGACCAGGCCGATCCGCAGCGCTTCGGGCGCCTCGACGAAGCGCCCCGTGTAGATGAGGTCCTTGGCCTTCGCCGGACCGACGAGTCGCGCGAGCCGCTGCGTTCCGCCGGCCCCCGGGATGATGCCCAGCAGGATCTCGGGCTGGCCGAGCTTCGCGTTCTCGGCGCAGAAGCGGACGTCCGTCGACAGCGCAAGCTCGAGGCCGCCACCCAGGGCGAAGCCGGTGATGGCCGCGACGGTGGGCTTGCCGATCGCGGCGATGGCGCGCGTGAAGTCCTGCAGCAGGTGCCCGTGGGAGAACATGGCCGCGAAGTCCATGTCGGCCATCTCCTTGACGTCGGCGCCCGCGGCGAAGACGCGCTCGCCTCCCCACACCACGACGGCGGCGACGTCGTCGCGCCGGTCCGCCTCGCGCGCGGCCTCGAGCAGCTCGGTCTGGACCTGCGCGTCGAGCGCGTTCATCTTGGGACGGTCGAGACGGATCGTGCCGACGCCGTCGGTCACCTCGAGTCGGACGAATTCGGCCATGTCAGTGCCTCCTGTGTGGGTTGGGGCGAGCATAGGACAGCGTCACGACACCGTCCCGAGGGCCCGCAGCGCCTCCCCGGCGAGCCGGTAGGTGCGCCATTCCTCGAGGTCGATCGCATCCAGCGAGCGGTAGAACTCGATCGACGGCGTGTTCCAGTCGAGCACCTGCCACTGCAGCCGGCTGTAGCCGCGCTCCACGCACACCTGGGCCAACCGCGTCAGCAACAGCTTGCCGAGCCCGCTCCCCCGGTGCGCCGGATCCACGTAGAGGTCCTCCAGGTGGATGCCGTGGACGCCGTCCCACGTCGAGAAGTTGAGGAACCAGATCGCGGTCCCGACTACCACTCCGTCCACCTGCGCCACGTGCGCGTACAGCGCCGGGTGCTCGCCGAAGAGGCGCTCGTGCAGCATCGCGTCAGTGAGGACGCACTGCTCGGGCGCCCGCTCGTACGCGGCCAGGTCGTGCACGAGGCGCACCATGGCGGGGACGTCGTCGGGGGTGGCGGGGCGGATCCGCGGATCGGTCATGGCGCCGATTCCATCACGGCCGCCGGTAGCCTCGGCACGTGACCGACTCCCCCGAACTGCGCGACGACGACCTGGTGCTGGAGCCCACGTCCGGCACGACCGAGCTCGACGGCTTCGCGGTCCTGTACGCCGGCGAGCGGATCGGCGACGTGGCGCTGCAGCGCGCCCCCGGCGAGGCCGGGCGCCGGCTCGGATCGATGCGCTGGACCTTCGGCGCCGGACCGGGCACCTCGGTCGCGAGCCGGGCCCTGCGCCTCGCCGTCGGCTATGCCTTCGAGCAGCTCGGGTGGACCCGCGTCGAGGCGCGCGTGCCGTCCGACGACGCCGTCGGCCTGCGGGCCGCGTCGATCGCCGGCCTGCGACGCGAGGGCATCGCCAGGACGCCCGGCGAGGAGCCCGATCACGTCATGCTGGGCCGGATCGTCACCGATCCACCGGCGTTCAGCCGCGAAGGGTTCGTCTCCATCCTCAATGCCGGGCTGCCGCGCAAGCGCGTCATCGGGCAGGGCGTCCTGCGCGACCGCGACGGCCGCGTGCTGCTGTGCGAGCTGACCTACAAGCGCGAGTGGGACCTGCCCGGCGGCGTCGTCGAGGTCGGCGAGAGCCCCGCCCTCGGACTCGTGCGCGAACTCCAGGAGGAGCTCGGCATCACCGTCGAGATCGAGCGCCTCGTGACGATGAACTGGCTGCCGCCGTGGAGCCACTGGGACGACGCGTGCCTGTTCGTGTTCGACCTGGGCGTCGTGGACGCCGATCTGGTGGACTCGATGGTGCTGCAGCGCAGCGAGATCGCGGCCGTCCACTGGTGCGACCTCGAGACGGCTCGCGAGAAGGCCGCGTTGGCCACGGTCGAGCTGCTCGAGGCGCTGACGGACGCTCCCCTGCCGCCCTACCGCGAGGCGCCCCGCCAGCCCGACCCCCGGCCCCGCTGACGCACGGGGCGCCGGCTCAGAAGAGCGCGGCGGCGAGCGACCGGCGCGCCAGGGCCACGCGAGGATCGGTGAGGCCGACCACCGAGAACAGGTCGAGCAGGTGCTGGCGGACGCGCTC
>NZ_DAMDLR010000029.1:10608-35423 GCF_032084975.1 Aeromicrobium sp.
AACGCGTCCTCGACGTGACCGCCCGTGACGTCGAGGTCCGCGACGAGCAGCTGGGCGTCGATGTCGTCCGGAGCATCGGCGGCCGCCTGGCGCGCCGCCTGCAGGTCGGCACCAGCGACGCGGGCGTAGAGCTTCGTGGCCGAGAGACGCTCGGCGACCTCGGCGTCCCCGGGGGCCTGCGCCAGCATCGCCTCGTACTCGGCGATCGCCGCGTCGAAGTCGCCGCGGGCGTACGCCTCGTCCGCCACGGCGAAGCGGGGGTCGTCGGCGGGCTCCTCCTCGACCGCGGCCGTGGCCGCAGCCGCCGAGGGCTGCGCCCGACCGTTGAGTCCGTTCTGCTGGGCGAGACGGACCAGCTCGTCGAAGAAGCGCTTGACCTCGGACTCGTCGACCGTGCCCTGGAACAACGGAACCGGGCGGCCCTGCACGAGGCCCACCACGAACGGGACGGCCTGCACCTGCAGCGCCTGGCCGATGCCGGGGTTGGCGTCGACGTCCACCTTCGCCAGCTGGAGCGCGCCGCCATACGCCGACGTGGCCTGCGCCAGCACCTCGTTGAACTGCACGCTCTGCTCCGAGCGGGGCGACCAGACGCTCAGCACCACGAGGTGCTGCATCGAGGACTCGACGACCTGCTGGAAGCCGGCCTCGTCGACGTCGATCACGTAGACCGCGCCGTCGGCGGCGGAAGCCGCGCCCGCGGGCGTGCGGGGCTTGGCGAGGGAGGACAGGTCGAACGCACCGGACTGCGGGAAGCTCATGGGGACAGTGTAGGAAGCCCGGTCACAGACCCTCGATCGGCTCGGTCGGCTCGACGCCGTCGGCGGCGTCCTGCGCCCGTCGCCGCCGCGCCTCGGCGGCCAGCCGCTCGCGACGCCGGGTCTCGCGGTTCACCGCGTTGTTGATCTCGCGGTCGACGGCGAGGATGTCCGGCACGAACTTGATCTCGCGCAGGCCCTGCTCCTGGGCGGCCGACTCGAACACGAAGTGGCCGTAGCCGAGCAGCCGGCCCAGGACGGTGCGCGTCATCGTCATGTCGAGGATGCGGTTGATCGGCATCGTGGCGGCGCGGACGGTCAGGACCCCACTGAGGCGCACGACGCGCCAGTTCGTCACGACGAAGACGTCACGCCACTCCACGAAGGCGTGGGCCACGGCGACGGCCACGCCCACGCACGACGCGTACCAGAGCAGCTGCGCCGGCTCGGACGGCCAGCGCACGAGCATCACGAGCGTCGCCAGCACCCAGAAGCCGGCGGCGACCGGGAGCGGCCAGTACACCGCGACGTGCTTGGGCACCACCTGCAGGACTCGCTCGCCGTTGCGCGGGTTGAGCCGTCGTTGGAGGCCGGGGTGGTGCTCAGGGTCCGGGAACGGCTCGCGGAGCCGGCGCGCCAGCGCGGGAACCACGGCCGGAGGTGCCTCCTCGATCGCGGGGCGCTCGAACATGGCGAGCGCCTCAGACCAGCTCGGCGACGAACACCCCGACCTGCTCGAATGCGCTGAGGGCGGCGTCGAAGGCCCCCCGGACCGCCGAAGCGGCGTCCTCAGGCGTTGCGAACAGGTAGTAGAGCGCGAAGCCCACCACGAAGATGACGAGAGCCTTTTTCAACACGGCCCAGTTCTATCGGACCGGAACAGCCGATTCTCGCAGGCACCACGGCGTTTTCCGGGGGTCTAGGACCCTCTGGTCACTCCAGTCCCGCGAGCAACGAATCAGCTGCCGAGAAGGGGTCGATGTCCCCCGCGAGGGCACGCAGCGCGAGCGTGTCGAGCTCCTCGCCACCGTCGATCACGAAGCGTCGGCGCACCTCGTTGAGGGCGATGGTCTGGATCTCACGACGCAACCGCGCCGTGCGACGACGGCCCAGCCCACCGGAGGCGCGCAGGTGTGCCGCGTGCTCGTCGAGGTGGTCGACCAGCTCGGGGACACCCGTGCCCTCGGTCGCGACCGTGAGCTCGATGGGTCGCTTCCACCCGTCCTGGCGATCCGTCATCGAGATCATGTTCCGCAGCTCGCGACGCGTCGTGCTCGCACCGTCACGGTCGGCCTTGTTGACACAGAAGACGTCGCCGATCTCGAGGATCCCGGCCTTCGCCGCCTGGATGCCGTCGCCCATGCCGGGCGCCAGCAGCACGACGGTCGAGTCGGCCAGGCCCGCGACCTCGACCTCGGACTGCCCCACCCCGACGGTCTCGAGCACGATGACGTCGCAACCGGCCGCGTCGAGCACCCGGATCGCGTGCGGAGTGGCCCACGAGAGCCCGCCGAGGTGGCCCCGGCTGGCCATCGACCGGATGTACACCTCGGGGTCGGTCGCGTGGTCCTGCATCCGGATCCGGTCGCCCAGCAACGCTCCTCCACTGAAGGGCGAGGTGGGATCGACCGCCAGCACACCGACGCGACGCCCTCGTGCGCGCAGCTCGGTGACGATCGCCGAGGTCGTCGTCGACTTGCCCACGCCGGGCGAGCCCGTGAGGCCGACGACATGGGCGCCGCCGACGAGCGGGGCGAGCGCCGCGCTGACTTCGCGCAGGTGGTCGGACTCGGTCTCGACCAGGGTGATCAGACGTGCCACCGACCTGGCCTCGCCGGCTTGCGCCCGCGTGACCAGGTCGGTGACGTCGATGGTGCGTGCGTTCAATGCCGCAGATCAGGCCTGGGGCACGCGGATGATCAGGGCGTCGCCCTGGCCGCCGCCGCCGCACAGGGCGGCCGCGCCGGTGCCGCCGCCACGACGCTGCAGCTCGAGGGCGAGGTGCAGGACGATGCGGGCGCCGCTCATGCCGATCGGGTGACCGAGCGCGATCGCGCCGCCGTTGACGTTGACCTTGTCGGCGCTGACGCCGAGCTTGTCGGCCGAGACGATGCCGACCGCGGCGAAGGCCTCGTTGAGCTCGAACAGGTCGATGTCGGCGGGCGCGATGCCCTCCTTCGCGGCGGCCTTGGCGATCGCGTTGGCCGGCTGCTCCTGCAGGGTCGAGTCCGGGCCGGACACGTTGCCGTGGGCGCCGATCTCGGCGATCCAGGTCAGGCCGAGCTCCTCGGCCTTCTCCTTGCGCATGACGACCAGGGCGGCGGCGCCATCGGAGATCTGGCTGGCGGTGCCGGCCGTGATCGTGCCCTCCTTGGAGAACGCCGGGCGCAGGCGCCCCAGCGACTCGGCGGTCGTGTCGCCGCGGACACCCTCGTCGGCGCTGACGACGACCGGGTCGCCCTTGCGCTGCGGGATCTCGACCGGCACGATCTCTTCGTCGAAGACGCCGTTCTTCTGCGCCGCGGCGGCGAGCTGGTGCGACCGCGCGCCGAACTCGTCCTGCTGCTCACGCGTGAGGCTGTCGGTGCCGGCGTTGCGCGTCTCGGTGAGCGAGCCCATCGCCTGGTCGGTCAGCGCGTCCCACAGTCCGTCGTACTCCATGTGGTCGAGCATCGTGACCTTGCCGTACTTGTGGCCCTCGCGCGAGCCCGTCAGCAGGTGCGGCGCCTGGGTCATCGACTCCTGGCCACCGGCGACGACGACGTCGTACTCGCCGGCACGGATCAGCTGGTCGGCCAGCGCGATCGCGTTGATGCCCGACAGGCACACCTTGTTGATGGTGATCGCGGGGACGTCGAGCGGGATGCCGCCCTTGAACGCGGCCTGGCGCGCGGGCACCTGGCCGGCTCCGGCTCCGAGGACCTGCCCCATGATCACGTAGTCGACCTGGTCGCCGCTGATGCCGGCCTTCTCCAGGGCGCCCTTGATCGCGATGCCGCCGAGATCGGAACCGGACAGGGTCTTGAGGCCGCCCTGCAGGCGACCGATCGGGGTCCGGGCCCCGGCGACGATGACGGAAGTGGTCATGGAACGTGCTCCTTCAGTGCGTACGTTGGGGTCACTGTACCCGCGGGCGACGACGCCTCCTGCGGGCGTGGCTCACATCACAGGGGTCAGGTCGGGCTCGGGCCCGAACCGGAAGCGGCGGCCCGAGATCTCGGCCACCTTGATCGCCACCAGGTTGTACTTCAGCGTCGGGAGCCACGAGTGCAGGTCCTGCAGGTCGAGGGCCTCGAGCTCCTCCCGCGACTCGATCCTGGTGGCCACGCCCTTGACCACGACGCTGGTGGCGCCGTCGGCGTGGACCTGGTCGACCTCGAACGCGACCTTGCTGTCCATCACCACGCCGAGCAGCTTCGTGCCCTCGGCGGTGCGGAACAGCACGTGCGTGCCCGAGACCGCGTAGTTGACGGGGAAGATCTCGGGCTGGCCGAGGATCGTGAGGGCCAGGCGGCCGTAGGTGTGCTCGGCGAGGAAGGCCCAGGCCTCGTTCTCGCTCATCGGGGTGATCGAGTCGGTGTCCATGACTCCAGTGTCCCGCGTCCCGCGGTCCATGTGCAGGGGTCGTTTTCCTCGTACTAGGCTGCGCCGCATGACCAGCGAAACGCTCGTTCCGGGCCACCTGCTCACCGCGATCGACCATGTCGGCATCGCCGTCCCCGACCTCGACGACGCGATCGAGTTCTACTCGCGCGTGTTCGGCCTCGAGTCCATCCACGAGGAGGTCAACGAGGAGCAGGGCGTGCGCGAGGCGATGCTCGCCGTCGGCGACTCGGGATCGTGCATCCAGCTGCTCGCGCCCCTGAGTGAGTCGTCGACGATCGCCAAGTTCCTCGACCGCAACGGACCGGGCATCCAGCAGTTGGCGTACCGTGTCACCGACATCGACGCGGTCTCGACCACCCTGCGCGACCGCGGCGTGCGCCTCCTGTACGACACCCCGAAGCGGGGCACGTCCGACAGCCGCGTCAACTTCGTTCACCCGAAGGACGCCGGGGGCGTCCTCGTCGAGCTGGTCGAACCGGCCGCCGCGCACTGATCCCTCGGCTCGCGGCCGTAGTTTCCGGCCAGTAACATCTCCGCAAGCTCTCTGCACCACCGACGCGAAGGACCATCAGTGCAGCACATCCTCGACGCCATCATGTCCGGCGACCGCTCCGCCGAGACGTACCAGAACCTCGAACTGCCCGAGACCTACCGGGCGGTCACCGTCCACAAGGACGAGGAGACGATGTTCGAGGGGATCGCCACCCGGGACAAGGATCCCCGCAAGTCCCTGCACATCGACGACGTGCCGCTGCCTGAGCTGGCTCCGGGTGAGGCCCTCGTCGCCGTCATGGCCAGCGCGATCAACTACAACACCGTGTGGACCTCGATCTTCGAGCCCGTCTCGACGTTCCGGTTCCTCGAGCGCTACGGCAAGCTCTCGGAGTACACGAAGCGCCACGACCTGCCGTACCACGTCGTCGGCTCCGACCTGGCCGGCGTCGTGCTGCGCACGGGCCCGGGCGTCAACGCCTGGCAGGCCGGCCAGGAGGTCGTCGCCCACTGCCTGTCCGTCGAGCTCGAGAGCCCCGACGGCCACGACGACACGATGATGGACCCGCAGCAGCGCATCTGGGGCTTCGAGACGAACTTCGGCGGCCTCGCCGAGCTCGCGATCGTCAAGTCGAACCAGCTCATGCCCAAGCCGGCCCACCTCACGTGGGAGGAGGCCGCGTCCCCGGGCCTGGTCAACTCCACCGCGTACCGCCAGCTGGTCAGCAAGAACGGCGCGAACATGAAGCAGGGCGACGTCGTCCTGATCTGGGGCGCCTCCGGCGGCCTGGGCTCCTACGCGACGCAGATGGCCCTCAACGGCGGAGCGATCCCCGTGTGCGTCGTCTCCAGCCCCGACAAGGCCGAGATCGTGCGCTCGCTCGGCGCCGAGCACATCATCGACCGCTCGGCCGAGGGCTACAAGTTCTGGAAGGACGAGCACAACCAGGACCCGAAGGAGTGGCAGCGGTTCGGCAAGAAGATCCGCGAGCTCACCGGCGGCGAGGACCCGGACATCGTGTTCGAGCACCCGGGCCGCGAGACCTTCGGCGCCAGCGTCTACGTCACGCGCAAGGGCGGCACGATCATCACCTGCGCGTCCACCTCGGGCTACATGCACCAGTACGACAACCGGTACCTGTGGATGAACCTGAAGAACATCAAGAGCTCGCACTTCGCGAACTACCGCGAGGCCTACGAGGCGAACCGCCTCATCGACAAGGGCCTCATCCACCCGACCGTGTCGAAGGTGTACAAGCTCGAGGACACCGGCCAGGCGGCGCTCGACGTCCACCACAACAAGCACCAGGGCAAGGTCGGCGTGCTGACGCTGGCGCCCGAGGAAGGCCTCGGCGTCTCCGACGAGGAGAAGCGCGCCCAGCACCTCGAGGCGATCAACCGCTTCCGCGGCATCTGATCGGCGCCATGACGACGACGCGGGTCCGCGGGCTGGATGCAGCCCGCGGACTCGCGCTCGTCGGCATGGTGGTCGCCCACCTGGACACCCGGATCGATTTCGATCCGGGTGTTCTCGCGTCCTGGCGCCATGTCGGCGACGGGCGCGCCGCCGTCCTGTTCGTCGTGGTGGCCGGCTTCTCGCTCGCCCTGGCGACGGGTGGCACGACCCCGCACACGGGCCGCCGGCTCGCCGACGACCGGCTGGCGGTGTTCGTCCGCGCTGCCGTGCTGGCCGGCGTCGGTGCCCTGCTGACGGCACTGGGCACCCCCGTCGCGGTGATCCTGGGCTCCTACGCCGTCTTCTTCATCGTCGCCCTGCCGTTCCTGCGCAGCGGTCCGCTCGTCCCGCTCGCCGTCGGCACGCTCCTGGCGGTGTCCGGACCGCTCCTGGTCGCGGCCGCCGACCGACACCTGCCCGAGCTGCGCCTCGATGCCGTCGGCACCCTCTTCGTGGGCTTCCCGTACCCGGCCCTGCAGTGGTCGGGCTTCCTGCTGGTGGGCCTGGGTCTGGGCCGGATCCGCCTGCGCACGTTCGACCTGGGGACGCTCACCGTGACCGGGCTGGCCGCGGGCGTGATCCTGCACCTGCTCGCCGTCGACGTGCGCGAGCAGCTCCTGCTCGACGTCCCCCGCTCCGACGGCCTGGTCGCCACGGCGCTGATGGCCGAGCACCGCTCCCGCAACATGATCGAGGGCGCCTCCGCCCTCGCGATCGCGGTGGGCGTCCTGGCGCTGCTGGTGCTCATCACCCCGCACGCGCGGAACCTGCTGTACCCGCTCGAGGCCGCCGGCCGGATGGCGTTGACGCTCTACGTCGCGCACATCGTCGGCTACTGGGCGGCCATCCAGGCCGACCCGGCGCTCGAGCAGGGTTCCGGCCCCCTCGCCGCCTGGACCCTCGTCATCGCCCTGGCCGGAGCCAGCGCGTGGTTCACCCGCTTCGGCCGCGGACCGCTCGAGTGGGCCCTGCACCGCGTCGTCGTGGCCACCACCGGGTCGGGAGCTCGCTGAGCCGGGTCAGCGCGGGGTGTCCTTGAAGGTCGCGGTGGTCCGGTCGGCGTAGGCCGACGAGTCCGCTCGCTCCATCGGCCCGTCCCACTCCCCCGGCAGCGGCAGCTCGACCGACGGGTTGAGTCGCGCCACGATCTCGTCGAGGACCCGCTCGGTGTCGCCGACCCACAGGTGCTTCGCGCCGTCGACCCCGATGACCTCGGCCTGCGGGACGACGGCGAACCGCTCGCGCGCCTCGGCGGGGCGCAGGTAGTCGTCGAACTCGGGCACGAGTGCCGTCAGCGGACGCCCGTCGGCGGCCCACGCCTCGAGGTGCCGGGGCTCGCTGAAGCGCAACGGCGGCGACAGCAGGATCGCGCCGGCCACGTCGGGCTCCAGGCCGTACATGAGCGTCAGGTCCGTGCCGAAGGACCAGCCGACGATCCACACGTTCGGCAGCTCGGCGAACTCCGCGTACTCGATCGCGGCGGCGACGTCGAAGCGCTCCCCCACCGCCCGGTCGAACTCGCCCTCACTGCGGCCGCGGACGCTCTCGGTGCCACGCGTGTTGAAGCGCAGCACCGCGATGTCCGCGAGCGCGGGAAGGCGGTACGAGGCCTTGCGCAGCACGTGGCTGTCCATCATGCCCCCGTGGGTCGGAAGCGGATGCAGGCAGATCATGGTCGCGACGGGCGGGTTCTGCGCCGGCAGTGCCAGCTCGCCGACGAGCGTGAGGCCGTCGGCCGTCGTCAGCTCGATGTCCTCGCGACGTGCCGGCAGGACCGATGACCCGGTGATCTTCTTCACGACCCCATCTTGCCCGAGCCCGCGGGAGTCAGCCGTGGCGCTCCCAGCACCGCTGGTGCCAGTGCCGTCGCTCGTTGACGCCGTCGGTCTCCAGCAGGCTCGGCACGTCGGGCCACACCACGAAGTGCGGCGTGGCCGGTGGGATCAGCTGATCGCAGCCGGGACAGCGGTACGGCTTGCTGGAGGTCGTGCCCGTGATGAAGCGCTGCCAGAAGTCGCCGGCACGGCGGTGCACGAGCTGTTCACGGGGAGCAGGAGGCTCGCGGCGGGCCGCGCGGGCGGCAGCGGCCTTACGACGCGACATGGCCCCGATCGTACCGATCGGGGCCATGCGCAGAGGTCGTGCAGGTGCGGCTCAGTAGGTGTGGAAGCCCGCGCCCGTCTTGCGGCCGAGCCTGCCCTCGGCCACGACCTGCTTCAGCGACGCGGCAGGCTGCCAGCCCTCGTGGCCGAACTCGCCCACGAGGGTCTCCTGGATGGCCAGCGAGACGTCGTTGCCCACGACGTCGAGGAGCTCGAACGGCCCCATGGGCAGCTTCGTCCCCTTCATGGCGGTGTCGATCTGCTCCATCGACGCGGCGCCCGACTCCTGCAGCGTGATCGCGTCGTTGAGGTACGGGAACAGCAGCGCGTTGACGATGAAGCCGGCGCGGTCACCGCAGGAGACGGGATGCTTGCCGGTGGCCAGGCACAGGGCTCGCACGGTCTCGTCGACGTCGGCGGCCGTGGCGTCGGTCGTGACGACCTCGACCAGCTTCATGACCGGGGCCGGGTTGAAGAAGTGCATGCCGATGACGTCGGCGGGACGGCTGGTGGCCTCGGCGCACGCCGCGATCGACAGCGACGAGGTCGTCGTCGCCAGGATCGCGCCGGGCTTGCAGATGCGATCGAGGTCGCGGAACAGCTCGAGCTTGATGTCGAGGTCCTCGGCGATCGCCTCGACCACCAGGTCGACGTCGGCCAACGCCTCGCGCTCGGTGGCTCCGGTCAGGCGACCCAGGATCGTGTCCTTGGCGTCCGCGTCGAGCTTGCCCTTCGCGACGGAGCGATCGAGGTTCTTGGTGACGTAGCCGACCACCCCGTCCAGCTTCTCCTGCGAGCGGCCCACGTAGACGACGTCGTAGCCGGCCTGCGCGAAGACCTGGGCGATGCCCGAGGCCATCGTCCCGGTGCCGACGACGCCGACCTTGCTCACGGGACGCCTGACCTCGGGCACGGGGGTGCCGTCGGCAGCGTCACCGGTGAAGGACGCGCCGGAGTCGGCGATCTCGACCAGCTTCGGGTCGGGACGGTGCAGCGGGTCGCCCGTCGTGGCGAACTGCTCGTTCAGGCCGTCGACGACGGTCTTGGCTCCCAGGGCGTCGATCAGGGCCAGCGGGCCGATCGGGTAACCGCAGCCGAAGCGCATGCCCGCGTCGATGTCGGCGGCCGTGGCGTAGCCGACCCCGTACATGTTGGCGGCGTGGTTCAGGTACGGGAAGAGCAGCGTCCGGGCGATCCGGCCACCCTCGTCTTCGGCGGTCACGTGGTCGACGATGTCTGCCATCAAGATCTCCTTCGAGGCTTGGCCCGCCGGTCACTGGCCGCCGAGCGTTGCGTGACAGACTAGCGTGACAGTTCCGGTGTCTTGATGGGAGTCTCCATGTCCTCACGTCTGCTCGTGGCAGCCGTCGCCACCCTCGCCCTGGGTGGCCTCGCAGGATGCGCCAAGGACGAGCCGGCCACCCCCGCGGAGCCGTCCGCGACGACGCCCAGCGCGACCGTCGAGTCCGACGATCCGCGCTCCGCGCTGGTGGGCTCCTGGCGTGCTGACGATGCGAACTGGACGGTGCACTTCGCCGCCGACGGCACGTTCACCGAGGACTTCGAGGGCAACGTGGACTTCCGCCGCGGAACGTATCGCGTCCAGGACGGCATCGTCTTCCTCGAGGGCGACGACGGGCAGACCACCGAGGGCGAGCTCGCCGGCGAGACGATCAACTTCAAGCTCGGGATGCTCGAGCGCCTGTGAGGATCGTCGTCGCCCGCTGCCAGGTCGACTACGCGGGTCGACTGACGGCGCACCTGCCGCTCGCTCCGCGCGTGATCATGGTCAAGTCCGACGGGTCCGTGCTCGTGCACGCCGACGGAGGCTCGTACAAGCCGCTCAACTGGATGAGTCCCCCGTGCACGCTGCGCGAGGGTGTGGCCGAGGACGGCGTCGTCGAGTGGACGGTCACCGCGAAGAAGACCGACGACACGCTGCGCATCCGGCTCGAGGAGATCATCCACGACTCGCAGCACGAGCTGGGCGTCGATCCCGGGCTGCAGAAGGACGGTGTCGAGAAGCACCTGCAGGAGCTGCTGGCCGAGCACACGGCGACGATCGAGGCGGGCATGGCGCTCGTCCGGCGCGAGTACATGACCGCCATCGGTCCGGTCGACCTGCTGTGCCGCGACGCCTCGGGCACCTCGGTGGCGGTCGAGATCAAGCGCCGCGGCGAGATCGACGGCGTCGAGCAGCTGACGCGCTACCTCGAGCTGATGAACCGCGACCCGCAGCTGCGCCCCGTGCGCGGCATCTTCGCCGCCCAGGAGATCAAGCCCCAGGCACGGACGCTGGCCAAGGACCGCGGCATCGAGTGCGTCGTCGTGGACTACGACGAGCTGCGCGGCCTCGACGACCCGAGCCTGCGCCTGTTCTGAGGTCCCCCTCCGCTGCCGCGTGCGGTCAGCGGGTGCAGACACGCAGGTCGGCCCACACGGCACGGTGGTCGGTGTCGTCGATGTCCTCGGTGCCTGCGTCCTCCACGTTGAGTCCACGCACCAGCACGTGGTCGATGTCGGCGAACGGCGGGTAGGCGCGCTCGCGCGGCCACGTGGCCCGCGGCCACAGCCCCGCGGTGTCGTACATGCCGCGCTTGGCGTTGCGGAACGGCGCGTGGGCCGCCGATGCGTTGAAGTCGCCGGCCATCACGAGCGGACGGCCACGCTGCGCCCGCTGCCACTCCCCCAGCTCGACGAGACCGGCACGCCACTGCTCGATCGAGCGAGCGACCGGAGGCTGCGGGTGGACCGCGCGCAGGAGCACGGCACGCCCGGCGACGTCGATCGACATCGCCGGCTGTTGGAAGGTCCCCGTCTGACGAGCAGGGACCTCCACGCGGGTGGCCGGGTGGCGCGACAGGACCACGGTGCCCGCCGGACTCGCGCCCTCGGAGGTCTGTCCGCTGCGATGGACGAACCGGCTGCCCGGCTCCGTCGCCAGGAGCGCCGCGATGAGGGCCTCGTCGACCTCGGCGATCACCAAGGTGTCGATGTCGCGGCGCTCCACGGCCTCGGCCAGCTGGGCGACGTCGGCGCGACCGTACTCGGCGTTGAGGCTCATCACCGCCAGACGGGCCTCCCCCGCGTCACAGGCCGGCCGGTTGGCGACGTTGAGGATCGTGACGAGGGCGACCGCGATCACCACGGCGTTCGCGCCGACCGCGAGCCGGGCCCGCGCGAGCACGCTCAGGAGCAGTCCGATGACGGCCGCGACGATCCAGGCGCGCCCCAGTGACTGCACCACGGGCAGCCACGTCGGCGAGATCCGGTCGATCCACGGCGTCGCGGCCAGCACCAGCAGCGCCACGGCCGCGAGCGTGAGCAGGACGCGCAGGTACCTCACCGCTCAGGCGCCCGCGATCGGCGGCGCCGTCGGGTCGGAGGCCTCACCCTTGTCCTCGCGGGCGATCCAGTCCTCGATGCGCTCGTAGTCGTCCTTCGACCGGGTCACGACGGCCAGCAGGTCGCTCATCTTGGCGACCTCCTCAACCTGCTCCTTGATGAACCACTGCATGAACTGGTCCGAGGCGAAGTCGTTGTCCTCGCGGGCGATCCGGGTGAGCTCGTTGATCTGGCGCGTGACGCGCTTCTCCTGGTCGAGCGCGACCTGGACCGGCTCGACGACGTCGGCGAAGTCCATCCGCGGCGCGGCCAGCGCGGGGATGACGACGGGCTGGTCCTGGTCGAGCAGGTACTGGACCATCATCATCGCGTGGTCGCGCTCCTCCATGGCCTGCGCGTAGAACAGCGCCGCCATCCGGGGCATCGTCAGCGCGTCGTAGTACGTCGCGATGCCGACGTACTGCTGGTGGGCGGCGAACTCGTGGCCGACCTGGTCCTGCAGGGTCCTGACGAACTGCTCCGAAGCCATGTTTCCTCCTTGGGCTAGGTCACCCTAACCTCACGCTGATACCGTTGCGGTCGTGCCGAAGCCGCCGAAGAAGAAGTGCTGCGTGAGCAAGCCGCGCTGCAAGCGCTGCCCGATCCGCATGATGGCGAACGGCACGCTCCCGGACGGCTACACCGTCAAGAAGCGCAAGCTGGTGAAGGTCAAGAAGAAGAACAAGGACAAGAAGTCCTCGAAGTCCTCCAAGACCGCCACGAACGACAAGCCGCTCGCCGCCTGATCCCCTCGAAGCCTCGAACGACTCCGAGCCTAGGCCCGGAGCGCCCCCGGAGCGCGAACGTGGGGCGAGGCCGCCGGCGTGTCAGACCGGCAGGTCGTTCGCCTTGCGGATCTCGTCGACGACACGCGACATGATGTCGGTCATCCCGAAGTCCTTGGGCGTGAACACCGCGGCGATGCCCGAGGCCTCCAGCTTGCGCCCATCGGAGTCGGGGATGATCCCGCCCACGATGACCGGCACGTTCGTCAGGCCGGCATCGGCCAGGCCCTTCTGCACACCGGGCACCAGCTCCATGTGCGAGCCGGAGAGGATCGACAGGCCGACCACGTGGACGTCCTCGGCGACGGCCGCGGCGACGATCTGCTCGGGCGTCAGGCGGATGCCCTGGTAGATCACCTCGAAGCCGGCGTCGCGGGCGCGCACGGCAACCTGCTCGGCACCGTTGGAGTGCCCGTCCAGGCCGGGCTTGCCGACCAGGAAGCGCAGGCGTCCGCCGAGCTCGTCGCCGGTCTGGCGCACCTTCTCGCGGACGGCTGTCAGGTCGGATCCGGCCTCGGCCACGCCACTGACTCCTGCCACGCCCGTGGGCGCCCGGTACTCGCCGAAGACCTCGCGCAGGGCTGCGGACCACTCGCCCACCGTCGCACCGGCGCGCACCGCGTCGAGGGTCGCCGCCATGAGGTTCTCGTCGGACTTCGCGGTCTGCTGCACGGCCTCGAGTGCCGCGTCCACCGCCGCCTGGTCACGCTGGCTGCGCCACTGCTGGACGTCGGCGATCGCGTTGGCCTCGGCCTGCGGGTCGGCGACCATGATCGCCGCGTCGAGGTCGGCCGTCAGCGGCGACGGCTCGGTCTCGGTGTAACTGTTGAGGCCCACGACCTTGATCTCACCGGACTCGATGCGGGCCCGACGCTCGGCATGCGACGTGACGAGCTCCTGCTTCATGTAGCCCGATGCCACCGCGGCGACCGCGCCACCCATGGCCTGGACCCGGTCGATCTCGGCCTTGGCGCCCTCGACCAGCTCGGCGACCTTCGCCTCGATCACGTGCGAGCCGTCGAAGATGTCGCCGTACTCGAGCAGGTCGGACTCGTAGGCCAGCACCTGCTGCAGGCGCAGCGACCACTGCTGGTCCCAGGGGCGGGGCAGGCCGAGCGCCTCGTTCCACGCGGGAAGCTGCACGGCGCGGGCCCGGGCGCTCTTGCTGAGGGTGACACCCAGCATCTCCAGCACGATGCGCTGGACGTTGTTCTCGGGCTGGGCCTCGGTGAGGCCGAGCGAGTTGACCTGCACGCCGTACCGGAAGCGGCGCATCTTGGGGTCGGTCACGCCGTAGCGGTCGCGGGTGATCTCGTCCCAGAGCTGGCCGAAGGCGCGCATCTTGCACGTCTCCTCGATGAACCGGACGCCCGCGTTCACGAAGAACGAGATGCGGCCGACGACCTGCTCGAACTGGTCGTCAGGGACCTGCCCCGAGTCCTTCACGGCGTCCAGCACGGCGATCGCGGTGCTCATCGCGAAGGCGAGCTCCTGCACGGGCGTCGCGCCGGCCTCCTGCAGGTGGTAGCTGCAGATGTTGAGCGGGTTCCACTTCGGGATGTTCGCGACCGTGTACGCGATCATGTCGGTGGTCAGCCGCAGCGAGGCCTCGGGCGGGAAGACGTAGGTCCCCCGCGAGAGGTACTCCTTGATGATGTCGTTCTGGGTGGTGCCGGCGAGGGCCGCGGGATCGACGCCCTGCTCCTCGGCGGCGACCTGGTACATCGCCAGCAGCCACATCGCCGTGGCGTTGATGGTCATCGAGGTGTTCATCTCCGAGAGCGGGATGTCCTCGAAGAGGCGCCGCATCGCACCCAGGTGCGGGATCGGCACGCCGACCTTGCCGACCTCACCGCGCGAAAGCTGGTGGTCGGGGTCGTATCCGGTCTGCGTGGGCAGGTCGAACGCGACGGAAAGACCGGTCTGGCCCTTCGCGAGATTGCGACGGTAGAGCGCGTTGGACTCGGCTGCGGAGCTGTGGCCGGCGTAGGTGCGCATCACCCACGGGCGATCGGGCTGCACTGACATGCGCCAAGGGTACCGCCCGTGCCGGGGGTGCCGACGGCACCCACCCGGGCGTGAAACGCGCGGTTACTCAGGCATCGCCGCGCTCGCCACCGGGCACCCACAGGACGTCCCCGTGCTGGCGGTTGGCGTAGCGGCCCAGGATGAACAGCAGGTCGCTCAGGCGGTTGAGGTACTTCGCGACGAGGACGTTGATCGAGTCGCCGTGCTCCTCGATGGCGGCCCAGGCGGCGCGCTCAGCTCGACGCACGACCGTGCGGGCGACGTGCAGCTGGGCGGCGGCGGGAGTCCCGCCGGGCAGGATGAACGAGTCGAGCTTGGGCACGGACTCGTTGAAACGATCACACCACTGCTCGAGGCGCTCGACGTAGTCGGGCTCGACGCGCAGTGGTGTGAACTCGGGATCGGCGACGACGGGGTTACCGACGTCCGATCCCAGGTCGAACAGGTCGTTCTGGACGTGCATCAACACGGACCGGACATCGTCGTCCAACTCGCCGGTCGCCAGTGCGACGCCGATCTGGCTGTTGGCCTCATCGACGTCGGCATAGACGACCAGGCGCAGGTCGTTCTTGGACGTCCGCGAGAAGTCGACCAGGTTGGTCGTCCCATCGTCGCCGGTACGCGTGTAGATCCTCGTCAGGTGAACCATGGGCTCACCCTAGTTGTTGAGGTCGACGGACCTCGCATCACATCCAGTCGATGCGGTTGATCTTGAAGGTCAAACCCTCGGTGTCGTCGGCCTGGGCGGGCGAGGCGGCCATTCCGGCAGCCACGGCGAGAGCGAGCAGGGTCGCAGCAATGATCTTCTTCATGGGACAAGTGTGAGTCCCGGGACGAACTTCGGCAAGCGGTTCGGTGATGTCCACCGCGAAAACTTGCTGGTCAGAGCACGTTGTTGACACCCCGACCGGGCGGCGACGACTCGAGCCACGACAGCAGTCCCGTCAGGGAGTTCGCACTCAGGGCGAACTGGCGCACGCCGGCCGCGTTCTCGGTCTGCACGATCAGGTGACCGTCGTGCAACGCGTAGGCCTCGGCACCCTCGGGCTCGCGGCGGCCCTCGATGACGACCGCGCCCCGCTCGAACCGATGCCGCGGGCGTGGCGCGAAGGAGAAGGTCCGGTACCACTCGAACGCGTCGTCACCGTAGACGGCGACGCCGAGCATCCAGCCCTTGGCTGAATGCTCGGCACCGTGGTTGACGCTGAGCTCGAACGTGACGCCCTTGCGAGCGATCCATCGCCGGCGCGCGACGAGGCCGCCCACGAGCAGGATGCCGAGAACGACGATGATCGCGAGGGAGTCGACCAGCCACAGCCACAGCGGCACGGACCACTACCTCGCGATCACCATCAGGACGCCTGGCCCAGCAGACGCAGCTTGGCCTGGGCGCGACGCACGGCCATCTCGTCCTCGGACGTGCGGGCGGCCTCGAGCTCGGCGTCCGCCTCCGACTGGCTGAACTCGTCGGTCAGGAAGATCTCCTCGGAGAGGATCGAGACACGGTCGGCCGCGACGGACATGAAGCCCTCCGCGACGGCACCGCGGATGATCTCGCCCTCGACCGGGTGGATCTCGACGACGCCCGGGACCAGCAGCGACAGCAACGGCGCATGGCCGCTGAGGACGCCCAGGTCACCCTCGGCCGTGCGGGCGATGACCTCGGTGGCCTCGCCCGACCACACCACGCGGTCGGCGGCGACGAGTTCGATCTGCAGTGTCATGGCAGCCGACCTCAGGAGTTCTTCTGGATCTCGGCCCACTTCTTGTCGACGTCGTCCAGACCGCCGCACATGAAGAAGGCCTGCTCGGCCACGTGGTCGTACTCACCGTTGCAGATCTTGGTGAAGGCATCGATCGTCTCGTCGAGCGGGACGGTCGAGCCCTCGATGCCGGTGAACTGCTTCGCCACGTAGGTGTTCTGCGAGAGGAAGCGCTGGATGCGACGCGCGCGGGCGACGATCGTCTTGTCCTCTTCGCTCAGCTCGTCGACACCGAGGATCGCGATGATGTCCTGGAGCTCCTGGTTGCGCTGCAGGATGCCCTTGACCCGGTTCGCCGTCGCGTAGTGGTCGGCGGCGATGTAGCGGGGGTCGAGGATGCGCGACGTCGACGTCAGCGGATCGACGGCCGGGTAGATGCCCAGCGAGGCGATCTCACGGCTCAGCTCGGTCGTGGCGTCCAGGTGGGCGAACGTCGTGGCCGGTGCCGGGTCGGTGTAGTCGTCGGCGGGCACGTAGATGGCCTGCATCGAGGTGATCGAGTGACCACGCGTCGAGGTGATGCGCTCCTGCAGGACGCCCATCTCGTCGGCCAGCGTCGGCTGGTAGCCCACGGCCGAGGGGACGCGACCCAGCAGGGTCGAGACCTCGGAGCCGGCCTGGGTGAACCGGAAGATGTTGTCGATGAACAGCAGCACGTCCTGGTTCTGGACGTCGCGGAAGTACTCGGCCATCGTCAGGGCCGACAGGGCGACGCGCAGGCGCGCTCCCGGCGGCTCGTCCATCTGGCCGAAGACGAGCGCGACCTTGTCGAGGACGCCGGACTCCTCCATCTCGACGATGAGGTCGTTGCCCTCACGGGTGCGCTCGCCGACACCGGCGAACACCGACACGCCGTCGTGATCCTTGGCGACGCGGGCGATCATCTCCTGGATGAGCACGGTCTTGCCGACGCCGGCACCGCCGAAGAGGCCGATCTTGCCACCGAGCACGTACGGCGTCAGCAGGTCGATGACCTTGATGCCGGTCTGGAACATCTCGGTCTTGGGCTCGAGCTGGTCGAAGGCCGGGGCCTTGCGGTGGATGCCCCAGCGCTCCTGGACGTCCCAAGTCTCGCCCTCGGCCAGGTTCATGACCTGGCCGGTGGTGTTGAAGACCTTGCCCAGGGTCTGGTCGCCGACGGGGACCGAGATCGGCTCGCCGGTGTCCGTGACGGGGGTGCCGCGGACGACGCCGTCGGTCGGACGCAGGCTGATCGCGCGGACCATGCCGTCACCGATGTGCTGCGCGACCTCGAGGGTCAGCGTCTCCTTGGTGCCGGCGACCTCGGTGTCGACGAGCAGGGCGTTGTAGATCTCCGGCATCTGGTCGGCCGGGAACTCGATGTCGAGCACCGGGCCGATGACCCGGGCGACGCGGCCGGTCACAGCGGCCTTGTCGGTGGTGGTCTCTTCGACGGTTGCAGTCATGGTGTCTCTCTCAATCGGAGTGGGCGGCCTCGGCCAGCGCGTTAGCGCCACCCACGATCTCGCTGATTTCTTGGGTGATGCCGGCCTGGCGGGCCTGGTTCGCCAGTCGGGTGTACTTCTCGATGAGGTCCTGCGCGTTGTCGGTCGCGGACTTCATGGCCTTCTGGCGCGCGGCCAGCTCGGACGCGGACGCCTGCAGCAGGCAGGAGTAGATCCGGCTGTGCAGGTACCGCGGCAGCACCGACTCGAGGACCTCCTCGGCACTGGGCTCGAACTCGTAGAGCGGCAGCGCCTCGGACTCCTCGGGAGCCTCCTCGCCCTCGACGATCTCGAGCGGGAACAGGCGGATGGCCGCCGGCTCCTGCACCAGCATCGACCGGAAGCGCGTGAAGACGATGTACAGCTCGTCGATGCCGCCGTCGGTCGGGACGTCGTCACCCTCGGCCGGCTCGTACTGCGCGGCGCGGGAGATCAGCTCGTCGCCGATCTCGCGGGCGTTGTCGTACGTGGGCTTGTCGGAGAACCCGGTCCAGGACTTCACGAACGGGCGCGAACGGAAGTTGAAGTACGTCTCGGCCTTGCGACCGGTCAGGAAGTACGAGACCTCCTTGCCGTCCGCGCGCAGGCGCTCGGACAGCTGCTCGGTCTCCTTCAGGACGCTGGACGCGTACGCACCGGCCAGGCCGCGGTCGCTGGCGACCACGAGGATCGCCGCACGCTTCGCGTCGGGGTTCTCGGTCGTCAGCACGTGCTCGATGTTCGAGTACGTGGCCAGGGCCGACACCGCACGCGTGAGCTCACGCGCGTACGGTGCGGCCGCGGCCGCCGCCTGCTGGGCCTTGATGATGCGCGACGCGGCGATCAACTCCATCGCACGCGTGATCTTCTTGGTCGACTGGGTCGACCTGATCTTCGCGCGGTATTCACGGAGTGAGACAGCCATCGTCAGCCTCGCTTCTGCTTGACGATCTGCTCCTGCTCGACGTCATCGTCGGCGAGCGCGTCGAACTCTTCGTGGCCCGGCTTGATCGACTCGCCCTCGCTGGTCTCGAACTGGTCGAGGAACGAGTCGTACGCACCCTCGAGGGCCTGCTGGCTCTCGTCCTCGAACTTGCCGCTCTCGCGGATCGCGTCGAGCACACCGGAGTGCGAGCGCTTGACGTAGTCCAGGAACTCGGACTCGAAGCGGTGCACGTCCGAGACGGGCACGGTGTCCAGCTTGCCGCTCGTGGCCGCCCAGATGGAGACGACCTGCTGCTCCATCGGGAACGGGTTGTACTGGGACTGCTTGAACAGCTCCATGAGGCGCTGGCCACGGGCGAGCTGGGCCTTCGACGCGGCATCGAGGTCGGACGCGAACATCGCGAACGCCTCCATGGCGCGGTACTGGGCCAGCTCGACCTTGAGCGAGCCGGTGACGGCCTTCATCGCCTTGGTCATCGCCGAGCCGCCGACGCGCGACACCGAGATGCCGACGTCCACGGCGGGACGCTGGTTGGCGTTGAACAGATCGGACTGCAGGAAGATCTGGCCGTCGGTGATCGAGATGACGTTGGTCGGGATGTAGGCCGACACGTCGTTGGCCTTCGTCTCGATGATCGGCAGGCCGGTCATCGAGCCGGCACCGAGCTCGTCGCTGAGCTTGGCGCAACGCTCCAGCAGCCGGCTGTGCAGGTAGAAGACGTCGCCCGGGTAGGCCTCGCGGCCCGGCGGGCGGCGCAGCAGCAGCGACACGGCGCGGTACGCCTCGGCCTGCTTCGACAGGTCGTCGAAGATGATCAGAACGTGCTTGCCGGCATACATCCAGTGCTGGCCGATGGCCGATCCGGTGTACGGGGCGAGGTACTTGAAGCCGGCCGAGTCCGACGCGGGCGCAGCCACGATCGTCGTGTACTCGAGCGCGCCGGCCGCCTCGAGGGCGCCACGCACCGAAGCGATTGTGGAGCCCTTCTGGCCGATGCCGACGTAGATGCAGCGCACCTGCTTGGTCGGGTCGCCCGACTCCCAGAACGGCTTCTGGTTGATGATCGTGTCGATCGCGATGGCGGTCTTGCCGGTCTGGCGGTCACCGATGATCAGCTGGCGCTGGCCGCGGCCGACGGGCGTGAGCGAGTCGATCGCCTTCAAGCCGGTCATGAGCGGCTCGTGGACGCTCTTGCGCTGCATCACGGTGGGCGCCTGGAGCTCGAGCGCACGACGGCCCTCGAGGCCGGCGATCTCGCCGAGGCCGTCGATCGGGTTGCCGAGCGGGTCGACGACTCGGCCAAGGTAGCCCTCACCCACGGGGACCGAGAGGACCTCGCCGGTGCGCTTGACCTTCTGGCCCTCTTCGATGCCTTCGAAGTCACCGAGGATGACGACACCGATCTGGCGGACGTCGAGGTTCAGCGCCAGGCCGAGGGTGCCGTCCTCGAACTCGAGCAGTTCGTTGGCCATCGCCGAGGGAAGACCCTCGACCTGCGCGATGCCGTCGGCCGCCGACGCGACGACGCCGACTTCTTCGGCCTCGCCCTGCGTCGGGGTGTAGTCCGACACGAACTTCTGCAACGCGTCGCGGATCTCCTCCGGACGAATCGAGAGTTCAGTCATGCTGTGTGCCTGCCTTCTTGTGCGAACGGTGCGTTCTGGTCAGCCTGCGATGCGCCGGCGGGCGGCCTCGAGGCGGGTGGACATGGTGGCGTCGACGACCTCGTCGCCCACGGAGACGGCGATGCCGCCGATGACGGTCGGATCGACCACGGTGTTGAGCTGGATCGCTCGGCCGTACCGGCTCGAGAGCGCCGCAGCCAGGCGGTCGCGCTCGGCATCGTCGAGCTCGTAGGCGACCCGGACGACCGCGATGAGGCGATCCTCGCGCGCCGCGACCTGCTTGCTGAAGCGATCCAGGACCCGCTCGAACGACCCGGTCCGGGCGACGGAGGCCTGCGTGAGCAGTGCCAGCGTGGCGTCGGAGACCTTGCCGGTGAAGACGTCCTTGAGCAGCGACGCCTTGCGCTCGGGCGCCACCGACGGATCGGAGACGACCTGGCGCAGCTCGGGCGACCCGTGGACGACCTGGCCGGCCTCGAAGAGCTCGTTCTCGAGCTCCTCGCCCTGTCCCGCCGCGTCGGCGGACCGCGTGAAAGCGGCCACCCCGGCGAGCTCGAGGCTGTCCGTCAGGTCACGACCGGCGGCCCAACGGCCGCTGACCGCGGCGTCGAGGACCGACGTCGTGGCCGCGCCGACCTTGCCGCCGAAGATGCCGGCGACGAGCGAACGCTTGCCCTCGGTCTCGATCGACGGGTCGGTGAGGAGGCGACGCGCCGCGACGGCGCCGTCGAGGGCCTCGACGACACCGAAGAGCTCGGTGCCGACCTCGGCCGCCGACGGACCCGGAACCGCGGAGACCGCGGACAGGGTCGCGTCGAGTGACTTGGCAGACGATCCACGCATCAGTTGGCCGACCCCTCGAGTTCGTCGATGAAGCGCTGGACACTACGACGCTGGGCGTCGGTGTCGGCGAGCGACTCGCCGACGATCCGGCTGGCCAGGTCGGTGGCCATGCCGCCGACCTCGGACGTGAGCTGCGCCATGGCCTGCTGGCGCTCCGCGACGATCTGGGCCTGCGCCGCCGCGACGATGCGAGCGGACTCGGCCTGAGCCTGCTCACGCATCTCGACGACGATCTGAGCGCCCTGCTCGCGCGCCTCCTCGCGGATGGCGGCGGCCTCGTGGCGAGCCTCGGCCAACTGCGCCGTGTACTTCTCCAGCGCGGCCTGCGCCTCCTTCTGCGCGGACTGCGCCTCCTCGATGCCACCCTCGATCTCGGCGGTACGCGCGGCGTACGCCTTCTCGAAGCTGGGCACCACGTACTTCGTGATGAGCACCAGCAGGAGCGTGAAGAAGATCAGGCCCCAGATGATCTCGGGGAGGTGCGGGATCAGCGGGTTCGGCTCTTCGCCTTCCGCTGCCGCCGCCAGGACGAAGGCCTTCATCAGATGGCGAACGCGAGCGCGATGCCGATGATCGCGAGGGCCTCAGCCAGAGCGAAGCCGAGGATGGCGATCGTCTGGAGGCGACCCTGGACCTCGGGCTGACGCGCGACGCCGTTGATGTAGGCGGCGAAGATCAGACCGACGGCGATACCGGGGCCCACGGTGGCGAGACCGTAGCCAAGCATGTTGAGGGAGCCTTCCACGGCTTTTCCTTTCGTTGTGACGCGCATCGGCGTCGGTGTTGGTGAATCGGTCAAGCTATGAAGTTGTCAGCGCGCGGACTCAGTGCTCGTCCGCGATCGCCCCGCCCACGTAAATCGCGGTCAGCAGGGTGAAGACGTAGGCCTGCAGGAACATGATCAGCAGCTCGAGGATGCTGATCAGCAGGAACATCAAGCCCGAGCCGAGGCCGGACAGGATGTGCAGGCCGCCCTTGTCGAAGATGAGGTACTCGGACCCCATCGAGAACAAGATGAGCAGCAGGTGGCCCGCGAACATCGTGGCGAAGAGTCGCAGCGCGAGAGTGAGCGGGCGGACCAGGATGTTGGAGACGAACTCGAGAGGGACCAGCAGGCCCAGCACGGGGCCCTTGACGCCGGCCGGAACCGTCTGGTGCTTGAGGTAGCCGAAGAAGCCGTGCTTGCGGATGCCGGCGCCGTTGTACAGCAGCCAGGCGCACAGCGCGAGCGCGATCGGGAAGCCGATGCGGGCAGCGGACGGGTACTGCAGCACGGGGATGAGGCCGTAGTAGTTGTTCGCGATGATGAACGTGAAGAACGAGAACAGGATCGGCATGTACGGCCGGAAGTGGGCCGAGCCGATGCTGTCGCGGGCGAGCCCGCGGACGAAGCCGTAGACGTACTCGCCGGCGAACTGCAGGCGGCCCGGCACGACGGCGGCAGGACGCGAGGCGGCCATGAAGAAGCCGCCGATCAGCACGACGGAGAACGCCAGCAGGAGCATGGGCTTGGTGACACCCAGGCCCGCGACCTCGAAGACGGCAGGAAGCTCGAAGCTCGACGGTCCGGGGATGTAGGGACCATCACCCGAAGCGCGGAACTGGGACCCGGCGATGGCGAGCGCGGTGTTGGTCACAGACCACCCTTTACATTCTGGCGCGGCCGGCAGCGCAAGCGCTGTACCGCTTCGGTCGACGTCGATGGGTGCGCAGCGAGTGCGCGACCTGCGTGAGTGCGTGACCCGCGCAGCAACTACGAGATTATCAGGCGCCCGTGTGACCCCGATCATCGAGGTCGTAGATAGCGTGACGCGACCGCAGATCGGCCACGATCAGCCATGTGACGGCCAGCAGCGAGCCTCCGATGAGCGTCGCGGTGAACCACCGGTCGTCGAGGTGACGGCCCGGTCCCTGTGGGTCCAGCAGGACCATCACGACGACGCCGAGCGCCAGGACCTTGGTGCCGTAGAAGAGCAGCGCGGCGGACAGCGAGGCGCCCGGCAGGTATCGCGCGATGGGTCCGAGCACGACCTTGGTCGAGCCGAAGAACACCACGACGATGACTGACGCGATCAACGCGGCCCAGCCGGCCCCGGACCCACCGATCAGGGCCGCCCCGCCGGCCCAGGCGGCCGTGACGGCGCCGATCGCGAGGGGCGTGGCAGCACGGCTCATGCCGCCACCGCCTGGGGAAGAGCACGGTCTGGCGCTTTCATGCCCACAGTCGGGCCTCCAGTCGGGGCAGCAGGAAGATGGCGGCGGCCACGAGGGCCGTGAGCACCGCGATGGCGACGAAGAGCTGCCAGCCGCTGAACAGGCCGATCGCCACGACGCCGAAGGCGACCAGGGCCGCCCCCGCGTACATCAGCAGGACGGCGCGCCGGTGCGAGTGCCCGATCTCGAGCAGGCGGTGGTGGATGTGCATCTTGTCGGGGCTGAACGGCGACCGGCCGGCGCGGGTACGGCGCAGCACGGCCAGTCCCATGTCGAGGAAGGGCACGGTGAGGATCGCGAACGGCAGCACGAGCGGCAGGATCGCCGCCGGGAGCAGGCTGGAGTCTCCCCCGCCGATGCCCTCGGACAGGCTGGTCGCCGGGAACTGGCCCGTGAGACTGATCGACGAGCACGCCAGCACGAATCCCAGCAGCATCGAGCCCGAGTCGCCGATGAACATGCGTGCCGGGAAGAAGTTGTGCGGCAGGATGCCCAGGCATGCGCCGGCGAGGCTGATCGTCAGGATCGCCGTGGCGACCGCGCGGGTCTCGCCGTTCTCCACCGCGAGCGTGAACGCGTACACGAAGAAGGCGATCGAGCCGATCGCCGCCATGCCGGCGGCGAGGCCGTCGAGCCCGTCGACGAAGTTCATCGCGTTCGCCGTCGCGACGATGAGGAACACCGTGAGGATCATGGCCTGGGCCTGGTCCAGGCCCAGGTAGGTGTTCGGCAGCGGCAGGTAGACGAAGTGCAGGCCCATCGCCACCGTGATCACGCCCGCGAGGACCTGCCCCGCGAACTTGCTCAGCGCGTCGAGCTCGAACAGGTCGTCGATGACGCCCACCAGGCAGATCACCATGCCGCCGACCAGGACGGCGCGGACGTCGGCGTAGAGCAGGTCGTCGCCGCCGGACAGGAAGGGCAGGTGGGTCGCGGTCAGGTAGGCCGCGACGAGCCCCCCGAGCATCGCCGGACCCCCGAAGTACGGCGTGGGGATCGCGTGGACGTCGCGGTCGCGCACCCGGGCGACGGCGCCGAGCTGCTGGGCCGTCTGGCGAGCGATCGACGACAGCAGGTACGCCACGCCGATCGCGACGCCGAAGATGACGAGGTACTCACGCACCGGCTCCGCCCCCGGCCGGCTCGATCGTGTTGTTGAACCCGTGCAGGGTCGCCAGGTCGATCGCGCCCTGGCGCAGGACCCGCGGGACCGCTCCGGTGACGTCGAGGATGGTCGAGGACGTCGAGCCGGCCGACGGCCCGCCGTCGAGGTAGACCGCGACGGAGGCCCCGAGCATCTGCTCGGCCTCGTCGACGGTCGTCGCGGCGGGTCGGCCGCTGAGGTTGGCGCTGCTGACGGCGGTGGGG
>NZ_DAMDLR010000030.1:0-33967 GCF_032084975.1 Aeromicrobium sp.
CGCCGAGGTTCCGCGCCAGCTCGGCGGCGGCGACCGCGTGGCCGATCGCTTCGGTCGTGGAGCCCTCCGCGGCCGCGCCCCAGGCTCGGGCGAGGACGTCGTCGGGGCCGAAGAGCGTGTAGGCCGGATGTCGCTCCGTCGCGACCGACGTCTTCGCCCGTTCCGGCTGGCCGGCCTGCGCCAGTGCCATGGCGAGCAGCGACCGGCAGCGGAACCTGAACTCGTGCCCCGAGTCGGCGAGTCCCGCCCACGCCTCGCTCAGCAGCGGCACGGCGTCGTGCAGTCGGCCGCACCCCAGCGCAGCGTGCCCGGCCACGACCAGCCCCATCAACCGGGCCGGGCCCGGCAGCTCGTCCGAGGCGGCTCGCATCCGTTCCGCGAGCTCGGCGCCCCGGGTGGGCTCGCCGATGAGACGACGACCGAGCACCTGGAAGTCCGCGAGACCGAACCCGGGGATGACCGTCGGAACGTGCTCGGCGGTCAGCCCACCCACGACTGCCGCCTCGTCGAGCAGTGCGGCATCGCCCGTGACCGCGCCCGCCGCCGAGATCGCCGAGGCGACGAGAATGCGTGCCAGGTCATCCGGCAGCTCGGCACGCAAGACCGTTGGTCCGTCGTCCAGCACCGTTCGCAGGTCGCCGGTGGCGGCGGCCAGGGCGAGGGACATCGCAGCGACGTGGTCGGGGTATGCGCCGGTGGCAGCCGCCTGGTCGAGCGCCTGTCGCGCCGCGTCGGGACGGGCCATCGTGAACAGCAGGTTCCCCGATCGCAGCAGGTGCGCCATCGCCCGTGACGCATCATCGGTCGCTGACGCGGCCTGGTCCACCAAGATCGTCTCCGCCTCGACGCCGCGGCTGAGCCAGGACAGGGTCGCAGCGTGCACCCGGCGAGCGGTGGGGTCACCGCCGGCCGCGGCCGCGCGGGCCAGGCGCTCGGCCAGAGGCAGGTCGTAGAGGCGTGTCGCCGCCTCGGCCGCCCGAAGGAACACCACAGGATCTGGCTCGAGGTCGGAGTCGAGCGAGAGGACGGCGCGGGGGATCGGGTCGGCGTCATCGAGGGTCGTCGCGATCCGTCCGCGCAGCCGCCGTGCCCGCAGTGTGCCCATCGCGTTCCGGCGCACCTCGCCGTACAGCGGGTGGGCGAGCCGGACGAGATCTCCGTCCATGCGGACGAGGCCACGGTCCTCGGACTGCTCCACCGCGGCCGACGAGGTCAGCGCGACGAGCGTCGTGAGCGACACGGGCTCCGCCAGGGTCACCACGTCGACGACCTCCCGCACGTCAGGCGCGAGGTCGCCGATCTCGTGCTCGAGCAGCTCCGTCAGCTCGGGCGTGATTCGCGGTTCGCTGGTCCAGCACCACACACCGGACGAAGGCGTGAAGCGTCCGGCGGCGACCTCGCCCACGAGTACGTGGCGCAGGAACAGCGGACTGCCCTCCGCCAGACGCCACAGCCGCCGTGCGGAGGCTGACTCGACCGGGCCTCCCAGGACCCGGGCCACCAGCGTCGCGACCTGGTCGGCGTCCAGCGGACCGAGATCCAGGCGGGGGAGCAGGTCGTCCTTCCACAGCGCGGTGACGGTGTCGGGAGCCGGCTCGCCACGCCTGAGGGTGACCAAGACCGGTGCGAGCCGACGGACGACGACCCGGTGCAGGACGAGCGCCGAGTGCTCGTCCAGCTGATGCGCGTCATCGACGACCAGCACGCGGGGGCGGCGTCGTCGGAGCTGGTCCAACGCTCGGGCGACCGTACCGGCACCGTCGCCGACCGAGCCCTCGAACGCGCCCGCGAAGGCACCGAGCGGGACGGACCGAGCGGCGGCGCTGCCCAGGGCCCACACGATGCTCGCGTCCTGCGCGCAGGCGGCCGACAGCGCTTCTCGCGCGAGACGCGTCTTCCCGACGCCTGCCGAGCCCGCCACGACGATTCCCGCGGCGGTGGGCCGGATCGCCTCGACGATCCGGCGACGCTCCTCGTCTCGCCCGGTCAGCGGCCAGGACCGCTCCATGTCGTCAGGCTGGTCCTGCCGTAGCGGCAGCGTCAAGCACCGGGGTCGGTCAGGCGTCAGGCGAAGGCGACGGCATCTCCGGCAGCACGCGCGTGGCGACGAGGTCGGCGGCCAGATGGCGCAGCTTGATGTTCTGGGTCGACGAGACCCGCGTCAGCAGATTGAAGGCGGCGACGGAGTCGATCTCGTAGCGCTCCATCAGCATGCCGCAGGCCTGCGCGGTGACGGTCCGCGAGTCGAGCGCCGTCTCGTACTGGTCGACTCGTTGCGCGGCCAGCACCGCGATGGCGATGTGCGCGGCGAGCGCCACGCCCTCGGCCTTGTCCGCCGCGTCGAACGCGTCGACCTCGGTCGAGTACATGCTGAGCGCCCCGATCACGTCCGACAGCGTGAACAGGCGGAACGTCAGCACACTGGCCGCACCGGTGGCCTCGGCGAGCCGAGCGCCCCACACGGGCCATCGGTCGTCGCTGGCGAGATCGGGGGCGTAGGCGGTCTCGTGGTCCCACAGGGTGTCGAGCGCCGGACCCTCGTTCAGCTCTTCCTGGAGCCGGTCGCCCATGGCAGCAAGCTCATCGCTGGCCGCCGGGGTCTCGATGCGCCGCTTGGCATGGACCAGGGAGATGCTCGCGGACGTGCATCCGGGGACGTTGCGGACGAGGAGTTCCACGGCGTTCTTGACGGTCGACTCGGGGTCGTGCTGATCCTGCATCTCGCGTGCCGCCGCCGCCATACGCTCCGAGATCTCCGCCCGGTTCGACTCCATGGACAATTCGCCTCCAACTCCTGACCTGTCGCGCTGTCCACATGATAGGACGGCCCGCCGAGCCGCTTGCTCGACTCGGCGGGCCTCGCGCGCACGCCCCTGCGCGCCGGGGCGGCAGCACTGGCACGCATGTACCCATCCGGGACCTGCTCCATGCGGCGCGATCCGTGAGTGATGAGTTCTCGCCGTGCAGGCCGTCATATGGATGACAGCACGCGACGAGACGGAAGAGGATGACCATGAGCGTGAGCACACGAGTGGGGGAGCGAGGCGACATGGCCGACGTCGACGAGTCCGAGTTCACGGGGCTCGCGCAGCGGCATCGGAGTGAGCTGCACGTCCACTGCTACCGGATGCTCGGGTCCTTTGAGGACGCCGAGGACACCGTGCAGGAGACGTTCCTGCGGGCTTGGCGGCGTCGCGAGACGTACGAGGGACGATCGACGTTCCGCGCCTGGCTCTACAAGATCGCGACCAACGCCTGCCTGGACCTGCTGGCGAAGCGGCGCCCGGAGCCGGCGACCGGGGGAGAGGTGCTGTGGCTGCAGCCCTACCCCGACCGGCTCCTCGACGAGCTGGTCGCGCAGGAGGACGGCCCGGAGGCGGCAGCGGTCTCGAGGGAGACGATCGAGCTGGCCTACCTCGTCGCGGTGCAGCACCTGGCGCCCCGGCCTCGGGCCGTGTTGATCCTGCGGGACGTGGTGGGATGGCCGGCCAAGGACGTGGCCGAGCTGCTCGGGGACTCGGTGAACTCGGTCAACAGCGCCCTGCAGCGGGCGCGTGCCGGACTGCGCGAGCACCTGCCCGCCAGTCGCCAGGACTGGACCGGCGGCGATGAGGACACCGCGACCCACGACCTCGTGCGGAGGTATGCCGAGGCGTCCGTGTCGGCCGACATCGACGCGATCGCCGAGATGCTGCGTGAGGACGTGCGGGTCTCGATGCCGCCGACTCCCGGCCTGGTGATCGGCCGCGCCGCGGTGCTGGAGGACTGGAACGAGCACGAGTTCGCGGAGATGACCGGTCTGCGCGTCGTCGAGACGGCGGTCAACCGCCAGCCGGCGCTCGGTGCGTACCAGTGGGACGAGACGGCGGGCGCCTACCTGCCGTTGACCGTCGATGTCCTGCGGATCGAGGACGGGGTCATCAGCGAGATCACCACCTTCCACGCCGACCAGTTCCCGCGTCTCGGCCTGCCCGAGCGCCTGCCGGCCGACTACGCCCAGGGGGAGTCATGAGCACCGCGGCATCCGGGTCGACGGCCCGCAGGCTCCTCGGTGTCGCGGCGGCGGGTCTCCTCGCCACGATCGCCACGATGGTGGCGGTCGTCGGGGCCGCGGCGCTGGCGAAGGCCGTGGGCGTGGACTTCGAGATCCCCGACGATGGTGAGGTGATCCCGCTGGGCGGCTTCGCCACGGTGACCGGGTTCTTCTGCCTGCTGGGCGTCGTCCTCGCCGTCGCGCTTTCGAGGTGGAGTCCGCATCCGTCGCGCTGGTTCATCAGGACGACGGTCGTGCTCACCGCGGCCTCGTTGGTGCCGCCCTTCCTGGCCGGTGCCGACGCCGGGACCACGGCGACTCTCGTCGCACTGCACCTGATCGCGGCGGCAGTGGTCATCCCCGTCCTCGCGGTGCGCTTGCGGGTGGCCGACTGATCGGTGCGTATCGCGCCGGGTGCGTGCAGCCTCTCCGAGGATGCACGCACCCGTCGAGGAGCCACCATGACCGCGATCACGAACCTGACGTTCTCGATCTCCTCTCCTGATGGGACGAACGCCGTGCTCGACGTCTCGTACTCGGTCCAGCAGTCCGCCCTGGAGCGCTTTCTCGGCGACGCCGGCCTGGGCTTCGAGGAGTGCATCGAGATCGTCGGTGCCGGTGCGGACGGGGCAGCCGACCAGGTGCTGCACACGTTCCCCTCGCAGCTGGTCATCTTCGACCTGGGAGAGCTGGTGGCCACGAGGTCGCGCAGCCTCACGGTGCCGCGGACGGGCCATCCCGAGCGGTTCAGCGCCCGGGTCGAGGTCCGCTACGTCGGCCTCGACACGGTGCCGGCTCGGGCCGACTGCGCAATTCACGCGTCCGCAGCGCCGCGAGAGTCATACTGAGCCATGCGTGCGGCAGTCCGAAGACGCTACGGAGGACCTGAGGTCATCGAGTTCGACGACCTTCCCGATCCGGTCGCCGCGACGGGCGAGATCGTGGTCCGCGTCCATGCGACCACGGTGAACCGCACCGACACCGCCTACCGGTCCGGCAAGCCGTGGATCAACCGCGCCGTATGCGGCCTCCAGCGACCGCGTGTCGAGGTGCTGGGGTCCGAGTACGCAGGCGTCGTGATCGAGGTCGGCGAGGACGTGAAGACCTTCGCCTCCGGAGACCGTGTCTTCGGGTTCGTCGACGGGCGGCCGGGGGCCCATGCCGAGCTGGTCGCCGTTCCGGTGGACGGACTCGTGGCGCGCGTGCCCGACGGGTGGGACCTCGCAGATGCGGCACCGGGCATGGAAGGCGCGCACTACGCCCATGCGTGCCTGCGGGTCACGGGAGTCGGCGCCGGCGATCGGGTGCTCGTTCATGGAGCGACCGGCGGCATCGGCTCGGCACTCGTGCAGCTGCTGCGTGCCGAGGGGGCGGAGGTCACCGCGGTGTGCGACCGGGTTCCAAGGGGCCGACCGGACGTGTTGACCGAGCTGGGTGCGACGCAGGTCGTCGTGGGCGAGGTTGATGGCCTCGCGTCCGGTTTCGATGCCGTGGTCGACGTCACGGGACACCTCTCGTTCGCGCAGGCTCGTCCCCTCCTGACGAAGGGCGGTTCGTATGTGTCGTCCGAGTTGGGGCGCGGCGGCCAGAACCTCCTGCTCGCCGCATTCGGTCCCGCTGCCAGGGCGCTCGGGCAGCGTCATGCCACGTTCCCGCTGCCCCATGCGACGACCGAGTTGGCCGTGCACCTCGCTGACCTGATGGACCGGGATGCCTATCGGCCCGTCGTGGACCGCACGTTCGACTTCGCCGACCTCCGCGAGGCGTACGCGTACGTGGACACCGGTCGCAAGGTGGGCAACGTCGTGGTCACCATGCCGAACGGCACGGGCTGAGCGAACTCCGGGAGTCACCATGGACGTCAGCACCTTCTACGCACTCTTCTCGGCGACCTGCTTCACCCTCGTCGGGTTGTGGTGGGGCGTCACGACGCGCGAGACGAGCTGGGTGACCGATCCACCGCGGCGGCGCGCCATCGGGGGTGTCTACCTGGCGTTCCTGCTGCCCGCGCTGATGGGACTGTTCGCCCAGGTCGGTGGGGTGACGGAGCCCGAGGTCTGGCGGATCAGCTTCATCGTCATCGCGGTGGCCGGCGGCGTGGCGACGGCGCGACTGCTGGCCACCGACACGGACCCGGCGCTCATGACGATCCGGGCCGGCGCGGTGGCGATCTACGTCGTCATCGCGCTGGTCGGCGTCTTCCCTGGCCTCGCCGAGCCGATCGGCCTGCGACCGATCCAGGTGGAGGCGCTGCTGCTGGTGCTGCTGGTCGCACTCGGGCATGCGCTGGTGTGGCACTGGTTGGTGCACGAGACGATCGCTCCCGAGGTCACGTGACGGCGTCGCTCACGAATCGAGAGCGGGCAGCGCGGCGAGCCAGTCGGCGATCGACGGCAGCACGAGGTCGAGGTGCCGCAGCATCCCGTCGTGGTCGAGCCCGGGCACGACGTCGTACGGGATCGCGCGAGAGTCCAGATCGCGCTGGAGCTCGGCGGGGGAGACGAGTGACGCCAGCACGCCGTCCTCCTGCCCCCACCACAATCTGATTGGGCAGTCGAGGTCCGCCAGCGCGGCTCTCGGCAGCGAGGCGATGTCGTCCCAGAAGACCTCGGTGGCCAGCGGGTCGTAGGTCTGCAGGATCTCGGTCCATGAGTCCGGGTCATGGCGTGCCGCGTCGTTGCGGGCACGTGCCCGGTCTCCCATGCCGGCGAGGTCCGCGGTGAGCGGGAACCCGCCGCACGCCACCGCTCTGACGCGATCGGTGCCGAGGGCCAGCCGCGCGGCCATCACGCCGTTCATCGAGTAGCCGAACGTGTCGAAGGAGCCGACGCCCAGGTGGTCGAGGACTCGGTCGATGTCGTCCACGAAGCCAGCCATGTCGTACGCCCCCGGGCGGCTGCTGGGACCGAAGCCCCGCGGAGCGACCAGCACCACGCGGAACCGGTCCGTCAGCGTCGAGAGGTCCACCTGGGCGCAGTCGATGTTCAGGCGCGGCACGACGACCGCGGGACCTTCGCCCACGGACGCCCACCAGATCCCCTCCGGATGCGCCACCGCGCCAGTCTAGGGTCGCGTAACGTCACGATCGTGAGCCTCGTTCTCCTGCCGTACCACCAGGACGAGCGCCTGGACGACCGCAGCATCGTGCTGCCCGAGGGCCTCTCGGCCGAGGTGGTCGATACGTCACTTCCCGAGACGGACCAGTGGAGTCGGCTCGTGGCGCTGTACGACGCCCACGCCGACGCGGTGGCGCGGGCCGTGGGGCACGGTCGGGTCCGCGTCGTGACCGGCGACTGCCTCGCCACCGTCGGCACGCTCGTGGGGCTGCAACGCGCCGGTCTCGACCCGTCCATCGCCTGGTTCGACGCGCACGGAGACGTCCACACGATGGCGTCCTCGGAGTCCGGCTACCTGGGTGGCGCGGCGTTGCGCATGGTGCTTGGTGGTGACGCCGAGCTGCTGGGCGAGCCGCTCGGGCTGCGTCCCCTGGCCGAGGACCGAGCCGTCCTGGTCGACGCGCGTGATCTCGACCCGGCCGAGGCGGACTACCTCGCCCGCGCAGGCGTCACCCACACGACGGTCGCGGACGTCTCGGCTGCCGATCTGCCCGTCGGTCCCGTGCTGGTGCACGTCGACGTGGACGTGATCGACCCGCAGGAGGTCCCGGGCCTGTGCTTCCCGGCGGCGGACGGACCCTCGCGCTCCGAGGTCGTGGACGCGGTGAGGCGGCTGCTGGCCAGCGGGAGAGCGGTGGCGCTCGACGTCGCGTGCCCGTGGGTGGACCCTCACGACGACGACGAGGTGTCCCGGCGCAGCGGGGTCCTGGCGGACCTCCTCGCCACCTGACGCCAGCTGATCAGCGCATCGCGCCTGACGTGAGCATCGCGTAGTCGTCGGCGTTGAACCCCGCGTCCGCGAGGATGTCGCGCAGCGTGATCGCGTCGAGTCTCGCGACGATCGCGTCGGTCACGTGCCGATCGAGATCGACGAGCACACCTTGGATGCTGCCGCCGACGGCGCAGGCCGGGTTCGGGCCGTGGATGCCGAGTACCGGGTCGTCGCCCTGCAGCAGCCTCCACACCCGGGCGAGGGTGACGTCGCCGGGGTCGGCGGCCAGCTCCCATCCGCCGTGCGCGCCGGCGCGCGAGCGCACCAGTCCGGCGGCGCGCAGCGGGCCCAGGACCTTGCGGACGTGCACGGGGTTGACCGCGGCGCTCCCGGCCAGCTCCTCGGAGCCGACGGGATCGGTGCGGCCGGCGGCAGCGCTCGCACTGAGGTAGGTCAGCACGTGCACGGCCACTGCGAACTGGGTGTTGGTCGACCTGGCCATGCCCCCATCTTGCCTTAATGTCATCACGATGGCTACAGTTGAACAACCGCCATCACCGTGACTACAGATCAGGACTCCTCATGACCATCGCCATCACCGGTGCCTCGGGCCAGCTCGGCCGCCTCGTCGCCGACCAGTTGCTCGCCGCCGTCGATCCCTCCGAGGTCGTGCTGCTGACCCGCGACCCGGCCAGGCTCGCCGACCTCGCCGAGCGGGGCGCCACCGTCCGGGCCGCCGACTTCGGCCAGCCCGAGAGCCTCCCCGATGCGCTGGCGGGAGTGGATCGGATGCTCCTGATCTCGACCGACCTGGTCGGAGCCCGTCTCGAAGGTCACCGCGCGGCCATCGACGCCGCGGCGAGGGCGGGTGTCCAGCACGTGGCCTACACGTCCATCCCCGAGCCGACGCAGGACAACCCCTCGGGCGTCGTCCCCGACCACGCCGCTACCGAACAGGCCCTGCGTGACAGCGGTCTGGCGTGGACGATGCTGCGCAACAACCTCTACGCCGAGATGCAGGTCGGCACCGTCGAACAGGCGGCCGCGAGCGGCCAGCTCTTCACGAACACGGGCGACGGCGGAGCCGCCTACGTCACTCGCGCCGACTGCGCCGCGGTGGCCGTGGGCGTCCTGACCGGTGAGGGCCACGAGGGCCGGGAGTACGACGTCACGGGTCCGAGCGCCGTGACCGCAGCCGACCAGGCCGCTCTCGCCACGAAGCTCGCGGGCCGTCCCGTCGACGTGATCGACGTCGACGACGAGACCTACGCGGGCGGACTGGTCGCCGCGGGCGTCCCGGAGGCCTTCGCGCCGCTGCTCGTGTCGTTCGGTGCCTCGATCCGGCTCGGCAAGCTCGAGCGGGTCACGGACGTCGTCGAGCGGGTCGGCGGCCGCAAGCCGACCGCGCTCGAGGACCTGGTCACCGTCCAGGGTTGATGGGCGGGGCGCGCATCACCCTGAGATGATCTGGCGATGCGCGCGCTTGTCCTCGATGCCGCCCGGGCCCGTCCCGAGGTCCGCGACGTCCCCGAGCCATCGGCTCCCGCTGATGGCGTCGTGGTCCGCGTGGCCGCCACGGGGCTGTGCCGAAGCGACTGGCACGCGTGGGCGGGCCACGACGACGGCGTCGTCTTTCCTCACGTGCCGGGCCACGAGCTGGCCGGGGTCGTCGTCGAGCTCGGTGCGGGCGTCGCCGACTGGGAGATCGGTGATCGCGTCACGGTCCCGTTCGTGGCGGGCTGCGGAACGTGTGAGTGGTGTCTGGCCGGCGACGCGCAGGTCTGCCCGGACCAACAGCAGCCCGGCTTCACGTACTGGGGCTCGTTCGCCGAGCAGGTGGTCGTGCACGCGGCCGACACGAACCTCGTGCGGATCCCCGAGACCGTCGACTTCGCGACCGCGGCCGGCCTGGGCTGCCGGTTCGCCACCGCGTACCGCGCGCTGGTCGGCCGGGCGCGGGTGGCCGAGGGCGAATGGGTCACGGTCGTGGGCGCCGGGGGAGTGGGGCTGAGCTCCGTCATGATCGCCCGCGCGCTCGGCGCCCGGGTCGTCGCGGTGGACCGGAATCCCGAGGCCCTCGCCGTCGCGGCGGACCTCGGCGCCGAGCACACGCTGCTCGCCGACGGACGCGACATCCCCGCGTCGGTCGCGGAACTCACCGGAGGCGGCAGCCACGTCGCCGTCGACGCGGTCGGCAGCGAGCAGACCTGCGCCGACGCGATCCTCAGCCTGCGCCGCCGCGGTCGCCTCGCCCAGGTGGGACTCCTCCCGCCGGTCGACGGGCATCCCCGTGTGCCGATGGCACGCGTCATCGGCTGGGAGATCGACGTGCTCGGCAGTCACGGCATGGCCGCGGTCGACTACCCGGGGATGATGGCGCTCATCGAGTCAGGAGCGCTGCAGCCGCAGCGCCTGATCGAGCGCACCATCGGCCTCGAGGAGGCGGCGGCTCTGCTGCCGGTCTTCGACCAGGCGAAGCTCGCGGGGATGACCATCATCGACCCCACGCTCTGACGCACCATGTCTCCAAGCTCCTGACCAAGATGGCGAAGGCGCAGGAGACCCCTCTGCGTCAGCAGCAGGCGACAAGGGGCGAACTTGACCCCGACGCGACGTCAGGGATTCGACTGGGGGCATGCGGACACCAGCGCTCTACCTCGCCTCCTACTTCGTCTCGGTCCTCGGCAACTCGATCGCAGCGATCGCCCTGCCGCTGATCGTCCTCCAGTCGACCGGCAGCGCGATGTCGGCCGGATGGGTGGCGGCGGCCACCGCGGTGCCGGCCGTCCTGGCAGGACTGTTCATGGGCGTCGTGATCGACCGGATCAATCGCGTCACGTCGTCCGTCGTGACCGACCTCGTGTCGGCCGCGTCGGTCGCGGCCCTGCCGATCGTGGACGGCCTGGTCGGGCTCGAGGTCGGGTGGTTCGTGCTGTTCGGGGTCGTCGGCTCGCTCGGTGACGTCCCAGGAATGACCGCGCGTGAGGCGCTGCTGCCGCGCGTCGCCCGGAGCTCGACCATCTCCACCGAGCGGCTCATCGGGCTGCGGGAGTCGCTCGGAGGGATCTCGCTGCTGATCGGCCCGGCCGTGGCAGGACTGCTGATGACCCTCTTCGAGGGCTCCACCGTCCTGTGGGTCACCGCCGGAACGTCGTTCCTGGCGGCGCTGCTCACGCTCGGCATCCCGCGCCACGTCGGCCGGCCGGACGACGCGCCCGCCACGGCGCCGCTGGGAGCGTGGAACGAGTTCGTCGAGGGCTGGCGCCTGCTGACCCGGACACGGCTGGTGGCCGTGGTGACGGGCCTGTCACTGCTCTCGGTCATGACCTTGTCGGCGTTTCAGGCGCTGATCCTTCCGGTGCACTTCACCCTCATCGATCAACCCGGACGACTGGGGTTCGTGCTCACCTCGATCGCGGCGGGGCTGCTCACCGGCAGCGCGCTGTACGTCGCCTTCACGCACCGCCTCACCCGCCGCGTGTGGCTCGTCACCGGGCTGCTGGTGTCGTCGCTTGGCTTCCTCGTGATCGGGTTGCTGCCGACGACCTGGCTTCTGCTCACGGGTGGGTTCGTCCTCGGTCTCGGCAGCGGCCTGTGCGGCGCCCTGCTGGGGTTGCTCACGATCAGCGCCGTGCCGGAGTCGGCGCTCGGGCGCGTGATGGGGACTCAGAACGCGCTCATGACCGCGGCCGCGCCCGCTGCCATCCTGTTGGCCGCGGTCGTCATCGAGCAGGTCAGTCTCACCGTGGCGGCACTCGGCTTCGTGGCACTGTGGGTCCTGACATCGGTCGTCGCGGTCGCGGATCCCGCGCTGCGTGACCTCGACCCGAACGAACCGGAGACCGTCGATGCGTAGTGGGGAGCTCGCCGGCCTCGCGGGCGTCACCGTGCGGACGCTGCGGCACTACCACCAGATCGGCATCCTGGAGGAGCCCGAGCGCAGCGCCAACGGCTACCGCGAGTACGACGTCGCCCACCTCGTGCGCGTGCTCAGGATCAAGCGACTCGCCGACCTCGGGTTCGCGCTGCAGGACCTGCCCCTCGACGACACCGCCGACCACGACGCGCAACTCGAGGCCCTCGACGCCGAGCTGGCCGCGCAGATCGATCGGCTCACTGGCCAGCGGGCGGTCGTCGCTGCGCTGCGCGCCGGAGGCGCATCGCCGGACCTGCCCCCCGAGCTGGCCGTCCACGCAGCGCTCGCCTCGGCGATGAGCCTGCCGCCGCGCCTCGTCGCCTTCGAGCGCGAGCAGCTGGTGCTGCTCGCCCACCTCGGAGGCGAGCCGACCTCGCAGCTGCTCCGCGCTCTGTACGAGCGGTTCGCCGATCCCGACGTGATGGCGAGCTTCGCCACGATCTACGAGCAGTTCGACCGGATCGACGAGTCGACGCCCGCGGCGGAGCTCGAGCGGCTGGTGGAGGAGTCCACGACGGCGATGATCGCGGCCATCGGCGACCTCGACCTGAGCACCACGGTGGACCTCGGCGCCGTCGAGGCGCTGTTCGACGAGCACGGAGCGAGCCACCTCAATCCCACGCAGGTGCGGGTCCTGGCCGAGATCGGCGAGCGATTCGGATGAGTTCTCGGCCGTCCAGCCGTCATACGAGTGACAGGACGGCGAGACGGAAGAGGATGACCATGAGCGTGGACATGCGAGTGGGGGAGCGGGGCGACATGACCGGGGTCGACGAGCCGCGCGGTGCGACGGTCGGGTCACGACGACGGCGGCGCCTTTCCGCACGTCCCGGGACATGAACTGGCCGGGGAGGTCCTGGTCGTCGGGTCGGCCGTGACGCGCTGGAAGTTCGGTGCTGGCAGCGGACCTGCTGCCGGTCTTCGGCCAGGCGAGACTCGCGGACATCACGATCATCGACCCGACTCGCTGAACGACGGGCTCGAAGATGAGAGGCTCGCTCCCATGGCATCGAAGGCGGCAAGCATCTCCACGGCCACGGGCGTCGATTGGACCGAGTGGGATGCGTGGTTGACGAGCGAGGGCGCACTCGACCGGCCTCACGCCGAGATCGCGAAGCTCGCCCTGCGGCGTGTCCACGAGCTCGGCATCACCACGCACGCGGCGAACGGCAAGCCGTTCAACGACGGCTGGTGGTCCCAGACCATCGCGATCGAGTACGGCCACCAGCACGGGCTGCGCGAGCAGGGTCAGCAGTCGAAGGGCGATCACGCGGTGTCCGCGTCCAGGAAGGTCGTCGGCTCGCTCGACGAGCTGCTCCAGCGCTGGCTCGATGCCGTCGCCGGCCGGACCGAGTTCGACGGGGTGGAGCTGGCAGGGGAGCCGAGCGCCAGGTCGACCGAGAAGTGGCGCTACTGGCGGGCCAAGCTGGCGGACGGCTCGGCGGTCAACGTCGACATCTCGGCTGACCGGATCGCCGTCCAGCACGCGGGCCTGACCTCCGCCGAGGACCGTGAGCGGTGGCGGCCGTTCTGGAAGTCGCAGCTGTCCTCGCTCTGACTCACGGCTCGACGTCGAGCGTCACGGAGACCGGCAAATGGTCCGAGGCCCGGGACGTCCCGACGTCCGGCGACACCGGGTCCAGGTCCGGCGTCACGAGCAGGTGGTCGATGCGGGCGGTCGGGCGATCAGCCGGAGACGTCGGCCCTGCCCCTTCGAGCCCATCGACCAGGCCGAGCTCGGTCAGTTGCCGGAAGGCCTCGCTGCCCGGCTGGGTGTTGAGATCGCCACCCAGGACGAGGGGGTGTCCGTCGGCCAGACGCGCCCGGAGGACCTTCACGAGGTCCTCGGTCTGCGCCTCGACCCCCTCGTCGCCGTCGTTCGGCTGCAGGTGCGTCGACACGAACCACGTCGGTGTTCCATCGACGTCGACGAGCACCGAGAGCGCCTGGGCTCCGGTGACCGCGCCGTGGGACGGCAGGGGATTGCCGACCGACTCCAGGACGGGTAGCGCGGTGAGGACGGCATCGCCCCAGACGGGGTCGGCGGCCGGAGCGAACACCGCGCTCCGCTCGAGCAGTCGCTCCAGGATCGCGAGCTGGTCCTGGCCGCCGTTGAGGTGCCAGGCGCGGTCGACCTCGCTGAGCAGCGCGACGTCCTGGTCGCGGAGCGTCTCGGCCACCAGGTCCGGGCGGAACGTGCCGTCCATCCCGTAGCCCATCCTCACGTTGTAGGCGGTGACTCGCAGGCCGTCGTCCTCGTTGCCGCCGTCGAGGGGCGTGATGGTGGCGGCGGGACCGGCCCACGCCAGCACGGCCGCGGCGACGGCGAACGCAGCGAGGAGGACTGGCGAGAACCGCGGTCCCTGGTTCCTGGCCGGCCGGGGGCGAGCCGTCGCGGCCAGGACGCCGATCACGACGGCGGCCAGGACGAGCACGATGTCGGCGCGGTAGCCCAGGTCGTAGCCGGCGTAGTAGACGAACAGCAGCGCCACCCACGCCAGTGCACCCAGCGCGAGGGAGGTGGGGCGCGCGGGGTTGCCGTGGTCGGCGGTGCTCCACAGGAGCGTCAACGCCGGCAGTCCGATCGCGGACACGACGACCGTCCATGCCGGTGCCACCGCGGGGATTCCGCCGACGTCGGTCGTGACGAGCAGTCCGATCGCCGTCGCGCCGACCAGGACCACGGTGGCGGCCCATGCGGCGGCACGGCCAGGTCGGAGCGAGGCCGTGAGGATGGCGATCACCGACGCAACCGCGACGGCCACCAGCCCCACGTCGCCTCCGACGGCTGACGCGCGTCCTGCGTTCCCCAGGACGATGCCGACCAGCAGCAGTCCAGGCATGACGAGCCACGCCGTCCTGCGTGCGACTGCCTCCGGATGCCGGCCGCGCGCGAACCACCACGCCGAGGCGGCACCGGCCACCTGCACGCAGAGCACCAGCCAGCTCCACACGTCGTCCCGCCAGACGGCGCCCCACGTCCCCAGCGCGGCGTGGGTGATGACGCCCAGGGCGGTCCCGGCGGCGAGCCCGACCACCAGGACGTCACCGAGCGAGGCGGCTGACAACGACAGCCAGGCGACCCCGGCCGCGACCCCGACCGACGCGACGACGAGCTGCGGCTGGCCACCGTCGGTGAGCTGAAGAGCGACTCTGGCGACGACGGTCACGGCCAGTGCGATCCAGCCGGCGCCCGTCGCGTGTCGCCGTGCCACGAACGCGGCCACGACACCGAGCAGGACGCACCCCAGCGCGTAGGCACCCATCAGCTCGGGCGGCGTCGACGCGGCCTGCCCGAAGATCGTGATCAACGACGGCGCCCACACCCGCACGAGATCCGTGAGCACCCAGATCCCGGTGGCGACGGCGAGCAGGGCAGCAGTCCGGGACCGGTCTCTCGTCATGGACGAGTTCTACCCGTCCCGGACCATGGTGACCAGCCCCTGAGTGCTGGGCATCAGGGCTTGAAGTACTCCGACATGACGTCGCTGACCCACTCGGGCTGGCGGACATCGGTCGGGAGGAACTCGACCATCACCGGCTTGAGGTCGACGACGGGAGTGCCGGTGACGGCATCCAGGCCGATGACGGTCAGCTCGCGGCCATCGACGGACTCGATCGCGCAGCTGGTGACCCCGATGCGGTTGGGCCGACGAGGCGCGCGACCCGCGAAGACACCGAGCGACGGCAGGTCGGTGCGCCCGCGGTAGGGCTTCGGCTCGCGGTAGTCGTCAAGCTCCTCGAACTGGTCGAAGACGAAGAGCACCTCGACGTGGGAGAACCCTTCCAGGCCTTGCAGGCACGCGTCGCCGAACCGCTCGTCGATCGTGATCGTGCTGCGCACCGCACCCCACTGATCCGAGTGCTGGACGTCGGTCCGGTGGTTGCTGACCGTGCCGATCGGGGTGATCTGGAATCCGGGCATGTCTCCGTTCTAACGCATCGACGTGAGCCCTCGGTCCACACGCGATGCTCGAACCGGATCAGGACCCGAGGTACCGGCCGGCCATCCGGATGGTGCCGGGACCGTCGGGCACCGTGCGGGACGTGCAGGCTCCGGACGCACCGTCGCACGTGGTGACCTTGCTCCCGTCGACTCGCATCAGCCGTCCGTCCGGGGTCCAGCCGTAGGTGCGGGCGTGACCCGGGAGTGTGATCCGCTTGCCGGTGTCGACCTCGGTGACGTGGACGACGGGCTTGTCGTCGACCTCGCCTCCGGCGCCGCGGTAGACCTCGGTGACGGTGCCGTCGTCGTCCACGCCGATGGTGGTGCTGGTGGTCTGCACGAATCGGCCGTCGGGGGAGAGGTCGTTGGACGCCCACGAGCCGCCGCCGTCCTCGCCGGTGATCGCGAGGTCCTTCGTCGATCGAAGCGGGGTCGATTCGCCCAGCTCGTAGGTCTCCGCGCCGAGCGGTCCGCCGAGCGCCCGCCCGCCTCCCGTCGAGGGCAGCTGCTCGGCGGGAACGTCGGCGACGCGCTCTCCGGTTCGCCAATTGACGACCTGCTGGTCGCCGTCGACGCCGACCACCACGTAGTCGCCGGTGAGGCCGACGGGCGGGACGGCCCATCCGGCCCAGCTGTAGGGCGCGTCGAAGGGCTGGGTCGCCAGCTCGCGGCCGGTGGATGCCTCGACCACATGGATCCGGTAGCCGCCGCCCTGCTCGGTCAGGTACGTGAACCGATCGGCCTGCGCGTCCGTTCCGGGGACGACCTTGCCCGGCAAGTCCAGCTCGCGCACCGTCCCGTCGGTGCCGACGTAGACGTAGTCGCGCTTGGCGTCGCCGGCCTCGTCATTCGTGACGCCGGCGACCACGCCCTCGGCTGTGTAGTACATGAGCTGGACGGTGACGCCGAGGTCGACGGAGTAGTCGGGGTCGCTGAACCAGAGGGTGTCGCCTCGCGAGAACGCGCCACCTGTCCGGTACGCGGCCGAGACCAGCGCGACGTCGCCGGCCGCGATGGTGGAGCTGACCTCCAGCCGGCTCGGCCCGGTGTCCCGGTTCGTGCCGACGAGGACGGCGGTGCCGGCCACGGCAGCCACCGCGAGGGCGGCGATGGACCGACGGGCGACGGTGCGCTGGCGGCGGGCGCGGCGTCCGCGGCGGATCACGCCGTCGAGGTCCAGCTCGGGGACCGGCTCGGCGTTGGCGTGGTGGCGGATCTGGTCGACCAGCTGATCAGTCATGGTGGCTGCCTTCGGGAAGGAGGTGGGCGTGCGAGCGAAGTGCCGCGAGGGCGGCGGAGGTCTGGCTCTTGACGGTGCCGGTGGTGATGTTGAGCAGGTCGGCCGTCTCCTGGACGGACAGGTCGTCGAGGAACCGCAGTGCGACGACCGAGCGCTGGCCCGGCGGCAGGGTCAGGAGCGCGTCGGCCAAGGTGACCCGGTCGACGAGGGCGGCGGAGTGATCGGTGCTGGGTGCACCCTCGGTCGCCACGTCGGTGGTGTTCTCGTGGGTCCACGAGCGCTTGCGGAACCAGTCGCGCGCCACGTTCACCATCGCGCGCCGCGTGTAGGCGTGTGCTTTCGCGGGCTCGCGGAGCCGGGGCCACGCGACGTAGGTCTTCACCAGCGCGGACTGCACCAGGTCCTCGGCCAGCTGCCGGTCACCGACGATGACCACCGCCGTGCGGTAGAGCTGCGGCCACACGGACCTGGCGAACTCCGCGTACTCCGCCTCGCTGGTCTGACGCACGCTGGCTCCTTGGTCGTGAAGTGCTTTCACAACCTAGACGGGATGGAGCCGGTGTTTGGTTGGCTCAGACTCCGTCTTCGGTCAGGGCAGTGGCGGGCAGCCAGTCGGCCCCGAGGAGCTGGGCTAATTCGGCGAGGCCAGCCGTGTCGCTTCCCGCGGTGTCGGACGCTGCGGCGATCCGCTCCACCATGACCTTGCCGACCTGCTCCTCCACGGTGCCCTCGGCGTAGGCGATGTGCCATGGCGAGACCTGGTGGTCGCGGTGGGTCCGGCCGGTCACCTGGCGTCCGGCGATGCCCGAGAATCGTGCTTGGTGGAAGACGCCGACCCGCGGCTCGGTGCTGCCGCGGCTGCCGTCGGCGAGGGTCTCGCCGGCGTGCAGGCTGATCGAGGCGACGGTCGTGAACACGCAGACCTTCGCCTGCCCGGTCTGGAACCGGAGCCGCTCGGCCTCGACGTCGAACCGGTCGCGGCCGTAGATGCTGGCGACCTCGATGCCGGTCTCGCGCAGTCGGTCGGCGATGGGGTCGGCGGCGGTCGCCACGAACTCCACGGAGCACGCGACCTGGCGCTCGGCCTCGACCTGCTGGGTGATCCAGGCGACGGTCGAGTCGACGCGGATCAGTCCGGCCTTCTGCCTGAAGCGCAGCAGTGCGGACCGGCCCTTCGCGACGTTGCGGCCGCGCCGGGCGATGTCCATCTCGCGACAGAACTCGCCCCACTCGGCCTCGTAGGCCTTTCGTTCGGGAGGGGTCAGCGCCACCGGCATGCCCGAGATCTGCACCGGCCCCCACGGCGCGGCGCGGTGCAGCATGGCCGGGGGCCGTTCCTCGTCCAGCCAGCCGCGCACCAGCGTGAGATCGGCCGCGCGCCGCGTGGGATCGGTCGTCCACGTCGCGCCGTAGCGTCCCCTCTCCACCCCGATGCCGTGGCGCTCGAGCGCGTCGGCGAACGCGGCCGCGGGCTGCGTCGCGGAGGTCCACTCCTTCATCGGCTCGCCGAGCACCTGCGCATAGGCGGGAGCCAGGTACGGCAGCTCGAGTGGCGTGTGCCCGGGCGTCGCGGTGGTCGCGATCACGAAAGGCGCCGTGTCGTGCGGCCGCCCGTGACCCGAGATCCGCGCCCAGAGCTTCCACCGCTTCGTCGTCGTACGTCGCAGCGCGTGAGCCTCGTCCGCGATGATCACGTCCCACGTGTGGTCCTTGACCTTCTCGAGCCGGTCCCACGTGATCACCACCCATTCCAGGCCACCGTCGCCGAGTGCCGTGATCGTGCGGCACCAGTGGCCGATCGTGATCGGGGCGGGCCGGTCGGCCACGACCAGCACCCGTCGCGCACCACGCAGATCGCCCACCGCCGTCGCCCCGAGAACCGCGGAGATCGTCTTGCCCACGCCGGGCTCATCCGCCAGCAGGAACTGCCGTCCGCCCGCTGCGGCGCGCGCCGCGATCGCGTCGGCCGCCTCGAACTGGATCCTCCGCGGCTCGAGCTCGTCGGTCGGTTCTGGGCTGGGCGCCGGATGGTCGGGGTTGAGCGAGTTCTCGATGAACCGGCCGAGCGTGTAGGGGCCCGGAGCGTACGGGGCGAGGTGCTCGGGCAGGGCACGTCCGACGTGGAGATGGGTCTTGACCGCCGGGTGCCAGGTGGCGCCGTCGACCTGGGTCCCGTACGGAACGTCGAGCACCCACACGCGCTCACCCGGGCCGGCCGTCGGCAGGGGCCGCGACTGCTGTCGCGTCCCGCCTCGGCGCCGAGACGCGGTGCGTCGACGAGCGCTGGATCCTCGAGGACTGGCCACCCGAGGACGCTACCGGGGTGGGTGGTCCCGCGGGCCTATCCGACCGTCTGAGGCGTGTCCAGCGCCCGCAGCCGCCCATCGACCATCGTGTGAGCACCGGTCAACCGCGGCAGGATGCGCTGGTCGTGCGTCACCAGGATGGTCGCCGTGTCGTGCTCGGACGTGAGCCGCAGCAACAGGTCGATGATCTGGGTTCCGCGCTCCTGGTCCAGTGCGCTGGTGGGCTCATCGACGATCAGCACGGCGGGCCGGTGCATCAGTGCTCGCGCGATGTTGACGCGCTGCCGTTGGCCTCCGGAGAGCTGCGCGGGTCGCTTGCCCGCGTCGCGGCTCAGGCCGACGGCGTCCAGGAGCTCGGACGCACGCTCGCGGGTGGCGGCACGCGCCCCGCGCCGCCGCGGATCGGTGGTGAGCTCGTTCATCACGAGGAGCTGCTCGTAGGCGGTCAGCGAGGCGATCAGGTTCGACTGCTGGAACACCAGACCGATCCTGGTGCGCCGCAGCTCGGCTCGTTCGGTCAAGGTCAGACCGGTCGCCTCGACATCGTCGATGGTCACGGTGCCTCGGTCGGGTGCGATCAGCGTGGACGCGACGGCCAGGAGGCTGGACTTGCCGGATCCTGACGGGCCCGTGATCCCCACGGTGGTCCCGGCGTCGACGTGCAAGGTGGCGTCGTCGATCGCGGTCACGCGGGAGGACCCGTCAGGGAAGGTCAGGGTCACGTTGGCGAGGTCGATCATCGGTTGCTCCCAAGGGCGGTGAGGGGGTCGATTCGGGTGATGGAGCGGGTGGCCAGTCCAGCGCCGGCGAGGCCGAGGACGGTCATGATGAGGCCGGGCAGCACCGTCGTCAGGGGACTGAGGATGAACGGCAATGCAGATCCGGCCGCGATGCCCAGCACGGCTGTCACCCCGATGCCCGTCGTCACGCCGAGGAGCAGCACCACGGCGGCCTGGCCGAGGGCATCGAACGTGAGCATCCGGTTGGTGGCGCCGAGCGCCTTGAGAACCGCCACGTCCGGTTGGCGCTGGATGCTCCACACGGTGAAGAACGCACCGACGACCAGTGCCGAGATCCCGAACAGCATCCCCACCATCACCAGCAGCGACCCGATCTCGGACGTGAACGACTCGAGGGCCGTCAGGGATGCCAGCACGCCGGTGGAGTCAGTGCCTGCCTCGGCGTCGGCAGCCGCGTGGTCGGCATCCCCGGACACGGCCAGGACGGTTGCGAAGGGGGACGGCTCGCCGGGCCGTGTGGCGAGGCCCTGCCAGTCACGGAGGTCGAGGTTCGCGACGGGCATGTGCGAATACCAGGAGCTGCCCCGGACGGCGTCCACGACGAAGGACTGCTCGCCGATCCGGACCTGGTCGCCCTCCGTGACTCCCAGTGCGTCCGCGGTCTCGGCGCTCAGCTCGACGTGACCGCGCCGCGGCGGTTTCGCGTCGGACGTTCCCGGACCGCCGCCGAACAGCGTGACCGTCTCGTGCTGATTCTCAGCAGACACGCGAGCGGTGCTGATGCCCAGGGGGTCGACAGCGGTGACGCCGTCCTGGCGCTCCCAGACGCTCGCCTGCGCCTGGGTGACCGTCGAGTCGGCGTAGGAAGGTGGCTGGTCGTCCGAGAACACGATGCGATCCGCGTCGAGCGAGGTGATGGCGGAGATGTTCTGCTGGGCCAGTCCGCCCGTGAGTCCGGCCAGGAAGGTGACCAGGATCGTGATGAGCGTGACGACGACCGCGATGAGCGCGAATCGTCCCTTGGCCACTTTCAGGTCGCGCCAGGCGACAAACATGTGAGTCCTTCGAGAAGAATCGGTGCACGATTCCGGGTGATCCGTGCGTCCTCTCCACACTGGCTCGATTCCGCCGCCGAGCCATCGTGCACCCGGACGCTCTCTCGGCACCGAAAGGACCGCCCGGAGTTCCACCTTTCGTACGACGCCGCGGACCAGCAGCCGACCTAGACTGGGTCCGGTGATGTGGGCGTGAAGCGAGACGGCAGCCGTAACCCGATCGGTCCGATCTCAGCGTGGCTCTCGACGTCCCTCCACGTCCTGGTCATCGCCCTGCTGGCGGTCGTGGTGTTGAACTCCACGGACGGCGCGACCTGGCACAGCGTCACCGTCGCCTCCCTCGCGGCACTGTTCGCCATCACCTACGCCGCCGGTGTCTGGCCGGACGGTGCCCTGCCCGAGCCGGGCCCTCGAGGCTGGTGGTGGGTCGGTGCCCTGAGCCTGCAATGGCTGGCGCTGATGTGCCTCAGCGTGGAGGCGACCTACCTCGTCTTCGCGTTGTTCTTCCTCTACCTGCGCGTGCTCGGGACGGTGCGGGGGATCGTTGCGGTCGTCTGCGCCACGGTGGTTGCCATCGGCGCCTTCGGACTGCACCGCGGCTTCAACGTCGCCGGCATCGTGGGTCCCGTCCTGGGTGCAGGCGTGGCCATCGTGATCGGGCTCGGGTACCAGGCCCTGACCCGAGAGGTGGCGCAACGTCAGCGGCTCATCGAGGAGCTGACGCGGACCCGCGACCAGCTGGCCGTCGCCGAGCATGCCGCCGGGGTGGTCGCCGAACGCGAGCGACTGGCCCGCGAGATCCACGACACCGTGTCGCAGTCGCTCTCGAGCATCATCATGCTGCTGCACGCCGCCCAGCGCAGTGGCCTGGACTCGGACAGGGGGCGCGAGCGCCTGGAGCAGGCACGAGCAGCGGCCACCGACGCGCTGGCCGAGACGCGCGAGTTCATCCACGCCCTCGTCCCGCCGGCCCTTCACGACGCCGGCATCGGGGGAGCGCTGGTGCGCTTGGGTGCCCAGATCCGGGACACGGCCGGTCTGCAGGTCGAGGTGGACGTCCCACCGGACACTGTCGCCGTGCCCACGCCCGTGGAGGCCGCCTTGTTGCGGATCGCTCAAGGTGCGCTGGCGAATGTCGTCCAGCACGCGCACGCCACTCGTGTCGACGTGACCCTGACCCGACTGGACGACGAGATCATCCTCGATGTCGTCGACGATGGTGAGGGCTTCGATCCGGCGCTGCTCGAAGCCGGCGCCGCTCAGCCTTCGTTCGGGCTGGCGGCCATGCAGGAGCGTGCCGCCGACCTGGGCGGGCGACTCGTCGTCGAGTCCCGCCCGGGGCAGGGGACCAGCGTCGTCGCGAGCTTCGGGGTGACGCCATGAGCGTGCGTGTCCTGATCGTCGACGATCACCCGCTCATGCGTGCCGGCCTGACCGCGCTGTTCGAGACCGACGCGACGATCGAGGTCATCGCGGCGGTGGGCACCACGGCCGAAGCCGTGAGCGAGGCGAGGCGGACGCACCCCGACGTCGTGCTGATGGACCTGCAGTTCAACCGCGTGTTCGAGGGCGCTCGCGCGACCCGAGAGATCCGCGAGCTGCCGGACCCGCCCGCGGTGCTGATCCTGACCAACTTCGACACTGACGCCGACATCATCGAGGCCATCGAGGCCGGAGCCGCCGGATACCTGTTGAAGGACGCTGCGCCCGAGGACATCACCGCGGCCATCCATGCCGCGGCCGCAGGTCAGACCGCGCTCGCACCGTCGGTCGCGAGCCGCCTGCTGGCGCGCATGCAGAAACCGCACTCGTCCCTGAGCGCCCGGGAGCTCGAGGTGTTGAGCCTCGTCGCCGAGGGTCACAACAACACCGCCATCGCCCGCCGGCTGCATCTGAGCGAGACCACCGTGAAGTCCCACCTCGCGCACATCTATCCCAAGCTCGGAGTGAACTCACGCACGGCGGCCGTCGCAGCTGCTCGGCAGCTGGGCATCATCGGTCGCGCCTGAGCCCGGACGCGTCCCGGTCGCCGACATTGCGGATGCGCCCTAGGCTCGGGACGCTCACCACGCCACGGATCCACGATCCATCAGTGAAGGAAGCCCATGTGCCGCGTTCTCGCCTACCTCGGATCAGAAGTACCGCTGGAAGACCTGCTGATCAAGCCTGAGAACAGCCTCATCAACCAGGCCCTCGACCCGGAGCGTCACCCTCAGCTCCAACTGGCCGGGTGGGGTTTCGGAGCGTGGGGCGAGCACCTGCTCAAGCCGGACGAGCCCCTGCTCTACCACCGCCCCATGGCTGCGTTCTACGACGACAACGTCGACGGCATCGTGCCGAGCCTCCAGGTCGGCACCATGCTCGCCCATGTTCGCGCGGCGGACTACAACTCCACGACCGTGCTGGCCGACGAGAACTGCCACCCGTTCTCCTTCAAGGGAACCCCGTGGATCGTCGCGCAGAACGGCGACATGCCGAACTGGATCCTCCTGCAGCGCGAGCTGCTGCAGCACTGCAAGGACGAGTACCTGGAGCAGATGGCGGGCACCACCGACACGGAGTTCCTGTACGTGCTGCTGCTGTCCCTGCTCGAGAGCGACAGTGACGAGGACGTGAAGCGCGCCTTCGAGGAGATGATGCGGCTCATCGTGCGGGCGATGAAGGAGCTCGAACTGCCGGCACTGACCAAGCTGAAGATGGCGCTGGTCTCGCCGAACCGGATCATCGGGGTCAACGTCGGCACGGGCCACCAGGGCGAGCTTGATCCGGCGGGGGACTGGAGAGAGCTGCGCAAGTCCGAGCCGGGCACGGACGACTACGCCCTGGGCATGCTCCTGGAGCCGATGTACGTGTTGATGGGTCGCAACTTCTCGTACGACGGGCCGACCTACGACTTCGAGGAGTGCACCGTCGACGACGCGACCGGCGTCATCTTCGCCTCCGAGCCGCTGACCGACAGCAAGGCCGACTGGGGCACGCTGGAGTTCGGCGAGATCATGTTCCTCGAGAAGGACGGCGAGAAGGTCACCAAGACCGTCGACAAGCTGAAGGTGTAGTCGGCAAGGGGGAGTGCAGCGACGCGCTACGACAGCGCTCACGCAGGCAACTTTGGACAATGCTGTCGCTCCAGCGACCGCAACGTCGAAAGTTCCGGCCGGACCAGCGGGCCGTCGGCGGGCGAGCGCGGCGTGGGCCAACCCCACTGATAACCTGACGCAGATCCATCCTTTAACCACCGTCCTGTGAGGCGGAGAAGGAGGTCGGCTTGAGCACCGTCATGGATGCCACCGACATTTCGCGTGCGCTGACACGCATCACCCACGAGATCCTTGAGCGCAATCGCGACGCCGAAGGCGTGGTGATCCTCGGCATTCCCACCCGCGGAGTCGAGCTCGCCGCGCGGGTCGCGGCGAAGATGGCCGAGGTCGAGGGGACCACCATCGAGTCCGGCTCGCTCGACACCACGATGTACCGCGACGACCTGCGCCTGAAGGCTCCCCGCGCGCTCGAGGCCACCAACGTGCCCGAGGACATCGACGGGCGCGTCGTCGTCCTGGTCGACGACGTCCTGATGAGCGGCCGCACGATCCGTGCCGCGCTCGACGCCCTGAGCGACCTCGGCCGGCCCAAGGCCGTCCAGCTGGCCGTCCTGGTCGACCGAGGCCACCGCGAGCTGCCGATCCGGGCCGACTTCGTGGGCAAGAACCTGCCCACCTCGAAGTCCGAGAAGGTCCGGGTCCGACTCAGCGAGACCGACGGCGCCGAGGACTCGGTCACGATCGAGGGGAGCGACGCATGAAGCACCTCCTGAGCGCCGGCGACCTCAGCCGCGACGAGGCCACTTTGATCCTCGACACCGCCGAGCAGCTGCTGAGCGTCGCCCAGCGACCCATCAAGAAGCTGCCCACCCTGCGCGGCCGCACGATCGTCAACCTGTTCTTCGAGGACTCGACCCGCACCCGGATCAGCTTCGAGGCCGCAGCCAAGCGACTCTCGGCCGACGTCATCAACTTCAGCGCCAAGGGCTCCAGCGTCAGCAAGGGCGAGAGCCTCAAGGACACGGCGCTGACCCTGCAGGCGATGGGCGCCGACGCGGTCGTCATCCGCCACCACGCCTCGGGCGCACCGCATCGCCTCGCGACCTCCGAGTGGACCAAGGGCGCCGTGGTCAACGCCGGCGACGGCACCCACGAGCACCCCACCCAGGCCCTGCTCGACGCGTTCACCATGCGCAGCCGGCTCGGCGACCTGGCCGGCAAGAACGTCACGATCGTCGGCGACGTCCTGCACAGCCGTGTCGCCCGCTCGAACGCGCTGCTGCTTCACACGCTGGGCGCCAAGGTCACGCTCGTCGCCCCGCCGACGCTGCTGCCGGTCGGTGTCGAGACCTGGCCGGTCGAGACCTCCTACGACCTCGACGCCAGCCTCGAGAAGGCCGACGCCGTCATGATGCTGCGCGTCCAGCGCGAGCGGATGAACGCCTCGTTCTTCCCCAGCGCCCGCGAGTACAGCCGCCGCTACGGGCTGGACGTCGCCCGCATGAACCGACTGCCCGACCACGCGCTCGTCCTGCACCCCGGACCCATGAACCGGGGCATGGAGATCAACGCCGATGTCGCCGACAGCGACCGCTCCGTGATCGTCGAGCAGGTCACCAACGGCGTCGCCGTCCGCATGGCCGTCCTGTACCTGCTGCTGGGTGGCGCCACCGAGGGAGAAACTGCATGAGCACGGTCATCAAGGGCGCCCGGATCCTGGGCGAGGAAGCCACCGACATCCTGATCGAGGACGGCGTCATCACGGCGATCGGACCCGACCTCAGCGGCGACGAGACCGTGGACGCCGCGGGCCTGATCGCGCTGCCCGGCCTGGTCGACCTGCACACCCACCTGCGCGAGCCCGGCCGCGAGGACGCCGAGACCGTCCTCACCGGAACCCAGGCCGCCGCCCGCGGCGGCTTCACCTGCGTCTTCGCGATGGCCAACACCGAGCCCGTCGCCGACACGGCCGGCGTCGTCGAGCAGGTCTGGCGCCTCGGCCGCGAGCACGGTTACGCCGACGTGCAGCCGATCGGCGCCGTCACCGTCGGGCTCGAGGGGGAGCGGCTCTCCGAGCTGGGCGCGATGGCCGACTCGGCCGCCCAGGTCCGCGTCTTCAGCGACGACGGCAAGTGCGTCAGCGACGCCGTCCTGATGCGCCGCGCGCTCGAGTACGTCAAGGCGTTCGACGGCGTCATCGCGCAGCACGCGCAGGAGCCGCGCCTCACCGAGGGCGCGCAGATGAACGAGGGCCCGCTCTCGGGCGAGCTCGGCCTCACCGGCTGGCCCGCGGTCGCCGAGGAGGCGATCATCGCCCGCGACGTCCTGCTGGCCGAGCACGTCGGCAGCCGCCTGCACGTGTGCCACCTGTCCACGCGCGGCTCCGTCGAGATCGTGCGCTGGGCCAAGAGCCGCGGGATCGACGTCACGGCCGAGGTCACGCCCCACCACCTGCTGCTCGACGACGAGCTGGTCCGCAGCTACGACCCGATCTTCAAGGTCAACCCGCCGCTGCGGAGCAAGGACGACGTCCTGGCCGTCCGCGAGGGCCTGGCCGACGGCACGATCGACATCGTCGCCACCGACCACGCGCCGCACCCGATGGAGGACAAGGAGTGCGAGTGGGGCGCCGCCGCCTTCGGGATGATCGGCCTCGAGACCGCCCTGTCGATCGTCCAGCAGACGATGGTCGACACGGGCGCGCTCACCTGGAGCCGGGTCGCCGAGGTCATGAGCGCGAACCCCGCGCGCATCGGTCGCGCCACCACCCACGGCCGCCCACTGGCGGTCGGTGAGCCCGCTCACGTGGTGCTCTACGACCCCTCTGTCACCCGTACGATCGAACCCGCCGACACGGCGAGCCTGTCGCGCAACACCCCCTACGCCGGACGAGAGCTGCCGGGCCGTGTCGTGGCCACGTTCCTCGCCGGCCGGGCCACCGTGCTGGAAGGAAATCTGTTGGAAGGAATTGGGCAGTGACGTTCACCCCCGCAGTCTTGGTTCTCGAGGACGGACGCACCTTCCGCGGCCGCTCCTACGGCGCGACCGGCACCACGGTCGCCGAGATCGTCTTCAACACCGGCATGACCGGCTACCAGGAGACGCTCACCGATCCGTCGTACCGCGGCCAGATCGTCGTCATGACGGCTCCGCACATCGGCAACACCGGCGCGAACCCCGAGGACTTCGAGTCCGGCCGCGTCTGGGTCGACGGCTACGTCGTGCGCGACCCCGCCCGTCAGCGCTCGAACTGGCGCTCCGACCGCAGCCTCGACGACCTGCTGACCGAGCAGGGCGTCGTCGGCATCAGCGGAATCGACACCCGCGCCCTGACCCGCCACCTGCGCGAGCGCGGCTCCATGCGCGCCGGCATCAGCACCGAGGTCCTCGATCCCGAGCAGCTCCTCGAGCAGGTGAAGCAGGCGCCCTCCATGACCGGCTCGAACTACCTCGCGGACGTCACCGTCGACGAGGCGCACGTCGTGCCGGCCGAGGGCGACAAGAAGTACACGGTCGTCGCGCTCGACCTCGGCATCAAGGGCATGACCCCCAAGCTGATGGCCCAGCGCGGCATCGAGGTCCACGTCCTGCCGGCCACCGCCACCCTCGACGAGGTCCTCGAGCTGAACCCCGACGGCGTGTTCATGTCGAACGGCCCCGGCGACCCGGCCACCGCCGACCACCAGGTCGAACTGGTCCAGGGCGTCCTGGCGAAGGGCACGCCGTACTTCGGCATCTGCCTGGGCAACCAGATCTTCGGACGCGCGCTCGGTCGGGGCACCTACAAGCTCAAGTACGGCCACCGCGGCGTCAACCAGCCGGTCCAGGACCGCACCACCGGCAAGGTCGAGATCACGGCGCACAACCACGGGTTCGCCGTGGACGCGCCGCTCGACGAGGACTTCGAGACGCCCTACGGCGCCGCTCGGGTCACCCACGTGTGCCTGAACGACGACGTCGTCGAGGGCATCGCGCTGCTGGACCGCCCCGGGTTCAGCGTCCAGTACCACCCCGAGGCCGCCGCGGGTCCGCACGACGCCGGCTACCTCTTCGACCGCTTCACCGACCTCATGGAGGCAGCCCGTGCCGAAGCGCACTGACATCGAGTCCGTCCTGGTCATCGGGTCCGGCCCGATCGTCATCGGCCAGGCGTGCGAGTTCGACTACTCCGGCACGCAGGCCTGCCGCGTGCTGCGCGAAGAGGGCATCCGCGTCATCCTCGTGAACTCCAACCCGGCCACGATCATGACCGACCCCGAGTTCGCCGACGCGACCTACGTCGAGCCGATCACCCCCGAGTACGTCGAGAAGGTCATCGCGGCCGAGCGCCCCGACGCGCTGCTGGCCACCCTCGGCGGCCAGACCGCGCTGAACTGCGCCATGCAGCTGGACGCGGCCGGGATCCTCGAGAAGTACGGCGTCGAGCTGATCGGCGCGTCCATCGAGGCGATCGAGAAGGGCGAGAACCGCGAGACGTTCAAGGCGATCGTCGAGGACCTCCCGAAGGAGTGGGGCGCCGAGGTGGCCCGCTCGGTCATCTGCCACACGATGGCCGAGTGCGAGGCCGGCGTCGACACGCTCGGCGGATACCCCGTCGTCGTGCGCCCCTCGTTCACGATGGGCGGCTCGGGCTCGGGCCTGGCGTACGACCACGACGACCTGCTGCGCATCGCCGGCAGCGGCCTGGCGCTCAGCCCCACCACCGAGGTGCTCCTGGAGGAGTCCATCCTCGGCTGGAAGGAGTACGAGCTCGAGGTCATGCGCGACACCGCCGACAACGTGGTGATCGTCTGCTCGATCGAGAACCTCGACCCGATGGGCGTCCACACCGGCGACTCGATCACCGTCGCACCCGCCATGACGCTGACCGACGTCGAGTACCAGCGCCTGCGCGACATCTCGATCGGCGTCATCCGCGAGGTCGGCGTCGACACCGGTGGCTGCAACATCCAGTTCGCGGTCAACCCCGAGGACGGCCGCATCGTCGTCATCGAGATGAACCCGCGCGTCTCGCGCTCGTCCGCGCTGGCCTCGAAGGCCACCGGCTTCCCGATCGCGAAGATCGCCGCCAAGGTCGCGATCGGCTACACGCTCGACGAGATCCCGAACGACATCACCAAGGAGACGCCGGCCAGCTTCGAGCCCACGCTCGACTACGTCGTCGTCAAGGTGCCCCGCTTCGCGTTCGAGAAGTTCCCGGCCGCCGACCCGACCCTGACGACGCACATGAAGTCCGTCGGCGAGGCCATGGCGATCGGCCGCAACTTCACCGAGGCGCTGCAGAAGGCGCTGCGCTCGCTCGAGCGGCCCGCCGCCGTGTTCTCGTGGGAGCGCGAGTGGGTCGAGCTCGACAAGGAGGACCTGCTCAAGCGGGCGTCCGTCCCGCACGACGGCCGCCTCAAGCTGGTCATGGACGCGCTGCGCGCCGGTGCGACGCCCGAGGAGGTCTTCGCGGCCACCGCGATCGATCCGTGGTTCGTCGATCAGCTGGCCCTGCTGAACGAGGTCGCCGCCGAGCTGACCGAGGCCGAGCGCCTCACCCCCGAGCTGCTGGCCCACGCCAAGCGCCACGGCTTCAGCGACGCGCAGATCGGTCGCATCCGCGGCATGGCCGAGGACGTCGTCCGCGGCGTCCGGCACGCGCTGGGCGTCCGTCCGGTCTACAAGACGGTCGACACCTGCGCCGCCGAGTTCGCCGCCAGGACGCCGTACCACTACTCGTCCTACGACGAGGAGACCGAGGTCGAGCCGCGCGAGCGCGAGGCCGTCATCATCCTGGGCTCGGGCCCGAACCGCATCGGCCAGGGCATCGAGTTCGACTACTCGTGCGTGCACGCGTCGCTGGCGCTGTCCGAGGCCGGCTACGAGACCATCATGGTCAACTGCAACCCCGAGACCGTCTCGACCGACTACGACACCAGCGACCGCCTGTACTTCGAGCCGCTGACGCTCGAGGACGTGCTCGAGGTCGTCCACGCCGAGCAGCAGGCCGGCCCCGTCGCGGGCGTCGTCGTGCAGCTCGGCGGCCAGACGCCGCTCGGCCTGGCCGCCGGCCTCAAGGCCGCCGGCGTGCCGATCGTGGGCACCCAGCCCGAGGCGATCGACCTGGCCGAGGAGCGCGGCGCGTTCGGGCAGGTCCTGGCCGACGCAGGGCTGCCCGCGCCCAAGCACGGCACCGCCACGACCTTCGAGGGCGCCAAGCGGATCGCTGACGAGATCGGCTACCCGGTCCTGGTGCGCCCCTCGTACGTCCTGGGCGGTCGCGGCATGGAGATCGTCTACGACGAGGAGTCGCTCTCGAGCTACATCGAGAACGCCACCGAGATCTCGCCCGACCGGCCCGTCCTGGTCGACCGCTTCCTCGACGACGCGGTCGAGATCGACGTCGACGCCCTGTTCGACGGCGAGGAGCTGTTCCTGGGCGGCGTCATGGAGCACATCGAGGAGGCCGGCGTCCACTCCGGCGACTCCGCGTGCGCGCTGCCGCCGATCACCCTGGGCAACCTCGAGATCGACAAGATCCGCGCCTCCACCGAGGTGATCGCCCGCGGTGTCGGCGTGCACGGCCTGATCAACATCCAGTACGCGCTCAGCGCCGACACGGTGTACGTCCTCGAGGCGAACCCGCGGGCCTCGCGCACCGTGCCGTTCGTCTCGAAGGCGACCAACACGCAGCTGGCCAAGGCCGCCGCGCGGGTGATGCTGGGCGAGTCGATCGCCGAGCTGCGTGCCGCCGGCGTCCTGCCGACGACGGGCGACGGAGGCCGCCTGCCGGCGTCGGCGCCGATCGCGGTCAAGGAGGCGGTGATGCCGTTCAACCGCTTCCGCACGTACGACGGTCGCTATGTCGACACGCTGCTCGGTCCCGAGATGCGCTCGACGGGCGAGGTCATGGGCATCGACGCCACGTTCGGCTCGGCGTTCGCCAAGAGCCAGTCCGGGTCGGGCGCCCAGAACGGCCTGCCCACCTCGGGCAAGGTCTTCGTGTCGGTCGCCAACCGCGACAAGCGCCACATGATCTTCCCGATCAAGCGACTGGCCGATCTCGGGTTCGAGATCCTCGCCACCAGCGGCACCGCCGACGTCCTGCAGCGCAACGGCGTGCCGGCGACGGTCCTGCGCAAGCTGCACGAGGATGCCGGCGCCGGCAGCACGGTGGTGGAGAAGATCCACGAGCGTGACGTCCAGCTGATCGTCAACACGCCGCACGGCTTGTCCAGCGGCGTCAACGCGCGCGTCGACGGCTACGAGATCCGCACGGCCGCCGTGGCCGAGGGCATCCCGTGCCTCACGACGGTCCAGGCGCTCGCCGCCGCGGTCCAGGGCATCGAGGCCGAGATCGCCGGCAGCATCGGCGTCCGGTCGCTGCAGTCCTGGGCAGGGGAGGTCGCACGATGAGCTTCGGCAGCCGCGCCTCGGTGGCGATGCAGGCGTACGGTCCGCTGTGCGTCGGCATCGACCCCCACCCGCACCTGCTCGAGCAGTGGGGGCTGGAGGACTCGGTCGAGGGACTCGACCGGTTCGCCGCCACGTGCGTCGAGGCGTTCGCCGGCAAGGTCGCGTTCGTGAAGCCGCAGTCGGCGTTCTTCGAGCGCTTCGGCGCGCGCGGGGTGGCCATCCTCGAGCGCACCCTGCAGGACCTGCGGCACACCGGCTCGCTGACGATCCTCGACGCCAAGCGCGGCGACATCGGCTCGACCGCGCAGGCGTACGCCGACGCGTACCTCGACGACGACGCACCCATGGCGGCCGACGCGATCACGATCAGCCCGTACCTGGGCTTCCGCTCGCTGACGCCGTTCTTCGCCGCCGCCGAGCACAACGACGCCGGCGTGTTCGTGCTGGCGTTCACGTCCAACCCCGAGGCCGTGCACCTGCAGTCCGCCACCGCCTCGTCGGGCATCTCGATCGGCGACGAGATCCTGACCGAGCTGGGCCGGGCCAACGAGGGTGCCTCCCCGATGGGACCGTTCGGTGCCGTGATCGGCGCGACCGTCGCCCATCTCGACACCCAGCGCCTCGACATCAACGGGCCGATCCTGGTTCCCGGCTTCGGCGCCCAGGGCGGCACGATCGACGACCTGCGGCGGCTGTTCGGCGCGGTGTCCGGCTCGATCATCCCCTCGACCTCGCGTGACGTCCTGGCCAAGGGGCCCGACGTCACCACGCTGCGCGCCGCCGCAGCAGCCGTGAACGACTCGCTTTCGCTGCTCTGACCCACGCCTTTGGGCTTTTTCCCATCCACGGTTTGATCAGTGGTCGTGAAGGGGGATGCGATCTACGATGACTGCCATGACCACCGAGGTGCTGGGGCTGCCGCGCGGACGTGCGCTCACGCGCAGCGACCTGGACTCGATGCCCGATGACGGGCACCGCTACGAGCTGCTGGACGGGGTGCTCGTCGTGAGCCCCGCACCGCGCATCGTCCACCAACAGGTGTCGGGGAAGCTGTTCCGTCTCCTGCACGCGAGTGCGGTGGACGGGACTCTCGAGGTCCTGTTCGCGCCGTTCGACGTGCTGCTGTCGGAGGACACGGTGATCCAGCCCGACCTGATCGTCGCTCCGCGGGAGAGCTTCACCGACCGGGACCTGCCGGGGCCGCCGCTCCTGGCGGTCGAGGTCCTGTCACCGTCCACGCGTGGCATCGACCTCATGCTGAAGAAGGAACGACTCCAGCGAGCCGGGTGCCCGCACTACTGGGTGGTGGATCCGGACGAGCCGTCGATCACCGCGTGGACCTTGGTCGACGGGGCGTACGTCGAGGTGGCACGCGCCACGGGCGGGGCGACCTTCGACGTCGCCGACCCGCTGGCCGTCCGGCTGACGCCGGCGTCCCTGGTCGACTGACGTCACCAACCGGCGCCGAAGGACACGAACGAGGTCGGGCGTTGGGCCGTCGCGTCCGCCAGGGCGACGCCCGGGGGAGTGCCTCGCGCCATCAACCGGTGGACGTCCTGCAGCACCTCGCAGGCCTCGTCGTCGGCGATCGCCGCCGGTGACGCGATCACGCAGCGCGCGCCCGCGTGCAGCCAGGCGTTGACCATGCCCAGCGACTCCTCGGCCCACCGCTGGGTGGAGCGGCCGACCTCGCACGCCGACAGCAGCACCACGTCCGGCACGGCCTCGACGTGGTCCAGGTCGTAGCCGAACAGCGGTCCGTCGGCGAGCAGGACGCCCGAGAAGAGCGGGTTGTCGGCCGCGTGCCGGCCGTGCGCCGAGATGTGGAGCAGGTCGGCCCCGTCGGCCGCGGCGAGTGTCGCCGTGACGGTGGCCCGGGTGTCGGTGAGGCACACCGAGCCGTCCCATCGCTCGGCGGACTGCTTGACCTCCTCGGCGGCACGCGCGACGCCGGGACCCGCGACGAACGCGGCCGACCTCGGCCGGTCGAGTCCGCGCGTGGCGGTCCATCGCGTCGCCGTCACGGGAACGGTCAGCGGGCGCCCGACGAGGCCCGGGAGCAGCGACCACGGCACGCCCGAGAGCAGGCCGGCCGAGGTGAGGACGACCCGCCGGTCGCCGATCCGCGGGAGCAGGGGGTCGACCAGGAGGCCAGCCAGCGCAGCGAGGCGGTGATCCCGGGAGCAGCGGACCGCGCGGTGCAGGACGGGCGAGAGTGTGGCGGCTCCCATGTCCAGGTCGGCTTGGAGGCCACCCAGCAGTTCGAGGACCGGCACGTGGCTGCCGAGGTCGACCACGGTCGATCCCTCGGCGCCCACCACCAGGGCGTGCAGCCGGGCGCGGTCCCAGACGTAGCTCACGAGGACGTCCGTCTCGCCGAGCGCGGCCAGCAGCGCGTCCGGCGCGGCGACCTCGTCGACCTCGCCCGACCCGCGTCCCAGCCAGGCCCGGCGACGCACGCGCTCGC
>NZ_DAMDLR010000031.1:0-31698 GCF_032084975.1 Aeromicrobium sp.
GCGTCGCGCGCGGCGGCGGCACGCCAGCGCTGCACGCGCTTCGCGAGCGCGTAGTTCGGGCCCTGCTGCGGCACGAGGGCGTCGCAGACGCCGACCTCGACGCCGGGCGGATAGTTCCGCTCCAGCAGGCGCCCGCCGCTGACCCCGCGCAACGTCCGGCGCAGGAACCGGCGGCCGCCGTCGTACTCCTCGTTCGAGGTCGTGACAGCGCCAGCCGGGACGGCGAAGACGTCCGTCGGTGTCGCGAGGTACGCCAGCGCCGTGTCGGGGCGCTGGGCGACCTGGTGGGTCGCGATCGCGTCCGCCGCCATCGAGACCCGCACGTGCGTCGCGCCGTCGGCGTAGCAGTAGGTGCCGATCACGAGGCGGCCCTCGAGTCCGCCGATCCACGCGTCGAGCTCGGTCAGCGAGTGCAGCAGGTCCGCACCGGTCTCCTTCCCGCCGGCCGGCAGGAAGACGCGCCCGGCTCCCTCGCGCGCCTGCTCACGGATGCGCTGCTGGATGTCAGGGCGCGGGAGGTCGATCGCCGCGACGTCGGCTCCCCAGCGCAGCAGCGAGCGGTACGGGCCCATCTCGGCACCCGCGCCCAGTACGACGACCGTGTCCCCCTCGAGGCGCAACCACTCCGGATGGTCGCGGACCTCGCGGATCGCGTCGGCGAACGTCGGCTCGACGACTCCGCGCGCGACCCAGTCGTCCAGCTGCTCGTCGAGCTCGGCGCCGACGAGCCGGCGACCGCGGTACGGCACGGAGAGCTCGGTCTCGGGCTCGGCCGTGCCGGTGATCTCGGCGACCGCCCAGTCCGGTGCGGGCACGGGGGAGTCGAAGGCGTGGGCCAGCGGCTGGTCGCGGAACAGCATGTCCTCACTGATGCTGTGCAGGCCCTCGTTGGCGATCGTGACGGCGTCCTGGGGCGTCGCGAGCCCGGCGTCCACGAGTCGTGCGAAGTGCGTCAGGTAGCCGCGGCGCCAGTTGGTCTCGCGCTCGGCGGCACGGGCTCCGACCGGGTCGACCAGCTGCAGCGCGTCGACGACGACGCGGCGGGCGGTGGCGGTGGAACTGTCGGTGGGGAAGCGGACTCCGGAGGCCATGAACATGAGGATAGTGTCACGTTTGCTTCGGAAGGGACTAAGCAAGCGCTTAGGTATCCGCTACGCTCAGGGGCATGCGTGCGATCCAGATCACTTCCCTCGAGGGCCCCGAGGCCATCGAACTCGTCGACATCGATGCCCCGGCCCGTGGCGAGGACCAGGTCCTCATCGACGTCAAGGCCGCCGGCGTCGCCTTCCCCGAGCTGCTGCAGAGCCGCGGGCTCTACCAGCTCAAGCCTCCGTTGCCGTTCGTGCCGGGCGCCGAGGTGGCCGGCGTCGTGGTCGAGGCGCCCGAGGGCAGCGGCTTCGCCCCGGGCGACCGGGTGGCCGCGCTGCCGATGCTGGGCGGCTTCGCCGAGCAGGTCGTCGCCGACGTGCTGCTGACCTTCCCGCTACCGGACTCGGTCTCGTTCGCCGAGGGCGCGTCCTTCATGTTCAACTACGGCACCGCCTACTTCGGCCTGGTCAAGCGCGGCTCGATGGCCGCGGGCGAGCGCGTCCTCGTGCACGGCGCCTCGGGCGGCATCGGCACCGCCTCGATCCAGGTCGCCAAGGCGTTCGGTGCCGGACACGTCATCGCCGTCACCTCCACGAAGGAGAAGGGCGAGATCGCGGTCGCCGCGGGAGCCGACGAGTACGTGCTGTCCGAGGGCTTCAAGGACGCCGTCAAGGCGTCGGGCGGCGTCGACATCGTCGTCGACCCGGTGGGCAACGCGCCCGAGGGCGACCGGTTCACCGACTCCCTGCGCTGCCTCGTCGACGACGGCCGCATCCTGGTCATCGGCTTCACCGCGGGCCAGATCCCCAAGGTCGCCGCGAACCGACTGCTGCTCAACAACGTCTCGGCCGTCGGTGTCGGCTGGGGCGCGTACGCCATGAAGCGACCCGGCCTGATCAAGCAGCAGTGGGACGACATGTACGAGCACCTCTCCTCGGGCGCACTCAAGCCGGTCATCGGCGAGTCGTTCCCGCTCGAGCGGGCCTCGGACGCACTGCTGACGCTGGATCGGGCCCAGGCCACCGGCAAGCTCGTCCTCGAGCTCTGATCCGTGGGCACCCTGCACCTGGTCCGCCACGGCCAGGCGTCCTTCGGCACGGACGACTACGACCGCCTCAGTGAGATCGGCACCCGCCAGTCGGCTGCGCTCGGGGCGGCCTGGGAGGCCGGAGGGACGATCTTCACCGACGCGATCGCCGGCGGCATGCTGCGCCACGCGCAGACCGCCATCGCGGCGATCGACGCGAGCGGCCTCGGCGAGGAGGACGCCGACCCCGGCCTGCCGGGCTACGAGGTCGACCCGCGCTGGAACGAGTACGACCACCTGGGGATCGCCACGGCGTTCGACCCGTCGGCCATGACCAAGAACTCCAAGGAGTTCCAGGCGGCGCTCAACGCGGCGATCGACGCATGGCGACGCGGCGAGGGCGAGTTCCACGAGCCCTACAAGCTGTTCCGGGAGCGGGTCCTGGCCGGCTTCGAGGAAGCGGTCGAGCTGGCGTCCGGGAAGGGCCGCCGCGTCCTGGTGTTCACGTCGGGTGGACCCATCGCGATGGTGGCCTCGCAGCTGATCACGGGTGACGACTCGGCCTTCCAGCGGCTCAATGACGTGGTCGTGAACTCGAGCGTCACGACGCTCATGGTCGGGGCCACCGGACCGCGCGTGCTGACCTTCAACGATCATGGGCACCTACCGGCGGGGGACGTCACCTTCCGCTGAGGACTGCGGAGGTGCACATGCGCAAGAACACCCTGATCACCGGAGCCAGCTCGGGCCTGGGCGAGGGGATGGCCCGCCATCTCGCCGCCTCGGGCCACGACCTGGCGATCACGGCCCGGAGGGTCGACCGACTCGAGGCGCTGCGGGCCGAGCTGGTCGCCGACCATCCGGGCATCCGGGTCTCGGTGCACGCGCTCGACGTCAACGACCACGACGCCGTCTTCCGGGTCTTCGGTGAGGCCGCGGCGGCGCTCGGCGGACTCGACCGCGTCGTCGTGAACGCCGGCCTGGGCAAGGGCGGCCGCATCGGCACCGGCAAGTTCGAGGCCAACCGCGAGACGGCGATGACGAACTTCGTCGCCGCGCTCGCCCAGTGCGAGGCGGCGATGCAGCACTTCTACGAGCGCAAGGCCGGCCATCTCGTGCTGATCTCGTCGATGTCGGCGATGCGCGGCATGCCGTCGTCGATGACGACCTACGCCGCGACGAAGGCCGGGGTCGCGCACCTCGCCGAGGGCATCCGCTCTGACCTGATCGGCCGCAAGGGCCACGACATCAAGGTCACGACGCTCTACCCGGGCTACATCGCCAGCGAGATGAACGACCAGGTCGCGCAGGAGCAGCGCCTCATGGTCGACACCGAGACCGGAACCGCCGCGATGGTCAAGTACATCGAGAAGGAGGTCGTCGACGCCGCCGTCCCCGCGTGGCCGTGGGCGCCGATCGGCCAGGTCATGAAGCGTGCGCCGCTCTCGGTGGTGCGCAAGCTCGTCTGAGACGTACCCCGGCCTGACTGGTGGGTGGCCTCGAGGCGGTCGAGGCCACCCACCAGTCAGCGGAAGGCGCCGTGGCCGGTGAGTGCCTGGCCGAGCACCAGCGTATGCATCTCCACGGTGCCCTCGTAGGTCAACACCGACTCAAGATTGTTCATGTGCCGGATCACGGGGTACTCCAAGGAGATGCCGTTCGCGCCCAGGATGGTCCGCGCGGACCGGCAGATCTCCAGCGCCTCGCGGACGTTGTTGAGTTTGCCGAGGCTGACTTGTTCGGGCTGCAGGGTGCCGACGTCCTTGAGGCGCCCGAGGTGCAGCGCCAGCAGCACGCCCTTGGAGTACTCGACCGCCATGTCGGCGAGTTTCTGCTGGGTCAGCTGGAACCCTGCGATCGGCCGGCCGAACTGCTCCCGTTCGGTGGCGTAGCGCAGGGCCGTCAAATAGGACGAGCGCGCTGCGCCCATCGAGCCCCACACGATGCCGAACCGCGCTTCGTTCAGGCACGACAGGGGCCCCTTCAGTCCGCGCACCTCCGGAAGCATGGCCGAGGCAGGGAGCCGCACCTGGTCCAGCACCAGTTCGCTCGTGACGGAGGCCCGCAGCGACATCTTGTGGTGGATCAAAGGGGCCGAGAAACCGGCGGCCGAGGTCGGGACGACGAAACCGCGGACACCCTCGTCCGTGTTCGCCCAGACGACCGCGACATCAGCGACGGACCCGTTGGTGATCCACATCTTCCGTCCGTCGAGGATCCAGTCAGCCGAGTCGTCATGCCCGTCTCGCCTGGCGCGGGTGCGCATGCTGCCGGGATCGGACCCGGCATCGGGCTCCGTGAGTCCGAAGCAGCCGATGGCCTCGCCGGAGGCCATCGACGGCAGCCACTCCTGCTTCTGCTCCTCGCTTCCCCAGCGCCAGATGGCGAACATGGCCAGCGATCCCTGGACGGACATCAGCGAGCGGATCCCGGAGTCGGAGGCCTCCAGCTCCAAGCAGGCGAGGCCGTACTCGGTGGCGCTCATCCCGGCGCAGCCGTAGCCCTCCAGGTGCATGCCGAGCAGGCCCATCGAGCCCAGCTGCTTGGCCAGGCCACGCGGGTCGGCGAGCTCGCCGCGCTCGAACCAGTCGGCGACGTATGGGTCGATGTGCTCCTCGCAGAGTCGCCGGACCGACGCACGGACCGCCTTCTCGTCCGCGCTGAGTTGTGCGTCGATCCCTGCCGGGTCCGAGGGGTCCAGGGTTGGCGCGTTGCCGGGGGTGTTCATGTCGATGCTGCTCCTTGCGGCGGGGCGCCGGAGCGCCGGTGGAACGGGAATCAGAACTGGACGCCCTGCGCGAGCGGCAGTTCGTCGGAGTAGTTGATCGTGTTGGTGGTCCGGCGCATGTACGCCTTCCAGGAGTCCGAACCGGACTCACGGCCCCCGCCGGTCTCCTTCTCGCCACCGAAGGCTCCTCCGATCTCCGCTCCGGAGGTGCCGATGTTGACGTTCACGATGCCGCAGTCGGAGCCGCCGGCGGACATGAACCGCTCGGCCTCCTTCATGGTCTCGGTGAAGATGGCCGACGACAGGCCCTGGGGCACGGAGTTGTTGAGGTCGATGGCTTCCTCGAGCGTGGAGTAGGTGAGCAGGTAGGCGAGCGGCGCGAAGGTCTCCTCGCGAACCACGTCGGTCTGCGCGGGCATCCGGACCAGCGCCGGCGTCACGTAGTGCGCATCGGGCGCCTCGTCGGCGAGCACACGCTCACCGCCGGTGAGCAGTTCTCCTCCGTCGGATCGAGCGCGCTCGATCGCGGTGAGCATCCCCTCGTAGGCGGTGCCGTGGATGAGCGGTCCGACGAGGGTGGCCTCATCGGTGGGACTGCCGATCGGCAGCGACTCGTACGCGGCCACCAGTCGATCGGCCAGTTCGTCGGCGATCGACTCGTGCGCGATGATGCGGCGCAACGTCGTGCAGCGCTGACCCGCGGTGCCCACGGCCGCGAAGACGAGTCCGCGAATCGTCAGGTCCAAATCTGCCGAGGCGGTGACGATGGCCGCATTGTTGCCGCCGAGCTCCAGGAGGGAACGGCCGAAACGCTGGGCGACGCGCGGACCGACGATCCGGCCCATCGCGGTGGATCCGGTGGCGCTGAGCAGATTGACGCCCGGATGGTCCACGAGAGCCTCACCGACGTCCCGCCCGCCGAGGACGAGTTGGCTGAGCTCCGCCGGGGCGTCCTGCTCGGTGATCGCCCGGCGAATCAGTGAGTCGATCGCCAAGGAGGTCAGCGGAGTCAGCTCGGAGGGTTTCCACACGACGGCGTTGCCACACGTCAACGCGATGACCGCGTTCCACGACCACACCGCTGCCGGGAAGTTGAAGGCGGTGATGACGCCCACGACGCCGAGCGGTTGATAGGTCTCCATCATGCGGTGACCGGGACGTTCGGAGGCGATCGTGCTGCCGTGGAGCTGGCGGGAGAGGCCGACGGCGAAATCACACACGTCGATCATCTCCTGCACCTCGCCCTCGGCCTCGCTCGTGGTCTTGCCCACCTCGGTGGTGATGAGCGTGCCGAGATCGTGCTGGTGTTCCCGCAGGAGCTCGGCGAGCCGGCGGACGAGATTGCCGCGGAGGGGAGCGGGGACGTCCCGCCAGGCCAGGAAGGCGGACCGGGCTCGCTCCACGGCGGCGTCGGCGTCCTCGGCAGACGCCCAGGCCGGACTGGCCACGACGGCGCCATTGACCGGGCTGGTGACGTCGGGTCCACCGGTGAGCCGATCGCGGTGGACGCCACAGGCGCGGGCGGCGGCGACGGCCCGATCGCGCAGGGCATCCGCGGCGGGGATCGTGGATTTCTTCTGGTCCGGGCTCGTGGTGGTCATGGGGTTCCTCCCGTGGAAGCTTCGGCGGTCAGGGCGCACAGGTCGCGCGCCGCTCGTTCGATGTGGTCCTCGTCCAACAGCACGGTGTCGGCTGCCGGACCGAGGGGGATGAAGCTGTCGTCGCTGGTCACCCGGCGCAGGGGCGTGGACACACCGGCGTCGACGAGGGCGGTGATGATCGCCTCGGACACACCGCCGCTCATCCGGGTCTCGTCCACGACCAAGATGCGACGGCACGCACGTGCGGCCTCGACGAGATCGGCGGTCGGCAGCGGGGACAGCCACCGCAGGTCCAGCACGGATGCCTCCACGCCCTCGCGCGCCAGTCGAGCGGCCACCCTCCGACTCATCGGGACGCCATTGCCGAAGGAGACCAACAACAGATCGGTGCCGACGCCGTGGCGTCGGGCGCGCAGGAGGTCGGGGAGCTCCCCGTTGGGACGGTGATAGGTGCCCAGGGCGAGTCCGTCGCCCTCAACGAACACGTCTCGCTCGTGGTACAGCGCGATCGGCTCGAGGAAGATGCAGACGCGTCCCTCGGCACGCGCGAGCGCGATGCTCTCGCGCAACAACGAGGAAGCCTCGTTCGCGTCGGACGGGACGGCGAGATGGACCCCGGGGATGTCGCGGAGTGCTGCCACCGAGTTGTCGTTGTGGAAGTGCCCGCCGAAACCCTTCTGGTAGGCGAGTCCGGCGACGCGGACCACCATGCCGTTGTGATACTGCCCGTTGGAGAAGAACGACTGGGTGGCGCCTTCGCCGCGGATCTGGTCGAGAGCATTGTGGATGTAGGCGAGGTATTGGATCTCGGGTACTGGCAGCCATCCACTGATCGCCATGCCCAGTGCCGTGCCGAGGATCGTCTGCTCGTCCAGCAGGGTGTCGAAGACTCGCCCGCCACCGAACTTCTTCCGCAGCCCGCGCGTGATGCCGTAGACGCCACCCTTGAGGGACACGTCCTCGCCGAAGACGGCGGACTCCGGAACGGCCGCGAGGAGTTCGGTGAGGCCTGCATTGATCGCTTGCGCCAGGGTGAGGGGCGTGCCGTGGTCGGGCAGACGCGCGTCGTCCACCGTGCGGGTGGCCAGCCGCTGTGCCCCACCGCGTACTCCGTGAGCCTCGCGCCGAGTCAGGGGACGCCGGACTTGCTCGCTGGTCGTCAACCGCGGTTCCCGACCGATCGCGGCGGCCCGTTCCAGGACGTGCGCCCCGACCTGGTGGTACTCCTCGTTGATCTCGGCCGGGGTTCGCACGCCGGCACTGACCAAGAGCTCCGCCGTGGCGAGCAGGGGATCGCGTCGGAAGTCGGCCGTGATCTCGGCGCGGGAGCGGTAGCCGAGTTCGGCATCGGAGCCGGCGTGGCCCATGAACCGCACCGTCTTGAGGTGCAGGATCGCGGGGCTGCGGTGCTGGCGCACGTGGTCCGCTGCCTCGCGTGCAGCGTGCAGGGCGTCGACCGGATCGTCGCCTCGGCCACGGACGTAGTGCACGCTGGGCAGGGTCGACAGGCTGTTCTCCAACCAGCCCTCCGGCGTGCGAGTGCTGATGCCGATCCCGTTGTCCTCGCAGACGAACAGCACGGGCATCGGCACGTCCCGATGGGCGCACCACGCCGCGGCGTTCAACGCGCCGACAGCGGTGGAGTGGTTGGCCGAGGCGTCGCCGAAACTGCACACGACGACGGCATCCTCGGGCCACTCCGTGTGCTGGTCAGCGGCGGCGGCCAGTCCGAGCGTCAGTCCCATCCCGAAGGCTCGCGGCAGGTGCGAGCCGATGGTCGACGTCTGCGGAATGATCGACAGGAGGTGCGATCCGAACACCTTGTGGCGTCCACCGGAGATGGGGTCGTGGATCGAGGCGGTCAGGGAGCGCAGCATGTCATCGACGGAGTCGACCCCGGGTACCTGGCCTGCCCGCGCGGCGTAGAACCCACCGGATCGATAGTGCAGCAGGGCGGGGTCGGTGGGTCGCAGTGCCATCGCCACGGCCGCGTTGCTCTCGTGGCCGGCGGAGCCGATCGTGTAGTAGCCGATGCCCTGCGCCTTCAGCCAACGAGCGGCGAAGTCAAGGTGACGGGCGCGCAACTGCGCTGCGTAGTACTCCAGGAGCCGGTCCTCGGAAAGTCCGACGGGAAGTGGTTGCGCCTTGCCCGGACCGGGTGCTGCCAGTTTGAGGACCGCCTCGATGAAGTGCGTGTCCAGTTCCTCGGTGATCACAGCACGGCCTGGGGGAGACGCCCGCGCAACCGCATCGCAGTGAGAACGCGATCCTGGGCGATCGCGAGCGCCGCCTCATGGGTGGTGCGACGGCCGGCGGAGGCCGCATCGAGCACCGTGATCGTGTTGGCTCTCAGACGTGCACTGACCGAAGCCAGAACCACGTCGGCCGAGGGCGGGAAGGACGAGCCGCGGCTGTCCATTGAGTACGCGGCGGCCACGACGCCGCCGGCATTGGCGATGAAGTCGGGGACGACCACGATGCCTCGTTCGCTCAGGACGGCTTGGGCAGCCCGGTCGGTGGGTAGGTTTGCGCCCTCGACCACGAGGCGAGCCGGCAGTTCGCGGGCCAGAGCGACGTCGATGACGTCCTGGCGCGCCGCCGGGATCAGCACGTCGGCCGGGACGCGCAGTTCCGCGCCCAACGGACGGATGTCGCCTCCGTACTCGAGCACGCACCGGTCGCCGGCTTCCGCTCGGAGTTTGAGCAGCAGGTCGAGATCGAGCCCGTCCGGGTCAGTCAGCGCGCCCTCGCTGGTGGAGACGGCGACGATGCGTGCACCGAGCTGGTTGAGACGGCGTGCCGCCGCCGTCCCGACGGCGCCGAATCCCTGGAGGCTGACACGGACACCGGCGGTGTCCCGGCCGAGGTGCCGCAGCGCGGCATCCGTCGCCTCGGCGACGCCGTGGCCCGTGACGCCGAGTTCGTCATATGGGAAACCGCCGAGTTCGGCCGGCAGTCCGACACTGGCTCCGCGGTCACGGAGTTCGTCGATGAAGATCGCGGCATCGCGCTCGGTGAGTCCCATGTCCAGGCCGAACACGTAGTCGCTCGGCACCTCGTGCGCGAGCGCCCGAGCGAAGGCGCGCAGTTGCCGTTCCTTGTCCGGACCCTGCGGATCGCCGACGAGGCCGGCCTTCGCCCCGCCGAACGGCAGGTCGACGGCGGCCCACTTCCACGTCATGGTCCGCGCCAGCCGTGCGATCTCCTCGACCGTGACTGAGGTCGACATGCGGGTTCCGCCCTTCCCCATGCCACGTGCGGTGTTGTCGATCACGAGCACGCCGCGCATGCCACTGCGCGTGTCGGAGACGCACACGACCTTCTCGGGTCCGTAGTCGTCCATCAGGTCGAGGGGGCTTGCAGACATGAATACGGCATCCTTTGGTGTTCGCGACGCTGAGACCGTCGAGAGAGGGAACGGAGTTCCTCAGAATGGAACGATAGTTACCATCGTTGCAGTGCTACTAAGTTCTGTAAAGAGTTATACAGGCTTGCCGCCATGGTGCGGCAACCCCACACGAGGAGGCGGCCGTGGCATCCGAGCCGGAGGAAACCGATGAACGGCAAGTCAGTGAGCGGCTGCGTACGCACGAGGACAGGTTCACGAAGGCAGAGCGCAAGGTCGCACGTGTGCTGCATGCGGAGTATCCACGCGCGGGCCTGGAGTCACTGCCGACCCTGGCCAAGCGAGCGCAGGTCAGCTCCCCGACGGTGCTGCGCCTGATCACGAAACTCGGATACGGCGGCTACGGAGACTTCCAAGCGGCACTGCTGGAGGAAGTCAATGAGCGCATGAGTGTCCCGGCCGGCCGAGCTGTCGAGCATGGCGGGCGTCTGGACGACCTGTCCGAAGGGTTCGGACAGATCGTCGATGCGGTGGCGGGTACCGATGGCCGAACGTCGCGGACCGAGTTCGCCCGAATCGTGGAGTTGTTGGCCCGAGCGAGCGGCTCGATCTACACCGTCGGCGGTTTCGAGAGCGAGTTCTGCAGTCTTCATCTGGCCAATCTGCTCGGACAGGTTCGGCCGGGGGTGCGCAATCTCGGCCGCGTGGTGGCGTCAGCGCCTTTCGAGGTCCTGGACATGCGGCGCGGGGACGTCCTGGTCGCGTTCGACTTCCGGCGGTACCAGTCGCGGACGATGCAGTTGTGCCGTCAGGCCGCGGAGCAGAAGGCGGCGGTCGTGGTCGTCACCGACCCGTGGCTGTCGCCCGCCAGTGCACAGGCCGAACACGTGCTCGTCTGTGACTCCAGTGGACCGGGCCCCTTCGATTCGCGAGCAAGCGTGGTGGCGGTGGTCGAGGTCCTCGTCTCCGAGGTGACGGCGTTGCTGGGCGAGCACGGCTCCAGGCGGATCGCGGAGGTCTATGAACTCATGGCCGGGTCCACGTGGGCGGAGTCTCTGGTGGTCGAGGGCGAGGAAGGCGACGCGGCATCCGAAGAGTCGTCGAGGCGCCCGGCGGAGCCAGGTCGAGCATAAGTTTTCCTTGCGCTAGGTCAACTAGGTGGGGTGTGACGCAACTTACAAACCGTCAGTCCCGCTGGTAACGTCCGGGGCACCTGAACCGGCACGGTCGAGACTTCGACCATGGCCATCCCCCTTTCTTCGCAGGAAAAATCCGCCGGAGAAATCGTTCGAAGGGTGCAACAGACATGGCTCGAGTTCGCTACATACTTCCGACAGCAGGCATCGCTGCGTGCTTGGCGCTCACCGCATGCAGTGGTGGCTCCGACGGCGGAGGCAAGGACGGCGGAGACGGTGACAAGCCGATCACGATCGCCCTGGCAACCGAGCCGAACACGCTGGATGGACAGCGTTCGAGTGACGGCAACGCGCGTGTCGTCATCCAGAACATCGCTGAGGAGCTCGTCCAGCGCGACGTCGCTGGCGAGTTGATCCCCGGACTGGCCAAGGTGCTTCCCGAGACGATCGACGACACAACCTGGAAGGTCGTGGTGCGCGAAGGCGTGACCTTCCACAACGGGGAGGAACTGACAGCCGACCTCGTGGTGGCAAATCTCGAACGTGCCATCGATCCAGATGCGGCGAGCGAGAACATGGACATCGTCGGCACGATCGAGAGCGCCACGGCGGCGGATGAGATGACCGTGGAGATCACCACGAATGTGCCCGACCCGCTGCTCCCGCGGCGACTTGCCGCGCTGCCGATCATGGCTGACGAATCGCTCGCCGGTGATGCAGCGAACGACAAGCTGATCGGCACGGGTCCGTACGAGCTCTCCGACTGGAAGCGTGGCCAATCGATCCAGGTCAAGGCGTATGACGACTACTGGGGTGAGAAGCCGTCGATCTCCGAGGCGACCTTCCGCTTCATCCCGGATCCTGGTTCCCAGGAGGCCGGCCTGCGCGCCGGGGAGATCGACCTGGTCACCAACCTCTCACCGGACTCTGTCGACGGTGTTCCCCAGGTCTTCAGCGGCAAGAGCGGGGAGTCCCCGAGCATGATCATCAACACCGACAGCGGTGTCGCGAGCGACGTGCGGGTGCGCAAGGCGATGAACATGGCGGTCGACCAAGAAGCGATCGCCAAGCAGCTCTTCGGCGGACTCGCCGAGCCGCAGACGTGCCAGATGTCCAACCCGCAGCTCGACTATCACAACGAGAGTCTCGAGAGCTACCCGTATGACATCGATGCAGCGCGCAAGCTCATCAAGGAGGCTGGCGCCGAGGGCGCAGCCGTGAACGTGGTCGGTACCTCCGGCCGGTGGTTGCGCGACCGAGAGACCACGGAGGCGGTCGGCGCTGCGTGGAAGGAGATCGGCTTGGATCCCAAGGTACAGATCCTCGAGTTCAACAACTATCTCGATGTGCTGTTCGATCGGAGCAAGCGACCGGACTCCATCTACATCTCGGCTGGCAACCCGATGCTGTCCGTGCAGTCGACGCTCGACTCGCTGTACTCGGCGAAGGGCGGTCAGGGCTCGAACTCTGACGCGGAGATGGCACGGATGATCGCCGAGGTCGCCGAGACGATCGATCCGGACCAGCGTGCCACGATGTTGGACGAGATCTTGAAGAAGGGTTGCGATGAGGCCTACTTCGTCTTCCTTCCGGCCCCCGAGAACCTCTACGGAGGAAGCAAGGAGTTGGAGTGGCAGCCGGAATCGGATGCCGCGGTCCGGATCTCGCGCATGACTTGGAAGTGAGTGTTCTCGATGGGCCACCCAATGGACGACGCTTGCGGTACCGCGCAGCGAGTGCGTAACGGCGAGGTGCTGGCGGCTGAATTGGTCGAGGAGTGTCTCGACGCGATCGGCTCGGATCTCCAGACACAGATCAACGCCTTCGTGTTCGTCGATGCCGAGGGAGCCAGGCGCGCCGCCGCCCGAGTGGATGACACTCGGGCGCGCGGTGGCGCACTCGGACCGCTCGCCGGTGTTCCGTTCGGAATCAAGGAATTGCAGCAGGTCGCCGGGTGGCCGGACACGAGCGCATCGCTGGCGTTCTCCGGCCGGGTGGCGGAGCAGACCGACACGCTGACGCGCAGGCTGATCGAGGCAGGTGCAGTGCCAGTCGGGCTCACGGCGTCGCCCGAGCTGGGGAGGTCGTCCTTCTGTGCCACCCCGATGCACGGCACGACACGGAACCCGTGGAATCTGTCGCTGACCCCAGGCGGGTCGAGCAGCGGTTCGGCCGCAGCCGTGGCGGCGGGGATCACGACCTTCTGTACGGGCTCGGACGGTGCAGGGTCGTTGCGGATTCCCGCGTCGTTCTGCGGTGTCGTGGGGTTCAAGCCGACGAATTCCTTGGTCCCTCGCGGGCCTAGGCACGGCGGCACGGCAGGCAACCAGGCGTACGGCCCATTGGCGACGACCGTCCGAGACGTGGCCGCGTTCATGGACTGCGTCACCGGGGTCGATGACGGTGAGTTCGGCTCGGTGCCCGCGCCCGGTACGTTCCTCGACGGACTTGACGACGTCCCCTCCGGACTCCGGCTCGGCTACTCCGCAGACCTGGGCTACTCGCGCGTGGAGCCGGAGGTCCGCAGCGCGACCGAGAAGGCGTTCACCCGACTCGTGGCCGCGGTCGATGCGACCGACGTTTCCTTGGGCGGGGCGATCACACTTCCCGACGCAGGGCCAGCTTTCCGCACCTTGTCGATGCTCGACGTGTGGGACCAGGTACGTGACCTGTCCGCCGATCAGATGGACCTACTCGATCCATCGGTGCGCCAGTACAGCGACGTCGTCCGGGAGGCGAGCTTCGACGACTACATCGATGCCCAACGCCAACGAGCGGAGCTGATGAGGGTCGTCTCCGAGGTCTTCGACAAGGTGGACGTCTTGGTCACCCCGGCGACTCCGGTGACCGCCTTCGCCGCGGAAGGACCGATGCCGCGACGGATCGACGGTGAGGACGTGGACCACTGGGGGAGTCTTCGGTTGACGTACCCGTTCAACCTCTCCGGCCATCCGGCGATCAGCCTGCCTGTGTCCCATGACGGTGGGTCGCCCATCGGGATGCAACTGGTGACGCGACGGTTCGCCGACCAGTTGCTCCTGCGCGTGGCGGCGCGATTCGAGGCCGCCGCACCATGGCGTCGCCTCGCAGAGCCGATGGCGGACCATCGATGATCGGCCTCATCCTGCGACGCCTGGCTCATGCGGTGACGGTCGTGTTCGGTGTCTCGGTACTCGTGTTCGTGATCACTCGAATGGTGGGAGACCCGGCACGGGCGATGTTGCCGCTCTCGGCAACGGATGAGCAACGGGCGCAGTACGAGCGCACGCTGGGCCTCGACCAGCCGATCGTCGAGCAGTTCAAGGACTTTGCGGGCGGGGTCCTCCAGTTCGACCTGGGTCGCTCGCTGTGGCAGAACCGGCCGGCCATCGACATCATCGCCGAAGCGTTGCCGCGAACGCTGATCCTGGTAACGGCCGGCGTGACGCTGGCACTCATCCTTTCCGTGGTGTTCGGCACGATCGCGGCACTGAAGCCGGGCAGTCTCATCGACCGCGCCGTGGTCGGCCTGAGCGTGCTCGGACTCTCGGCTCCCCAGTTCTGGATGGGCCTCATGCTCGTCATCTTGTTGGGCGTCACCTTCCCGATCTTCCCGACGTCCGGGTCCGGTACACCGGCCCACTTGGTGCTGCCGGCGATCACGATGGCATTGCCGCAGACGGGCCGCCTCAGCATGATGGTCCGGTCCTCGATGCTGGAGAGCCTCGGCTCGGACTACATGAAGACGCTTGAGCTGAAAGGACTGCCGACGTGGCGGCGGGTCATCGTCCACGGGTGGCGCAATGCCGCGCCGCCGGTCGTCACCATCGGCGCATGGGAGTACGTCCAAGGACTGGCGGGTTATGCCGTCGTCGTCGAGACGGTGTTCGCTTGGCCGGGCATGGGCTACACCGCGCTGCAGGCGATCGAGAACCAAGACCTGACGCTGCTCTCGGCGCTGGTCCTGGTCACGGCCGTGCTCGTCGTCCTGATCAACATGATCGTCGACGTGGGCTACCGATGGCTGGATCCGCGTACTGAGGTCGGAGGGCGGACCTGATGACCGCACATCTCGAAGAAGTCACTGACGCCGTCGTCCCATCGACCGCAGGGACTCCGCGACGTTCCGCGACCCTGCGGCACGTGTTGGGCGATCCGTCGTTCCTCGTGGGCGCGACCTTCATCGTCCTGTTGGTCTTGGCTGCTCTCCTGGCGCCGTGGATCGCCCCTTACGACCCGAATGCCCAGTCGCTCAATGATCGGTTGATGCCGCCCATGTGGCTCGACGGGGGCGACTCCTCACACGTCCTGGGAACGGACAACCTCGGGCGTGACGTGCTGTCGCGGCTGCTCTACGGGGCGCGACTCTCGTTGCTCATCGCGACGCTGGTGACGGTGGTTGCCGGCGGCTTCGGGATCCTGCTCGGTCTGCTGGTCGGGTACGTCCGTGGATGGCCCGAGCGGCTGGTGATGGGATGGATCGATCTGCAGGTCTCGTTCCCGGTCATCCTGCTCATCATCTTGATCATCACCGTCGTCGGGCCGAGCATCGTGACACTCGTCGTGTGCATCAGCCTGACGCACTGGCTGATCTACACACGCACCACGCGGTCAGCCGTGCTGTCGGTGAGCCAGTCCCAGTACGTGGCAGCTGCCGAGGTCGCCGGGGGGACGACGTGGCGGGTGCTGTCTCGCCACGTGCTCCCGAACCTCGTCTCGCCGCTGATGACGCTGGCGCTGCTCGAGTTCGCGACCGTGATCCTCGTCGAGGCGGCGCTGTCCTTCCTCGGGCTGGGAATCCAGCCGCCACACACGTCGTGGGGACTCGATGTCGCCATTGGCAAGGAGTACATCTTCAACGCTTGGTGGCTGGTGACCTTCCCGGGACTGGCTATCTCATTCACGGTGTTGTCCTTGAACTTCGTGAGCTCGTCCCTGCGATCGGCGCTCGACCCCTCGTCGCGGGCCACCCGACTTCTCGCGCAGGTGGGTGGCAAGTGAGCATCTCGCAACTCCAGGAGGACATCGTGACGGAACCAGCGCCCACGTCGGACCCCGTCCTGATCGAGGCCGATCACGTGACGATCGCGTTCGCGACCGACGAGGGCTACGCGGAAGTCCTGCAAGACGTCACACTGTCCGTCAGGCGAGGAGAGTCCGTGGGGCTCGTGGGCGAGTCCGGCTCGGGCAAGTCCGTGACCTGCAAAGCCATGCTCGGACGGATCGATCCGGGTGGTCGACTCGCGTCCGGCGACGTGCTCTGGGAGGGCCGGTCGCTGCTGAAGGGTGGTGGTGGTCGTCACCTCCGTGAAGTCCGTGGTCGTCGGATGGCGACCATCCCGCAGGATCCGATGACGGCGCTGGACCCGGTGTTCACGGTCGGGTATCAGATCCAGGAGGTCTGTCGCCACATCCGAGGGATGAATCGCAAGCAAGCGCGTGCTCGCGCCATCGAACTTCTGGAACTTGTCGGCGTACCGTCTGCGGAAACGCGGCTGAAGCAGTATCCGCACGAGTTCTCCGGTGGCATGCAGCAGCGGGTGCTGATCGCGATGGCGCTGGCCGCGGAGCCGGACCTGATCATCGCCGACGAACCGACGACCGCACTGGACGTGACCGTGCAGGGGCAGATCCTCCAGCTGTTGCGGTCGTTGAAGGACCGGCTGGGACTGTCGCTCATGCTGGTCACCCACGATCTCGGGGTCGTGGCGGAGGTGTGCGACCGCGTGTTGGTGATGTATGGGGGTCGCATCGTGGAAGAGGGGTCGTCGGACCAGATCTTCAATCGTCCCCTCCACCCTTACACCCAGGGTCTGTTGGCATCCACTCCCCGAGCGGACCTGAAGACCACTGAGCGGTTGGAGGGCATTCCGGGGGTGCCACCGAGCCCGTACGCGCGACCAGAGGGATGCTCCTTCCGGCCACGCTGCCCGCGTGCCACGGAGACGTGTCTGCAGACGCCACCACTGGAGCCGATGGGCGACGGACAGGTCGCCTGCTGGCATGCGGAAGGAGCGTTCTCATGACGGTCGATCAGATCACGGTGGGCCCGCCCGCCACTCCCGTGCCAGCGTTCATGGAGATCGACGACGTCTCGGTGCACTACCCGACGCGGGGGAAGGATCGGCGACCGTGGCAGGCACTGCGCAACGTGAGCCTGTCCATCGAGCGAGGCACCACCCTGGGTCTGGTGGGTGAGTCTGGTTCGGGGAAGACCACGCTCGGCCAAGCGATTTTGCGCCGCGTCGAGTTGGCCGGCGGCTCACTCACATTCGACGGCCAGGACATCAGCGGGGTGTCTGGCAAGCAATTGCGCATGCTGCGCCGGCGCATGCAGGTGGTGTTCCAGAACCCGGTGGGCAGTCTGAACCCGAGGATGACGATTCTCGAGAACGTCGCGGAACCGCTCGTCGCCCAGGGCATCGCGCGCCGAGCGAGGGATGTCCAGGACCAGGTGGCCGAGTTGATGGACAGCGTGGGGCTGCGGCGCGACATGATGTACCGGTACCCCCACCAGTTCTCCGGTGGGCAGTGCCAGCGTGTGGGAATCGCGCGCGCACTGGCATTGGAGCCGGAATTCATCGTCGCCGATGAGCCGGTGTCATCCTTGGACGTCTCGGTCCAGGCACAGATCGTGAATCTCTTGGACAACCTGCGTCGCGAGCGTGGTGGCACGATGTTGTTCATCGCCCATGATCTCGCCGTGGTGAAGCACACCGCGGACAAGGTGGCGACGATGTACGCGGGGGAGATCGTGGAACTCGGTGTCCCGAGCCAGATGTACGAGCACCCGCAGCACCCTTACACGGATGCGCTGTTGTCGGCGATCCCGTCGCCGGAGTACCCGCGCCGACGCGATGACGCGGTGCGGTTGCAAGGTGGCGGTGCACCGGATCTACGGGAGCCACCCCCCGGATGCGTTTTCGCCAGGCGTTGCCCGTTCGTCCAGGAACGGTGCCTCGTGGAGCGGCCCCTACTGCGACCGACTGCGGCAGGTCAGATGGCCGCCTGCCACTTTTCCGAAGAGCTCGACTTGCAGGGCGTCAGAAGACAGAACACTGAACAGGTATAGGAGAGATCGCAGATGCGCACTCGACGGGTCGTCACGTGCTGGGACTACCACCACGGGCAGGCGACGAGGATCCTCGTCTCGGGGCACCCCTTCGTGCCCGGTAGCACGATGCGGGAGAAACAGGAGAACTTCCGGGCGGAGGCGGACGACCTCCGGGCAGCGCTCTGCCGTGAACCACGGGGGCATCGCAACATGCTGGGAGCGATCGTCACCGATCCGATCGAGGCGGGCTCCGTGGTGGGGGTGCTCTTCACCTCCCCCGACGGTTACTTCGACATGTGCGGAGACAGCAGTTTCAGTTTGGGCAGCTACCTTGCGGACAGTGGACTCGTCGCCAAGCCCGAGGGCGGCACGGGTTCGGTCGAGGCGCCGGTGGACACCGTGGCCGGCAAGGTCGTGCTACGACTGCGCTTCCGCGACGGAGAGCTTGTCGACACCACGATCCGCAATGTCGCGTCCCACCTCGTAGAGGTGACCGAGATCGACGTCGAGGGACTCGGCTCCCTGCGTGCCGAGATCGGGTACGGGGGCCTGACCTATGCGTTCTTTGACGCGGACGATCTGGGGTTCTCCACGCTGCTCATCGAGGACATGAGCGTCGAGGAACAGGCGCGGTTGATCTCCGTGGGTTCGGACCTGTGGTCCGCCGCTCAGGAGTCGCGGTTGGCGATGCCCGTCGACCTGATCACGATCTGCGAGAAGTTGGCGGACGGCACGGGGTATCGGGTCGCGAACTTCTATGCTCGCGGAACCATGGGACGAACCCCCTCGGGCACGGGACTCTCCGCCCACGTCGGGAGCGACTACGGGCTGGGGCGGATGAAGATCGGGGACACGCTCGTCCACGAGTCGGTGCTGGGGCTGCGGTTCACCAGCACACCGGTGGAGGAGGCCGAGGTCGCGCACGGAACGGCATCGGCGACCGCGGTCGTCCCCGAGCTGTCAGCCCGCTCCTACCTCATGGGTGTGCAGCAGATCTACTTCGAGGAAGACGACCCCTTCCAGGGGGGCTTCCAGATCGCGACGTGACACGGTGATGCCCGGGTGAAGGCAAGCCCCATGCGGGCGCCGCTGATCGCGACCCTGCTGTTCGGGGTGTTCAGCGGCGCGGCGATCAACAACATCGCGTCTGCGCCGCTGAGTCTGATCGCGGACGACTTCGACACGAGTCCGGCCCGCATCACGTTGGTGGCCAGCGCGTCGGGCTTCGCGCTGGCCTGTTGCATGCCGGTGTCGGGCTGGTTGAGTGTTCGATGGGGGAGCCGCCGCGTTCTCGTGGCCGCCTTCACCTTGCTCGGCCTCGGTTGCTTGATGGCGGCGACGTCGCAGTGGGTCTGGCTCCTGGTGCTGTCCCGCGGGGTCCAAGGCATCGCGATGTCGGTGGTCCCGCCGACAGTGATGTACGCGCTCCCGGAGATCGTGGGTGAGGGTGGCCGTGAGCGCGCGTTGGGCTGGTGGGCCGTCGCGAACGGTGCAGGAACGGCAGCCGGCGCGCCGCTGGGAGCGCTGATCGCCGATACGTGGGGGTGGCGGATGATGTTCTTGGTCTTCGTCCCCATCTGTGGGCTGCTGGCAACGGCGTGTTTGTGGTTGAAGTCGGATGCGGCGCCGCAGAGACGTTTGGACCTGCGAAGCGCACTGCTTCTCACCGGCGCACTCATGTTCTTGATCGGTCCCGCGATGGTGGCGGGTTTGTCGGTCCCGTGGGCTGTCATGCTGCTTCCGGGATCGATCGGGCTGCTGCTGGTCGTAGCCTTCATGAGAAGCTTGCAGACCGCCAGCTCGCCGTTCGTGGAGCCTTCTTTCCTCCAGTCGAATGGATTCCTCGTCGGTTCCCTCGGCGGCGCGGCTCAGATGTTCGCCTTGGGCAGCATCTCGGTGCTGGTGCCACTCATGGTGGTCGAGCGCTTTGGCTCCTCAGTGCGGATAGCCGGCCTCTTCGTCCTGCTGGTCACAGTGACAATGATGTTGTCGGCTCCACCGATCAGCCGCGTGGCACCTCGGTTCGGAGCCAGCCGACTGATCGCGACGGGATTAGGCGTGGTGGCCTCAGCCATCGCTGCTGCGGCCACCGTCATGGCGGCCGGACTGGCGGTGCCTTTCGTGGTGGGCTGCCTCGTGGTGACGGGTCTCGGGCTGGGTCTGCTCCAATCACCCAGCGCGATAGCCGTGTCGTCCGAGCCGTCTTCCCGGGGATCGGGCGTGGGCCTGTACAACTCCGTGCGCTTCAGCGGAGGTGTCGTTGGCGTCGGGTGGTTGTCGATCGCCACGCTGGTCGGCGCGAGCGGCGTACAAGCGCTGTGGCTGGCCTCCGTGCCCATCGCTGCGGCCGGGCTGGTTGTCGTTCTCCTTCGTGGTAGGGCTCCGGGGCGGTAACCTCGAACGTGTCACTCTCGTCGCAGGTCCGTCGATCAACACGCTGCCCATGTTGAACCCCGTGCACCTGGCGACCCTGGTCACTGTGATCCGTACCGGGTCCTTCGCCGATGCGGCGCGAGAACTCGGTTACACCGGCTCGGCCGTCTCGCAGCAGATCGCGGCTTTGGAACGAGCCACACGCGTGACGTTGTTCGACCGGTCGGCTCGTAGCGTGACCGCGACACCGGCTGCGGAACTGCTGGCGGCACGGTCGCGGGAGGCGCTGGCGCTGCTCCGGGACCTCGAGGACGATGTCGCGGCCATGGCGTCGGGTCAATTGGGCACCTTGCGGGTTGGGAGCTTCCCGACGGCCAGCGAAGCACTCCTGCCCGTGGCGTTTCGTCACTTCCGCGAGATCCAACCCCGCGTCAAGGTCCGTCTGGAAGAGGCAGAGTCCGACCAATTGATCGGTCAACTCTTGGACGGACAGATCGATGTCACGCTGATGCACCAGTACGACTTGGTGCCGCGGGCGACGCCCAAGGGCCTGATCCGCGTGCCGCTGATCGATGAGGACCTGCTCCTGCTGGTTCCGGAGTCACATCCACTCGTCGGCCTCGGGTACGCTTCGTGGCGCAAACTCGAGTCCGAGACGTGGATCACGACTGGGCACGGGACCGCTGGCGCCGCCTGCCTCCGGCGGCTTTCCGCCAGAGCGGGGTTCGAGCCCCAGATCGCTTTCCGGAGCAATGATTACGACGTGATTCGCGAGTTCGTCAGATCAGGACTCGGGGTTGCCCTCGTCCCGGCCCTGTGTGGCGGCGCCAGCCCGGGGACGGTGGCCATCTCGAGCGATCACGGTGAAGTGCGCCGCCGGGTGAGCCTCCTGCACCGTGGAGAAACGCTCAATCCGGTGGTGTCGGGCTTCCTTGATGCGCTTCACCGGGCGGTGCGGGATGTGTCATCCGAGTACATGCGACCCCCTGGTGCGTCCGCTGGGCAGTGATGCAGACGCCCGTGATCTGGTGACGCGTGGCCTGGTGCCGGCCAACCTCGACGTTGAACCTGAGTCCGGCTTCAACTAGGGTGGTGATGCAGGTCACTCCCCACGTTGGAAAGGCGCCACCTCACATGGTCAACATCGCCACGGATGTCTGGGCTAACGCCGACTCCGAGCCCGATCGCATCGCGATCCGTTCGCCTCGCACGATCACGTACGGCGAGCTGCGACGGACCAACCAGCAGGTCGCCGGAGCCGTCCGTGCGGCCGGCATCTCGCCCCTGGACCGGGTGCTCTTCATCGCGCCGACCATCCCCGAGTTCGCCGAGGTCTACTACGGCCTGCACGCGTCCGGTGTCACCGTCATCACGATGAACGTGATGTCGACCGCCACCGAGATCGACTACGTCCTCGAGGACTCCGGCACGTCACTGGTCATCGCGTGGCACGAGAACGCCGCGAGCGCCGAGCAGGCGGCTGCCGACCGGGGAATCCCGTTCTGGAGGATCGACCCGGACTTCTCCTTCGACGCCGAGCCGCTGACCGAGCCGCACGAGCACGAGCCGCTCGACACCGCGCTGATCCTCTACACGTCCGGCACCACGGGTCGCCCCAAGGGGGCCGAACTGACGGCCGCGAACCTCGTCGACACCGTCGCGTCGTTCAAGCCGGTGCTCGAGCTCACCGAGGACGACCGCTTCGGCACGGGCCTGCCGCTGTTCCACGTCTACGGCCAGTGCGTCTGCATGAACACGTCGCTGTCGCTCGGCTCGTCCTTCTCGATGGTCCACCCGTTCCACCCGAAGACGATGCTGGACGTGATGGTCCAGGACCAGCTCACGTCGATGGCCGGCGTGCCGACGATGTGGAACGCGATGCTGCACGTCGAGGGCGAGTACACGCCCGAGGACTTCTCCGCGATGCGGTTGGCCAGCTCGGGCGGCGCATCGCTGCCGGTCGAGGTCATCCGCGCGTTCAAGGACCGGTTCGGCTGCGCGATCCTCGAGGGCTACGGCTTGACCGAGACGGTCGGCGCCGCGACGGCCACGGCCCTCAACGGCCAGCAGAAGGTCGGCACGGTGGGGAACGCGCTGCCGGGCACCCAGATCGAGATCCGAGACGGCGAAGGCAAGGTGCTCGGCCCGAACGAGCCCGGCGAGGTCTTCGTCAAGGGGCCGACGGTCATGAAGGGCTATTGGAATCGTCCCGACGCGACGGCGGCGGAACTGCAGGACGGCTGGCTCAAGACGGGCGACATCGGCCTGCTGGACGAGGACGGGTTCCTCAGCATCGTCGACCGGGTGAAGGACCTGATCATCCGCGGCGGCTACAACGTGTACCCGCGTGAGGTCGAGGAGGTGCTCTGGGAGCACCCCGACATCGTCGAGGTCGCCGTCGTGGGCGTCCCGGACGAGCACTACGGCGAGGAGATCGCCGCCGTGACCGTCCTGGCGCCCGGCTCGGAGGCGACGCCCGAGAGCATCCGCGCCTGGGCCAAGGAGCGGCTGTCGGCCTACAAGGTGCCGCACCTGTTCGCGTTCGTCGACGCCCTGCCCAAGGGAGCCACCGGCAAGATCCTCAAGCGGGCGATCGACCGCGAGCAGCTGCGCGACCTCGCCTCGAAGGCGGTGCGCGCATGAAGCTCGAGGGCAGCGTCGCGATCGTCACGGGCGCCGGGGGCGGCATCGGTGCGGCCCTGTGCCGCCGGTTCGTCGAGCACGGTGCGCGCGTCGTCGCGACCGACCTGGACGCCGAGCGACTCACGGCCGAGACCGACGCGATCGCGCAGGACCACGCGGGCGCGATCGTGGCCCTTGCCGGGGACTGCGCCTCGACCGACCACATCCGCGCGACGATCGAGCTGGCCGAGTCCACCTTCGGGGCGCCGGTCGACCTCTACGTCGCCAACGCCGGCGTCGGCCTGGGGGACGGGCTCAACGCCACGCCTGCCCAGTGGCAGACGACCCTCGACGTGAACCTGATGGCGCACGTGCGCGCGGCCGAGCTGCTCGTGCCGGGTTGGCTCGAGCGCGGGCAGGGGCACTTCCTGTCGACCGCTTCGGCGGCCGGACTGCTGACCCAGATCGGCTCGGCCACCTACTCGGTGTCCAAGCACGCGGCGGTGGCCTTCGCCGAGTGGCTGTCGGTCACGTACGGCACGCGCGGGATCGGCGTCAGCTGCCTGTGCCCCATGGGCGTCAACACGAACATGCTCAACAGCGGCGCCGACTCCGACTCCGACGCCGCCCGCCAGGGCGCGAAGGCGGTGACGCAGGCCGGGCTCGTGCTGGAGCCGCTCGAGGTCGCCGACCTGGTCGTCGAGTCCCTCGGCACGGACGAGTTCCTGATCCTGCCCCACCCCGACGTGCTGGAGTTCTTCCGCCGCAAGGCCGGCGACTACGACCGCTGGCTGCGGGGGATGCGTCGCTACCAGGACACGCTGGCATGACCGTCGTCGCGCCGGCCGAGGACCCGAAGGCGGTCCTGTTCGACTTCGGGGGAGTGCTCACCAGCAGCGTGCTGGAGGGCTTCTCCGACTTCAGCGAGTCCGTGAGCGGCGACCGCCGGCTCATCCTGCGCCTGCTCGGGACGGACGCGGAGGCCAAGCGGCTCCTCGTCGACCACGAGGAGGGACGCCTGGACCACGCCGGCTTCGAGGCGGGGCTCGCGGCGAGCCTCGCGGCCGCAGGCGTCACGGTCGAGGCCGAGGGCCTGATCGGACGGATGCAGGCCCACCTGCTGCCCGACCCCGACATGCTCGCGCTGCTCGCGGCCGTCCGACGGCTCGGCTTCAAGGTCGGTCTCGTGTCGAACTCGCTCGGCGACGACTGCTACGCCGGCTTCGAGCTCGACTCGCTGTTCGACGCCCAGGCGATCTCGGGCATCGAAGGCGTGCGCAAGCCGTCGCGCCGGCTCTACGAGCTGGCGTGCGAGCGCCTCGGCGTCCTGCCCACGCAGGCCGTCATGATCGACGATCTCGCCCAGAACATCGCTGCGGCCGAGCGCCTCGGCATGGGCGGCATCGTCCACACGGACGCCGCCACCACGGCGCGCGCTCTCGGCGACCTGCTGGGCGTCGACCCGAACGAACTGCACCCCCTCGAGCACCAGGAGATCTGATGGACCTCGGACTGACCGGCCGCACCGCGGTGATCACGGGCGCCTCGCGCGGCATCGGCCTCGCGATCGCGCGGACCCTGCGCGACGAAGGAGCGAACGTCGTGCTGACGGCACGCCGACAGGAGGACGCCGAGAAGGCCGCCGCCGAGATCGGCGAGCGTGCCATCGGCATCGGCGCCCACGTCACCGACGAGGACGCCGCCCGCGCGTGCCTGGAGAAGACCCTGGAGACGTTCGGCAGCATCGACGTGCTGGTCAACAACGCCGGCACCAACCCGTCGTTCGGCTCGCTCACGGCGCAGGAGCACTCGCGCTTCATGAAGACGCTCGACGTGAACCTGTGGGGTCCCCAGCTGTGGACCCAGCTGGCGCACGAGCTGTGGATGGGCGAGCACGGCGGGTCGGTCGTCCACACCGCCTCGCTGGGCGCGTTCGCCGTCGGCCGGAACCTGGCCGTCTACCACGCGTCGAAGGCCGCGCTGGCCCACCTGACGCGCCACCACGCGCAGGAGCTGGGGCCGAAGGTCCGCGTGAACGCGATCGCCCCCGGAGTCGTGCGCACCAAGCTGGCCGAGGAGCTCTGGAAGGAGCACGAGGCGGCGGTCGCCGACGACACGCCGATGGCGCGGATCGGCGAGCCCGAGGACATCGGCTCGCTCGCGGCGTTCCTGGCCGGTTCGCAGGCCAGCTGGATCACGGGCGAGGTCATCGTCATCGACGGTGGCCAGCGATGGGGGACGGGCCGATGAGCGTCGCCCTCGATCTCGCGAGCCTGCGGTCCTGGCTCGTCGGCCAGGGCGTCGAGGTGGCCGGTGACCTCACCGCCACCCGTGTCGGTCGCGGCCAGTCGAACCTGACGTACCGCCTCGAGGACGAGCAGGGCCGGTCGTGGATCGCTCGCCGTCCTCCGCTGGGCGAGCTGCTCGCGTCGGCCCACGACGTCGTCCGCGAGGCGCGCATCCTGATGGCGCTGCAGGACACCGCGGTGCCCGTCCCGTCGCTCGCCGGCGTGTGCGAGGACCCCGCCGTGGCCGACGTGCCCGTCGTCGTGATGGAGCACGTCGACGGCATCGTCCTGGACCGGATGGAGGTGGCCGAGTCCATGGACCCGGCCGCGCGTCGCGAGCTGGGCCTCAACCTGGCCCGGACCCTGGCGCACATCCACGCGGTCGACATCGACGCGGTGGGACTGGGCGACCTCGCGTCCCGCTCGCCGTACGCGGAGCGTCAGCTCAAGCGCTGGTCGCGCCAGTTCGAGGCCAGCCGCACGACCGAGCGGCCCGACCTCGACGAGTTGACCGCGCTCCTGCGCGACACGATGCCGCCGCCGGGTGACCTCTCCCTCGTGCACGGCGACTTCCACATCCGCAACGTCATCGTCGACGGTGACCAGGGCACGCTGCGCGCCGTCCTGGACTGGGAGCTCTCGACGCTCGGCGACCCGATGGCCGACATCGGCAGCACGCTGGCCTACTGGCCCGAGAAGGGCGAGCGGGCCAGCGGGCTGTTCGAGGCCTCGACGCTGCCCGGGTTCCCGACGCGCCAGGAGCTGGCCGACGAGTACCTGAAGGCGTCGGGCCGCGATGCGGGCACGCTGGCGTTCTGGCACACGCTGGGCGTGTGGAAGATCGCCATCATCAGCGAGGGCGTGTACCGGCGGACGCTCGACAACCCGGCGAACACCGCCGAGGGCGGCGCGCCGACACCCGAGCGGATCCAGACCGTCATCGACCACGCGTGGGACATCGCCCGCACGTCGGGCCTGGCGGACCGGTGAGGCGTCGCGAAGCGGAGCCTACCGGCCAGTAATGTCGACATCGAGATGAACGAGACCACCCCGCAGGACCGGATCGACGAGGTTCCCACGCTCGTCGACTCCTCGCGCGTCCGGGAGCTGCCGACGACCGCGCGGGGCGCCCGCACGCGCGAGGCGCTCGTCGCCGCGGCGCGACGGGTGTTCGAGCGGGACGGTTTCATCAACTCGAGGCTGACGGACATCACGACCGAGGCGGACTGCTCGATCGGCACGTTCTACACCTACTTCGACAGCAAGGAAGAGATCTTCACGGCGGTCATCCAGGCAGCGCAGAAGGACATGTTGCACCCCAGCCTGCCGCGCGTGGACTCGGACCTGAACAACATCCCGGCGATCCTCGAGGCCAGCAACCGGGCCTACGTCGATGCGTACAAGCGCAACGCGAGGCTCAACCTGCTGTTGGAGCAGGTCGCCACGATCGATCCCGAGTTCCGCCGGCTCCGGCTGGCCCGCAGCGCGGCGTTCGTGCAACGCAGCGCACGGTGGATCAAGCGCATGCAGGACGAGGGCTACGCCGATCCCGAGCTCGATCCCGAGATGGCGGCACGAGCGCTGCTCCCCATGCTGGGCCGCATGGCGTACCACGTGTTCGCCCTGGGCGACGAAGGTCCCGACGAGGACGCGATCGTCTCGACGGCCACGACCGTGTGGCTGAACGCGCTGGGGATCCCGCGCGACGGCTCGAAGCGAGCCTGAGCCTCAATCGAAGCCGACGAACCGCGTGACGTCGTCGACGGACTCGCGGGCCGATCGCACGTGGTTGGCGGCGAAGTCGGCGTCCGGGTAGCCCAGGGCCACCGCGGTGAAGATGACGTGGTCGTCGGGGATCTGCGCCTCGCGCCGCACGACCGCGCCCTGCATGATCCCCTGGCTGTTGATCACGGTGCCCAGTCCGTGCGACCAGGCCGACAGCACGAGCGCGTGGACGACGGCGCCGAGGTCGAAGTGCGCGATCGGAGCGATCGGCTCGAGGCTGCGGTCGTGCGCGATGACGATCGAGACCGGCGCGTCGAACTGGCGGAAGCCGCGCATCGTCCAGTCGATGCGACCCTCCTGGTCCTCGCGCGCGATGCCCATCGCGGCGAACAGGCGCTTGGCGATGTCGACCTGGCGCTCGCGGTGGACGCCCTCGTAGCGCTCCGAGACGACGACGTCGCGCTGCACGGGGGCGCCGCTGAGCATGAGGCGCGTGTTCTCGCTGCGGATGCGGTCGAGCACCGCGCCGGTCAGCACGTGGAACTTCCACGGCTGTGTGTTCATCGACGAGGGCGCGAGGACGGCATCGGCGAGCACCTCGCGGATGACCTCGACGGGGACGGGGTCGGGCCGGTATCCGCGGATGCTGCGGCGGTCCTGCAGCAGCTCGCGCAGGGAGGCGTCGGTGCCGGGCGTGTTCATGGGTGTTCCGTTCGGTGGGTGCCGCGATGCGGCACGGCGTGGCGTGCCGCCCGGGCGGTCAGGGACCGCCCGGACGGCACCGCGATCACGCGATCTTCAGGACGAGCTTGCCGGTGTTGCGGCCCTCGAACAGGCCCAGCAGGGTCTGGCCGAAGTCCTCGACACCGCCCTCGACGACGGTCTCGCGTGCGACGAGCCGGCCCGACTGGATCAGCTGGGACATGTCGGCGATGGCCGCTGCGTCCTTCTCGGGGTAGTCGAAGACGAGGAAGCCCTGCATCTTCGCGCGGAACACGAGCAGCGACATGTAGCGCTTCGGGCCGGGAGCCAGCTTCTCGTCGTTGTACGTCGAGACGGCGCCGCAGATGATCACCCGGGCGCCGCGACGCAGGTTCGCCAGCGCGGCATCGAGGATGTCGCCACCGACGTTGTCGAAGTAGATGTCGATGCCCTTCGGAGCGACCTCGCGCAGCCGCTTCAGCACGTTCTCGTTCTTGTAGTCGATCGCTTCGTCGAAGCCGATCTCCTTGAGCCACGCGCACTTCTCGGCGCCGCCGGCGATGCCGATGACGGTGCAGCCCTTGGCCTTGGCCAGCTGGCCGGCGACACTGCCGACGGCGCCCGCGGCGGCCGAGATGACGACGGTGTCGCCCTCCTTCATCTCACCCACCTCGTGCAGGCCGTGGTAGGCCGTGAGGCCGGGCATGCCGAGGGCGCCGAGCCACGTGGCGGGGCCGGCGACGGACGTGTCGATCTTCTGCACGCCGGTGCCGTCGGTGACCACGTACTCGGTCACGCCGAGCGTGCCCGTGACGGCGTCGCCCACGGCGAAGTCGGCGTGGTTCGACTCGACGACCGTGCCCGTGACGGCGGCTCGCATGACCTCGCCGATCTGAACCGGGGGCAGGTACGAGCGGACGTCGTTGAGCCAGCCGCGCATGGCAGGGTCGAGCGAGATGTGGTCGACCTTGACCAGGAACTCGCCGTCGGACGGTGCCGGGAGGTCGACCTCCTCGGTCTTCCAGGTGCTGTCGTCGGGCATCCCGGTGGGACGCTGGGCCAGGGTGGTTCGCTTCGTGGTGGTCACGCTTCCGCACCGTACTCCGTGAAGCGACCGATCGACTCGGCGACGCAGATCGGCTTCTCGACGCCCTCGCCCTCGAAGACCTGGGTCGTGGTGATCTGGGCCGAGCCGTTGCCGTTCGGGGTGACCTTCGTGATCGTGGCGCGCATCCGCACCTTCGAGCCGACGAAGCGCGGGTGCGGGAAGCGGACCTTGTCGTAGCCGTAGTTGAGGCTGTGCGCGAAGCCGTCGAACGCCATCAGCTCCTCCATGAAGCCGGGACCGAGGGATAGCGTGAACAGGCCGTGGCCGATCGTCTTGCCGAACGGTCCTGCGGCGGCGCGCTCCTCGTCCACGTGGATCCACTGGTGGTCGTTGGTGACGTCGGCGAAGGCGTTGATGTCGGGCTGCGTGAGCGTGTGCCACTGCGTCGGACCGAGCTCCTTGCCCTCGAGGGCGATGAGCTCGTCGATCGTGGTGGGCCGCACCGGGCTGGTGGTGGTCATGGGGTCCTTCCAGAAAGAAGTGAAACCGATCTCAGATTCAGTATGCTTGTTGATCCTAGGCTGTGACTGGCGACACATCAACCAACAAGGAGTGGGCATGGCGACCGTGCAAACCGTGAAGGGTCCGATCGACACCAGCGAGCTGGGGCGGACGCTCGTCCACGAGCACGTCTTCGTCCTCGGTGAGGAGTTCCGGCTCAACTACGAGGACTGGGACGAGGACCAGAAGGTCGCCGACGCGGTCCGTGAACTGAACGACCTCAAGGCGGCGGGGATCGACACGATCTTCGACCCGACCGTGCTGGGCCTGGGCCGCTACATCCCGCGCATCCAGAAGGTCGCCGCGCAGACCGACCTCAACATCGTCGTCGCGACCGGCCTGTACACCTACAACGACCTCCCGCACCAGTTCGAGCACCGCGGCCCGGGCCTGCTGTTCGACATGCCCGAGCCGCTCGTCGAGATGTTCGTCAAGGACATCACCGAGGGCATCGCCGACACGGGCGTGAAGGCCGCGTTCCTCAAGTGCGTCATCGAGGAGCCGGGGCTGACGCCGGGCGTCGAGCGCGTCATGCGCGCCGTCGGGCAGACCAGCTCGCAGACGGGTGCTCCCGTGACCGTGCACACGAACCCGCACACGCGATCGGGACTGGTGGCGCAGCGTGTCCTCAAGGAGGAGGGTGTCGACCTCTCCAAGGTCGTGCTGGGCCACTCGGGCGACTCCGACGACGTCGACTACCTCGTGGAGCTGGCCGAGAACGGCTCGCTGCTGGGCATGGACCGCTTCGGCCTGGACGTCTACCTCAGCACCGAGAAGCGGGTCGACACGATCGTCGAGCTGGTCCGTCGTGGGTACGCCGAGAAGATCACGCTGGCGCACGACGCGTCCTGCTACATCGACTACTTCGACCCCGAGGCGAAGGCGCAGGTCCAGCCGAACTGGAACTTCCGCCACATCCCCGAGGACGTGCTGCCGATGCTGCTGGAGAAGGGCGTCAGCGAGGACGACATCGACACGATGCTGGTGAAGAACCCGCGCCGCTACTTCGAGTGAGTCGTCCCGTCCCCGCCACGGCCCCGGTCCTCGACCGGGGCCGTGGCGCGTCGTGGTGTCGGGTCTCACGGTCGCACGATGCGCCCACGGGGGCGGCTCACTGCTACGGTGGAGGAACGCGAACGCCCGGCTCAGTGCTGTGCGGTGTTCCGGCCCGACGATGTAGCGCGACTCTCGCGCCCCTGGCAAGCGGGCATCCCTTACCAGTGATGAGACTTTGTGACTCTGCTTGACCCCAGCCCTGTGCTGCCCACGTTCGACTCCTTCAACCTCCCAGACTCCCTGGTGCGCAAGCTCGCGCAGCAGGAGATCGTCAACCCCAGCGCCATCCAGCAGGCCGTCGTGCCCGTCGCCCTCGAGGGACACAACGTCCTCGGCCGCGCCCGCACCGGCTCGGGCAAGACGCTCGCGTTCGGCCTCCCGGTCATCGCGCGTCTCGCCGGCCGCTCCAGCCGCCCGAAGGCGCCCCGCGCCCTGATCCTGCTGCCCACTCGCGAGCTCGCGACCCAGGTGCACACCGCCCTGATGCCCCTCGCGCAGAAGCTCGGCCTCAAGCACACGACCGTCTACGGCGGCGTGCCGATCAACAAGCAGATCAACGCGCTCAAGGGCGGCGTCGACCTCGTCATCGCCACCCCGGGTCGCCTGACGGACCTGCTCGACCGTCGCTGCCTGACCCTCGACGACATCGAGATCACCGTGCTCGACGAGGCGGACCACCTGTGCGACCTCGGCTTCTTCAAGCCGATCGACGCGATCCTGTCGAAGACGCCCCCGCGCAGCCAGCGCCTGCTGCTCTCGGCCACGCTCGACGGTGACGTCGACAAGCTCGTCAAGCGTCACCTGCCCACGCACCACCTGTTCGAGGTCGACCAGGTCGACGACCAGGTCGAGACGATGGAGCACCACGTCCTGGTGACCGCGGCGACCGAGAAGACGGCCACCGCGTTCGAGCTGCTGCGCGCCAACCCGCGCAGCATCGTGTTCGCCCGCACGCGTCGAGGTGCGACCCGCCTGGCCAAGCAACTGACCCAGAAGGGCCTGACGGCGGTCGACATGCACGGCGACCTCTCGCAGCGCAACCGTGAGCGCAACCTGGCGCAGTTCAGCCGGGGCGACGCCTCGGTCATCGTCGCCACCGATGTCGCCGCGCGCGGCATCCACGTCGACGGCATCGGCCTGGTCGTGCACTACGACGCGCCCGCCGAGCACAAGGCGTACATGCACCGCTCGGGTCGCACGGCCCGCGCCGGCGAGTCCGGCTCGGTCGTCACGATGACCACGCCCGAGGCGCTGCAGGACGTCATGGCCCTCCAGCGCAAGGCCGGCGTCACGGCCCGCCACCACGACGCGCGGACGGCGCCGTCTCCGATGACGGCGGCCTCGCTGTCGACCGCGGGCACGG
>NZ_DAMDLR010000032.1:0-28917 GCF_032084975.1 Aeromicrobium sp.
GGGTGCGCGGACGCGGCGGCGACGCTGGTCGGCTCGGCCTCGACGCCCGGCCGGCTCGTCGTGACGGTCGGCTCCGGCGCCCAGGTCGTGCTGCCCGGTGTCGTGCCGCGGTTCGAAGGACCCATCACGCACCACACGTATCGATCGGCCGACGGTGGTGCCTACGCGATGCTCGCTGTGATGAACGCCGGTATCGCGTTGACGCGTGTCGTCGAGCTGCTCGGTGGGGGATGGGACGACCTCTACCGCGACTATGACCGGAGCCGTCCGATCCCCGGCTTCGTGCCGTTCCTGTCGGGTGAGCGGCTGCCGACCGTGGCGCCGGCCGGATCCGGTCGCTGGTTCGGCATCGGCCTGGAGACCCAGCGCGGCGACCTGTTCGCCGCCGCGCTCGAGGGGCTGTGCTTCACGATCCGCCGAGGGGTCGAGTCGATTCCCGCGGTCGACGACCCGGTCATCGACGTCGCCGGTGGAGGGACGCGGTCGCCGGTCCTGGTCCAGCTCCTCGCGGACGTGCTGGGTCGGCGCCTGCGGCGGATCGACCTCGAGGACGCGACCGCGGTCGGCGCGGCACTGCTCGGCTTCGGCGCTGCCGGACTGGCGTTGCCGGTCGCATCCGCGCTGACGGGAGCGATCGTGGAGCCCGGGGACCCGGGCCCCTTGTCCGAGCGCCACGCTCGCTTCCTGAGCGAGGTCGACCATGGTTGAGCCCCTGCGCTGGGCCGTCGCGGGATGGGGCGCCGGCGGACGCGTCTTCCACGCGCCGATGATCCGGTCGGCCGAGGCGCTCGAGCTCGTCGCCGTCGTGTCGACGAATGCCGAGCGTGCCGAGCAGGCGCGCGCGGAGGGGCTGTCCGTCGTCCCGGGCCTGCGTGAGCTGCGCGACCTCGGCGTCGACGGCGTCACCATCACGACACCTGCGGGCACCCACGCGGACCTCGCCGTCGAGGCACTCGGACTCGGGTTGCACGTCGTGGTGGACAAGCCGTTCGCGACGAGCGCGGCCGACGCCGAGCGGATCGTCGCGGCGGCGACGTCGGGGCCCGTGCTGACCGTCTACCAGAACCGTCGCTGGGACGGAGACTTCCTGACCCTGGCCGGACTCGTCGCCCGCGGTGAGCTCGGCCGCATCGACCGGTTCGAGTCCCGGATCGAGCGCTTCCGCCCCGACCTGCCGACATGGACGCGAGACCGCGACTCGGTGCACGGGGGCGGCACGCTGGTCGACCTCGGCCCCCACCTGATCGACCAGGCCGTCCAGCTGCTCGGTCCGGTCCGGGAGGTCTTCGCCGACATCGCCGTGCTCGGTCCGCACCGCGTCAGTGACGACGACGTCCTGCTGCTCCTGCGTCACGAGTGCGGCGCGCGATCGATGATCGCCGCGTCCGTGCACGCGGCCGCCGAGGGCCCGCGGTTCCGCGTGTCAGGTTCGCTCGGTGGTGCGCGCCTCACGGGCTTCGACCCCCAGGAGGACCAACTGTTCTCCGGCGCGAGTCCCCAGCTCCTCGGCGACCGGTGGGGCGAGGACGACCGGACGATCGAGGTGGACCTCCCGTCCGGAACGCAGACCCGTCCCGTCAGGAGAGGGGCGTGGAACCTCTTCTACCCCGCGGTCGCCGCGGCGATCACCGAGGGAGCCCCGGTCCCCGTGGATCCGGCGGACGCCGTTCACGTCGCGAGGATCTTCGACGCGGCCCGTGCGTCGTCCGACCGCGGCGCCTGGGTCGAGGTCGCTCCCGCGCGTTTCGCTTCGAATTGACACTCCTGCGCATCGCGCTGACGCTGGAATGGCGGTAATGCGGGGCATGGGGCGGGGCTGCATCGCCTCTTCCGATCACCGCCGTCGGGGACTCCCTCGTCGTGAGCCACAACGGCAGAGTCGCACTCCCTCGGCTCCTTTGCCGCTTCCTCCGACGCCCCGGCGGCGGGCTTCCGCACGGGTGCGACGGTCACGTCGCCGGTGGCCTCAGGAGACGTCGAAGTACGTGCCCAGGTCGGTGATGATCGCCTCGACGGTCGATACGGCGGTGTCGCGCGCCTCGGTCAGGTCGTCCGCGGCGACGACGGCCTCGACGTAGCACTTGAGCTTGGGCTCCGTGCCCGACGGACGGCAGATGATCCGGCTGCCGCCTTCGAGGCCCAGGCGGATGCCGTCAGTCGGCGGCAGGCCGCGGTAGCCGTTCGCGAGGTCGTCGACCGACGTCACCTGCACGCCCGCGAGCGTGACCGGGGGAGTGGTCCGCAACCGCTCCATCGCGTTCGCGATGATCGAGAGGTCCTCGACCCGGACCGCCAGCTGACCCGTCGCGTGCCAGCCGTGCCGGCGGTAGACGTCCTCGAGCAGGTCGGTGAGGGTGCGGCCCTCGGCCTTGAGCGCCGCCGCCAGGGACAGGATGACGAGCGCCGCCGAGATGCCGTCCTTGTCGCGGGCGACGTGCGGGGCGACGCAGTAGCCGAGCGCCTCCTCGTACCCGTAGACCAACCCGTCGACCTTGCCGATCCACTTGAACCCGGTGAGCGTCTGCTGCCACGGCTGGCCATGCGCTGCGGCCTGGCGGCCGAGCAGGTCCGACGAGACGATCGAGCACGCATAGGTGCCCTCGATGCCGCGGCTCAGCAGGGACTCGGCCAGCAGGATGCCCACCTGGTCGCCGGTGAGCAGCCGGTGGCCGTCGTCCGTGCGCACGCCGACGGCACAGCGGTCGGCGTCGGGGTCGTTGGCGATGATGACGTCCGCGTCGACCGAGACTGCCAGCTCGAGCGCGAGGTCCATGGCCCCCGGCTCCTCCGGGTTGGGGAATGCGACCGTCGGGAACGCGGGGTCCGGCTCGGCCTGCGCCGACACGACGTGCGGCGCCGCGAACCCGGCCCGCTCGACGGCGGTCACGAAGGTGCGTCCACCGACGCCGTGCATCGGGGTGTACGCGACCACCAGGTCACGCGGGCCCTCGGGCGCGACGGCGACGACCGCGTCGAGGTACGCCTCGGCCACGTCGGTGCCCAGCACCGTGTAGCCGGTGTCGCGGGGCAGCTCGTCCACGCGACCGACCGCGTCGATGCAGGCGGAGATGTCGGCGTCCGCGGGGGGCACGATCTGGCTCGTGTCGGCGAGGTAGACCTTGTAGCCGTTGTCGCGCGGCGGGTTGTGCGACGCCGTCACCATGACGCCGGCCGACGCACCCAGGTGGCCGATCGCGAAGGCCAGGACCGGCGTCGGGAGGTGCTCGGGCAGCAACAGGGCGCGGACGCCGGCGGCCTGCATGATCTCGGCGGTGTCCCGCGCGAAGATCTCGGAGTTGGTGCGGGCGTCGTGGCCCACGACGATGCTCGGGTCCTTGGTCGTGCGCAGGAGGTACTGCGCGAGTCCGGCTGCGGCGCGCGCCACCGTGACGCGGTTCATCCTCATCGACCCGGCGCCCAGCTCACCGCGCAGCCCGGCGGTGCCGAACTCGAGACGGCCGGAGAAGCGCTCGCCCAGGGCGGTTGGGTCGCCCGAGTCGATCAGGACGGTGAGCTCGTCACGGGTCTGGGGGTCCGGGTCCTGCGACAACCAGTCGCGGGCAGCCTCGAGCGGGTTCATCTGCTCACCGTATCCGGGGGCGGGACCTCAGCGGGATGGTCAGACGCGCGGGAGAAGGTCGGCCAGCAGGGCGCCCATGCGCGTGGCGGCGTCCTGGCCCGCCTGCAGGACCTCTTCGTGGTTGAGCGGGGCGTCCGAGATGCCGGCAGCGAGGTTGGTGACGAGCGAGATGCCCAGCACCTCCATGCCGGCCTCGCGGGCGGCGATCGCCTCGAGGGTCGTCGACATGCCCACCAGGTCGCCGCCGAGGACGCCTGCCATCTTGACCTCGGCCGGGGTCTCGTAGTGGGGTCCGGGGAACTGGACGTAGACCCCCTCGTCGATGGTCGGCTCGACCTCGCGGACGAGTTCGCGCAGGCGCTGCGCGTACAGGTCGGTGAGGTCGACGAAGTTCGCGCCGACGATCGGCGACGTGGCCGTCAGGTTGATGTGGTCGCGGATCAGCACGGGGGTGCCGGGGTTCCACGCGGGGTTCAGGCCGCCGCAGCCGTTGGTGAGGACCATCGTGCGGACGCCGGCGGCGGCCGCGGTGCGGACTCCGTGGACGACGGCGTCGACGCCCTTGCCCTCGTAGAAGTGGGTGCGGCCCAGGAACACCAGCGCTCGGAGGTCGCCGACGCGCACCGAGCGGATCGTGCCCCCGTGGCCGGCGACGGCGGGCTTGCTGAAGCCCGGAAGCTCCTCGGTGGCGATCTCGTACTCGGGCTCGCCGAGCGCGTCGGCGGCGGGCAGCCAGCCGGAGCCCATCACGAGGGCCACGTCGTGATCGGCACCTCCCGTCCGGTCACGCAGGACGTCGGCGGCTTCGCGGGCGAGGTCGTATGGGCTCACCGGGCCACCTTAGCGGCGGCGGGCGGGAAGCCGGGGCGCGCCGAGCCGCGTACTCTACGGACGTGCCGAAGATCATCGGGGACTCACTGGAGGAGCACCGCGCCGCCATGCGGCGCCGGGTCTTCGACGCGCTCGTCGAGCTGATGGCCGACCGTCCGTTCGACGCCATCACGATGGCCGACCTGGCGACCCGCGCCGACGTCGGCCGGTCCTCGCTCTACAACCACTTCAAGGACAAGGAAGCCGTCGTCGTCGCCTTCGCGATGGACGAGACGAACCGGTACCTCGAGCAGCTGCAGGAGTCGCTGGCCAGCCAGACCTCGCCGACCGCGCGCCTCGAGACCTACGTCCGGCACCACGTCGACACGTCGGCCGACTTCCACATCGGGCTGGGGCCCGAGCTGCGCGCGATCCTGTCGCCCGAGTCGGCGATGGCGATGCGCGAGCACGTGGTCGCGGTCGAGCAGGTGCTGCGCCAGATCCTGCAGGACGGCGTCGAATCGGGCGAGTTCACGATCGGCGACGTCGACGCGACCGTCCCGCTCCTGCACGCCACGTTGTCGGCGCGGCACGCCTCGGCCGACATCACCACCCGCTTCGTCCTGGGCGCCGTCGGCGCGGGCGCCTGACGGACGTCAACGCCCTCGTTTCCAGTCACCTGGTGACTGCAATCCGGGGCATTGCTTCGCAGGACGGTCCGCACGAGGTGGCCTGACCCGCCCAACCTCGCCCGGCCAGGACGGCGGCGACCTTCGCCGCCGTCCGACACGGCCGGTCGAAGACCTGTCCGTAGCCCAGCCGCACCGTCGTCTGCGCTTCCGCCGCGGCGTCCAGATCGCGCTCGAGGTCGCGATCGCGTTGCCGACTGCCTGAGTGAAACCGTCTGCCGTCGAGCTCGATGACGGCCAACCCCGGCACCTCGACATCGCGATACCGCGTGCCCGAGGCAGCCACGTGCCGCACCTGACGCCGCCCACCGGGCAACCCGTGCGGTCGCTCGACCCGAGTGAGGTACCCGTGCTCGAGCACGGACCATGTACCCGACTCGATGTCGCGCAGGACGCTGACGAGCCAATGACGGTCCCGGACCCGTTTGCGGGACCCGATCACCGTGATGAGCCTCTGTGCGGTCGTGCGGCGTGACCCCACGGCGTCAGCGAGGACCGCAACCGCGTCGAGGCGGCGTCGTTGACGCACGGCCACATCGATGATCACTTCGTCGTGGTGCAGCCGAGGTGGGCCGAGATTCCATGCGACGTGCGACTCCAAGTCGATGCGGTGGTGCAGGACGACGCCCGCGGGTGCGACCGCGGTCCGGCCGCGGTCGATCGCGACGTGGATCGAGTCATCGTCGCGAGCAGTGCGGTCGGGGTCGAAGGCACGGAGCGCCGACTCGTCGCACAAGGCCGCCGGCCACACGGTCAGGACTGCGGCCCACGCCCGCTGCTCCCAGGTGAGCGGACCGGTGTGGTCGACGTACACACCCCGGTGCACCGGCGTGAGCTCACGGCGCCTGACTGCCCGCCGGACGTCAGCGTCGGTCCAGCCGACCTGCTTCAACTGGCTCCGCGACACCACGCCAGACTGGTCCCTCACCGTGCGCATGCTCGAGGATGTCGCGGGACCCGTGTCGACTCACGGCCGTCCACAGACGAACAACGCCCCGGTTCCCAGTCACCAGGTGACTGCGAACCGGGGCGCTGAGGGGCTCAGGTCACTTGGTGACCTTGAACGACCCCACCTTCACGTAGCCGCGCTTCGTGTAGTTCGCGTTGCCGAAGTAGGCGGCGCGGACGACCCACTTGCCCTTGGCCAGCTTGGGCAGCTTCACGGTGCGCTTGCCCTTGACCAGGTTGACCGTGACGAAGCGGTGCTTCTTGCCCTTGCTCAGCTTGAGGCGGACCTTGCCGGTCGTCGTGGCGCCACCGGCGACACCGCGGACGTTGACCGTGGCCTTGCCCTTGGCCTTGCGGGTCGGCTTCTTGTTGACCTTCAGCTTGGCCTTGTACGCGGCGCGCTTGGCGATCTTCACGGTGACGGTCGTGGCGGCCGGGGCCGTGAGGCCGGCGTCAGCCGGGACGAACGACACGGCGTAGCGCTTGGTGCCGGCGGTCGTGTTCTTCGGCACCGAGAAGGCGAGCTTCTGGTTCGCGGCCGTGGCCGTCTTGCTGCCGAGTCCGGCGACCGTGACGGTGCCGGGCACCGGGGCGGTCACGGAGATCGTGCCGCCCTTGGCGTAACGCGTGGACACGACCGGGGCGATCGGAGCGGCCGGGACGAAGGAGATCGGCGTGTAGGTCTCCCAGTCGGCGAACTTCGCGCCACCGCCGGGGTAGGTGTAGATGCCGTACTGGACGTGGTTCGAGGTCAGGCCGGCGATCGCGTCCGCTGCCTCCTTGGAGACCTCGAGCTCAGCGGTGAACGTGCCATCGGGACGGAGCTCGATGCCTCCGGCCGCAGCGCCGCCGATCTTGGCGATGTCGTCGTTCAGGACGGCCCAGCGCACGTCGGCGTTCTTGCGCGTCGACGATGCCGGCGCACTGGGATCGGTGGGACGCCAGATCTTCTCGTACTTGCCGAAGGCGACGTACAGGCCGGACGAGCTCCCCGCGAGCGGGGGGCGCGTGGCGATGACGTCCGACGGGTCGAAGCCTGAGCCGTTCACCGTGACCGTGGCGGTCTCGTCGGGCGCGAACGCGACCTTCGAGACGGAGACGGTCGGCGTGGCCTTGACCTCGAACTGGGCGCTGATCGGGTCGAGCTCGGTGCCGGCCGGGTACATGCTCGCGCCCTGGTACTTGAACACGCCGGCGCCGGCGGCGGTCAGCGTCGTGGGGGCCGCATCGATCGTGACGCCGAGGGCGTTCGAGGTGACCTTGCCGGTGAGGTCGATGCTCGCGAACGCGAGATCGTCGTGCGTCGTGTCGTCACTGTCGACGGCGTCGACGACGAGCTGGGCGGTCGTGCCGTTCACGACGATGCGCGGGTCGGAGAGCGTCAGGTCGAGGGCGCCGTCGTGACCGTAGAACTGAACGCGGCCCTTGGCGCCGACCGAGGCGGTGGCGTCGGCCCACGACCCGGCGGCCTCGGAGAACACCGTCTGGGTGCCGGTGTCGGTCGCCGGGGCGGTGGCCGTGACCGTCCCGTGGGCGATGGGGCTCTTCAGGTAGTTGCGGAACGACGACTTCATGCCCCATGAGATCGTGCCGCTCTCGATGGTCTGCGTCTCCGCTGCCTGGGCGGTGGTGGGGGTGAAGGCGAGGACTCCGGCGGTGAGCGCCGTGACGGTCGCGCCGCTCAGCAGGCGCCGTCCGCGCGTCAGGTTCGAGGGGGACATCCAGTTCCTTTCGAGGAGGTCGGCAGACCCGCCGACCACTGTAGGTAAGGCACACCTTAGACTGATCAGGTTAGGTTCACCTGACCGGGGTCCACGGCGTGGACTGACAGGAGTGCTCGTGCCACACCAGATCTCTTCGCACCACATGCGTGCGTACGGTGCCGTCCTGCTCGCGGCACTCCTGTGCCTGGTGGCGCTGCCCGCCACGAGCGCCCGCGCGGCTGAAACGGCGGGCACGAAGGTCACCTCCGGCACGATCAGCTGGGGCGTGAAGTCCTCGTTCCGTGGCTACATCGGATCTCAGGGCACGATCGAGACGAAGGCACCCGCCACCGGCAACGACAGCGGGTTCGTCTTCCCGGCCGCGACCGGCTCGTGGACCGAGACCGGCTCCGACGTCGCCGCCCAGGGCGGAGTCCGGTTCCGCGCTCACGACGACGTCCTGGACCTGTCGATCTCCAGGCCGCGCCTCGTGATCGCCGACGGTGCGGCCCAGCTGAAGGTCGACGCTGTCGACAGCGAGGGGAACCAGCACGCGAGCCTCACGGTCGCGGACGTCGACGTCGCGGGCAAGGTCGCGGTCGACGGCACGAGCGTCACGATCGACGCCGCGCCGGCCACGCTCACGGCCGACGGCGAGAAGCTCTTCTCCTACGACGGCTCGTCCATGTACGAAGCCGGTGAGGCGCTGGACCCGGTCTCGGCCGAGCTGACCCTCGAGACGCCCACCGACCCGACGGATCCCACCGACCCGACGGACCCGACGGATCCCACCGACCCGACGGACCCCACCGACCCGACGGACCCGACCGATCCGGGGACCACGCCCGCGCCCGATGACACGTCCAAGGTCACCGGCGGCACGCTCAGTTGGGGCCTCAAGGAGTCGTTCCGCTCGTACCTCGCGATGCCCTTCGTGGAATCGACCACCGACGCGATCCCGCCCGGCAAGGACGACGGCAAGCAGACGACGTTCGCGTCCGCCTCGGGCACGTGGGACTCTGAGCGCGTCGACGTCCGCACCCGGGGCGGCGTCCGCTTCACGGGTCACCACGGAGTCATGGACTTCACGGTCCAGAACCTGCGGATCGTCGCCGACGCCAAGCGCGCCCACCTGCGCGCCGATGTGGTCGACAGCCAGGACAAGGTCTACCCGGGCCTCGTCTTCGCCACCGTCAAGCTGGACGACGCAGTGCGGGTCAAGGGCGACACCGTGACCATCAACGGTGCCGAGGTCAAGCTGACCAAGGCGGGCGAGGCGATGTTCGACTACACCGGCTCGCCGATGTACGCCGCCGGCACGAAGCTCGCTCCGCTGAACGGCAAGCTGACCGTCAAGGGCGCGACGGCGCCACCGAAGTCGCCGCCCGCGAAGCCGGTCAAGCCGACGAAGCCCGGCAAGAAGCCCCGCTCGGAGAAGGCTGACGAGACCACGAAGCGCGGCGCCAGGGTCGGTGACCTCACGTGGGGCGTGAAGTCGAGCTTCCGCACGTACATCACCGGCCCGATCGCGAAGGGCTCCGTGGCGGTCTCGGGCGGTGCGTCCTCGACCGGCTCGGCCTACCGGTTCGGTCAGACCTCCACGTCGGCCACGCCGCCGAACGCGACCGGCACGACCTCGTACGGAGGTGCGGTCACGTTCCGGGGGCACGACGGCAAGCTCGACCTGTCCATGTCGCAGCCGTCCGTGCGGGTGACGTCCCCGATGGGAGCCACGCTGTCGATGAACGTCACCGGCCGTGGCCGTCTCGACATCGCCACGCTGGACCTGAGCTTCGCCACCAGGAGCACCGAGGCCGGCTGGGTCCGCTACGCCGGCGCGCCCGCGCGACTGACCGCGGCCGGAACGGCGATCTTCTCCTACCAGGGCCGGGGCTTCTACTCGGCCGGTGAGCTGCTCGACCCGGTCAGCTTCTCGATCGGCTCCGCCGGCAGCCCCGGGGGCGGCAGCACCGCCGTGGTCGCGTCGACCAGCGCGGACGAGTGGACTGCTCCGCCCACGCCGCCGGCCACCACGGGACTGACCGTCGAGCAGGACGACGTCAAGGCCGGCGACGAGATCACGGCCAGCGGCACCGGCTTCCTGCCGAACGAGACCGGCATCCGCGTCGTCCTCTACTCCACGCCGCTCGTGCTGGCCGAGGACGTCCAGGCGGACGCCACCGGCCGCGCGACGTGGAAGGGCACCATCCCGGCCACGACCGAGCCCGGCCGGCACACCCTCACGTTCCAGGGATCCGTCGACCGGGGCATCGTGCTCGACATCGCCGAGCCCGACGAGATCGTCGGGTGCGAGCTGAAGGACGCGCGACTCGACTGGGGCTTCAAGGAGTCCTTCCGCGCCTACATCTCCGGCTCGATCGCCAACGGCGACTGGACCACCGGCGGGGGAGCGGGTTACGAGACGCCCGAGTTCAACTGGACCAAGGGCGAGGGCGTCCTTGCGCAGGACACCCGCGCAGGCCGCCTCGCGTTCGCCGGACACATCCAGTTCACGGGCCACGACGGCGCCCTGGACACCCGGATCTCGGACCCGATCGTGACCTTCGTCGACGAGAGGTCCGCGACGCTCTCGGTCGACTACACGGGCGGCACGATGGACGCCGCGATGTCCGGCCAGGACGACAGCCGAGAGATGAACGACGTGCCGTTCGCCGACCTCGACCTGGCCGCAGGCACGGTCACGCGCCAGGGTGACAGCGTCACGATCGCCGACATCCCGGCCTCGCTGACCAGCGCCGGCAACGCCGCGTTCCCCAACTACGAGACGGGCGCCGCGCTCGACCCGGTGACCCTGTCGTACACCAGCACCGCCGACTGCGGGGCCGTCGCGAAGCCGTCCGCCGACGAGGCCTCCGCGGTCGTCCTGGGCGATGTGAAGACGGCTGCCGGTACCGACGTGCCGCCGTGGCTGCCGTGGGTCGGCGGGGCACTGCTCGGTGCGCTCGCCGCGGCCGCCGCTACGGTGCTCGTCATGCGACGTCGTACCCCCCGGGCGGGCGCATGAGGCGCGCGCTCGCCGTCGCGAGCTCGACCCTCCTGCTCGCCGTCCTGGCCGCCTGCGGCGGTGGCGCCGGTGGCAGCGAGCCCGGCGAAGGCGCGGACCTGCCCCCACTGAGTGAGCTCGAGGCGAGTCAGTCCGCGAAGGACATCACCGGACCCAGCAGTGCCTTCCTGACCAACCGGAACATCGAGCCGGTCGACGTCGGCGAGAAGGCCCAGCTGCCGGCCACCGTCGTGTCGCACGTGCGGTCGGGCGACCGGAAGGTCACGGTCACCGACACGTCGCGCATCGTCGCGTTCGACATGTCGGGTTCGATCAGCGCCACCCTGTGGGGTCTGGGACTGGGCGACAACCTGGTCGCGCGCGACGTGTCCACCGACTTCCCCGGCGCCGAGGACCTGCCCCTCATCACCGCCGAGGGCCACGCGGTCAACGCCGAGGCCGTCATGGCGCAGCGCCCGACCGTCATCATCACCGACGGGTCGATGGGCCCTCGCGACGTCGTCGAGCAGCTCGCCGACACCGGCGTCCCGGTGATCTTCCTGGACAAGGAGTCGAGCTTCGCCGGGTCCTCGCAGCTGGCCCGCGACGTCGGCGCGGCCGTGGGCCTGCCGAAGACCGGAGCGGCCCTCGCGTCGCAGATCCAGTCCGACGTCGAGGACGTCAAGGCCGAGGTCCAGCGCTTCGTCCCCGAGCAGGAGTCCGACCGCCTGCGAATGGTCTTCCTGTACCTGCGGGGCAACTCGGGCGTCTACTACCTGTTCGCCGACGACTCCGGCGTGGGCGACCTGGTCGAGGCACTCGGCGGCGTCGACGTCGCCAAGGAGCTGGGCTGGAACGCGATGCAGCCGCTCACCGACGAGGCGATGGTCAAGGCCAAGCCCGATCTCATCCTCGTGATGACGCATGGATTGGAGTCGGCCGGCGGGGTCGACGGGCTGCTGGCCGAGAAGCCGGCCATCGCCCTGACGCCCGCGGGCCAGAACAAGCGCTTCGTGGACATGGCCGACGGCGACATCCTCTCCTTCGGTCCCCGCACGCCCGGCGTGGTCGAGGCGCTGGGCCGCGCGGTCTACGTCCCGGAGGCCCAGAAGTGACCCGGGCGTGGTGAGCGCCGGACGTCGCACGCTGGTCCTCGTCGGGTTCGCCGTCCTGCTGGTGGCCGGCACCTTCGTCTCGGCCTCGGTGGGACAGCTGCCCGTGGGGCCGCGCGACGTCGCGGGCGCGATGCTGCACGGCATCGGGATCGACACCTCGTGGCGGCCCGACGACGCGATCATCGAGCAGACCCTGCTGCAGATCCGGTTCCCCCGCGTCGCGATGAGCATCCTCGTCGGCGCGACCCTGGCGGTCGCCGGTGCGGTCATGCAGGCCATCTTCGGCAACCCGCTGGCCGAGCCGGGCGTCGTCGGGGTGTCGGCCGGCGCCGCCCTCGGCGCCGCCGTCGCGATCGCGTTCGGCGTCGCCACGCTGGGCGGCTGGGGCGTCGCCGTCCTGGCCTTCGCCGGAGGCTTCCTGGCCACGGTGGTGGTCTACGGGACGGCACGCGTGGGAGGCCGCACCGAGGTCGTGACGCTGCTGCTCACCGGCATCGCCGTCAACGCCTTCGCGGGGGCGGGTCTCGCCCTGGTCATGTTCGCCGCCGACACGGGCTCGCGTGAGCAGATCGTCTTCTGGCAGCTGGGCTCCATGAACGGCTCGCGGTGGAGCGAGGTGCTGATCGTCGCCACCGTGGGCGTTCCCGCCTGCGTCATCGCGTGCCTGTTGGCGCGGCGCTACGACCTGCTGTCGCTCGGCGAGCGCACGGCCGCCCACCTGGGCCTGCGGGTCGAGCGCCTGCGCATCGGCTCGATCCTGCTGGTCGCCCTGCTGACTGGAGTGGCGGTCGCGTTCTCGGGCATCATCTCGTTCGTCGGCCTGGTCGTGCCGCACCTCGTGCGCATGCTGCTGGGGCCGTCGCACCGCACCCTGCTGCTGGCCAGCGTGGTGGGTGGCGCGGCGCTGGTCGTGTGGGCCGACCTGCTGGCTCGCACGATCGTCACCGGCTCGGACATGCCGATCGGCCTGCTGACCTCGCTCATCGGTGGACCGTTCTTCTTCTACCTCGTCCGCACGACGCGCGCGAAGGCCGGGGGATGGGCATGAGCACCGCGTACGAGATCCGTGGTGTCACGTGTCGCTTGGGTGGTCGCGTGATCGTGCGCGACGTCGACCTCGACGTGCACCACGGCGAGGTGCTGGCCCTGGTCGGCCCCAACGGCGCCGGGAAGTCGACCCTGCTGGGAGCGCTCACGGGCGACGTCCCGGTGGAGCGGGGCGAGGTCCGCCTCGGCGGTCGCCCCCTCGGTCAGTGGTCCGCCGCCGACCTGGCGCGTACCCGTGCCGTCCTGCTGCAGGCCAACCAGGTCAGCTTCCCGTTCACGGTCCGCGAGGTCGTCGAGATGGGCCGGAGCCCGTGGGTGGGCCGCACCTCGGCCGCCGAGGACGATGCCGCGATCGCGGAGGCGATCGAGCGCACCGACATCGCCCATCTGCTCGACCGGCCCTTCACGGCGCTCTCGGGTGGCGAGAAGGCGCGCGCGTCGCTGGCGCGGGTGCTCGCCCAGCAGACCGACGTCGTGCTGCTGGACGAGCCGACCGCGGCGCTCGACCTGCGCCACCAGGAGGAGGTCCTGGTCGTCGCGCGGTCGCTGGCCGCCGCCGGACGGGCGGTCGTCGTGGTGCTGCACGACCTCTCGCTCGCAGCCGCGAGGGCCGACCGGATCGCGATCGTGGATGACGGCCGCATCGTCAGTGTCGGTGAGCCCGCCGACGTGCTGACCCCCGAGCGGGTCGAGCAGGTCTACGGCATCGAGGTGCACGTCCTGCCGGCTCCCGACGGCCACCCGCTCGTCGTCCCACATCGTGAACGATCTGACACTGCGTCAGATTGATCTGACAACTTGTCATATAGTTGTCGGTGTCGTTCCCCCCGATCTGGAGGTCACCCATGACCGTGCTGCCGACCGAACTCGGTCTCTCCGTCCTGATGCGCGACGGCTCGCAGGCCGAGCACAAGGACGCCGAGGGATCGAACTTCATGTCGTCGCTGCTCGACGGTCAGGTCAACGAGGCCGGGTACACCGAGTACCTCGCGATGCTCCGTCCGATCTATGCCGCGCTCGAGTCCGTCGCCGCGCGCCTGGCCGACGACCCGATCGCCGGGACGATGATCGATCCCGCGATCAACCGCCTCGACGCGATCGACCAGGACCTCGCGTTCTGGGCCGGTGATGCGGGCGTGCCCGAGATCCGCAGCAAGGCCGTCGACACCTACGTCGCGCGCATCGAGGCGTCCGCCGCCGATCCGGCGCTGTTCGTGGCCCACCACTACACGCGCTACCTCGGCGACCTGTCGGGCGGCCAGGCCATCGGCCGGATTCTCGCGCGCGCCTTCGATCTTCCCGAGGGCCAGGGCATCGCCTTCTACCGGTTCGACGCCGTCCCGAAGCCGAAGCCGTACAAGGACCAGTACCGCGCCCGCCTGGACTCGCTGCCGCTCACGAGCGAGGACCAGCAGCGCGTCGTCGAGGAGGTCAAGGTCGTCTTCGGCCTCAACGGCGCGCTCTTCACCGAGCTGTCCGCGCACTTGCCGCGCTTCGCTCGCTGAGGCTCACTCGTCGCCGAGCAGCGTGCAGTCCAGGAGGCAGTACTGGGTCGCGCTGTCAACGGTCTCGATGCTGCACTCGGCAATCTCGGCGGGAACTCCGCCGTCCACCGAGAAGCGGGTGATCCGGTCGATGCGCCACCGCAGATCGGTTGCGTGGGTGGAGGCGGCAGTGCGCGACCAATCCGATTCCGCCCAGGGGTTGAGGTTGAGCTTCACCTCGACCTCGACCGTCGTGCCGTCAACAAGAGGATCAGTCGCCTCGTCCGGCCTCCCCCACCGAAGCAGCCGCAGGTCCCCGACCTCCAGAACACGGACCTGCGAGCCCTCGTGCACGAGTCCGACCATCATGTAGTGGTTGCCGGTCACGTGTCTCCATGAGTGCTGTGCCCCCGGCTCGATTGCCCGTGGAGTTGACACAGGCGCGAACTCAACCGACGCGACGAGCACTTCGCCGACGCGAAGCGGTCCGTAGTGGCCGTCCCACACCAGCCATCCATCCAGCACCAGGTGGAAGGTGGTTCCGACCGCGCTCGGTGGAGCCGGCTCGTCATCCGCACGCGTGCGCGGTCCCTTCGGATGCACCCGCGAGCGGCGACCCGGCGATGCGAGACAATCGGGACATGACCCATGTCGTGATCATCGGTGGCGGACCCGGCGGATACGAGGCGGCGCTCGTCGCCCGCAGGCTGGGCGCCGAGGTCACCCTCGTCGAACGCGACGGCCTGGGCGGCTCCACCGTCCTGACCGACTGCGTCCCCAGCAAGACCCTCATCGCCACGTCCGACCTGCTGCACGAAGTCAGCCGCTCGGCTGAGCTGGGTGTCGAGGTGCCGCGGGCGCCGCGCCCCGACCTGGCGGCCGTCAACGACCGAGTGCTGCGCCTGGCGGCCGCACAGTCCACCGACATCGCGGATCGCGTCTCGGCGATCGGCGTCCGGATCCTGAAGGGCACGGCTCGCCTGGTCGAGCCGCACCTCGTCGTCGCCGACACCGAGGACGGCCAGGTCGAGCTGCCCGCTGACGGTGTCCTCATCGCCACCGGTGCGCACCCGCGCGTCAGCGCCGACGCGCAGCCCGACGGCGAGCGGATCCTCACGTGGGAGCAGGTCTACGGTCTGCGCGAGCTGCCCGAGCACATGATCGTCGTGGGCTCCGGCGTCACGGGTGCCGAGTTCGCCAGCGCGTACAACGGCCTGGGATCCGAGGTCACGCTCGTGTCCAGCCGCGCGCAGGTGCTCCCCGGCGAGGACCCCGACGCGGCGGCGCTGATCGAGGACGTCTTCACCAAGCGCGGCATGCACGTCATGGACAACTCGCGGATGGCGTCGACGCGCCGCGAGGGCGACCAGGTCGTCGTCACGCTCACCGACGGGCGCACCGTCACGGGCTCGCACTGCCTGCTGGCCCTCGGCTCGATCCCCAACACCGCCGGCATCGGCCTCGAGGAGGTCGGCGTCACCCAAGGCGACGGTGGCTTCATCGAGGTCGACAAGGTCTCGCGCACGAACATTCCGGGCGTCTACGCCGCCGGCGACTGCACGGGCGTGTTCATGCTGGCCTCGGTCGCCGCCGTGCAGGGCCGCATCGCGATGGCCCACCTGCTGGGAGACGCGGTTCATCCGCTCGACCTGCGCAAGGTGTCGAGCAACATCTTCACCTCGCCCGAGATCGCCGCGGTCGGCCTAGGCCAACGCGAGATCGAGGAGCAGGGCCTGCTGGTCGACACGGCGATGCTGCCGCTGTCGTCGAACCCGCGCGCCAAGATGCAGGGCGTCCACGACGGCTTCGTCAAGCTGTATGCGCGCCAAGGCACCGGCACCCTGATCGGGGGAGTGGTCGTGGGCCCGCGCGCGAGCGAGCTGATCCACACCGTCTCGGTCGGTGTCTCGGCCTCGCTGACCGTCGACCACATCGCCGACGCCTTCAGCATCTACCCGTCGATGTCAGGCACGGTCGGCGAGGCGGCGCGCAGACTCCACCGACAAGTCTGAAGTTCTACTTGAATTTTGGAGCCCGCAACGGTGTAATCACACGGTTGTGGTTTCGCAGGTCAGCCCCAAAGTGGTGGAACGCCCTCAAAATGTGTGTTCTGATGCCTGTGCTCCCAGAGCAACAGATGTGAACACGCCACAGAATGGACTTCCCCCATGCATTCCTGGCTGACCCGCTGCAGCATTGGTCTGTCCTCCGTCGCCGTCCTCGGCGCACTCCTACTGCCTGCGACCGCGCAGGCCGCCGGCACCGACATCGTCGTGTCGCGCCCGAACGCCCCGGCCGCCACGGCCGACTCCACCACCACGGCACCGGTCTCGGAAGAGGTGGAGGTCGAGCAGACCCCCATCGAGGTCGAGCCCGCCGTGCAGGACTCCGAGCCGGAGGTCCAGCGCACCGAGGTCGAGCCGTTCCGGATGGCCGGCGTGACGTGGGACGCCGACTCCGACGTCCGTGACGTCACGGTGCGCGTCCAGGTGCGCACGAACGGCACGTGGGGCGACTGGCAGGAGCTGGACACCGAGTCCGCCGTCGAGGGCGGGCGCCCCGGCACGGCGCCGCTGTGGACCAGCGACCCGGCCGACGCGATCGCCGTCGAGGTGAAGTCCGCCTCCGGCGCACCGTCGGACGTCAAGGTGACGACGATCGACCCGGGGAAGGCCGAGGTCGTCACTCCCGTCCGCAACGCCGCGTACACCACCTCCAACGAGGACGCCCCGCTCGAGGAGGACGACAGCTCCACCGAGTCCGCGGCCGCCGACGGCACCCCGTCGGTCGTCCCGATGCCCAGCATCATCACGCGCGCGCAGTGGAAGGCCGGCGCCGGCACCAGCTGCAGCGCCCCCGTGACGCGCCCCAAGGCGCTCGGCGTGGTCATCCACCACACGGCCGGATCGAACACGTACACGAAGGCCGAGTCCGCCGGCATCGTGCGCAGCTACCAGACGTACCACGTCAAGGGCCACGGCTGGTGCGACATCGGCTACAACTTCCTGGTCGACCGTTTCGGCCAGATCTTCGAGGGCCGCAAGGGCGGCATGACGAAGCAGGTCCGCGCCGCGCACTCGGGCGTCGAAGCCGTCAACCAGTACGCGACCGGCGTGTCGATGATGGGCCACTTCGACTACGTCAAGCCCAGTGCGGCCATGCAGTCCGCCGTCGTCCGCCTGGTCGGCTGGCGCCTCAAGTACTTCGGCGCGAACCCGAAGGGCACGTACTCCGCCGGCGGCAGGACCTACAAGGTCATCAACGGTCACCGTGACGTCAAGGCGACCGCGTGCCCGGGCAAGTACGGCTACGCCTGGCTCGGCGCCTCGGGAGGTCTGCGCGACCGCGCCGCCACCTACATCTCGAAGGCCTCGAAGGCGGCGGGCGCCCCCAACGCCAGCACCACGTTCGCCGCGCCGACGAACGTCAAGACGTCGGCCCGTCCGACGACGATCAACGTCTCGTGGAAGGGCGTCGCGGGCGCTCCGGGCTACCGCATCCTCGTGTCGCCCACCGGCAGCACCGCGAACGCGCTGTTCTACCGCACGACCGGCAGGAGCTTCACCGTCCCGAACCTGACGGCGCGCCGCACCTACGTCGTGCGCGTCGCCGTCTACGACGCGGCCAAGAAGCAGCGCCTCGGCCGGTGGACGACCGTGGCCCCCGGCACGGCCCGCACGCCTGCGTTCGCGCCCGTCAGCGGCGTCACCGCCAGCCGTCGCGCCGTCAAGGGCCTGCGGGTCACCTGGAAGGCGCAGGAGGGTGCTCCGGGCTACCGCGTCCAGCTCGTGCCGGTTGCGGGCGGCAAGGCCCGCTACGTCCAGACGTACACGAACGAGGCGGGCTTCGGCGGGCTGACGAAGGGCACGCTCTACCGCGTCCGCGTCGCCGTCGTCTACCCGACGACGAAGGAGCGCGTGAGCGCCTACACGGCCCAGCCGCACCCGATCCTGGCCACCAAGGGCGTCGCCGCGTCGACGCCGTCGGCGCCGACCCCGGCGCCGGCGGCCCCGAAGTTCGTCGCGCCGACCGGCATCAAGGTGACGAAGCGGGCCGTCAAGGGCCTCCGGTTCAGCTGGAAGGCGCAGGCCGGCGCTCCGGGCTACCGCGTCCAGGTCCTCCCGGTCGCCACGGGCAAGCCGAAGCGGTACATCCAGACGACCACGAACTCGGTCGGCGTCGGCGGCCTGACGAAGGGCACGGTCTACCAGATCCGCGTGGCGGTCGTCCGTCCGTCGACGAAGGAGCGCCTGAGCCCCTACACGAAGGCGCCCTTCCCGACCGCCCCGACGATGGGCGTGGGTGCGACCAGCCCGCCGCCGCCGCCGTCGTCGGCGAAGAACACCGTGACGCCGAAGTCCGGCGCCGTCACGTTCAAGGGGCACGGCTACGGCCACGGCATCGGCATGAGCCAGTACGGCGCCGAGGGCGGCGCTCGCAGCGGCAAGAAGTACGGCGCGATCCTGGGCAGGTACTACGCGGGCACGAAGCTGGCCAACAAGTCCGCCACGATCCGCGTGCTGCTGTCGTCGGACACGACCGACTCGGTCCGGGTCAAGCACAAGTCCGGCCTGAAGCTGCGAACCCTGGGCACCAACAAGACCCTCGCCCTGCCGGCGTCGCCCGACGGCCGCAAGGCGTCGGACTGGTCGATCGATCCGGCCGCCTCCAACAAGGCCCGCAACGCGCTGTCGTACAAGTCCGGCTCGAAGTGGTACGTGTACCGCAGCTTCCCGGCGGACGCGCAGTTCGAGGGCCCGACGGCGATCTCGCTGGTCATGCCGAACGGCTCGACGCAGGCGTTCCGCGGCGCGCTCCGCTCCACGAAGCCCACCTCGACCTCGCGTGACACGGTCAATGTGCTGAGCCTCGAGGACTACACGCGCGGCGTCGTCGCCCGCGAGATGCCGTCCAGCTGGAGCCTCGAGGCCCTCAAGGCCCAGTCCGTGGCGGCGCGCACCTTCGGCTCGCGCTACCTCGGCTCGACGAGGCACTACGACATCTGCGACACGACGTCGTGCCAGGTCTACGGCGGCGTCTCGGCCGAGACCAGCCGCACCAACCAGGCGATCGACGGCACGCGCGGCAAGATCCTGACGTACAACGGCGCCCCGGCCCTCACCCAGTTCTCGAGCTCGTCCGGCGGATACACGAACGTGGGGTCCGAGCCGTACCTGAAGGCCATCGCGGATCCGTGGGACGACTGGAGCGGCAACAAGAACCACGCCTGGAGCCAGAAGGTCACGTCCGCGACGATCCAGTCCAAGTACCCGATCGGCACCTTGCGATCCATCACGATCACCCGTCGCAACGGCCTGGGCGACCAGGGCGGGCGCGTCGTCTCGATGACCCTGAAGGGCTCCAAGGGCTCCAGGACCATCAGCGGTGTGGACGCGCGCTGGGCGTTCGGCCTGAAGTCGGACTGGTTCGGCTTCTGACGGCCGGCAGTGGGATGATCGTCCCATGCTGAGCCCGCGCCTCTGGATCACGATCGTCACCGCCGCCCTGGCCAATGCCGTCTCGCTCGCGCTGGCGGCGTGGGTCCTGCCGGGCTTCGAGCTGACGGTCGCCTGGTGGGCTGCCGCGGTCGTCCTGTTCACGATCCTGAGCGTCGTGCTGCGGACCGTCGCCCAGCGCCTCAGCTCGCGCTGGCTCCGCGTCTCCGCGATCACCGGCGGCCTGGCACTGACGGCCATCGCCCTGGCGCTGACGAACGTGATCGTGCCCGACTCCGGGTTCCGGATCCACGGCTGGGGCACGTGGGTCCTGGTGACCCTGCTGGTGTGGGCGGCGAGCGTCGCCTTCGGCGAGGTCGACCAGCAGGCCCCCGAGAAGACCCCGGGCGTCTCGCCCACGACGCGTGCCGCCGCCCGTGAGGGCGACCGCCGCGCCTCCTGAGGTCGTGGACGGCCGCTCGGCTCCCCCCGCGCCCCGCTCGGCACCGCCCTCGACTTTTGGTGCACGTTTACGTCCCGAGGGGCTTCGGAGGCGTAAACCCGCTCCAAAAGTCGGCGCCAGCGGTCGGTAGGCCCCGCGGAGGCCAACGACAACGCCCCGCCTCCCGAGGGAGGCGGGGCGTTGCTGTGAGCGGTGTGGCTCAGGCGTCCTTGATGTCGCACAGGACGGCGCCGGCGCCGACGGTCTCGCCGATCGCCGCGGCCAGTCCGGTGATCGTGCCCGCCTTGTGGGCGTTGATCGGCTGCTCCATCTTCATCGCCTCGATGACGACGACCAGGTCGCCCTCGGCGACCTCCTGGCCGTCCTCGACGGCGAGCTTGACGACGGTGCCCTGCATCGGCGAGGTCAGCGAGTCTCCGCTGGCTGCCGCGCCGGCTGCCTTGCCGCCCTTGCGCTTGGCCTTCTTGGCGCCGCCCGACGCTGCGGCGCTGGCGCCCAGGCCGCCGGGCAGGACGACCTCGACACGCTTGCCGCCGACCTCGACGGTGACGCGCTCGCGCTCGCCGGGCTCGTCGGTCTCGGACGGGCCCGCGTAGGGCTCGAGCTGGTTGTCGTAGTCGGTCTCGATCCACGTCGTGTAGACGTCGAACGATCCCTCGGATGCGTTGTAGGCGGTGTTGTCGAGGACGTCGCGGTGGAAGGGGATGACGGTGGGCATGCCTTCGACGACGAACTCGTCCAGCGCGCGGCGCGAGCGCTCGATGGCCTGCTCACGCGTGCGGCCCGTGACGATCAGCTTGGCGACGAGCGAGTCGAACGCGCCCGGGATGGTCTCGCCCTCCTCGTAGCCGGCGTCGAGGCGGACGCCGGGGCCCGACGGGGGAGCCCACTTCGTGAGGGTGCCGGGCGCGGGCAGGAAGCCGCGGCCGCCGTCCTCGGCATTGATGCGGAACTCGATCGAGTGGCCGATGATCTCGGGATCGTCGTAGCCCAGCTCCTCGCCGGCGGCGATGCGGAACATCTCGCGGACCAGGTCGATGCCGGTGACCTCCTCGGAGACCGGGTGCTCGACCTGCAGGCGCGTGTTGACCTCGAGGAAGCTGATGGTGCCGTCGCGGGCGACGAGGAACTCACAGGTCCCGGCGCCGACGTAGCCGGCCTCCTTCAGGATCGCCTTGGAGGACGAGTAGAGGCGCTCCAGCTGGTCCTCGCTCAGGAACGGCGCGGGAGCCTCCTCGACGAGCTTCTGGTGGCGGCGCTGCAGCGAGCAGTCGCGGGTCGACACGACCACGACGTTGCCGTGGCTGTCGGCCAGGCACTGGGTCTCGACGTGGCGCGGCTTGTCGAGGAACTTCTCGACGAGGCACTCGCCGCGGCCGAAGGCGCTGACGGCCTCGCGGACGGCGGACTCGTACGCCTCGGGGATCTCCTCGATCGTCTTGGCCACCTTGAGGCCACGACCGCCACCGCCGAAGACGGCCTTGATGGCGACCGGCAGGCCGTGCTCCTGCGCGAAGGCGACGACCTCGTCGGCGTCCTTGACCGGGTCCTTGGTGCCCGGTGCCAGCGGGGCGTCGGCGATCTGCGCGATGTGCTTCGCCTTCGCCTTGTCGCCGAGGCTCTCGATGGCGGCCGGCGGGGGACCGATCCAGATCAGCCCGGCGTCGATGACGGCCTGGGCGAACTCGGCGTTCTCGGCGAGGAAGCCGTAGCCGGGGTGGACGCTGTCGGCGCCGCTGCGCTCGGCGATCGCGATGATCTTGGCGATGTCGAGGTAGGAGTCGCCCGGCGTGGACCCCTCCAGCGAGTAGGCCTCGTCCGCCAATCGGACGAACAGCGCATCTCGATCGGGCTCGGCGTAGACCGCCACGCTCCCGATGCCGGAATCCTTCGCGGCGCGGATGACGCGCACGGCGATCTCGCCACGGTTGGCGATCAGGACCTTCTGCAGGGGCTTGCTCACGAATACTCCTCGAGTTCTGATGGCAGTCGCGAGTCTAAAGCGCCGCTGTGAGCCAACGAACATGGCCCCGTCCCATGGGACGGGGCCATGTCCTCGTGAAGTAGGAATTACTTCATCTCTTGCAACGTCACCGTGTATTCAGCGTTGGCCGCGGTGACCTTGACGTAGTACTCGCCAGAACCCTTGCGAAGGATCGTCTCGCCCTTGCCTGACTCGGAGACCGTGACCTCGGGGAATCCACCTTCCTCCATCAGGTCGGTGCCTTCGTCCAGGACATAGATGGCGCCAACGATCATGTCCATCCCGGAGGTGTCCTTGAAGTCATAGACGACACGGACCTTGCCACCGGTCAACTTGATCGTGTCCGACTGCTTGTCGGCGCTGCCCGAGATCTTGGCGACAGTCTTCCACTTGGGCTTCGGAGCCGGTGCCTTCTTCTTGTCGGCGGCAGGCTTCTGCTCCTGGGCGGCAGGAGTGGACGCGGCACTGGTGTCGCTCTTGCTCTCCTGCGCGGCAGTCTCGTCATCCTCACCACCGAGGGCAGGGCTGATCACCGCGAGCGCGACCAATGCGATGGGGATGATGAAGCGCTTCTTCTTGAACCACGGGCGGGTGGCCTTGGCGTACGCCTTGGCGGCCTTGGCTGCTGCCTTCGGGTTGGTGTTCGGATCGAAGGGCGGCGGGGTGTTCGTCATTGAAACCTCTAGTCAGATGTAACGGATGTGGCTCAAGAGACTGAGCAGACGTGGTGAGGTTACGGATCAGAAAGGTCAGCCGAGGGGGTTCTCGGATGGATGGTCCGAAGATGACTCCGAAGGACCATGCGCGACAGGACGCCCGCGTCGGTTAATGCCTGTTAACCTGCGGGCATGGATTTCGAACTGTCACGCGAACACGAGGACTTCCGCCGCGTGGTGCGGTCGTTCGCGGCCGAGCGGATCGCTCCTCACGTCGCCCAGTGGGACAAGGACCACCACTTCCCGGTGGACGTCGTCCGGGAGATGGGCGACCTCGGCCTGTTCGGCCTGACCGCCCCACAGGAGTACGGCGGATCCGGGGCCGACTTCACGAGCCTGTGCCTCGCCATCGAGGAGCTGGGGCGCGTCGACCAGTCGATGGGCATCACCCTCGAGGCCGGCGTTGGCCTGGGCATCAACCCGATCCAGACGTTCGGCACCACCGAGCAGAAGGAGCGCTGGCTGCCCGACCTCGTGGCCGGGCGCGCGCTGGCCGGGTTCGGCCTGACCGAGCCGGGTGCCGGCTCCGATGCCGGCGCCACCGCGACCAAGGCCGTGCTGGACGGCGACGAGTGGGTCGTCGACGGTGCGAAGCAGTTCATCACCAACTCCGGGAGCGCGATCACCTCGCTCGTCACCGTCACGGCGCGCACGGGCACGCGCGCCGACGGTCGTCCCGAGATCTCGGCGATCGTCGTCCCGTCGGGGACGCCGGGTTTCGTGGCCGAGGCCGGCTACGACAAGCTCGGCTGGCACATCAGCGACACGCACCCGCTGTCGTTCTCGGGCGCACGCGTCCCAGCGGACCACCTGCTGGGTGAGCGCGGCCGGGGCTACGCACAGTTCCTCGCCACGCTCGACGACGGTCGCGTCGCGATCTCGGCCCTGGCGCTCGGCCTGATCGAGGCCTGCCTCGAGGAGTGCGTGCGCTACGCCGGTGAGCGCCAGACGTTCGGCGGCCCGATCGGCCGCAAGCAGGGCGTCGCGTTCCAGATCGCCGACCTCAAGGTCATGGCGGATGCCTCACGGGCGCTGACCTACCAGGCGGCGGCGATGAAGGACGCCGGCATCACGGGCCAGCGCTTCAAGCAGGCGGCCTCGGTGGCCAAGCTCTACACGTCGGAGGCGGCCGTCACCGCGACGCGCGTGGCGACGCAGGTGTTCGGCGGGTACGGCTTCATGGAGGAGTACCCCGTGGCGCGGTTCTACCGCGACGCGAAGATCCTCGAGATCGGCGAGGGCACGAGCGAGGTGCAGCGCATGCTGATCGCACGCTCGCTCGGCCTGCCGGTCGAGTGAGGATCCCTCAGAGTGCCGTCATCGAGCGGCACGGCAGCGGGATGTGCTTGGCGCCGTTGCCGAAGTCGACCTGGACGGACGTGGAGCCCTGGACACTGACGACGCGGCCGAGGCCGAACGAGTCGTGGGAGACGCGCGCGCCGGCTTCGTAGACCTCGTCGATGACGTCGGGCTTCGGAGCGAACGGGCTGCTTGCGAGGTGGCGTCGAGGACGCTGTGACGTGGCCATGATGCTTCCATCATCCCACGTCGCGCCTGACCCTCGACCCGATTCGGCCTGCGGGGCCGAACCCGGGGAGGGCAGACCGTGACTCCTCGGTAGGGTGAAGCGCTCGTCACCGTGCCGTCTCGGGAGGTTCTCGCGTGTTCATGCTGTTCCTGTTGGTCATCCTCGTCGTGGGATTCGTCGTGTCGTTGCTGGTGCGACGACACCAGCGGACGGCGGGTCGCTCGTCCGCGGCGGCGACGTGGAGCGCCCTCGGGCTCGGCGTGCTCGTTGTCGTCGTCGCCTTCGTGTCGATGACCGCCATCGTCCCGACCCGTGAGATCGGCGTCGTCACGTCGTTCGGCCGGCCCGTCGACGTGCTCTCCAACGGCCTGCACCTCAAGGCGCCGTGGCAGAAGGTCAACAAGCTCGACGGCACGATCCAGACGGACAACTTCACCGGGAGCGACCGTGCGATCGACATCCGCATCGGCAACGGCTCGACCTCGGGCGTGGACGCGACGATCCGCTGGCGGATCCGGCTCGACGCCGGCAAGGAGCTCTACCAGGACTACCGCCAGATGGAGAACATCCGCGACTCGCTCGTCACGCGCGAGCTGAAGGCGGCACTCAACGAGGTGCTGGGCGACTACGACCCGCTGGCGTCGGTCAAGGAGGGCGTCGCGGCCAATGGCGGGACCACGTCTGCCGGAGTCGACCTGAACGCCTACTCCAACCTCGTCCACGAGGCGCTGTCCGAGCGCGTCGGCGAGGACGTCGAGGTGCTCAGCGTGATCCTGCCGATCATCCGCTTCGACCAGCAGACCCAGGAGAAGATCAACGCCTACCAGGCCGAGGTGGCCAACACCCGGATCGCCGAGCAGCGCGAGGCCACCGCGAAGGCGCAGGCCCAGGCCAACAAGAACCTGGCCGGCTCGGTCTCGCGGGACCCGAACGTCCTGGTCTCGAAGTGCCTCGACACGCTCGAGGAGATGGTCAAGGCCGGCCAGGAGGTCCCGATCGGCTTCTCCTGCTGGCCCGGCAGCAACGGCGCGTCCGTCGTCCTGCCGCAGGCACCGAAGGCCGACGCGGACCGCTCCTGACCTCAGCGACGCCGACGGACCACCAGCACGGCCCCGATGCACAGGACCAGCAGCACGGCCGCGCCACCGATCACCCACGGCAGCACCGAGCCAGACTCCTCGGCGTCGGTGCCGGACCCGGCGGAGTCGGACTCGGGCTTGGTCTCCGCGGCCTCGGTGACCGGCGAGCTCACGAGTCGTGAGTCGGCGGCCGGCGGGGTGAGACCCTCGACCTCGGTGTACGTCGGGGCCACGTCGCCCAGCACGTTCTCGCGCTCCAGCGTCAGCGTGTAGGGCAGGTTCGCCTCGTCGCCGCGCACCTTGAGGCTGACCAGGACGTAGTGCATGCCAGCCAGTGCCGCGCCCTTGCGGTCCGGGTGGTGCTGGGCGCGGTTCGCCGGGTGGATCGGCCAGGACATGGCGCCGGTGCGGAACGCGACGTTCTCGCGGATGTTCGGCAGTGGCGCGTCCGTCCAGTCGTCCGGCTGCTTGCCGTACAGGCTCACGGTGATGTCGCTACGCAGCGGGTTGACGATCGACACGTCCAGGCCCGCGCCGATGTTCGCCGCCTCGCGGACCTCGTCGTTGAGCATCGCGTCGACCTGGACGCGCACCTGCTCGCCCCAGTCGACGGGGACGGCCAGCGCCTGGGTCTCGCCCGCGCTGATGTCCAGCTGGTAGGTGCCGGGCTCGACCTGCGGCGCGTTGGCGATGCTCGTCCCGGGGACCGCCTCGGTCGGCGTGCCCGGGCGGGGTGCCACCCACGGCGGCTCGTCGCCGGTCGTGCCCACGGCGAGCTCCGAGGTGATCGGCGGCTCCTCGTACACGGCCAGCTCGATGGGTCGTCCGTCCAGCTGGCCGACGCTGCGCTCGACCTGCAGGCCCAGCTCGTCGGCGGTGCGGCACTCGGACTCGGGGTCCTGGACCCAGCTGGAGACGCCGCCGTAGTAGATCGGGTTCCGGCTGGACATGTCCAGGCCGTAGGTCGTCGAGGCGGTGCACTGCAGGCCGCCGAGGCGCATCATCCGCAGCGTCGCCGACGCCCCGAGGTCCCCGCTCATGCCGCTGATCACCGCACCGACGTGCAGGGTGGAGTCGGGCGTGGTCCGGGCCACGCGGTAGTTCCCGGGTCCTCCGGTGGTGATCGTGTCGGTGTACTGGCCCGACTCCAGCAGCGGGGCGTTCTCGGCGGTGGGCGTGCCCGTCACGGGCGTGCCCGTCAGGTCGAACGGCCGCGAGGCACGAACCGACGAGACGCGCAGACTGTCGGTCAGGCTCTCGGCGTCGTCGGCGTCGTAGTAGGTGCCGTTGCCCTCGTCGGCCACGCACTGCAGCGTGCGCTTCGCTCGACCCGACACGTCGAAGCCGACGACGTCGATGCGGATGTCGATGCCGTCCTTCGCGATCTCACGCGCGACCACGCACGGGTCGGGGTCGCACGTCGGCTCGCCGTCCGAGACCAGCACGATCGTCCGCTGGCCGCGGTCGCCCAGGTCCTTGGCGGCCTCGCGCAGGGCGTGGCTCGTCGGGGTCCAGCCGACGGGCTCGTAGTCGGCGACCGCTTGGCGCAGCTCGTCACGGTTGTCCGAGCCGAGGTCGACGACGCGCTCGGAGTCGGTGCAGGCCGCGGGGTCGTCCTCGGGGACGTCGCTGGCACCGTAGACGCGGAAGCCGACCCGCTGCTCGTCCGGCAGCGCGTCGATGACGTCGTTGAGGCCGTCCTTGGCCGCCTGGATCCGGGTGGAGCCACCGCCGGTCCGCTCGGCCATCGAGCCGGACGCGTCCATGACGAGCATCATCGCCGTGTCCGCGGCGGGCTCGTCCGCCGTCGCGGTCGGCCAGGTCAGCGCGGTGAGTGCCAGCACGATCGTGCCGACGACGGACATCGCCTTGGTCAACGTTCTCTCCCCCGGGAAGTGTCAGCAGTGCGCCGCCATGCTGTCACGTCGCCGCGGGCGTCCAGAGGTCCGTCCAGGTGCCTCCGAGGTCGTGCACCATCTCCCGCACCACCGGGACGCTCACACCGACGACGTTGTGGTGGTCGCCGTCGATCCGCGTGACGAACGCGGCGCCCAGACCGTCGATCGTGAAGGCGCCGGCGACGGCGAGCGGCTCGCCGGTGGCCACGTAGGCGTCGATCTCCTCGTCGGTGACGTGCGCGAAGTGGACGCGGGTCGCGGCGTGCCGGACGACCTCGTCCTCACCCAGGCGCAGGCAGTGGCCCGTGTGCAGGACGCCGGCGTTGCCGCGCATCGCGTACCAGCGCTCACGGGCGGTGGCGGCGTCGGCGGGCTTGCCCAGCGTCTGGCCGTCGAACTCCAGCACCGAGTCGCAGCCGAGCACGAACGCGTCCGGGTAGGCCGGTGCGACGGTCCGGCACTTCAGGGACGCCAGCTCGATGGCCAGCTCGCCGGGGGAGTCGGCCTCGATGCCGTCCTCCTCCACGCCGGACACGATGACCTGCGGGTCGAGGCCCGCGCGGCGGAGCGTGGCGAGGCGCGCGGGTGACTGGGATGCCAGGACGAACTTCATCGGTCCTCCGGATCGAGAGTGGGGATGACGCCGTACGTGGCCGGTTCGGCGTCCAGGTCGGGATGGGCGAGCACGTCGTCGATGAGCTGCTGCGAGCCGCCGACGCACAGCCAGTCGGGGTCGACGTCGGCAGCGATGAACCAGGCGCGGTCGGCGGGCCAGGTGATCGAGGCGGGCGGCAGGGTGCGCTCGACGTCTGTTTCCCACGGATTGGCGTTCCATCGGCCGACGTCGCTGGCGGCGCCGCGGAACAGCAGGTACGCGCGGTCGCCGCGCAGGTCCACCTTCGGACCGTCGATCACGTCGTCATCGAACGCCGGACGGACGCGCGGCGGCGTCGGCCGGAACCACAGGTCGCGCAGCCAGTTGCCGCGCAGGGTCGTGTAGACGCGGCTCGCGTCGGTGAGGTCTCCCCAGCCGTCCCACAGGCCGAAGAAGACGTCCTCGGGTGTCCGCGTGCGGTGGGCGGCCAGGCCCACGACGATCGCCATCGTCTCGTCGTCGGGACGGTACGTGTCGCCCTCGCCGTCGTCGAAGCGGACCGTGGCGTACGCCTCGAAGCCGGGCGGGCCCTGGGTGGCGAGGGGCCACCAGTCGGCCTCGGCGCGGACGAACCAGTCGGCGTGCGTGACGTCGGGCTCGTGGCGCAGGGTCATGGCTCGATCGTTCCACATCCGGGGCTGGGGGGAACGGTCAGCGCGGACTCACCAGGACGAAGCGCGCCACTGTCCGGGACCGACGCGGTGCGGGCCGCGGTGCTGGCGCACCGGGTGGCCCCACTCGCTGCGCGGCTTCGGCTGCTCGGCGCTCGCGGCCGCCGC